>SVKX01000005.1 GCA_015068225.1 Oscillospiraceae bacterium
CCCGTGGCTGCAGGATTGAGAACACCTGTGCCATTGAGTACGGGATTACCGTAATCGAAGATTACACAAGCTAAGGAGGACTACATATGGAAACCTTGAAGAAGAACCTGGCAAACCTTGTGAAGGTCAAGACCATTGTCACCATGGCGGTGATCGCGGTCTTTTCCGTCCTTGCCCTGCGGGGGGACATTGAGTCTGACAATGTGATGCTCATCGTCACCGCGGTGATCTCCTTCTACTTCGGCACCCAGCACGAAAAGAAAGCCTAACGAAACGCCCCTCTCCGGATCAGACCGGGGAGGGGCTGCTTTTGCTTTTGTGGGCGGTAAAAACCCCTCCTGCGTGGGCAGGAGGGGAATCTTTATCTTGCCACTGTGATGCGGAGATAACCGCTTGTGACAATAACTGTTGGTACGCCGGAAGGGACTCGAACCCCCAACCCTCGGAACCGGAATCCGATGCTCTATCCATTGAGCCACCGGCGCATTTGCTTGACAGCTTGGCTATTATAGCAGGATTTATCTCATTTGTAAAGGGGAAATTTAGAAAATCATGGCGCAAGATCCCTCTGATGTGCACAAGAAATCAGGCAGGAACCATCCGGCTCCTGCCTGTTATCCTTATTCCTCTGCAGCTTCTTCCGCTGCTTCGGCATCCTTCTTGCTTGCGTTGATATAGGCCATCAGCTCCTCGCCGGTGATGGTCTCCTTGGTCAGCAGGAATTCGGAGATCTCGTCCAGCAGGGCACGGTTTGCCGTCAGCAGCGCCTTGGCATCCTCATAGGCCCGGTCCAGAAGCTTTTGCACCTCCTGATCCACCAGCGCGGCGGTATCCTGAGAGCAATCCATCAGGGCCTGCCCCTCCAGATATTGATTCTGGACGGTGGCAAGGGACATAAGTCCGAACTTTTCGCTCATGCCGTACTGGGTGATCATATTTCGGGCAAGAGCCGTTGCCCGCTGGATATCATTGGCGGCGCCGGTGGTCTTGACGCAGAATACGATCTGCTCGGCAGCTCTGCCGCCTACCAGCGTCCGCAGCTCAGTCATCAGCTCCTCACAGGTGTTCAGGAACTTTTCTTCCTCAGGCATCTGCATGGTATAGCCCAGCGCGCCGGAGGTATGGGGAACGATGGTGATTTTGGATACCGGCTGAGAATGCTTTTCCAGTGCGGCCACCAGAGCGTGACCGACCTCGTGGTAGGCAACCAGACGCTTTTCTGTATCGGTCAGGACGGTATTCTTCTTTTCTGTGCCTGCGATCACGGTTTCAAAGGAGACCAGCAGGTCTTCCTGATTCACAGCTTTTCTTCCCTGACGGACAGCCCGCAGAGCGGCTTCGTTGACCAGATTGGCAAGATCCGCGCCTACCGCGCCGGCAGTAGCTTGGGCAATTTTCCGCAGATCCACATCCTCGGAGAGCTTGATCTTCCGGGTGTGGACCTTCAGGGTATCCAGACGGCCCTGCAGGTTGGGGCGGTCCACGATGATCCGGCGGTCAAAACGGCCGGCCCGCAGCAGCGCCTTATCCAGAATCTCGGGGCGATTGGTGGCGGCAAGGATCACAACGCCCTTGGAGGAATCAAAGCCATCCAGCTCGCCCAGAAGCTGATTCAGGGTCTGGTCATTGTTGCCGAAACGGGCATCCCGGCTGCGGCCCACAGCATCGATTTCGTCGATGAACACAATGGACGGGGCAACCTTGGTGGCCTGCTGGAACAGGTCACGGACACGGCTGGCGCCTACGCCCACAAACATTTCTTCAAAATCCGAACCGGAAATGGAGAAGAAGGGGACACCGGCTTCACCGGCTACGGCCTTGGCAAGCAGGGTCTTACCGGTACCGGGAGAACCTACCAGCAGCGCACCCTTGGGCATTTTTGCGCCGATGTCGGTATACTTTTTGGGATTGTGCAGGAAATCGATGATCTCCTGTAGGGACTCCTTGGCTTCATCCTGACCGGCCACGTCCTTAAAGGTGATGCCGGTCTGCTTTTCCATATACATTTTCGCCTTGCTGTGGCCAAAGCCACCCATGACGCCGTCACCGCTCATGCGCTTGGTAATCATGCGCATCATAAAGAAGATGATGGCAAACATGAAGACATAGTAGAGGATCATAATGATACCGGAATTGTCCTCTACAATGGGATTGTTGACCTTTACACCCATGCCGTGGAGTTTTTCCGCCAGTGCGGCACTGTCTCCGCCGCTGGGAAGACCTGTGTAGCAGGCTTTTTGCTGGGAGGCGGGCTTGGCGGCCTCCTCCTTGGTCAGGTAATAGATCCGGTCATACTGAATCTCCACCTCGTCCAGTTCGCCGTTTTCCATGGCAGTCAGAAAATCGGAGAAGGTGGTCTGGGTATACTGACTTCCCAACACCATGTTATAGATCGAGGAGATCGCGATGACAATGGCAACGGTGATGATCAGCGCGATCAGTATACTGTTTTTGGGGCGCTTGCCGTCGCCGGATTTATTATTTCGATTTTGGGAATCGTTACGATTGGGTTCCATGTTTTTCCTCCTTGCCGCTAATGGCTTTTCCCATCATATCACATTTTTTCGCCGCTAGCAACGAATGATTCACCCTTTTGCCGTAAATTTTCTGTTAACTTCCGGAAAAAATGCTCCGCAGTCCGGCTTCAGACTGCGGAGGCAGGGTTATTTCTCTTTTGCGTAGAATTTGCTTGCGTAGAATTCTGTCCGGTTGGCCAGCTCTGAGCAGAGATTTGCATAGCCCACCCGCTCCATTAGCGTGGGCTGATCGGAAAACAGATTGGTGCCAAGTCCCAGCCGATCGCCTTCGATCTGACAGCCCAGCGCGGCCAGGGTGGTGGGGAACATATCCAACGCGCTGAATTGCCGGTTTTCTGTACGGCCGGGCTCTGCCGCCGCGTTGAGGAAACAGTTGTAAACATGACGGGTGTAGTTTTCATCCACATTGCGAGTGAAATAGCCTTTGTCCATGGAGCAGTGATCGCCGGTGATGACTACCGTGGTATTTTCATAAAAATCCTGCTGCATCAGCCACTGTACAAATTCATAAACCTGCCTGCTGGAGCAGGAAATGACATTTTCGTAGTTTTCCTCGTAAGTGCTGTCGCAGTATTCGCACCGGTAACCGCCCACATGGTGGGTGTCAACTGTGAGCATGGTGAAATTAAAGGGCTGGTCCATGGCGGCGATTTCGGTGATCTCCTGTTTGGCATATTCAAACAGGTATTTATCCTCCATGCCCCACCAGACAAAGTAGTCTCTGGGTATGATACCATCTGCCCGGGCAGCATAAATATCATAGATCTCGTCAACGCCATGGGTTGCAAAGTAGGTCTTTCTGCCGCCAAAGTTGGCGTCAGACCCCACCATCAGAGCCTGATAGTAGCCGTTGTCCCGGAGCATGCTGTTCAAGGAGGTCAGTCCCGGAAGGAATGTGCCATCCTTGCCGTAGCCGTTTTGCCAGTCGGAAAGACCGTCAGGTGTTCTCAGTGGGACACCGCCGGTCTGAGCGACGATAGAACCGACCGTCCAGCTGGCACCGGAGACCTCCCGGAAGCCGCCCACGTCCGTGTTGTGGGAAAAATTCACATTGTCCTGAGCAAGCTGGTACAGCTCCGGAATCAGGTTATATTCCAGCGCGCCGCCCTGTTCCCTGGACAGATAGCTGGTCTCCATGGATTCCAGTATGATATAGATCAGGTTCCGCTTTTCCTCCGGGAAGGTGATCTGGATCTGCTCAGGATCCCGGTATTCGTTTTCGTACAGAGAGGAAAGATGCATATTGGATATGATGTAGTCCACCAGCTGTACATTAAAAGCAGCATGTACAACCAGAAGCAGACTCAAAAGCACACATATGCAGCAGGAAAACACCCACTTGAAGGGGAACAGCTGAAGCTTGATTTTTTGAAACAGTATGATTTTAAAGATTTTCTTCCAAGGGGCAAACAGCAGCAGCGTCAGCGCGGCAGTCCATGCCAATGCAGGCACGGCGGCACCGGTAAGATATTGAATGATCAGGCCGGACTGGACACCGCTGAGGCTCTGGGTCAGGGTGTACAGTACGGAGTCGAATCCGATCCGCCCGTATACCGATACATACCATGCCGCAGAGAAATAACATAAAAAGCCTGCGAACAGCAGCAGCGTCAGCACGGCAGTTCCCATGATCCGCAAGAGTCTGGCCAGGCGGGGATATCTGTTGTTTTTCATGAACAGGTTAACCTCTTTCAAAGCAATACTGCTCATATTCTAAATCATAAGCGGGAAAAAATCAACCAAAGAATGCTTCCGTGGCCGGAATGCAAAAAATAGCAGTTGTATGCGCCTTAAAAATCTGCTATAATGGTAAAAATATTATGTTTGTGGGACAGTATGCCCCACGGTTTGGAGATGAATGTGATGAAGGATGCGTATCGTCGCCCGGTGCAGGCAGTACCTGCCGAGGAAACAGAAGGTCAGCTGGAGGGCCGTAATGCTCTGACAGAGGCCCTTCGCAGCGGTAGGACCATTGATAAAGTGTTCATTGCCTCCGGCGAGACGGACCGGGCTTTGCAGCGGCTGGCAGCACAGGCCAAAGAGGCCGGTGCGGTGGTGGTGCCGGTGGACCGGCGAAAGCTGGATGCCATGAGCGTCACCCATGCCCATCAGGGCGTGATCACGCTGGCGGCAGCCCATACCTACGCCTCCGTCGATGACATTCTTCAGGAGGCAGCGGACAGGGGGGAGGCAGCCCTGATCGTGATCTGCGATGAGCTGACGGACCCTCATAATCTGGGTGCGATCATGCGTTCTGCTGAGTGCGCAGGCGCTCATGGCGTGATCATCCCCAAGCGCCGCAGTGTAGGCCTGACGGCAACGGTGGCCAAAGCATCTGCCGGTGCAGTGGAGTACATGAAGGTGGCCCGGGTGACCAATATCAATCAAACCATTGCCCAGCTGAAGGAAAAGGGCGTCTGGATCTTCGGCACTGCCGCGGAAGGGTCCGTTCCCATGTATCAGGCGGATCTGACCGGTCCTGCGGCTATCGTGATCGGCAATGAGGGCACAGGCATGAGCCCTCTGGTGCAAAAAAACTGCGATGTTACCGTCCATGTTCCCATGCGGGGCCGGATCTCATCGCTGAACGCATCTGCTGCTGCGTCGATCCTGCTTTATGAAGCGGTGCGCCAGCGGCTTGGCGGCTAAGGAGGGAAGGGGCATGGATGATCGGAAAAAAGAGCGAACAGAATTTGATCTTGAGGACATTCTGAAAGAATTTGCTGACGAGCCTCGGGAAACCTCCGAACAGCCTTGGGAAGATGAGGATATTCTGATATGGGAAGGCGTTATGCCTGAAAGCTTTCCGCAGGATCCTGCTATGCCTCAGGATACCGTGCGGCTGGATGAGATCACCAAAGCGGTCCGCCAGCAGGAGGAATCGCCTCTTGAGCAGACCATTGCCTTTACTCCCGTTGGAGGGGAGGAGGAAGCGCAGGAGCCAGTGATCCTCGTACCGGAAGAACCGCCGGTAGAGCCTTATTCGGAAGAATGGGAGCCGGAATATGAGCAGCCCATCGGAGAGTATATTCCGCCGGAGCCCATTGTGTTTCGTCCCAAGTCCCGTCTGCGGGAGCTGAAGCGCAAGCTGGTGGCAGGGCCGGAAAAACGGTATTATGAGCTGTCTGAGCAGGGTCTCGGCAAGCTGCAGTTGGCGATCCTTGCCAGCTTTTTGGTGGCCATCGTATCTGCGGGTACCACAGCAATGTACGCCATGGGCGCCATCAGCACTGGCCGGATCCGGTTTGTGATCTTTGTCCAGTTTATTTCTCTGCTTTTGTCCGCGCTGTTCGGCAGCTATCAGCTGATGGAAGGCTTCGGGGACATCTTGAAAAGACGGTTTTCCCTGAATAGCCTGTTATTGTTCAGTTTGACGGCCTGTCTTGCCGATAGTGTGCTTTGCCTGCGGCAGCTGCGGGTTCCCTGCTGCGCGGCCTTCAGCCTGAATATGACTATGTCCCTGTGGAGCGCCTATCAAAAGCGCAATACAGAGATGGGACAGATGGATACCATGCGAAAGGCTATCCGTCTGGACAGCCTTGTGGCGGTGAAAGACTGCCATGAGGGCAGGACCGGCTTTGTCCGGGCAGAGGGTCAGGTAGAGGATTTCATGGATACCTACAAGACATCCTCCGGTGCGGAAAAATGCATGTCCATTTACGCGCTGGCAGTGCTGGTGGTAAGTCTGGCCATTGGTATCGTTGCAGGGGTGCGTGATAGTATGAGCACCGGCCTGCAGGCGTTCGCCGCGGCACTTCTGGTGGCGGTTCCTCCTTCTGCGTATATTGCCACCACCCGGCCTATGGCCATTCTGGAGCGCCGGCTTCACAGAGTGGGAACGGTGCTTTGCGGCTGGCAGGGTGTCAGACAGCTCAGCAGAAATGCGGTTTTCCCGGTGCAGGATGAGGATCTGTTCCCCTCCGGCGCTGCGAAAATGAACGGTGTTAAGTTTTACGGGCGGAAAAATCCGGACGAGGTGGTTGCCTATGCCGCAGCGCTGATCGCTGCCGGCGGCGGAGGTATGGTGCCGCTGTTTAACCAGCTGCTGGAAAGCCGCAACGGATACCACTATGAGGCGGAGGGGCTTCGCAGCTATCCCGGCGGTATTGGCGCGGTGATCAATGAAGAGGCGGTGCTGGCAGGAACCCTGTCCTTTATGCAGGACATGGGTGTGGAAATGCCTCAGGGCACAAAGGTCAATCAGGCGATTTATGTGGCCATTGATGGGCAGCTTTGCGGCGTATTTGCCATTACCTATACAAAAACCAAATCTGCGGCGGCAGGCATTACCACATTGTGCGCCTACCGCAAGCTGACTCCGGTGCTTACCGGCGGCGATTTCATGCTGACAGAGAGCTTCCTGCGGGGAAAATTCGGTGTCAATACCCGTCGGATGGTATTCCCTGACCGGAAGACCCGGGAGGAGATCCGCGATTGCCAGCCGGAGGAGGGAGCACCTGCTTTGGCGCTGATGACCCGGGAGGGACTGGCCGGCGCGGCCTATGCTGTTACCGGTGCCCGTGCGCTGCGAGGTGCCAGCATTGCCGGCGTAGCTGTGCATATGCTGGGCGGTATTCTCGGCCTTGTGATCATGCTGCTGCTGGGCATTGTGGGCGCGGAAAACCTGCTGACCCCTGTCAATGTTTTGCTGTATGAACTGATTTGGATGATTCCCGGCCTGCTCATCACCGAGTGGACCAGATCTGTGTAAAAATGAACCCGGCGTGCTGCAAATGCGGCGCGCCGGGTTTTTGTATAATTGCCAAATCGGCCGGTAAGAACGGTGGATGAAGATGGGCGTTTTTTGTGTGTTTTGCACAGATGGGCATATGTCCGCCTGCCGATTTCACCAATTTTACAACTTGACGAAATTGGGCATTGAAATCTTGCATTCTTTCGTGTATAATGTCTTTATTGTGGTGCAATGCACCCGACTGCAAGCAGAGGAGGGCAAAAGCCTTCCCGAAAGGAGATTTGATTACCATGTACACAGCCAACGCGATCCGTAACATCTGTCTGCTGGGCCATAGCGGCAGCGGCAAGACTGCTCTGGCAGAGAGCTTACTTTACATGACCGGTGCCATTGACCGTATGGGCAAAAATGCCGACGGCAACACCGTTTGTGACTTTGATCCCGAAGAGATCCGCCGCAATATTTCCATTTCCACCGCAGTGGTTCCTCTGGAGTATCATAACTGCAAGATCAATGTGCTGGATACCCCCGGCGGCTTTGACTTCTCCGGTGCCGTGATGGAAGCCCTCCGCGCCGCGGACGCTGCCATTATCATCTGTTCCGCCAAGGATGGCATTACCGTTGGCTTTGAGAAGGCATGGAAATACTGTGAAGAGCGGAACATGCCCCGCTTTATCTACATTTCCAAGGTAGACGAGGAAAACTCCGACTACAATGCCACCTTTGAGGCCCTGCGTGAGAAGTATGGCAACAAGATCGCTCCTGTTGTCGTTCCCATTTGGGATTCCTCCAAGAAGATCACCGGCATCATCGATGTGCTGAACAAGCGCGCCTATGAGATGCAGAAGCTCAAGAGAGTGGAAGTTGCTGTTCCCGAAGACAAGCTCTCCGTCATCGAAGAGTTTAACGATGCGCTGAAGGAAGCTGTTGCAGAGACCGATGAGGAACTGATGGACCGCTTCTTCGAGGGTGAAGACTTTACTTATGCTGAAATGATCAAGGGTCTGCACCAGGGCGTCAGCGAGCTGAGCCTGTTCCCGGTGCTCTGTGGCTCCGGCATTACCTGCCTTGGCAGCCTGATGCTGATGGATCACATTATCGATCTGCTGCCCAACCCTGTTCAGGGCAACTACCATAAGGCCACTCTGGCCGATGGCACTACCGAGGAATTCGTAGTCTCCCCCGGTGGTGTTCCCTCTGCATTTGTCTGGAAGACCGTTTCCGATCAGTACGGTAAGTACTCCTTCATTAAGGTCCTGTCCGGCGAGATCACTTCCGATACCACTCTGGTCAACTCCCGCACCGGCGAGACCGAGAAGCTGGGCAGACTTTACACCATGTGCGGCAAGAAGAACTCCGAGGTCAAGACACTGACCTGCGGTGATATTGGCGCCATTGGCAAGATGGACAAGGTCAAGACCGGCGATACTCTCTGCGATCCCAGAAAGGTGGTCAGCCTGAAGCAGATCCCCTACGCAGAGCCCTGCTACAGCGTGGCCATTGCTCCTAAGGTCAAGGGTCAGGAAGAAAAGGTCGGTACCGGCCTGAACCGCCTGAACGAGGAAGATCCCTCCTTCAATCTGTATAACAACGCGGAAACCAGACAGCTGGTGCTGTCCGGCGCCGGCGATCAGCAGCTGGATGTTCTGGTTGCCAAGCTGAAGAGCCGTTTTGGTGTGGAAGCTGTCCTCAGCCCCGCCAAGGTCGCTTACCGCGAGAAGATCAAGAAGAAGGTAGAGGCTCACGGCCGTCACAAGAAGCAGACCGGCGGTTCCGGTCAGTTTGGTGATGTCTGGGTCCGCTTTGAGCCCCAGGAGGAGCAGGATGAGCTGATCTTCGCTGAGGAAGTCTTCGGTGGCTCCGTTCCCAGAAACTTCTATCCCGCTGTTGAAAAGGGCATTCAGGAAGCAGTTCAGAAGGGTCCTCTGGCAGGCTATCCCATGGTCGGCCTGAAGGCAGTTTTGTATGATGGCTCCTATCACCCTGTTGACTCCAACGAAATGGCATTTAAGCTGGCTGCCATCCTGGCCTATAAGGAGGCAATGCCCAACGCAATGCCCACCCTGCTGGAGCCCATTGGCGCGCTGGCTGTTACTATTCCCGACAGCTACATGGGCGATGTGATCGGCGACCTGAATAAGCGCCGCGGCCGCGTTATGGGCATGAACCCCGATAACGATGGCAATACCGTAGTGGAAGCGGAAGTTCCCATGGCAGAAATGGGCAGCTACGCCATTGACCTGCGGGCTATGACACAGGCAAGAGGCTCCTTCACTCTGCGCTTTGAGCGTTACGAGGAAGTGCCCAAGGCAAATCAGGCCAAGATCATCGAGGCAGCCCAGAAGGACGAGGATTGATCCTAAAAAAATTGGAAGCGGCGCAGGTTTTCCTGCGCCGCTTTGTCCATCTGCTATGTGCCACGCCCTGAGTTTACAAAAAAGACCGCCTGAAAAGGCGGTCTTTTTCTCGTATGTAGCTTACTTAATGATGGTTCCCATGGTGTTGGGAGCGATGCAGCCGGCGTTGGACTCGTCGGTATCGATGTGCATAGCCAGCGCGTACTTGTCGCTGACACGGACGACCACATCACCGAAGGTCAGGTCGCGGCCGTTGCCGCAGGCAACCTGCACGGAGACGATCTGCTTGTCAGCAAGACCCATGCGCTCGGCATCGGCGGTGGTCATGTGGATGTGACGCTTGGCAGCGATAACACCCTCAGAGATCTCTACCTCGCCGCAGGGACCTACCAGCTTGCAGGCACCGGAACCGGCAATATCACCGGACTCCCGGACGGGAGCGGCTACACCGATGGAACGGGCGTCGGTCAGGGACAGCTCCACCTGAGTTTCGGGGCGGACAGGTCCGAGAATGGAAACACCGGCCAGAGTCTTCTTGGGGCCGACAACATCCACGCGCTCAGCGCAGGCGTACTGGCCGGGCTGGGACAGGTCCTTCTTCTTGGTCAGCTCATAGCCCTTGCCAAACAGGGTCTCCAGAACTTCCTGGGTAACATGCAGATGGCGGGCAGAGGTTTCTACTAAAACTTCCATAGACATTGTAAATGACACTCCTTCATTTTCAGCAGCAATGCTGCCATAGTTGTTCATTTTTATTTTACTGCAAAAAGCGCCTGAATGCAAGGGGTGCAGGAAAAAAAGCGGAGAAATTCTGCGATCCGGCGCGGAAACGGTTGGCTTTTTTCCGCCTGTGTGGTATGATGATTAAAAAAGGAAGGAGGGCTGCTATGCTGCCGCAGGAATTTTTAGATAGAATGAAAGCACAGCTGGGAGAGGAATACCCGTCGTTTTTGGAAAGCCTGGAGCGGCCCAGAGCGGTGGCGCTGCGCTTTAATCCTATGAAGGGTCAGCCGGAGCTTCCTTTTGTGGGCGGGCAGGTGCCCTGGGAGCCTATGGGCTATTACTATGACAGCACCAGCCGGCCAGGTCTGCACCCTTACCACGAGGCAGGCGTATATTATTTACAGGAAGCCAGCGCTATGGCGCCGGTGCAGCTTCTGGATCCCCAGCCCGATGAGCGGATCTGCGACCTGTGTGCCGCGCCCGGAGGGAAATCCACCCAGATTGCAGGGCGCATGGGCGGAAAAGGCTTTTTGCTCTGCAATGAATGGAACAGCAAGCGGGCAGCGGTGCTGTCCAGAAATATTGAGCGCATGGGCATTTCCAACGCGCTGGTTACCAATGAGCATCCCCAGCGTCTGGCAGAGCGGTTGGAGGGCTTTTTTGACCGTGTACTCATTGATGCACCCTGCTCCGGCGAGGGCATGTTCCGCAAGGAAGAGGCCGCGGTGACGGACTGGAGTCCGGAAACAGTACAGATGTGTGCCAGACGGCAGGCGGAGATCCTCCATTCTGGCGCCCAGCTGGTGCGACCGGGTGGGCGGCTGGTATATTCCACCTGCACCTTCGCACCGGAGGAAAACGAACTGGCCGTGGCGGCGTTTCTAAAAGAGCATCCTGAATTTGAGCCGGATCCTGTATATGCTCCCTGGTTTGTTGCCGGGGAAAACGGTACTTACCGGATGTGGCCCCATAAGCTGCTTGGCGAGGGGCATTTTGCCGCGGTGCTGCGGAAAAAAGAAGCAGATGAGAAAGACCATTCCATACCGGCAGGAGAAAAGCTTCCAAAGGAATGGATGGCCTTTGCTAAGGATCTTCAGATCGAGCTTCCCGAGGGCAGGGCCCTTACCTTTGGCAGGGGACTGTATTGGGTGCCTGCGGATATGCCGGATCTGCGGGGACTGAAGGTGCTGCGCCCCGGTCTGGAGCTGGGCGAGGTGAAAAAGGACCGCTTTGAGCCAGCCCATGCATTGGCGCTGTGGTTGAAAGATTGCCGCACAGTGGTGCATTTGCAGCCGGACGGCAGGGAAGTGGATGCCTATCTGCGGGGCAATGTACTGCAAAGCAATGTTAAGGGCTGGTGCCTTGTGACCGTGGGAGGATTTTCTCTTGGCTGGGGCAAGGGCGATGGGCAGCAGCTGAAGAACCATTATCCAAAGGGCTTGCGAAAGCTGGGCTGATTTAGTTCTTTACAGAATGAAGATATTATGGTATAATACTCAAACAGGGTTGTAATTCCAATTTTTCGCAAGGAGAGGATCATCCTTGGCACGATATGAGATTCACGGCGGCACCCCCCTGAACGGTACAGTTACCATCAGCGGAGCGAAAAATGCGGCCGTTGCTATTTTGCCTGCGGCACTTCTGGTCAGCGGCCAGTGTCGAATTGAAAATGTTCCGGATATTTCTGATGTCCGGATCTTGCTCTCCATTCTGGAGGGCATGGGCGCAAAAATCGACACCACAGAACCGGGTGTGGTGCTGGTCGATTGCACCGATGTTACCAGCACCTGCCCTCAGCAGGAACTAGTGAGGAAAATGCGTGCCAGCTATTACCTGATGGGCGCACTTCTGGGCCGGTTTGGAAAGGCCCATGTGGCGCTTCCCGGCGGCTGTAATTTTGCCTCCCGTCCTATTGACCAGCATATCAAGGGCTTTGCCGCTCTGGGTGCCGATGTGGAGGAAACAGATGATTATGTGGCGCTGCAGCCCGGTTCCAACGGCCTTTGCGGCAACCGGGTCAGTCTGGACGTGGTCAGTGTAGGCGCAACGGTGAATATTATGCTGGCGGCAGTGCTGATCCCCGGTCAGACGGTCATCGAAAACGCCGCAAAAGAGCCCCACATTGTGGATCTTGCTAACTTCTTGAATACCATGGGTGCCCATGTTTCCGGCGCCGGTACAGATACGGTGAAGATCCGTGGCGTGGAGTCCCTCAAGGGCGGCACATATGCCATCATCCCCGATCAGATCGAGGCCGGCACCTATCTGGCAGCAGCGGCTGCCACGGGGGGCAACATTCTTGTGAAGAATGTGATCCCCAAGCATATGGAGTGCATCACCTCCAAGCTGGCGGAAATGGGAGCGGAGATCATCGATTACGATGACGCCATCCGGATTCGCAGCAATGGTCGCCTGCGGCATGCCACCGTAAAGACCCGTCCTTATCCCGGCTTCCCCACGGATATGCAGGCGCAGATCTGCGTGTGTATGTCTATTGCCTCCGGCGTCAGCCGGCTGACGGAAAGCGTCTATGAGACCCGATTTTTCGGCTACTGCTCAGAACTGGAGAGCATGGGTGCGGACATTCAGATCAGCGGAAAAACTGCTATTGTTACCGGCAGTGAGAAGCTCTACGGCGCAACGGTTTCTGCCAACGATCTGCGGGCAGGCGCGGCGCTGGTGATCGCGGGCCTTGCGGCAGAAGGCACTACATGGGTAAAGAATATCCACTATGTGGAGCGGGGCTATGAAAAACTGATCGATAAGCTGACGGCTCTGGGCGCTCAGATCCGGCGAATTGAAGATTAATTAAAAAAGCTGTTGCGATTTTCGCAACAGCTTTTTGTTATGTGTATAATCCGGAAGAAAGATACCGTTCCCCGGAATCCGGCAGGATGACAGCAATGGTCTTGCCTGCGTTTTCCTCCTGCTTTGCCAGAAAAACAGCGGCCCACAGGGCAGCGCCGGAAGAAATGCCTATCAGAAGCCCCTCGGTCTTGCCCATCCGGCGGGCCGTTTCCAGAGCATCCTCATCCCGGACCGGGATCACCTCATCCAGAAGTGCTGTATCCAGTATTTCGGGAATGAAGTTTGCTCCGATGCCCTGAATGCCGTGGGATCCTGCCTTGCCGCCGGAGAGAATATTGGAAGCAGCAGGCTCTACGCCCACAATGCGGATCGCACTGTTTTTACTCTTCAAATACTTTCCGATACCGGTAATGGTGCCGCCTGTGCCGATGCCTGCCACAAGGATATCCACATTCCCTTTGGTATCTTCCCAGATCTCCGGACCGGTGGTTTCAAAATGGGCCTGAGGGTTGGCGGGGTTTTCAAACTGCTGGGGGATGAAGCTGCCGGGAATGGATTGCTGCAGCTGCTCTGCCATTTCAATGGCGCCTGCCATTCCCTTGTCAGCAGGGGAGAGAACTACCTTTGCGCCATAGGCGGCCATAAGCAGCCGGCGCTCTATACTCATGCTTTCGGGCATGACAATCATAGCCTGATACCCTCTGGCAGCAGCCACAGCACAAAGCCCGATGCCGGTATTGCCGGAGGTCGGCTCAATAATAACAGATCCTTTGCGGATAAGCCCCTGTTTTTCTGCCTCGTCTAGCATTTTTTTGGCAGGACGGTCTTTCACAGAGCCTGCGGGATTAAAGAATTCCAGTTTGGCAAGAATCCGCGCGCAGGTATGCTCCTGCTCTGTAATATTGCACAGCTCCAGCATAGGCGTTGCGCCGATTAGTTGTTCCATGGATGAATAGATGGCCATAGGATGCACCTCCTGTGATGATTATATATGAGGGTGGGGTCGGTGTCAATGACGCTTATCGATTGACTTTGCCTCCGGCTTGTGGTATAACCATAAAAAACAAGGGGGCGAAGGCTATGGAGTCATTGCAGCAGCAGATCGAGGGCGTGGTGGATTCCATTCTGGAGGATTACCGCCACAGGCGGGACATTGACCAGATGGATCTTTTCCGCCAGCCGGACAGGGAGATCATTATTGATATTATTGCCAAGCTGCGCCGGATCGTATTCCCCGGCTATTTTCGGGATAAGAATTACCAGGTCTACAATGCAAGACACAATCTGTCTATGCTCATTGAAGATGTGATGTTCAATCTGAGCCACCAGATCGCGCTGGTCTTGCAGGGGACCGGTGTGGAGGAGTCTCAGGCCCAGAACCAGGGTGAGCAGATCTGCATTTCCTTCTTTGGTCAGCTGCCCAAGGTGCGGGAGCTGGTGCAGACCGATCTGCAGGCAGCCTACGCCGGTGACCCGGCGGCCACCGGAAACGGGGAGATCATTTTCTCCTACCCTGGTCTGTTTGCCATTATGGTGTACCGACTTGCCCATGTGCTTTATACGCTGAATGTACCGGTGATCCCCAGAGTGATGACGGAGCATGCCCACAGCGTGACCGGTATCGATATCCATCCCGGCGCAACCATTGGTGCTCACTTCTTTATTGACCATGGCACCGGCGTGGTCATTGGTGAGACCACGGTCATTGGTGAGCGGGTCAAGATCTATCAGGGCGTAACGCTGGGCGGCCTTTCCACCCGGGGCGGTCAAAGCCTGCGGGGCAAGAAGCGCCATCCCACTATTGAGGATAATGTGACCATCTATGCCAATGCCTCCATTTTTGGCGGCGAGACAGTGATCGGCAGAGACAGTGTGATCGGCGCCAGCGCCTTTATTACCAGCTCTGTTGCTCCCGGAACCCGGGTCAGCATTGAAAGCCAGCCCCTGCGCTACCGCACAAATCCCACAGAAAAGTAAAAAAGTACGCAGCCTGTTGGCTGCGTACTTTTTTGTTAGTCTTCAAAGGTCAGAACGTCTTTGTAGCGTTCCTTAAAGATGCCGTAGACTGCGTTCAGAATGGCTTCGTCTGTTACGGAGCGGTAGTTTTCCGTCTCCTCATCCACAGGCTCGACTTCCAGAATGATCACTTCCGTAGCCAGCTCATCCACAGGCATCAGAAGCAGATATTCTTTTCCCTCATAGTCCACACTGTCCAGATACTCAAAATCCACATCGTTGCCGGCTTCGTCGGTCAAAGTGAGAATGTTGGACAGCTCTTCTTCCTGCAGCAGCTCTTTGTTTTCCATAAGAGCCTCCTCTTAGCGCTGGATACGGCCGGAGCCGTCGCCGCCGGCCAGCTTCTCTACCTCAGCAACGGTGACCATATTGTAGTCGCCCTCGATGGAGTGCTTCAGAGCGGAAGCGGCAACTGCGAATTCAACAGCAGCCTGGGTGGACTTGCCGGTGAGCAGGCTGTAGATCAGGCCGCCGCCGAAGCTGTCGCCGCCGCCAACGCGGTCGATGATGTGCAGATCATACTTTTTGGAGAAGCAGTACTCGTTATCCTTGACATTGTACAGCATAGCGCTCCAACCATTGTCGAAAGCGGAGTGGGATTCCCGCAGGGTGATAGCAACCATTTCAAAGCCAAACTTGTCAGCCAGCTGCTTGGCAACGGACTTGTAGCCCTCGTGGTTCAGTTCACCGGCGTAAATGTCGGTGGCCTCAGCCTCGATGCCGAAAACGTCCTTGGCATCTTCCTCGTTGGAGATGCAGACATCCACATACTGGCACAGCTCAGTCATGGCTTCCCGGGCTTCCGCACGGGTCCACAGCTTGCCACGGTAGTTCAGATCGCAGGAGATCTTAATGCCCCGGGCCTTGGCAGCCTTACAGGCGTCCTTGCAGATCTGCACCAGATTGGGGCCCAGAGCGGGGGTGATGCCGGTGAAGTGGAACCAGTCGGCGCCCTCAAAGATCTTGTCCCAGTCGAAATCAGAGGCGCTGGCCTTCTGGATAGCGGAATGGGCACGGTCATAGATGCAGACACTGCCGCGCTGAGAAGCGCCCTTTTCGTTGAAGTAGATACCGACGCGCTCGCCACCGCGAACGATCAGGGAGGTGTCGACACCGTAGCGGCGCAGGCTGTTCACAGCGGCCTGACCGATGGAGTGGGTGGGCAGCTTGGTGACATAAGCAGCATCCAGACCGTAGTTAGCCAGAGAAACGGCCACATTGGCTTCGCCGCCGCCAAAGGTGAATTCCACATGGTCACACTGGACAAAGCGCTCATAGTTGTAAGGCTGCAGACGGAGCATCAGCTCGCCAAAGGTAATAATTCTGGGCATGATAATCTATCCTTTCGTTTGTTAAGTAGTATGGGATCAACCGAAAGCAGCCTGACGGGCTTCGGCGCAAAGCTTCGTGATCTTCTCAAAGTTGCCGGCAGCAATGTCAGCCTTGGGGCATACCCAGCTGCCGCCTACGGCGTGGATAAAGGGAGCGTCGATATACTCCCGCAGGTTGCCTGCGTTGACACCGCCGGTGGGCATGAACTTCACACCAACAAAGGGAGCAGACAGGTTTTTCATGGCGTTCAGGCCGCCGTAAACATTGGCGGGGAAGAACTTGACCACCTTCAGGCCCATATTGACAGCAGCGGTGATCTCTGTGGGGGTGACGCAGCCGGGGGTAACGGCAATGCCGTTTTCGATACACCAGCCAACCACCTGTGCATCAAAACCGGGAGAAACGATGAACTTCGCGCCCATCTGGACAGCCAGCTTGCACTGCTCCAGATTCAGAATCGTGCCGGCGCCTACCAGCATATCCGGGCAGTTTTCAGCAACGGCCTTGATGCTGTCGGGGGCAGCGGCGGTGCGGAAGGTGATCTCCATGACGTCAATACCGCCGGCCACCATGGCTTTGGCAGTGGGAACGGCATCCTTGGCATCATCCAGAACGACTACAGGGACAACACCGGCGTTAGCCAGTCTGCTTAATACATCCATTTTTTTACCTCCTGAGGCTGCTGTGCAGCCAAATAATACGATGATACTGGAGCGAGCGGTCCAAAATGGACCATACTTCGCTAACCTAATTATAGTAAGATTTCCCCGTACTGTCAATGTGAAAAATCATGAGATATTAAAATGCAGAGCAGAAGCAAACGGCTGCTTCTGAAAGACGGAGAAATTTGCGAAGCTGCAGAATCACTCAGCAAAAAACAGTACCGCACCTGAAAGATCCTCAGGTGCGGTGCTTTTATTTTCCGATAAGACAACTGTTTTCGGGATGGAAGCATGACATGCTTAGATCCCGTCCAGTTTGGTCACTCTGCGCTGATTGCGGATCCGCTTCCGTTCCTCGCCGTGAGCCCAGGCCAGTTTCTCCTCCTCGGTCTGCAAAATCAGCTTTGGCACTTGCACGGGCTTGTTGTTTTCGTCCAGCGCTACCATCATAAAATGGGCGTTGTTGATCCGGTCTCGCTTGCCACTGAGGGTTTCTACATAGGTGTCCACGCAGACCTCCATGGAGGTGGAGCCGACCCAGGTCACCTTGCCTGTAATGACCACCATATCATTCTGATAAGCACCGTGCAGGAAGGTCAGATTGTCCACAGAGGCAGTTGTAACATTGCACATGGAATGTCTTTTTGCAACGATACCTGCCACCTCGTCGATCCATTGCATCAAAATGCCGCCGAAGAGACGGTTCGCTCCATTTAAATGGTTGGGCCGCACAATATGAACGGTTTCTGCACGGGAATCATCCACAGTTTTCGATACCATACGCATTTGCTCCTTCTAATAATTTTTGCTTATTATAACACTATAAAGGAGAAATGCAACAATTTCTTTAGAAATTAGCCACTTGTGTGGACTTTAACTGGAGCTGAAGCTTGTCTGCAATCAGGGCGATAAACTCAGAATTGGTGGGCTTGCCTTTGGTGTTGCTGACGGTATAGCCGAAGAAGCGCTGGAGGGTATCCAGATCGCCCCGGTCCCAGGCCACTTCGATGGCGTGGCGGATGGCGCGCTCGACTCTGCTGGGGGTGGTTTGGAATGTTTTTGCCACCTGGGGATAGAGCACCTTGGTGATGGCGTTGATCACATCCATGTCATTGACAGCAATGATGATGGCTTCTCTTAAATACTGGTAGCCCTTGATGTGAGCGGGAACGCCGATCTCGTGAATGATGCCGGTGACCATGGCTTCGATATTGGTTGTGCCTGTGCGCTGAGCTGCCTGTGAACGCAGATTCTCACCGCCGCGGATCTCCTCCAGCCGCTCTACCAATGCTGCCATATCGCAGGGCTTCAGCATCAGATACCGGGCGCCCAGGTTGGCGGCGGCAGATGCCACATAGTCTGTTACAAAACCGGATGTAGCCAGGATCACAGGCCGCTTGTCCATGGTGGATATGGCCTTGAGTACGGCGATGCCGTCCTGTTTCGCCAGCATCAGATCCAGAACCAGAACATCCGGCTTCAAAGAGTTTACCATGCGGATGGTTTGCTCCCCATCATTTGCGGTGCCTGCTACATGAAACCCGTCAGCATGCAGCAGGGCGGCGGACAGACTGGCGCAGAATTCTTCGGCGCTGTCTGCGATGAATACGGTGGTACGATTATCCATAACTTCCTCTCCTGTCATATGAAGATAAAATTCCCCGTTGATCACGGCATTTATCTGCCGTGTGCGACGAAATAAGCATAGCATAATGCATCATTTTTTGCAAGGAAAAACCGAAACAATCGTTCGCCAAAAGTGGCGCAAATCCGACAGAAATTGTGTGATTAAAAAACTTTTTTGACAAATTATTCCAGAAAGAGAGGAAAAGTAAAAAATGCAGAACCGGGGCACATAAGCGATAGAAAGCGGGGGAAAGGGGTGGGGAATGTTTGAATACGGCGGTTGACGGCGCGGCTGCCTTGGTGTAAAATGTATACATATAAATTTGTGGGAGGTACATACCATGAACGAAGTGTGGAACTTAGACCCGATCTACAAGGGTTTTGACGATCCTGCCTATGAGGCAGACCTTGCCGTGGCAAAGGAAAAGCTGGCACAATTTACTGCCTTTGCTGCAACGCTTTCCCAGGCAGAGCCTGCTGCAGCTCTGCGTCAGGGCATCGACATGGAAGAGGAGCTCAGCGCTCTGGCGGGCAAGCTGGGGCTGTATGCGTCCTTGCGCCAGTCCGGCAATACGCGGGATCCGGAGGCGGCATCCCAGCTGGGCCGGCTGATGGCGGTTTACAGCGGTATGGCTGCGCCGGAGGCGGCATTTAAGGACTGGGCATCCAAGCTCCCCAATCTGATGGAACTGGTGGAAGCTGACGACAAGCTGAAAGATTACCGCTTTATGTTCAGCAAAATGGCCGAGTCCAGTCGTTATCTGCTGCCCGGCATGGGCGAGGCCATCATGGCCAGAATGCAGCTGTCCGGCGGCAACGCCTGGAGCGATCTGCAGGGATATCTGACCAGCACCGTGCCCGTGGAGTATGACGGCAAGATTACTAACCTGTCTGCCATCCGCAACCTTGCCTACGATCCCGACGGCGCGGTCCGTAAGGCAGCTTATGAAGCAGAGATCGCCTGCTATGACAGGATCAAGGACAGCGTTGCCTTTGCACTGAACTCCATCAAGCTGGAGACCATTTCCGACTGCCAGCTCCGTGGCTACGCATCCCCTCTGGAGCGGACACTGAAGCATTCCGACATGAAGCGGGAAACGCTGGATGCCATGCTGGGTGCCATGGATGAGTATCTGCCTAAGTTCTGGCAGTATCTGAAGGCCAAGGGAAAGGCTTTGGGTCATGAAAACGGTCTGCCCTGGTATGACCTGTTTGCGCCCATGGGCAATGCCGGCACCAAATACACTACCCAGGAAGCAAGGGATCTGCTGGTGAAGCTGTTTTCTACCTTTGACAGTGAGCTTGCCCAGATGGTCAGCCGCGCATTTGACGAGGCGTGGATCGACTTCTATCCCCGGGACGGCAAGAGCGGCGGTGCTTTCTGCGCCGGCGTGGAGTGCCTGAACGAGAGTCGGATCCTGACGAATTTTGACGGACAGTTTACCGATGTGGTGACGCTGGCCCATGAGCTTGGCCACGCCTTCCACAATCAGTGCATCCAGAACCACCGCCCCCTGAACAAGGACTATTCCATGCCTGTGGCGGAGACGGCCTCTACCTTCAACGAATGCGTAGTCATGGCGGCGGCCATTCAGGCGGCCCAGTCTGATGATGAGCGGCTGGCACTGATCGAATCTCAGCTTCAGGATGCCACCCAGATCATCTGCGACATCTATTCCCGCTTCCGTTTTGAGGCAATGGTCTTTGAAAATCGGGAAGAGAAGTTTATGAATGCCGATGCTTTGTGCGCGTTTATGACCGAGGCGCAGAAACAGTCCTACGGTGACGGACTGGATCACAGCTGCATGCATCCCTTTATGTGGGTCTGCAAGGGCCACTATTACGGTCCTACCTTCTATAATTTCCCCTATGCCTTCGGCGGCTTGTTCGCCCGGGGACTGTATGCCCAGTACCTTGCCGAGGGTGAGGCTTTTGTGCCCAAGTATAAGAAACTGCTGTATACCACGCCTGTGGCTACAGCGGAGGATACGGCAAAGGTGGCGGGCATTGACCTGACGGACAAGAATTTCTGGCGGGCAGCCCTGCAGACCATTGCAGATCAGATCGATCTGTTCTGTCAGCTGGCAGAGCGGTAACAGACCATATGGAGGATCGAGAAATGGATAAGCGAACCGAGGCCCTGATGGCGTTTTTGGATGCTGCCCACAGCGTTTATCATGCAGCAGATTATCTGGTGAATGTATTAAAAGATGCCGGCTATACCTGCCTCAGCGAGGCGGGGGAGTGGGCGCTGCAGCCCGGTGGAAAATACTATCTGACCCGGGGCGGCACTGCGGTCATCGCTTTCCGGATTCCGCAGCAGGCACCCAGAGGTTTTTTGATGAGTGCCAGCCATTCTGACCGCCCCACCTTTAAGGTTAAGGAGAACGGGGAGCTTTCCGGTACTTACACCCGGTTGGCCACAGAAAAGTACGGCGGTATGCTGATGGCGCCCTGGCTGGATCGCCCGTTGTCCATAGCGGGACGGGTCATGGTGGAAACGGAGGAAGGGGTCCGGAGCAGGCTCGTTGATATTGATCGGGATCTGCTGCTGATCCCCAATGTGGCCATCCATATGAACCGGCAGGCCAATGACGGATACAAGTGGAATCCTGCGGTGGATACTCTGCCACTGCTTGGCGGAAAGGATGCCAAGGGCGGCCTCTGGACATTACTGGAGGAGACAGCGGGCGGCAAGATTCTGGGTCATGACCTGTACCTGTATATCCGCCAGAAAGCTACGATTTGGGGCTTGAAGGAGGAGTTTATCTCCTCTGCCGCACTGGATGATCTGGAGTGTGCCTGGGGCTGCGTGCAGGGTTTCCTGTGTGCTGAGGATACAGACAGTATCCCTGTGGTGTGCGTTTTTGACAGCGAAGAGGTGGGCTCATCCTCCGTGCAGGGTGCGGCCTCTGACCTTCTGGAAAGTGTTTTGCTGCGGATCTGCCGGGCAAAGGGCCTGAATATGGAGCAGATGCGTGCAGGCTCCTTTATGGTATCGGCTGACAATGCCCATGCTATTCATCCCAACCATCCGGAGCTGGCGGATGCCGCAAATGCCCCCGTTCTGAACGGCGGCGTGGTCGTTAAGTTTAACGCAAATCAGCGCTATACCACCGACGGTCTGACCGCCTCGGTTTTCCGGAAGATCTGCGAAAAGGCAGGCGTTTCCGCCCAGACCTACTGTAACCGGGCGGATATTCCCGGTGGATCTACTCTGGGCAATATTTCCCTGGGCCATGTGTCTGTGCCCACGGTGGACATTGGCCTTGCCCAGCTTGCTATGCATTCCTGCTATGAAACAGCAGGGGTAGAGGACATTGCAAGTCTGGAAAAAGCGATGACTGCTTATTATAGCTGCCGTCTGGAGCTGACAGAACAGGGCTTCCGTATTTAATAAAGCACTATTGACAAAATCACCAATTTTCACGGGCAAAAACTGTAATAAACAACCATTGAAGAATATGGACAAATATGGTATCATGTGTGTATCTAGGTGGATTGCGCCTACTCCACAAAATAGGCGATGTTCACCAAAAAAGGAGGATAAAAAAACCGTCGGACTCACGGTGCGGCAGTGTGGAGACCTGTCGTAATATCTGCGTTGTTTTACCCGGCGCAGGTGAGAGCATACGCGAGGATTCGGTGTGCTTAGAGTCGTGCAACTATGGCAAGTGTTACCCTGAAAAACATCAAGAAGATCTACCCCCACAACGGCGACGAAGCCAAGCAGGCCAAGAAGAAGAAAAAGAAGGGCGATGACCACGAGGAGAAGAAGATCAATCTGCAGATCACCGAGCAGGGTGTTGTTGCGGTTCAGGAATTCAACCTCGAGATCAAGGACAAGGAATTTATCGTTCTGGTCGGTCCCTCCGGCTGTGGTAAGTCCACCACTCTGCGTATGATCGCCGGTCTGGAAGAGATCTCCGAAGGCGAGCTGTATGTCGGTGACCGTCTGGTCAATGACGTTGCTCCCAAGGACCGTGATATCGCCATGGTTTTCCAGAACTATGCGCTGTATCCCCATATGACTGTTTATGATAACATGGCTTTTGCTCTGAAGCTGCGCCATCTGCCCAAGGCTGAGATTGACAAGAAGGTCAAGGAAGCCGCTGAGATCCTGGATATCACCCAGTACCTGACCCGTAAGCCCAAGGCTCTGTCCGGCGGTCAGCGTCAGCGTGTTGCCATCGGCCGTGCGATTGTTCGTTCTCCTCAGGTCATGCTGATGGACGAGCCTCTGTCCAACCTGGACGCCAAGCTGCGTAACCAGATGCGTGCTGAGATCATCAAGCTCCGCGAGAAGATCCAGACCACCTTTATCTATGTTACCCACGACCAGACTGAGGCTATGACTCTGGGTGACCGTATCGTCATCATGAAGGACGGCTTTATCCAGCAGATCGGTACTCCTCAGGAGGTCTTCAACCATCCCTACAACCTGTTCGTCGCCGGCTTTATCGGCGCTCCCCAGATGAACCTCTTTGATGCCAAGCTGGTTAAGGAAAACGGCAAGTACGCTGTCAAGCTGGACTGCCTGACCGTCGAGCTGTCCGAAGAAAAGCAGGCTAAGCTGGCTGCTAACAATGTAGCTGAGCAGGATGTCACTCTGGGTGTCCGTCCCGAGCACATCACTCTGGCACAGACCGGTATCGATGCCAAGGTCGATGTCAGCGAAATGATGGGTTCTTCCGTCCATCTGCACGTTACCGCTATGGGCCGCGATGTGGTTATCGTTGTTTCCACCATGAACATGACTGGCGCTGAGGTTGCTGCTCTGTCCGCTGGTGCTGCTGTGAAGTTTGACTTCTCCGGCCATGTCTGCCATGTCTTCAGCAAGGAGACCGGCATCAATCTGGAAGCCTGATCCCAATACATAACGGGTCTGCCTTCGGGCAGGCCCGTTTTTTGTGCGCTGTTTTGCCCTGATACGAATGTGCGAAAATAGATAGGGAAACTGTGTATAAAAATACAATTATGGGCAATGTGCTCAAATTTAAAGGGAAGAACCGGTTGCACAGAGGGTTTTTCTTGACAAAATGGTAAAAAAGTATTACTCTTTTATTATGCGATTTTATAGTGCAGGCTAGCTGCATGGCAGCAGGTGTCCGTGGACGCTGTTTGAATTTTTTACAGACCGGCAATTATTGGCAAGAAATCTGTCAACATTGCGGGCCGTTTTTCATTCAATGGAATGCGCATTATAATCTGAAGGAGTTTGGTTGCTATGCGTGAAAGCGGCATCCTGATGCATATAACATCCCTTCCCGGACCTTATGGAGTCGGAACGATGGGAAAGCAGGCCTTTGCCTTTGTGGACTTTCTGGAGGAAGCGGGGCAGCGCTACTGGCAGATCCTTCCGCTGACTCCCACAGGCTACGGGGATTCTCCCTATCAGTCCTGCTCTACCTATGCGGGAAATTATTACCTGATCGATCTGGATACGCTGATCGGCGAGGGACTTCTGGAAAAAGAGGAGGTTTCCTCCATAGATTGGGCGGAGCAGCCGGATCGGGTGGACTATGGCAGGCTTTACAATAACCGGTTGAATATTTTGCGGCTTGCCTGCAGTCGCTTTAAAGGCGGCGCAGATTTTGAGGAGTTTTGCAGGGCCAACAGCAATTGGCTGCCGGATTTTGCTCTGTTCATGGCATTGAAGGAGAAATTCGACGGTGCTGCGTGGTATACCTGGGAGGATGGGCTGAAATACCGTTATCCGGGTGCGGTCTGGAAGGCTCGCCAGGAGCTGAAAGAATCGGTGCGGTTTTACAGCTTTGTGCAGTATCAGTTCTACAAGCAGTGGACCGCGCTGCGCAGATATGCCCATGATAAAAATATTCGTATTATCGGCGATGTTCCGATTTATGTGCCGTATGATTCTGCAGATGTCTGGAGTGATCCGGAATTTTTCCAGCTGGATGAGCGGATGGACCCTGTTTGCGTGGCAGGCTGTCCGCCGGACGCCTTTACCGAGGATGGTCAGCTTTGGGGAAACCCCCTCTACCGCTGGGATGTGTTGGCGCGGGATGAATACAACTGGTGGATCCGCCGGCTGGAGGCTGCAGGAAAGCTGTATGATGTGATCCGCATGGATCATTTCCGGGGCTTTGAGGCCTACTGGTCTGTCCCCTATGGTGACAGTACCGCAAAGAATGGCCGCTGGGTCAAGGGACCGGCGATGGATTTTATCAACACAGTCAAACGCCGCCTGCCGGACCTGAAGCTGATCGCGGAGGATCTGGGATTTCTGACTCAGCAAGTTCTGGATATGCGGGATGAAAGCGGTTTTCCAGGCATGAAGGTTCTGGGGTTTGCTTTTGATTCCAGAGAGCCGTCGGACTATCTGCCCCATACATACACCCCTAATTCTGTCTGCTATACCGGCACCCATGATAATATGACCACGCGGCAGTGGTTTGAAACCGCAAGCCCGGATGCAGTGGCCTATGCCACAGAATACATGAACCTTTCTGAAACCGAAGGGCTGGTTTGGGGTGTGATCCGCACAGCCTGCGCCAGTGTATCGGATCTGTGCGTGATCCAGATGCAGGACTACCTGAATCTGGGCGGCGAAGGCAGGATGAATTCTCCCGGCACCATGACCAGTGCCAACTGGACATGGCGGGCAAGGGATGGTTTTACCAACGGCGGTTTGGCTGGCAAAATCCGTGCAATGACAGCCCTTTACGGTCGGTTGGCAGACCGTTGATGAAGAAATATTTCCCCCATATGGAAGATTGGAGAATTTTGATATGAACTACAATTGCTTGAACATTCTGCAGTGGACACAGGCACAGCTGAAGTATACCTATGATGTGTCCTTGAAGGAGGCAACTCCTCAGGAACTTCATGAGGCGCTGGGTCAGGCGGTTATGATGGCTATTTCCGAAAACTGGAGCAATTCCAAGCGGACCCGTATGCATCAGCGGAAGGCTTATTACTTCTCTGCCGAGTATCTGATCGGCCGTCTGGTATACAGCAATCTGTATAATCTGGGAATCTTAGATGAGATGAAGCAGCTGTTCGCGGAGCAGGGTGTGGATCTGGCCATTCTGGAGGATGTGGAGGATGCTGCGCTGGGTAACGGCGGTCTTGGCCGTCTGGCGGCTTGCTTCCTGGACAGTGCTGCCAGCACCAATATCCCCCTGTCCGGCTACGGCCTGCGCTACAAGTTCGGTCTGTTTAAGCAAAGCTTTGATGAGCATGGCAGCCAGAAGGAGAATGCGGACGATTGGTCCAAGTATGGCGATCCTTGGTCTTACCGCCGGTATAACCATACAGTGAAGGTGAAGTTCCCGGATCATACGGTTCTGGCCGTTCCTTATGATGTGCCGGTTATCGGCTATGGTACAGATAATGTGGGCACCCTGCGCCTGTGGCAGTGCGAGGCGGAGGAAGAACTGGATTTCAACGCCTTTAACGACCAGGACTACCTGCGTGCCCTGACCCAGAAGAACAAGGCTGAGGATATCACCCGTGTTCTGTACCCCAACGATTCCACATGGGAAGGCAAGCGCCTGCGTATCAAGCAGCAGTATGTGCTGTCCTCTGCATCCTTGCAGGATATGCTCCGGTCTTATAAGAACGCCCACGGTACGGATCTGTCCCATTTTGCGGATTTCTATGCTGTACAGCTCAATGACACCCATCCGGCCATGTCCATTCCCGAGCTGATCCGTCTGCTGATGGCAGAGGGCATGGATTTTGAGCAGAGCTTCCAGGTGGCCCAGAAGACCTTCTCTTACACCAACCACACGGTTATGGGCGAGGCACTGGAAAAGTGGAATCTGGATCTGCTGCGCAGTGTTGTGCCGGAGATTGTGGATATTATCCTGCGGATCGATGAGAAGCTGCGCTATGAGCATCCCAACCTGTTTATCGTCCGGGACAATACCGCCCATATGGCAAACCTCAGCGTGTATGTAGGTACCTATGTTAACGGCGTTGCCGAGATTCACAGCCAGATTCTGAAGGATGACTGCTTTAAAGATTGGTATGCCGCGTTCCCCAACCGGTTCCAGAATAAGACCAATGGTGTGACACCCCGCCGCTGGATGGGTCTGTGCAATCCCGAGCTGAGCCAGATGATCAAGTACCGGGTTGGCGGCGACTTCCTGAAGGATCTGGACCGGCTGGCAAAGCTGAAGCCCATGATCGACGATGATATGGTTCGTCAGTTCAACGCTGTCAAGCGCCAGAAAAAAGAACAGCTGTGCAAGATCATTGCCCAGAAAGAGGGCGTGCAGCTGAATCCTGACTTCATTTTCGATGTGCAGGTCAAGCGCCTGCATGAGTATAAGCGCCAGTTGATGAATGCTTTGTCCATTGTGGATATCTACTTCCGGCTGAAAAACGGCGAGTTGCCTGACTTCCAGCCCACTGCGTTCATCTTCGGTGCCAAGTCCGCTCCCGGCTATGCCCGGGCCAAGGCGATCATTCGCTACATCAACCGGATTGCCAAGATGATCAACAACGACCCGGCCGTGGCAGATAAGCTGAAGGTGGTCTTTGTTCAGAACTATAACTGCTCCTATGCCGAGCATATCATTCCTGCTGCCGATATTTCCGAGCAGATCTCTCCTGCCGGCACAGAAGCCTCCGGCACCGGCAACATGAAGCTGATGCTTAATGGCGCGGTGACTCTGGGTACTCTGGACGGTGCCAATGTGGAAATCGCCAAGGAAGCGGGCGTGGAAAACGAGTATATCTTCGGCCACACTGTGGATCAGATCAACGCCTGTAAGGACAGCTACTATGCCCGGGGTATTTATGACACCAATGCCCACCTGCGTCGGGCAATCGATACTCTGGTGGACGGCACAGTGCCCACCGATGATGATCAGAGAGAGCTGTACCACGCCCTGCTGGACGGCACCCACTGGCATAAGGCCGACCATTACTTTGTACTGCTGGACTACGCTTCCTATATGGATGCCAAGCTGCAGGCAAACCGGGATTATGCCGACCGGATGAGTTTTGGCCGCAAGTGTCTGCTCAATATTGCCTCCGGCGCCAAGTTCTCCTCTGACCGCACCATTCGCCAGTATGCCGAGGAGATCTGGCATGTAAAACCCACCCAGTTCTAAACAATGCTTCCCCCACCCGTATCAGGGTGGGGGAGTCCTTTGTGCCCTGCTTTTTTAGACAAAACAGCATGATTTGTGTATTAGGTCTTGTAAATTGCGGGAAAATGTGGTAAACTGTATTAGTTTGTGGACGAATTCCCTTAACAGGAGCGATATTATGTCAACCTTAGAGCAAGAAATCAGCCGCCGTCGGACATTTGCCATCATTTCCCACCCCGACGCCGGTAAAACTACTTTAACAGAAAAATTCCTGCTTTATGGCGGCGCCATTGCTCAAGCTGGCGTAGTCAAGGGAAAGAAGAATTCCCGGGCGGCCACCTCCGACTGGATGGAGATCGAAAAGCAGCGCGGTATTTCTGTTACCTCTTCTGTCATGCAGTTTCAGTATGGCGGCTTCTGCATCAATATTCTGGATACTCCGGGCCATCAGGACTTTTCTGAGGATACTTACCGCACTTTGATGGCTGCGGATTCTGCTGTCATGGTCATTGACGGCGCCAAGGGCGTGGAGCCCCAGACAAGAAAGCTCTTCAAGGTCTGTGCTATGCGCCATATTCCCATCTTTACCTTTGTCAACAAAATGGACCGGGAGACAAAGGATCCCTTTGATCTTCTGGATGAGGTAGAGCGGGAGCTGGGCATTGAGACCTATGCTATGAACTGGCCCATTGGCTCCGGCAAGGATTTTCAGGGCGTGTATGATCGGGAAAACAGCCAGCTGCTGTTCTTTTCCGGCATCAACGGCAAGGCGAAGGCGGATAAACTGGCTGTGGATCTGTACGATCCTCAGGTCGCCCAGCTTCTGGACAGCGAGCAGAAGGCACAGCAGCTGATCGATGATGTGGAGCTGCTTTCCGCCGGCCGTGAAATGGATCTGGAAGCGGTACGCAGCGGCCAGCTCAGCCCGGTGTTCTTTGGCTCTGCTTTGACCAATTTTGGTATCGAGCCCTTTCTGGAGGCGTTTTTGAAGCTGACACCGCCCCCCATGTCCAGAGTTGCCGACTGCGGCACTGTGGATGCCTTCTCTTCGGACTTCTCCGCCTTCGTATTCAAGATTCAGGCAAACATGAACAAGGCTCACAGAGACCGTCTGGCGTTTATGCGTATCTGTTCCGGAAAATTCCAGCGGGATACGGAATACTACCATGTTCAGGGCAAAAAGAAAATGCGCCTTTCCCAGCCCCAGCAGCTGATGGCTGCAGAGCGGGAGATCGTGGAGGAGGCCTATGCCGGCGACGTGATCGGTGTGTTTGACCCCGGCATTTTCGCCATTGGTGATACCATTACCGTCCCCGGAAAGAAATTCTGCTATGCAGATATTCCCACCTTTGCGCCGGAGCATTTCTGCCGGGTATCTGCCAGAGACTCCATGAAGCGCAAGCAGTTCGTCAAGGGCACGGAGCAGATCGCTCAGGAGGGTGCCATCCAGATCTTCAAGGTTCCCAATTCCGGTATGGAAGAGGTCATCGTTGGTGTTGTGGGTACGCTGCAGTTTGATGTGTTCCAGTACCGGATGAAGAGTGAGTACGGTGTGGATCTGCGGATGGATAATCTGCCTTACGAGGAGATCCGTCTGATCGAGAGCTATCCCGGCGATCTGTCTGATCTGGATCTGGGCAGCGATGCGGAGCTTCTGGAGGATTATCGCGGCCGCAGCCTTCTGGTCTTTTCCAGCTACTGGGCCATTGATTTCACCTGCCGCCGGAATCCCGGACTTGAGCTCAGGGAGATCGTTGTGTCAGAAGGATGACCGATTTTGCTGTCTTGGTGCTGTCAAAAGTGATCTTTAAGGAAATTTAAGGACATTGGCAGTATTTTTATCTGGACGAAACGTGTATTTTGGTGTACAATGATAGGGAAGCAAACAGAAAGGAGTCACAGTCGTGACTGAATTGACGAAAGTTTTGCAGGTTCTCAGCCTGATTCTAATGGCGTTGACGACCTTGTGCTATTGCTATCAGTTTTTTTACCTTTTTATTCCGCTATTTAGAAAAAAGACAGCGGTCGAGTCTGAAAAGACCCGCCGCTACGCAGTTCTGATTGCCGCCCGCAATGAGGAGGCGGTGCTGCCGCACCTGCTGGACAGTATCCGTATGCAGGATTATCCGTCGGAGCTGGTCACCGTTTTTGTAGTGGCGGACAACTGTACCGACCGCACAGCGGAAGTTGCCCGTGCCCGTGGTGCCGTGGTTTACGAAAGATTCAACGATGCCCAGATCGGCAAGGGTTATGCCATGAACTATCTGCTGGAGCAGATTCGGGAAAATGGCGGCCTTGACCGGTTCGATGTATTTCTGGTCTTTGACGCAGATAATCTGCTGACTGCTGATTACATCAGCAATATCAATGTGATGCCCTCTATGGGATACAATGTGTTCTGCGGCTATCGAAACACCAAAAATTTTGGAACGAATTGGCTGACTTCCGGCTATGGTCTGTGGTATCTTCATGAGTCTTGCCATATGAACGCCTCTCGCCAGATCACACGGGGCTGCTGCGCAGTCAATGGCACCGGCTTTGGCTTTACCAGACAGATTCTGGAGCGTCTGGGCGGCTGGAAATTCTTCACGCTGACGGAGGATATCGAGTTTACGAACTGGTGTGCCACCAATGGTGTGAAGATCGGATATTGCCATGAGGCTATCGTGTATGATGAGCAACCTGTGTCTTTCCGCCAGTCTTGGAGACAGCGTACCCGCTGGGTACAGGGCGGTCTGCAGGTGTCCTTCCGCTATGCAGTCGCACTGCTCAAGGGAATCTTCAGAGGCGGCCGGATGGGCCTGTCCTGTCTGGAATTTATGACCTTGACCCTGTGGGGCTATGGCCTGTCGATCCTTGCAGGTATCTGCTCCATTGTACTGGCATTGCTGATGACTGGTTTGGTTGGAACTTTGATCACGCTGGCTCTGGCAGTTTGCGGTGCGTATGCCGGTATGCTGTTTATTGGCGGCTGGACCATGATCATGGAGCGCAAGCGCATCTATGCCACCACCGGACAGAAGATTTTGTCTGTGATCACATTTCCGATATTTATGCTTACATTCCTGCCCATCGCTGTAACGGCGATCTTCCGGAAATTCCACTGGGCACCCATTGAACATACGGTGGCCATCTCCACCGACGATCTGTGCAAAAAATAATACCACTTATTACCACCGGCTGGCTGCAGCCGGTGGTTTTTTACAGAAAAAAGCCTCCCGCTTTTGCGGGAGGCTGAAATGCTTACAGGATGCGGAATCAGGCCTTGCCGGCGCAGCCCAGAACGTTGACCAGCTTGTGGCGGACCAGCTCCTTGATGTTGGCGCGGGCGGGCTTCAGATACTCACGGGGGTCGAACTTGTCAGGATGCTCGGCGTAGAACTTGCGGATGGTGCCGGTCATGGCAAGACGCAGGTCGGAGTCGATGTTGATCTTGCAGACGGCCAGCTGAGCGGCGCGGCGCAGCTGCTCCTCGGGAACGCCGATGGCACCGGGCATGGCACCGCCGTAGGTGTTGACCATTTCCACATATTCCTGAGGAACGGAAGAAGAACCGTGGAGCACGATGGGGAAGCCAGGCAGCTTCTTGATAATCTCCTCCAGAATGTCAAAGCGCAGCTGGGGGTTGGTGCCGGGCTTGAATTTGTAAGCGCCGTGGGAGGTGCCGATGGCGATAGCCAGAGAGTCACAGCCGGTCTTGGCTACGAACTCTTCCACTTCCTCGGGGCGGGTGTAGTGTGCATTGTCAGAGGAAACATTGACCTCATCCTCAACGCCGGCCAGAGCGCCCAGCTCAGCCTCGACCACAACACCATGATCGTGGGCGTACTCAACCACCTTGCGGGTGATCTCGATGTTCTCAGCGAAGGGCTTGGAGGAGGCGTCGATCATGACGGAGGTGAAACCGCCGTCGATGCAGGACTTGCAGGTCTCAAAGCTGTCGCCATGGTCCAGGTGCAGAGCGATGGGAATTTCGGGGCACTCGATGACAGCGGCCTCAACCAACTTCACCAGGTAGGTGTGGTTGGCGTAAGCACGGGCACCCTTGGAGACCTGCAGAATAACGGGGGACTTTTCTTCCTTACAGGCCTCGGTGATCGCCTGAACGATCTCCATGTTGTTGACATTGAAAGCACCGATGGCATAACCGCCGTCGTAGGCTTTCTTGAACATTTCGGTTGTAGTAACAAGAGCCATTTTGAAATATTCCTTTCTGTTATGTAAGTGGGTATTCTTTTTTACCGAAAACATTATACCACATTTTTTACATATTTCAATACAAATTTATAATGGTGGTTAAAACAAAAAAACCAAGAAAATCTGCCCAAAACACAGCATTCCGCCGGAAAGAAAAATATAGGAAATACCTATTTACCTTTGCCGGGAAATGGAGTATAATCTATAAAGAGACAAAAACAAACAATTGCAAGGAGTGTTTTTAAATGAAACTTTCCCCTCTCCAGAAAGCAAGATACCAGTACAATCCCAAGCTCCCCGGCATGCTCAGAAACGGCATTTCTGAGATCTGCGTCAGCTGCGGCAGTGCCACCGAAAGCGTAGCGGATCAGGAGAAGATCAAGGCCCTGTTCCCTAATACCTACGGTAAGAATGAGATCACCTTCCAGAAGGGTCAGAATACCGCTGAGGCCAAGAAGCAGGTCGTCGGCGTGATTCTTTCCGGTGGTCAGGCTCCCGGCGGCCACAACGTGGTCTGCGGCCTGTACGATGCCCTGAAGGCTACCGATCCCGAGAATGTGCTTTACGGCTTTAAGGGCGGTCCCAGCGGCCTTATCGAGGATAGCTATGTGATCTTTGATGACGAATATATTAACCAGTTCCGCAATACCGGCGGTTTCGACATCATTGGCTCCGGCAGAACCAAGCTGGAAACCGAGGAGCAGTTTGCGATTGTGGTAGAAAACTGCAAGAAGCACGGTATCAATGCGCTGGTCATCATCGGCGGCGACGATTCCAATACCAATGCGGCTGTTCTGGCTGAGTACTGCGCCGCCCACAACACCGGCATTCAGGTTATCGGCTGCCCCAAGACCATCGACGGTGACCTGAAGAACGAGGATATCGAGTGCTCCTTCGGTTTCGATACCGCTACCAAGACTTACAGTGAGATCATCGGCAACATCCAGCGGGATGCCAACTCTGCCAAGAAGTATTGGCACTTCGTCAAGGTCATGGGCCGCAGCGCCTCTCATGTGGCGCTGGAGTGCGCACTGCAGACCCAGCCCAACATCTGCCTGGTTGGCGAAGAGGTTGCCGCCAAGAAGATGTCTCTGGCTGCCATTGCCGATTATATTGCCGATTCCGTGGCTGCCCGTGCCGCTAAGGGCTGGAACTTTGGCGTTGCCATCATTCCTGAGGGCATCGTAGAGTTCGTTCCTGAGTTCTCTGTGCTGATCGCAGAGATCAACGAGCTGCTGGCAGGCGAAAAGGCCGACGCATTCAATGCGCTGCCCGCCTGGAGCGATAAGTATGCCTTTATCAAGAACGGTCTGACTGAGGCTTCTTTCTCCGTCTTCGACATCCTGCCTGAGAACATCCAGCAGCAGCTGTTCCTGGAGCGTGACCCCCACGGCAATGTGCAGGTGTCCCTCATCGAGTCCGAGAAGCTGTTCTCCGCTCTTGTCAAGGACAATCTGGCTGCCCGTAAGGCTAACGGCACCTACAAGGGCAAGTTCTCTGCTCTGCATCACTTCCTGGGCTATGAAGGCCGCTGCGCTTTCCCCAGTAACTTTGATGCGGACTACTGCTACAGCCTGGGTTACAATGCTGCCATGCTGATCCAGTACGGCTACACCGGCTACCTTTCCAAGGTCTCCAACCTGCAGGCTCCTGCAGAGGAGTGGGTCGCCGGCGGTATGCCTATCACCAAGATGATGAACATCGAGCGTCGTCACGGCGCTGATAAGCCTGTTATCCGCAAGGCTCTGGTGGAGCTGGATGGCGCACCCTTTAAGTACTTCACCGAGAACAGAGAGAAGTGGGCTGTAGAGACATGCTTCGTCTATCCCGGTGCGATCCAGTATTTCGGACCCAGTGAGGTCTGCGATGCCACCACCAAAACACTGGCACTGGAAAAGGCCTGATCTTAAACTTGAGCCTGCCCTCAGGGGCAGGCTCTTTTCCTGCTTTTTTGATTGCCATCGGCAGAAGCAGCTGATATAATGGAGGCAGGATGTGATGCTTATGAACAAAACCAGAAGACAGGGACTGCTGGCGCTGCTGCTTGTATACAGTGCGGTCATGCTATGGCTGCTGCTGGATCGTGACAGGGTGGCGCAGGGTGTGGACTACTGGGATCAGGTGGGCGCGAATATGAACCTGAGGCCCTTTCACACCATCAAGCTGTATATCGACCTGCTGACAGATGTTAACAATACCGATAATATGATCGCCGCGGTGGTGAATCTTTTCGGAAATGTGGCAATGTTCATCCCCTTGGGCATTTTTCTGCCGGCACTGTGGAAGCCTATGCAAAGATGGTGGACATGCCTTCCTTGCATCACACTGGTTATGACGGTGGTGGAGCTGGTCCAGCTGGTCACCTTGCGGGGCTGCTGTGATGTGGACGATCTGATCTTGAATGTTTTAGGCGGTGCGCTGGGATATGCTGTGTGGAAAGCCCACGCCAAACCCCGCTCAGGGAAAAAGAAATAAACGGGTGTGTTACCAGCGGAACACACCCGTTTTTGTTATTCTACTTCAACCAGCTCATATTCTCTGGAGCCTATTCCAAGTTCCGCTGCAGCCTCTACGGTCAGCACACCGTTTCGGGATTCAATCCGCTGGATCAGATGATCCTTACGGGGATCGTTGCAGCTGTAAACCAGATCCAGACAAGCCTGATCGATGGCAACCGGATCCAGAGAAACCAGAATACCGATGTCCGCAATGCAGGGATCCTCTGCCACGGCGCAGCAGTCGCAGTCCACACTCATATTCTTCATGACATTGACATATACGATCTTGTCCCCAAAATACTCCGTAATGGAGCTGGCGGCATCTGCCATAGACCGCAGGAAGGAGTCGTGATCCGCGTCCCAGAGCAGCGCAGGGTCTCCTGCACCGTGGATATACTTCTTTCCGTAAGCAGAGGCGATGCCAATGGAAAGCTGCTTCAGCGCGCCGCCAAAGCCGCCCATGGGATGCCCCTTGAAATGGGAGAGTACCAGCAGAGAGTCATAATTCGCAAGATCCTTGCCCACGAAGTTCTTGCGGATGACGCGTCCCTCAGGAATGGAAAGCTCCAGATCCGGGCCTTCCGCATCCAGAAGATCCACCGGAAAATGCTGCGTCCAGCCGTGCTTCCGGAAGGTTTCCAGATGCCGTGCGGTGGTGTTTCTGCCGCCGTCATAAGCGGTGTTGCATTCGACGATGGTGCCACCTATATGGTCGCACAGGGGTTTCCAGAAGTCCGGGCGGAGAAAATTCTGATTGCCCGGCTCACCGGAGTGCACCTTGATCGCCACATTTCCGGGCAGTTCTTTTCCCAGCTTTTTATACAGATGCAGAACAGTTTCCGGGGTGATCGTACGGGAAAAATATACGACAGGTTTCATATATTGACCGCCTTTCTCATGGAAGCTTTTTCTTAATTATACATAAGCTCAAGTATATGCGCAATAGAAAAGAGCCACTTTTTTGTGGCTCTTTTTCTGTTTAATCTTCTGTGCCCTGAATCTCCAGAATATCCAACACAGCCTGCCCTTTGGCGGTCAGCGCAAAGCTGCCCCGGATAGGGTAGGGGTCGTAGGCCTTGCCGTAAGCGCCCTTCAGCGGCTGATCAAAATCAATGGAGATCAGCCCCCGCTTTTCCAGACAGAGCAGAATATTTGTGTACTCAGCGTCAGAATATTCCGAGTCCTCCATATAAACAGGATCGGGGTTATCCGTCCGGCGGGCTACCGGCAGAAAAGGGATCTGCCCCAGCTTTTGCAGGAGCGTAATCTCTCCTTCTGACAGCACCAGCTCACCGCATAGTCCGCAGTTTCCGCAGCATTTCTCACATTTTGGCATAATTTGTCTCTCTTCCTTGGCATGTAAACAGGATCACCTGCTTATTCTGTGCAGTCTGGTGCAAAATATCCATAGCAGAGGAAAGCCTTTGATCATCAAAGCGTACAAGGGCATCGTCAAGGACCAAGGGAGCTTCCGGTGTCAATTCCTCAGCCACAGCCAGCCGCAGGGCAAGATATAGCTGATCCACCGTTCCGTCGCTGCGCCACAGGGCGGTGCGGAGGGTATCCTCGCTCTGGGTGCAGGTGTTCAGACTCAGATCCTCGCTGAGGGTCAGCCGCTCGTACCGGCCGCCGGTCAGCTTGGAGAAAAGAGACTGGGCGCGTTTGGAGATTCGGGGGGCAAAACGGCGCTGCAGCTCTGTGGTGGCGGCACTGAGGGCCTTTTGCGCAAGCTCCAGAGCGGCATAGGTATCCTCCAGCTTGCGGATGCGCCGGTTTACTGACTGAAGCTGGGCGCGCAGAGCAGCTTCCTGCCCCAGTGCTTCTGCCCGACCCTGGAACTGTCCCAGCTTCAGCTGAAGCTGCCGCAGCTCAAAGGTGGCGGAATTCAGGAAACCATCGGTCTCCGCTTTGGAACAGGTAAGCTTATCCGGAAATTTGGGGGGCTCGGCGGTCTTTGCCATGGTCTGCAAGGCCGAGACAAGGCCTTCTGCCTGCCGCAGATCCCGTAGGGCATCTGCAAGAGCAGCCCACAAAGCAAGATTTTGTTCCCATTTCCGGACGCAATCACCCAGGGGCTTGCCGCCTGTAAGGGATTGGATCTGTGCAGTAAGCTTTTCCAGCCGGTTGTCCAGATCCCCTCGCAGATCGGTAACGGAATCCAATTCTGCGCGGTATGCCTGCTGACTTTCCGCAAAGGCCTGGGCGTCTGCCAGCCATTTGTCGGGGCTCAGGCCGGGATGGCGGTCATAAAGAAGTTGAATCTGCTTCCGGTACCGCTTTGTGCATAGAGAGAGGGCAATCAAAATACCAACACCGGTCAGCGCAGCACCTGCGCAGATACCAATGCAGAGGATCTGCTCAATAATTGCAAATCCAAAATACAGCACAGCTGCGGCGATGCAGGCCAAAGTGGCAATGCTCATGATGGCATAAGCGATAGCATTGCGCTTTTTCCGGGCGCGATTCAGGGCTGCCAGTTCTGCTGTATCATCAGTAGCCTGTATGATTGCCGTGTCAGGAGAAAGATCTTTGTAATGGGCAGGTATCTCAGGCTGCTCCGGCAGGGGAGGGAGCATCTGGGCTTCCATCTGGATGCTCATAAGCTGCTGATGCAGCTGCTGTGCAGCCTGCAGAGCGTGCTGTTCCGCTTCCCGGGAGGGAAGATCTGCGCATTCTGCCTGCAGCTGGTCATAACGGGCCTGCGCATCCTCTCTGGCGCGGGCGGCGTCAGTTACCTTTTGGGCATCTGCCTGGGCATCCGCGTAATGCAGAGCGGCCTTGTGGTTTTCCAGAAGAGAAACCCGTTCCTCCAGTTCTTGCCGGCGGGCTGTCAAAGCCTTCGTCTGTTCCGAAAGCTCCTGCATTTCCCTTAGCTGATCTTCCAGCTGCTCCCGCTGGGCCTCTGCCTGGGGAAGCAATCCAGAGCGGTTATAGCGGCATTTGTTTTTCAGATCCTTCAGCGTTTTTTGAAGCTTGTCACCGGCACCGCTTTCGTCACCGGTGGTGACCAGATTGTTCAGCCGCCGGCGCAGCGCATCATCCTGGGTCACAGGCAGGTCGGTCAGTCGGATGAAGCCGGACCGCTCAAAGACGCTCCGCTCCACACCCAGAAGCGTGGGACCGCAATTGAGTCCATTTAATTCCGGAATTTCGATGCCGGTAGCGGTTTCGTAGGCCTGAAATTCTCCAAAGATCAAACGCCCCCGAGTGCGGCGCTCAATAGTGATGTCCCGACCGTTCCAGTTCAAGTCGATCCGGCCTGCCATCGGCGCGCCGGACCAGGGAGCGTACCGCTCCTTGTCAGCCAGCGCGGTTTTGGTGCTCTTGGCACGGGTGTCCAGACCGTAAAGCATATTGACAAGAAATGCGCACCATGTACTTTTGCCCCATTCATTGGGGGCTTCTATAATGTTCAGACCGGGCTGAAGTGTCAGCGTTTCATGCTCCAGCTTGCCGAAGGTGGCGGTCATGGAATAGATCTTCATGGCAACGTCACCTCCTGTCCGTCCAGAATCTGGCGGGAAATCCTGGCTGCCAGCTTGAGATGGCGCTGCAGCACTTCGCTTTCTGTGTCCAGTCCGTCGTAAAGAAGTTTAAAGTATACACCTTCCAGGGTATCTTCACCTACGGCGCTCCAAAGATCCACCTCCGGCTGTGTCCGGTCCCGCAGCTGAAGATTTTGCACATGATGCATGGCGGCCTGGATGCTGTCTGCATCCACAGGGGCGGAATAACCGGTCAGTGTGATCCGGTAGAAATCTTCCGTAGCGACAGGCGGCAGCAGGGCTGCCACAGCCTCCAGAGGATTTTCCCCTACATCCACGGTTTCATCAAAAAACTTAGGCGTGTCCATAGGCAGAAAACGGATACTGACATCTTCTTCCAAAGTGACCAAAAGCGCACCCTTGACACCGGTCTCGTCGAATCCCCGTCCCATGGGACAGCCGGGCCAGGCGCAAAGGGAGCTGCCGGCGCGGAAGCTGGCGCCTTTATGAATATGTCCAAGGGCCAGATAATCAAGACCGGAGTCCCGAACTTGTTGGGCAGTTACCGGCGAATAAGGGGAAGATGCTTGCAGGGGGTCTGCGTGAAGCACACCGATCTTCCACCGGGCAGTGCTCTCTGCGGAAAAGTCTTTCAGTAGACTCTCGCAGTCCATGGCTGTATAGCCCGCGCCGAAAACGGTTGCATCCAGCGAGGGAATATCTACGGCTTCCATGGATGGGCGGGTGAAGATGTGCACATTTTCCGGCCATACCTGAGTCAGGTAAACACTGTCCGGTCTGCAATAATCATGGTTACCGGGGCTGATGAAAACGGGAATGCCCAGATCCTTCAACGCCGTGCGCACGGCGTGCAGGCTTTCCTGTGAGGTTGCACCGTCAAACAGATCGCCGGAAAGCAGCAGAAGATCACAGCCTTCTGCCTTGCACATAGAGGCGATCATGTCGGGAATCTTCAAAAGTTCGCTGCGAAGATAGGCTGCCTGCCCGTCACTGTAGCCCAGAAGGGGCGAATCCAGATGCCAGTCAGCGCTGTGAAGAATCTTCATCGGTCAGATCCACCCTTTCTGCCTGCGTGCACAGGCCGGTTTTTGTGTCGATGGTAAAAAGGACAGCCTCCATTTTTGTAGGCCCGTCAGCCCATTGATAGCGGCTTGTCAGGTCGCCCCGGAATTTGGCGATGGAAAGCTCCGGCCGGATGCCCAGAACAGAGTGGACAGGCCCGGTCATACCCAGATCGGTCACATAGCCCGTTCCTTTCGGCAGGATCTGAATGTCAGCGGTGGGCACATGGGTATGGGTACCCCAGACCGCGCTGACCCGACCGTCCAGCATATAGCCCATTGCCAGCTTTTCAGAGGTAGCTTCGGCATGGAATTCTACGAAGATCAGCTTGGTATTGATCTGCTTCAGCAGCTTTTCTGCCATTAAAAAGGGATTGTCAGGACCGTAGTCCATATTGCAGCGGCCGATCAGATCAATAACGGCCACATCGCCCCATTTTGTTTCCAAAATGCAGTAGCCGCGCCCCGGGGCTTGCGGGGCGTAATTTGCAGGGCGGATGATCCGGGGAGAATCGTCAAGATAGGATACGATCTCCCGCTTGCCGAAGGTATGGTTGCCCATGGTGATCACATCCGCCCCGGCATCCAGAATATCTTCTGCCTGCTCCGGCGTAATGCCCACAACGCTGGCATTTTCTCCGTTGACGATCACAAGATCCGCACCGGTTTTTCGCTTGAGGAAACGCAGGGATCTGCGGATCCGGTCCATACCCGGATTGCCGACCACATCACCTACGCATAAAACCCTGAGATCCATGGAGTGCCTCCTTCGCGTGTCCCGTCAGCGGACAGATCTGGCGTATTCTGTGGGGGTGATGCCAAATTTTTCTTTAAACTGACGGGAGAAATGATGTACGGTGGAATAATGCAGGGTGGCGGCGATCTCGGTGAAGTTCATGGTGTCTTCCCGGATCATCTGCTTGCTTTCCTGCAGCTTGATACGGCGGATATATTCGCCGGGAGAGATCTGCAGGTTCTTGTGGAACAGAGCGGTCAGATAGCTGGGGCTCACATCCACCTGCCGTGCAACCAGCGGTACAGACAGTTTTTCCCGAATGTGGGTGCTGATATACTGCTGTGCCCGGCGAATGATCTCATTTTCAGAGTGGACGGCATTGGAGGTCTTCAGCTTTTCCACAGGGGCATCCATATACCGCAGAACGGTGAGGAAAAGCTGGTTCAAAAGGGAGATCATCATATCTGTGGAATAGTTGTCCATCCGCTCCTGCTCCCGCAAAAGCTGCTGCAGCAGCAGGGCAGCCTTCTGGGGAATTCTGATCTTACGATTTAACAGCGAGGAAATGTCGCAGCCTTCCAGATCAAAGGAAATAGTAACATACCGGGGAGCCACATCCACATCCGAATACTGCATATGCCACTGATCAGGGCCGTAGATCACCAGATCTCCCTGTTCCAGCAGAAGATCCTGCCCATCTGCCACGGAGTGGAGGGAGCCTTGATCCACATAGGTCAGCTCTGACATAGGATGGGATTCGCCGGGGAAGAAGAAGCCCCGCTCTTTTTCGTGATAGAAAAGGGTATAAAGATTTGTCACCCGGATCCGGTGGGTCAGCTGCAGTTCCTGCACTTTCCGGACGCGGCCGGTGTCCACAGGGGGCGTATCCGAAGATATCTCTGCCTGGGAGTTTTCCTGACCAAGAGGGGACAGGCAGAAGTATACACCGGAGGTAATGCACACAGGCTTATCCAGATAAAAATCCAGAAAATCCTCCCCATCCAGAGAAACAGAGAGTACAGTCATTCCGCTGCCGCAGTGCAGCCGGACATCGCTAACAGATTTGTAAACTGTGCTGTCGCTCTGAACAAGATGAAGGGGCCTGCGTTTATCGGCGACTGTGAGAGAGTCGCTGGTAGGGGCACGCTCCGGGGAAATGGTTCCAAAACCGGCAAAATTTACTTGATTCAAATTACGGATCACTTTCAACCCTCCAGACAATGAAAAATAGGGCTACCTGTTGTAGCCCTATTATTATATCAGAGGAAGTCGAAAATGGCAAATGTTTTTATATAATTTTCGTAAAATTTGGCAGATTGCTGTTTTTGCAGGGGTTTTATCGTTGGTACTCAAATTCAAAATCGTAAATATCTACAGTATCGCCGTCTTCAATGCCCATTTCCTCCAGTCTGGCGAACAAGCCGCACTTGCGAAGCTGAAGGTCAAAATAGTTCCGGGATTCATAATCATCGAAGTTGATGTTCTGGATCAGTCGCTCCAGCCATGTTCCGGTGACCAGCCAGGTGCTGCCCAGATGCTCGATCACAAGCTCACTGGGATCGCCGGCTGCTTCGATTACTTCCACATACTCCGGCTCGTAAATGGTAACCGGCGGCAGGGAGCGCAGCTTTTCCGCAACCACCCGCATCAGGTTGCGAGTCCCCTGGGTAGTGCCGGCGGAGATCTCATATAGCTCGCATCCGGCCTGCTCTACATGGCGGCGAAGCCGCTGAAGATTGTCAGAATCCGGATCCATAATATCCACCTTGTTTGCGGCCACAATCATGGGACGGTTGCTTAGGTCCACGCTGTAATTTGCAAGCTCTGCGCAGATGGCATCGAAATCCTCCACAGGATCCCGTCCTTCACTGCCGGACACATCAATCACATGCACGAGCAGACGGCAGCGGTCAATGTGCCGCAGAAAATCGTGGCCCAGACCGGCACCTTCCGCAGCGCCCTCAATGATGCCCGGAATATCCGCCATGACAAAAGATACGCCCTCGTCCACATAGATCACGCCCAGATTGGGGTACAGGGTGGTGAAATGGTAATTGGCGATCTTGGGGCGGGCATTGGAGGTGACAGACAGCAGGGTGGACTTTCCCACATTGGGGAATCCTACCAGGCCCACATCCGCCAGCAGCTTCAGCTCCAGAATGATTTCCCGCTCCTGACCCTTCAGGCCGGCCTTTGCAAAGCGGGGGATCTGACGGGTGGGGGTGGCATAGTGGGCATTGCCCCAGCCGCCCCGACCGCCCTTGGCGATGATAAAATCTTCACCGGTGGACATGTCCACGATGATCTGATTGGTTTCGCTGTCCCGAACCACAGTGCCTCTGGGAACTTCAATGATCAGGGGTTCGCCTCGCTTGCCGCTCATGTTTCTGCCCTGACCGTTGGCACCGGCACCGGCGGCGTATTTACGCTTGTAACGAAAATCCAGAAGGGTGGACATATTGTCATTGACCCGCAGGATCACACTGCCGCCGTGACCGCCGTCACCGCCGTCCGGACCGCCGGAGGCCACATATTTTTCCCGGTGGAAAGCAACAGCGCCGTCGCCGCCCCGACCGCCAATGACCGTGATATGAACCTTATCTACAAACATAGGAAATCCTCCTTGTGAAAACTGCGGTAATGTCATAAATGATCGCTTATCGAAGCTGTGATAAGCGGGCATTTATCGCATTAACGACTACTTATGAAAGAAAGGGCTGTCGCAAGCCTTAGTTTGCAACAGCCCTTCGCTACTCATACGCTTTTTACTGCTCGGCGTACACGGAGCACTGCCGGCGGTCCTTGCCCTTGCGCTCAAACTTGACGGTGCCGTCAACCAGAGCAAACAGGGTATCGTCCTTGCCAATGCCAACATTGACACCGGGGTGGATGTGGGTGCCTCTCTGGCGAACCAGAATATTGCCGGCCAGAACAAACTGACCGTCAGCACGCTTCACGCCCAGACGCTTGGACTCGGAATCACGGCCGTTCTTGGTGGAACCGCCGCCCTTGTGGTGAGCGAAAAACTGAATACCAATTTTCAGCATGGTGTTACACCTCCAAAACTTCGATATAATCAGGATAATCGTCCCGCATACTGCAAAGGGTCAGCATCATGCCGGCAAGAACTGCCTGAACAGATTCTTCCTCATCGCAGGAGGCGGGGAGGGTCAGTGTGACGCGGGCGTCCTCTTCCTTGACCCGGACCTTGGCCTTGGCGCCGCACACATCATTGATGGTGGCCTCAGCCATGGTCACAACAGCAGATATTGCAGCGCAGATAATGTCAGCACCGCTTTCGGCATATCCGCTGTGACCGGAGACGGAGAATCCGGTGATTCTGTCGTCTTCCATAAAAAATTCGCATCTTGTCATAGTTTCAATTACAGAGCGATCTTGGTGATCTCCACCTTGGTGTAGGGCTGGCGATGACCGATCTTCTTCTTCTCGCCCTTCTTGGGCTTGTAGCGCAGAATGTGGAGCTTCTTGCCCTTGCCATTCTTGACCACCTTGGCCTCAACAGCGGCACCCTCGACCACGGGAGCGCCGATCTTGGTGTTCTCACCGTCGAGAACTGCCAGAACCTGCTCAAACTTGACGGTTTCCTCGGCCTCAGCGTTCAGCTTCTCGATGTACAGGACATCACCCTCGGAAACGGTGTACTGCTTGCCACCGGTTACGATAACTGCTTTCATTTTCATTTCACCTACTTTATAATGTGTAGTCTCGCTCTGGAGGCGGACGACCATAGATCGCCAACTTAAGCCTTTTCGATGCGGCTGGACTATTTTAGCATTGTAAACAGGAAAAGTCAAGAACTTTTTCCCCGCTTTTCTTGCGTTTTTCTTCACAGTTTGCTATACTGTCCATAAATACGGAAAGGGGGCGGGTAACTGCTTTGAAGACCAGAACATGGATCATCCTGTTTGCCGGCTTGCTTGTCGCAGCGATTTGCAGTGCGTGGTTTCTGCTGCCTCGTGAAAAGGCAGCCCGGGCGGAAATCTGGTCAGAGGGGCGACTGCTGGAAACGGTGGAATTGTCTCAGGATCGGCAGCTTACGGTAGAAACAGAAAAAGGCATCAATATAATATGTATCCGCGGTGGGAAGATCGCAGTGATCGAGGCAGACTGCCCCGACGGATATTGCATGAAGCGCGGTTTTTGCGATGGAGGCAGCCCTATCGTTTGCTTACCCCACAGCCTTGTGATCCGTTTTACAGGGGAGCAGAGCGTGGATGGGGCATTGGGATAATATTTGAAAAATATCGAAAAAACTGCTTGACAAATGAAAACTACTGGGTTATAATCTGACATGCGCTTGGACGATTAGCTCAGCTGGCTAGAGCATCCGCTTGACGTGCGGAAGGTCATAGGTTCGAGTCCTATATCGTCCACCAAAAAGAAACCACACCATCCGGTGTGGTTTTTCTTTTTGGTATGGTATTACAGATGGGACTCAAACCCAACTAAATGCTGCGCGAGCGAGCGCCGCTTGCCGCCAGCTGGATGGCGGCAACACAATGATTAAATCGAGTCCTATATCGTCCACCAAAAGAAAAGTCATCCCAACCGGGATGGCTTTTTCTTTCTTGCCCGGCATTTGGAGAAAACCTGTCTCCATATGATCCATGGGAATAGGGCAAATATGTGTTACAGATTGGATTTACCCCGCCTTCATAAGCATATCGAACAGCATGAAGATCACGGGGATGGAAATACAGGAAAGAACATGGGATACCAGAGCCATGCCTGCGGCAGCAGAGGTATCCAGTCCGTATGCGCTGGGGATCACAACACTGTTCAGGCCAAGGGGCATTGCCAGCGCGCAGATCATACAAAGGGCAAGCTCATAGGAGACAGGAACAAGGGCCAAAATGCCCAGGGCGATCAACGGGATGATCACAAGACGAATTATGGATAAAATATAGACCATGCCGTTTTTTGCAGCTGCCTTCAGGTCTATGGATGCAATGGTGATGCCGGTGAGCAGCATGGCCATGGGGGACATGCAATTTCCCAATGTGGTAAAGGCAGAACTTAAAAAGGAGGGAATCGGCAGCCCTGTCAGACCGAGCACCGCGCCTAGAATCATTCCGATAAACATAGGATTCAGCAGGTTGGAAAGTCCGCTGAGAAAGCTTGACCGGCCACCCTTGGGCGGCATCAGCAGGTAAGGTGCGCCCCAGACATAGATAAAGATCCACAGGGGCAGAGAAAACACCATGTACTCCATAAACAGATCCGGAAAGAGGGCGGCGACTACCGCGTTTCCCATAAAGCCAAAGTTGGCAAAGGCCAGACCGTAGGTGTAGATGTTCCGCAAATACCGGTCCTTGGTGAGAGAACGGGAGATCAGAACTGCCAGAGGTGCTGCGATGGAGATTACCAGCAGACCGCAGAGAAAATACTGTCCGGCATAGCCGATCTGGTCTGCAGAGAAGTTTTGAGAAAATGTGCCCAGCGCCAGTGCCGGAATAAACACATTGTTTTCCAGCTTGGACAGAAGATTTGCACCTTCAGCAGGGATGATTCTTCTTTTCGTAAGGAAGAATCCGATAAATATCAGCAAAAGCAGGAATGCCATTTGACTGAGTGTGGATGTAAACAGGCCCATAACGTCCCTCCGTCAACAAGAACAAATGAGTTTTTGCATTATTTTTCCAATTCATTGTAGCAGATGGTGTTTTTTTGTCAATAATCTTATACATTCTCAATCGGCCAAGTGAATTGAAAAATAAAGGAAAGTATAGTATTCTAAAAAAGCCAATCCTATTTGGGAGACCATAGACGGTATCGTTTACCATTTGTTCACGTTTTACGGTAGAAAAATTAATGTTTTACCTGTTAAATTAGGGTATCTGTTTTTAAAATGTGCAGGGAGGAAACGCAATGCTTCAGCTTACAAATATCTGCAAGCAGTATAAAACAGGCGAACTGGTCCAGCGGGCGCTGGATGATGTTTCTGTCAATCTGCGGGATAATGAATTTGTTGCCATTCTGGGTCCCTCCGGCTCCGGAAAGACCACACTTTTGAATGTTATCGGCGGCTTGGACCGCTATGACAGGGGAGATCTGATCATTAATGGTATCTCCACCAAAAAATACAAGGACCGGGATTGGGACTCTTACCGCAACCATACCATCGGCTTTGTGTTTCAAAGTTATAACCTTATTCCCCACCAGTCCATTCTTGCCAATGTGGAGCTGGCGCTCACCATTTCCGGCATCAAGCGAAAAGAAAGGCGCCAGCGGGCAAAGCGGGCACTGGAACAGGTGGGGCTGGGGAATCAGCTTCACAAAAAGCCGAACCAGATGTCCGGCGGTCAGATGCAGCGGGTGGCCATTGCCCGGGCACTCATCAACAATCCAGATATCCTTCTTGCGGATGAGCCTACTGGTGCGTTGGACACAGAAACCAGCGTGCAGGTCATGGAGCTTCTGAAAGAGGTGGCAAAGGACCGGCTCGTGGTCATGGTCACCCATAATCCGGAATTGGCGGAAACCTATGCTACCCGTATTGTCAAGCTTCGTGACGGCAGGATCACCGATGATTCCGATCCCTTTGCTGTGGATACTTCCAAAACCGATCCGCCGAAGCATAAAAACATGGGCAGATCCTCCATGTCTTTTTTTACCGCACTGGCGCTCAGCTTTAACAACCTGCGGACCAAGAAGGCACGGACGCTGCTGACCTCCTTTGCCGGCAGCATCGGCATTATCGGTATTGCGGCGATTCTGGCGCTGTCTACCGGTGTGAATGCTTATATTGACAGCATTCAAAAAGACACCATGACCTCCTATCCCATTTCCATTCAGGCTCAGACGGTGGACCTGAGCGGGATTATGTCAGAAATGGCCATGACCGGGGGCGCGATTGGGGAAGCAGATCATGCCTTGGACGGCGTGTATTCAGACCCTACGGCACTGGAGATCGTTTCCTCCATGACCAGCTCCATTACAGAGAATAACCTGACGGCGTTCAAGAAGTATTTGGATGACCCGGCCAGTGAGATTCGCCCCTATCTGGGAGAAAACGGCGTGGTTTACTCCTATGCTACCAAATTCAGCGTATTTACCTACGATCCGGAGGATGCGCTGGTCAATACGGATGGCAGCACCATCAACGGCAATATGGGCATGGGTGGCGCCTCCGGCATGAACGGCAGCATGAGTATGATGGCGGGGATGAGCAATAACGGCTTCTCCCAGATCGTGCCGGGACAGAATGGTGAGCTGATCAGCCCTGCGGTTATGGATTATTACGATTTGGTGTACGGTGCATGGCCTGCTGCCTATAATGAGGTGGTGCTGGTGCTCAACAAAAACCATGAAATTGCTGCAAGCACCCTGTACCAGTTGGGCATTCTGCCGGTCTCCGAGTACGAGGAGATCGTAGACAAGATCACTGCGGGAGAAAAGGTGGAGCTGGAGGCCCGGAAGTGGAGCTATCAGGATATCTGCGAAAAGAAGTTCTACCTGATCCCTGAGAGCGATTTTTATGTGGAAAATGAAAAGGGCACCTTTGACTATGTGGCCCGGGACAATCCGGAGATCGAAAAGCTTCTTGACGAGGCCGTGGAGCTGAAGATCACCGGCGTCATCAGCCCTGCGGAGGATGCCACGGGCATTGCGATCCGGCAGACCCTGGGCTATACGAAGGCGCTGACAGATCACATTATTGCGCGCACCGGTGCCTCTGCGGTGGTTAAGGCCCAGAAGGAAAGCCCCAAGATCAATGTGGTCAGCGGTTTGGATTTCAGCCCTGCCGATGACGCAGCCAAGGCGGAAAATGCCAGAATTTATGTAGCCAATCTGGGCATTTCCGACAAGGCCGCGCTGTACAAGAATATGATCAGCTCCATGGGCCCCATGGATCCCACCATGGCCGGCCAGCTGGCGGCCATGGGAGAGGCGCAGATGGCAGCCATGCTGGATCAGCTTATGCTGACTGTGGATGAGTCGGCGCTGCTGCGGATCTACGATGCGTATATCTCTACCGGGACTTATGAGGAGAACATGGAAGGCTTTGGCGTGGTGAACTATGACGCGCCCTCCTCCATCAGCATCTATGCAGACAGCTTTGAGGATAAGGATGCCATTTCTGAGTGTATTGAGCGCTACAATGCCTCTGCCACAGAGGAAAACCAGATCACTTACACAGATACGGTGGCGCTGCTGATGTCCTCTGTTACTACCATCGTCAATGTGATCTCCTATGTACTGATCGCGTTTGTGTCTGTGTCGCTGGTGGTTTCCTCTATCATGATCGGCATTATCACCTATATCTCTGTGCTGGAGCGCACCAAGGAGATCGGCATCCTGCGTGCCATTGGTGCATCCAAGAGTAATATTGCTCAGGTATTTACCGCGGAGACCTTTATTGTGGGCCTGTGTGCGGGCCTGATCGGTATTGGAGTCACCATGCTTCTGCTGATTCCCGGAAACGCCATTATCCATGCCCTTACCGGTTCTGAGAATGTCAACGCCATGCTGCCCGCAGGCGGCGCGGTGATCCTTGTGATCCTCAGCGTTGTGCTGACCCTGATCGGCGGCTGGATCCCCTCTAAAAAGGCTGCAAAGAAAGATCCGGTCACTGCACTGAGAACAGAATAAAAAGAAGCCCGCTCCCTCAGGAGCGGGCTTTTCGTAATTATTTCTTAGGCTTTTTGATTTTGTTAAGCTGTTCGTTCAGATCCAACAGCTGTTCCTTGGTCATGTTGATGTTCATCATGCCCAGCATGCTGGTCAGACGCAGGACGGTAAAGCCGCCCATCATCTGCATCATGCCATCATTGATCTCAAAGCCACCCATGGCCTTATCGCCCTTCTTGGGCATCATCTTGGCCATCATGCCGGCGAAGAGAAGCTTGCCCCGGACGGTCGCCAGAACATCGCTCATCTTGTCGTTCAGGGACAGATAGCCTTCCTTCTCGGTGATGTCGAACCAGTTCAGCACCGCTCCTTTTTCCTTCAGACGGTAAGCCTCGTTGAAGGTATCTACCTTGCAGATGACGCTCTCATCCTTCAGCTCGCCGGCAACAGCGACCAGCTTGGTGGTACCGGCGTTGGGAACTTCGAAGTAGAAGAAGGGCAGACCGTTGTTTTCCTGGACACCCAGGGAAACGCCGTTGGCAAACAGCTCCACAGTGGGCTGGTTGGAGTAAACGGTTACCTTGGTCACATCCTCTACCCGGTCCACATACCGCTTGCCGCACAGGTGGACCATGGGCTCGGGATTCAGCCATGCCTTATAGGCAAAGAAGGAATCCTTCTTGTACTTGCGGTCAAAGGTCATCAGACCCTTGTGATTCTGGCCATTCTCGCCGCCCTCAGCACGGGCATCCGCGCCAAAGTCAAACATATTCCACACGTGTGTGGCCCACAGATAGGGACGGGTATGGATCTGCCTGATCAGTTCTTCGTGGTAATAGGCCTGATATTCCTCGGTATAGTCGCCCTGGATCGGCTTGGAGGTGTGCCAGTTCAGTGCTTCACAGCCGTACTCGGAAATGCCGATGGGCTGGCGGGGATACTTGGTATGGAAATCGTCGAACCAGGGACCGTTCATAGAGGTGTCGCCGCCGTACCAGCCAAAATAGTGGTTGTAGGACACGGTGTCGGGGATACGGACGTACTCTTCGTCCATGCTGCACATGGAAACAACAGCCATGGTGGTCAGGCGGGTCTTGTCCATCTCGTGGCACAGATCATTCAGGATATGGTGGTTCTCCAACAGGTCGGGATCCTTAGGGTTCTTCATGGTGATCTCGTTGGAAAGTCCCCAAACCACGATAGAGGGGTGGTTATAATTCTGGATGATCAGTTCCTTCATCTGGCTGATGGTGTTTTCCCGGCCGGTAGCCATGTGCTGGGAAATATAGGGGATCTCAGCCCAGATCACCATGCCCCGCTCGTCGCACAGATCATAGAAATACTGGTCGTGCTGATAGTGGGCAAGGCGGATGGTGGTAGCGCCCACTTCGCAGATCAGATCCATGTCTTCCTCGTGGTGCTCAGGCAGAAGGGCATTGCCGATGCCCCACCGGTCCTGATGGCGGGAAACGCCACGCAGGGGATATTCTTCACCGTTAAGGATGAAGCCCTTTTCAGGGTCGATGGAGAAGCTGCGGCAGCCAAAACGGGTAGAAATATTATCCAGGATTTCCTTGCCCTCCACCAGATTGACCTCGCAGGTGTACAGGTAGGGATCCTTGCGGCCATGCCACTTGTGGGCACCCTCGATCACGCAGGAGAATTTGCTCTCCTCGCTGACGGCGTTGGCAACGGCGTTGCCCTCAGCGTCCACGATGGTGTACTGGAAGTACTGACCCTGCTTCATATCCTTCGTGTAGACCTGAACCTCTACATTGGCATTGTCGCCGTCCATTACAGGGGTCACTTGAATGCCGGGGCCACCGTAGTAGTCCAGATCAAAATGGGAGGCGGAAACGCCAATGATGTTCACATTCCGGTACAGACCGCCGTAGAAGGTGAAGTCCGCGACCTGAGGATAGACTGTGGTGCTGGGGGCATTGTCCACGGCGATGACGATCATAGTCTTCTGGGCAATGGCATCGGTGATGTCGCAGCGCCAGGTGGAGTAGCCACCGTCGTGATGGGCATACTTTTTACCGCCTACATACAGGTCGGCAGAGGAGTTGGCACCCTGAATCTCAATGTAGTAGCGCTCAGCCTCGGGGAGCTCTTCTTTGTCCAGTTCCTTGGCATAGATGGCAGTACCCCGGTAGTAGTCGTTGCCGCCGTCCTGACCGTCCAGCGCGTTCCAGGAATGGGGCAGGTTCACAAAGTCCCACTTGCTGTCGATAGAAGAGGGGATCTCAGTGGTCTGCTTGGTAAAGGCCCATTTGTGGTTGATGTTAGTAACGGTTCTCAAATGTCGTTCCTCCTGTATGTAAAATTGTTTTTTGTCCGTAGAATAACGAGAAAACTCTGACCATATCAAAGTCTCTTTTTGTATTTTATAACATTTTCTTTGCTTTTACAATGGGGTATTTTTGGGAATTTTTCAAAAAAGAGATAAAAAAAGCAGGAAAACCACCGGTTTTCCTGCGGAGTTATTCTTAACCATTCAAGCTTCTGCGTGTGTCAGTCGCTGGGATTGGCGTAAATCAGTTTGGAAAAAGCAGAGGCTTCTTCATAGATCATGCGGTACCATGGCCCAGTGCCCACACGGAAAAACATATTGCAGGAATGGTGCAGGGTGATCTCAGTGCCGTCTTGCAAGGTGTATGTAATCTGCCAACCGCCGCCAGCATATTCATCGGGATTCTCGGGAAATTCGCTGTCCAATGTTAGATTTTCAATGTAATCTGTCACAGAGCGGATCTTCGCAGGGTCTGTATAAACTCTGGCATATACATCGCTTTCCGGAAAATGGGAAACCGTTACCTTTGCCACATTTTTTGGGGAGACCAATTCCTGCCCCTTAACGGTGGTATCCTTTGTGCAGGCGCACAGGGACAGGACCAGAACAGCGGTCAGAAGAAAAAACAGAACTTTTTTCATTTTTCATTCCTCCTCAAAAAAGCTTCTACCTATATAACGGACAAACAGGGGATTTTGCTCGCTAAAAAAGAGGATAAGGGATTTAACTGAATCAAAGTTGCGCTTAATCCATCGCTCTTTTGAAAATATTATATCATAAAGCATTATATTGTTCTACAATTTAACAATAATAATGGGTATTGCCGGAGTTCTGTTGCAAACAAAGTGACCGCGCACTCATACCCATTCCAAAGTGAGCCGGATGAGGGATTCGATTGAATCAAGGTTGCGCTCCGTCAAGCCGTCGCGCGCGGCGCTGAGTGCGCGCCGCATTTAAATGGGTTCGAATCCCTCACCACCACAAATAAAAAATGCAGATACCCAGATAGGTATCTGCATTTTTTGGCAGAGGATGAGGGATTCGAACCCCCGCAAACGGAGTCAGAGTCCGGTGTGCTACCGTTACACTAATCCTCTGTATTGTTGACTCCGCATAAGCACGGATTTCATTATACGCAAAATGTGGAAAAAGTCAAGAAGTTTTTTTCTGAATTATAAAGTTTTTCCTGCCGGACAAATCTAGCTTGCCCGGCAGAATGGATTCTATACATAAAACTTCAAAATGGCAACTGTGTTACGCCTCCCAAGGAAACGGCTTGCCCTTCAGCACATGCCGGCGCATATAGCGAAAAGCCTCTTTCTCGCCCTGCTCTTTCAGCATGGTCAGCAGCAATTCCAGTTCCCGCCGGGTTTTGGGGTGCATTAGCTCCCGCTCTCTGCTTTTTTCAAAGTAGGCAAGGGCAGAACCGGCAGTATAATTCTTCCCCTGGTATACCATGCAGGCGGCCCGCCGGTCCATGACCTGCTCCACCAGATATTTTCGGGGCATGGGTACGGATTCGTAACACCGGGTCTGGCGATTCATATCCGTCCAGTACTCGTAATGATGCCGGTTGCGGCCTTTGTGGTGCATCCATGCTTCCGAGAAACCTTTGTCTTCCCGCTCTGCGGTATTGGGGCTGCGGTTTCCCTGATAATATTTTGCGCCGGTCCAGAATTCGGTAGGGGAGTATTTGGACAGGTCATGGACCAGACCCTGCCAGTACAGCCCCACCCGGAAACAGCCGGCCATCACAAGCAACCGGTGATGGGTTATGGTTTTGAAATGCTGCCAGACCTTCATACAAGTGTTCCTCACGGGCGTTGATTTGCATTCCATTATAACCTCTTTGCACAGACTTTGCAAGCAGGATAGAGGTTATTCTGGAACATCGAAAGGGACTCGTTTGCATTTTCGCCGACCTCGAGCCGTCGGCGGCAACGCTCGTCCGCGCTGCACGCGCTGCATTTAATTTTCCGAGTCCTTGGGAAGGTATAAAAAATAATCCGAACCCGCAAATGTGGTTCGGATTATTCTTCTTTGGTACGCCGAAAGGGACTCGAACCCCCGACCTACTGATTCGTAGTCAGTCACTCTATCCAACTGAGCTATCGGCGCATAGACGCTTCTTCAAAGCGCCTGTATATATTAGCACAGGCATATAAAAAATGCAAGTACTTTTTTCAAAAATTAACGAATATTTTCACGGCGTTTGGCGGTGCGTTTTTTCTTGCGGCGATTGTGCAGAACGCGTGGTACAGTCAGCACACCGATCAGCGCAATGATCAGAAGCACAAGAAAAACGATTGCAATTGTCAATTCATTTTGCTCTCGCTGTTTCAGCTGTTCCTGCTCCAATCGCTCCTGTTCCAGCCGTTCCTGCTCCAATCGCTCCTGTTCCAGCCGTTCCTGCTCCAGCCGTTCCTGCTCCAGGCGCTCTTGCTCCAGGCGCTCTTGCTCCAGGCGCTCCTGTTCCAGGCGCTCCTGTTCCAGCCGTTCCTGCTCCAGGCGCTCCTGTTCCAAGCGCTCCTGCTCTGCATAGGTGACGATGTTTTCCAGAAAATCGTTCTTTTTAACATCCTCGCCGACCAGAGACCGGTAAAGGCCGAATTTGCAGGGGTTATAGGTAGATATCTGGGAGGCACTGGTGACCGGAGTGCCGCCCACGGCCATATCTACCCAGTTGATCCACTTGGTAAACCATGTATACTGCTGGGATTCATGGCAGGGATATCCCAGTTTCTGGGTAACTGCAAAGGCAGTCAGGCCATCAAAGCGTTGAAGCGGTGCATCGTAATTCACCTCAATGGGGTTTTCGTCATACAGATGGAGATACAGCTTGGGAATATCCCATGTGCCGTATTTTTCAGCAGATTCCGGGAAAAAGGCGGCATTGCCCGACATTTCCAGCGACTTTACAAGCAGGTCGGAATAGACCATATGCATTCCGTGACCATATTCGCCCTTCAGATCGTGACCAATAGCCACCTGCGGGCGGAACCGGCGGATCTGCTCTACGACGAAGCTTTGCAGATGTTCCTTAGTGGTTCCAAGCTGGGCGTAGTAATCGTAAGTACCCAGCAGATCATCAATGCGGAAATCCGCAAAAGCGCCAAATACGGGATAAGCAGTTACTCCCACGGCCCAAAGTCCATTAAGCATTTCGTGGGTACGGGCGTTGGTCAGATTCCGGTGGTCGGTCAGATATACCACCTGAACACCGCAATCCTGCTCTGATGTATAACGGGGGAGGAGTCCGGCAAAAAACAGCTGATCGTCATCGCCGTGGGTGGCAAACAGCACCAGATCAGCTTTGCCGTCCAGCGGTGCGCCCCAAACCTGCACATGCTCCGGGGGTGTGCCATCTGAAAACACGGAAAGCTCGCTGAGCCGCACAGTGCCGGAAAAGGTCAGAGTTACAGATTCCGGCAGTGCGCCGAAGGCCGCCTTCAGATCCACATATTCATGAAGAAAACAGTGCTGTCCTGTGGTGATGGAATCACCGGTATCATTATTGGTGATGGTGTACTCAGCATATTCCAGATCAAACAGCAGGTAAAGACTGCCCATACCATCCGGATTCTCCAGTGTAATAGTTGGATTTGCGCCGGAAGTGGCATATTCTTTTATGTTTCCGTCTGTGAGGAAGTAGAAGGAATTGTAGCCGGTGCCGCTAAATGCAGTGTCGGCGGTAATATCGGTGGCCTGTGCTGTGTTCTGGGCGAATGCGGTGGGGAGCTGACACGCCAGCAGACAAACGCAAAGCAGCATTGCACACAGCTTATAAAATACAGGTTTCATAAAAACCCTCCAAACTTGTCGAGTGCCCATATTATAGCAGAGAATGCAGCCAATGTCAAAGCAGATCCGATTGACGAAGCCGGGGAATTGTTGTAGAATAAGGCGGCAAGGAGGTGGCACAAATGGAGGTTTTTGAAAAGCTGCCCCGGGTGCTGCTTCCCTGGTACCGGGAAAACCGCCGGGAGCTTCCCTGGCGGCAGGACAAAGAGCCGTACCACGTCTGGCTGTCGGAGATCATGCTCCAGCAGACCCGTGTGGAGGCGGTGAAGGGGTACTACGCCCGCTTTCTGGAGGCGTTGCCCAGCATAGAGTCGCTGGCTAATTGCGACGACGGGCGGCTCCACAAGCTCTGGGAGGGCTTGGGATATTACAGCCGTGTACGGAATCTGAAAAAGTGCGCCCGGGTGATCATGGAATCCTACGGCGGCAGGTTTCCTCAAAGCTACGCTGAAGTTTTAAAACTTCCCGGGATTGGAGCATACACTGCCGGCGCTGTTTGCTCCATTTGCTTTGATCTTCCCACGCCGGCGGTGGACGGAAATGTTTTGCGGGTGATCGCCCGTCTGACAGAAGATGCAACGCCCATCGATACCCCTGCCTTTAAAACCAATGTCCGTCAGCGGCTGGAGAAGGTATATCCCCAACAGGCGGGAGATTTTACCCAGGCACTCATGGAACTGGGCGCTACAGTCTGCGGCCCAAATAAAAAGCCGGACTGCGAGAACTGCCCCTGCCGCAGGTTTTGCGGCGGTGCGCTCCATGGCACAGCGGAAAAGTACCCGGTCAAGCGGCCCAAAAGACAGAAAAAAGAGGAAGAGATGACGGTCTTCATTCTAAGCTGCGATGGGAAATATGCCCTGCAGAAGCGGCCAGATACAGGGCTTCTGGCGTCGTTGTGGCAGTTTCCAAACTGCCCGGGAAAGCAGGAACTTCAGCAGGCGCTGGAACTTGTACAGCAGTGGGGGCTGACACCCAAAGATATTTTGCGGCAAACAGAGCGAAGCCATATTTTTACCCACATTCGCTGGGAAATGCGGGGGATCTATATGGAAGTGGCTCTGCCAGCCGGAGAATTCACTTGGCTGAGTGCGGAGAAAATAGAAAAAGAGGCTGCCTTGCCTACAGCGTTCCGGCAGTTTTGGGAGGAATTGTAACATGTTTGACTACCATATGCACAGTCGTGTGTCCTACGACAGCGAGGTAGATCCTGCACAGATGGCCATAGCTGCCTGGGAGGCGGGTATGCAGGAGATCTGCTTTACTGACCATCTGGATTACGAACTGAAAAAACCCAGAGAAGTGCTTGCTTTTGATGTAGAAGACTATAACGCTGCTTATGATGAGCTGCACATCTCCGGCATTACCATCCGCAACGGCGTGGAGATCGGCATGACCCCATGGAATGTAGATATTGTTCAGCACGATATTTCCCTGCGGCATTATGATTTTGTCATTGGATCTGTACACCACGTGGATGATCTGGATCCTTATTTCCCGGAATACTGGGAAGGCAAAACAGTTGTGCAGGGGGAACTTGCGATGCTGGAGGAGACCCTCAGGTGCGTGAAGCTCCACGATAACTTTGATGTGCTTGGCCATCTGACTTATATCAGCAAGACCCGCTGCAATCCGGCACCCAGAATCATGCCCTTTTCCGATTACAGAGATCTGGTGGCGGAGATCATGAAGGTCCTGATCGCCAAAGGAAAGGGCATGGAGATCAATACCAGCGGCGTGGACCGGGTAGGGGATTTTTTGCCGGGCAGAGAGTATCTGCAGTTGTTTAAGGATCTGGGCGGAGAAATCGTTACCACCGGCTCGGACGCCCATACACTGGACCGGCCTGGTCAGCACATTGCCGCTGCCACGGAGCTGCTGAAAGATATTTTCGGTCATGTATGCACCTTTATAGACCGCAAGCCTGTTTTTCATAAGCTGTAAAAAAAGCCGCTGTTTGCAAACAGCGGCTTTTCTATTGCAGTATCGAAACCCAACATATTGTGTCTGTTTTTGCAGAAAAACGCCAGTAGTTGACTTTACAGTGAAAATTGCATATAATATATGAGAAAAATTGGCTAAATTAGGCAGGTAGACATTATGGCTGCAAAAAAACAGGAACAATACGGAAATTCCAGTATTTCCATGCTGAAGGGTGAGGATCGGGTGCGTAAGCGTCCGGCGGTCATTTTCGGCTCGGATGATCTGGAGGGCTGCAAGCACGCGGTGTTTGAGATCCTTTCCAACGCCATTGACGAGGCCAGAGAGGGCCATGGTGACACCATCATCGTCACCCGGTACGAAGACCTCAGCGTAGAGGTGGAGGACTTTGGCCGCGGCTGTCCCGTGGATTATAATGAAAAGGAAAAGCGCTTTAACTGGGAGCTGGTTTTCTGCGAGATGTACGCCGGCGGTAAATATGGAGAAAACGGGGAAAACTATGAGTATTCTCTGGGCCTGAACGGTCTGGGCTCCTGCGCCACTCAGTACGCCTCGGAGTTTTTCGATGCCACCATCCGGCGGGACGGTTTCCGCTATGATCTGCACTTTGAAAAGGGCCGCAATAAGGGTGGCCTGAAAAAAGAGCCCACCGACCGTGGCCGTAAGACCGGCTCATTGTTCCACTGGAAGCCCGATCCCCGGGTGTTTACGGATATCAACATCCCCGTGGAGTATTACCGGGATGTGCTGCGCCGACAGGCGGTGGTAAATAAGGGCATCCACTTCAAATTCCGCAATCAGGTGGGTAAAAAGTTTGAAGAGGAAGAATTCTGCTACGCCGACGGAATCAAGCAGTATATCGAGGAGCTGGCAGGGGATAATGCTTTTACCATGCCTGTTTTCTGGGAAACCGAGCGCCGGGGCAAGGATGCGGAAAACCGTCCGGAGATGAAGCTGAAAATCACAGTATCTTTCTGCTTCTCCAAGCAGCTCAACCATATTGAGTATTACCACAATTCCTCGTGGCTGGAGTACGGCGGAAGCCCCGACCGGGCCGTTCGCCTGGGCTTTACCGCGGCTTTTGACAAGTACCTGCGGGATAACAACAAGTACACCAAGAACGAAAACAAGATTCTGTATCAGGACATTCAGGACAGTCTGGTGCTGGTGACCAACTGCTTCTCTACCATCGGCTGCTTTGAAAACCAGACCAAAAAATCCGTAAATTCCAAATTTACCCAGGAGGCCATGACCCAGTTCTTTAAGGAACAGCTGCAGGTCTGGTTCATTGAGAACAAGCAGGAGGCGGACCGGGCGGCAGACCAGATCCTTGTGAACAAGCGCTCCCGGGAATCCGCGGAGAAGACCCGCACCAGCATGAAAAAGCAGCTTTCCACCAAGCTGGACATCGCCAATCGGGTCCAGAAGTTTGTGGACTGCCGCAGCAAAGACACTGAAAAGCGGGAGCTGTATATCGTGGAGGGCGATTCCGCGTTGGGATCTGTCAAGCTGAGTCGGGATGCAGAATTTCAGGGCATTATGCCTGTCCGGGGAAAGATCCTCAACTGCCTGAAGGCAGATTACAATAAGATTTTCGCCAGCCCCATTATCACCGACCTCATTAAGGTGCTGGGCTGCGGCGTAGAGGTTCAGGGCAAAAAAGCCAAGGAGCTAAGCAGCTTTGATATCGACAATCTGCGGTGGAATAAAGTGGTTATCTGTACCGACGCCGATGTGGACGGTTTTCAGATCCGCACCCTGATTTTGACCATGCTCTACCGGTTGTGTCCCACTTTGATTCGGGACGGCTATGTGTATATCGCGGAATCCCCGCTATTTGAGATCACCTGCAAGGATAAGACCTGGTTTGCTTACACTGAGCAGGAAAAGACCCAGATCCTCAAGGAACTGGAAGGGAAGAAGGTCACCCTGCAGCGGTCCAAGGGTTTGGGCGAGAACGATCCGGAAATGATGTGGATGACCACCATGAACCCCGAAACCAGGCGGCTCATCAAGGTCATGCCTGAGGATGCGGAGCGCACCAGCTACTATTTTGATGTGCTGCTGGGAGATGCGCTCAATGACCGGAAGAATTTTATTGCTGAAAATGGCGCGAAATATCTGGATCTTGCGGATATTTCCTGATTGTCTCTGTCATTCCGAGGAAGCGTAGCGACCGTGGGAATCCCTCCAATATTCCAGAATCCATAGGGGATTGCCACACCAGTCTGCGGACTGGTTCGCAATGACACGATGTTTTTGAAAAGGAGCCAACTTATGGCACGTAAGAAGAAAGAACCGGAACAGAAAAAGAAGATCGACACCAGCGGCGTAGTGGGTCTGGTGGGCTCTACCACAGAGCAGCCCGTCACCGAAACCCTGGAAGTCAACTATATGCCTTACGCCATGTCCGTCATCGTTTCCCGGGCCATCCCCGAGATAGACGGTTTCAAGCCCTCTCACCGTAAGCTCTTGTACACCATGTACAAAATGGGTCTGCTCTCCGGCGGACGGACAAAATCTGCCAATATTGTGGGCCAGACCATGCGCCTGAATCCCCATGGCGATGCAGCAATTTATGAGACCATGGTCCGTCTGGCCCGCGGAAATGAGAGCCTGCTCCATCCCTTTGTGGATTCCAAGGGCAACTTCGGTAAAGTTTACTCCCGGGATATGGCCTACGCCGCATCCCGTTATACGGAAGCCAAGCTGGATGCCATCAGCGCGGAGCTTTTCCGGGATATCGATCTGGACACTGTGGATATGGTGGACAATTACGATGCCACCATGAAAGAGCCCAGCTTGCTTCCTACTACTTTCCCCAATGTGCTGGTATCGGCCAATCAGGGCATCGCCGTTGGTATGGCCTCCAATATCTGCTCCTTCAACCTGAAGGAGATCTGTGATACTGCCATCGCGTTGATGCGCAATCCTGATCATGATATTCTGGAGACCCTTCCCGGTCCGGATTTTTCCACCGGCGGTCAGCTTCTTTTCGACGAAGCCACCACCCGTGAGATCTACCAGACAGGCCGCGGCAGCTTCAAGCTGAGAGCCAAGTGGCACTATGTGAAGGAGGGCAACCTCATCGAGGTCACGGAGATCCCCTATACCACCACCTCGGAAGCCATTATGGACAAGGTGGCGGATCTCATTAAGGCCGGCAAGATCAAGGAAATCGCGGACATGCGGGATGAGACAGACCTTAGCGGCCTGAAGCTTGCCATTGACCTGCGCCGGGGTGTGGAGCCGGAGAAGCTGATGCAAAAGCTTATGCGGCTGACGCCTTTGCAGGATTCTTTCTCCTGCAATTTCAACGTTCTCATTGCCGGTATGCCCAAAGTTCTGGGCGTAGGCGAGATCCTGGAGGAGTGGACCGCATGGCGTACGGACTGCGTCAAGCGGCGGATCTATTTCCAGGTCCAGAAGAAGGAGGAGCGGCTGCACCTTTTGAAGGGTTTGGAGCGGATCCTTCTGGATATCGATAAGGCCATTGCCATCATTCGGGAAACAGAGCTGGAGAGCGAGGTTATCCCCAATTTGATGATTGGCTTCGGCATTGACGAAGTGCAGGCAAATTATGTTGCGGAGATCAAGCTGCGCAATATTAACAAAGAGTACATCCTGAAGCAGACCAAGGCCATCTCCCAGCTGGAGAAGGAGATCCAGGAGCTGAATGCTACGCTGAAGAGCGCCGCCAAGCTTCAGAATGTGATCATCGGTGAGCTGGAAGAGGTCAGCAGGAAATTCGGTAAGGACCGGAAGACCGAGATCCTCTACGCATCCGAGGAAATTGAGCCGGAGGACGAAGCCGAAGATATCCCTGACTATCCTGTAACACTGTTCGTATCCAAAGAAGGATACCTGAAAAAGATCACCGCCCAAAGTCTTCGGATGTCCGGTGAGCAGAAGTTCAAGGAAGGCGACGCATTGGCATTCTCGGTGGAGACAACGAACCGTGCAGAGATTCTGGTATTTACCGATAAGTTCCAGTGCTATAAATCCCGCCTTTCTGACTTTGAGGACTCAAAGGCATCCCTTCTGGGCGATTATCTGCCCCAGAAGCTGGGTATGGAACAGGGTGAGACTGTGGTGCAGGTGCTGCTGCCGGGAGATTATAAGGGCTTTGTGCTGTTCTTCTTTGAAAACGGAAAGGTGGCCAAGGTGCCTTTGAGTGCCTATGAGACCAAAACCAACCGCAAAAAGCTCACCGGCGCATACTCGGATAAGAGTGCCCTAAAAACAGCTATGGCGATGCAGACGGATGAGCAGGTGGCAGTCTATTCCACAGATGCAAGAGCTGTCATCTTCTCCACAGCGCAGCTTCTGCCCAAAACTACCCGCAATACCCAGGGCGTCAGCGTAATGAGTTTGAAAAAGAAGGCTGCGGTAAGCTATGCCGTAAAGGCTGCTGACAGCGGCATTACCAATCAGAGTCGCTACCGCACCAGAACGCTGCCCTCTGCCGGCGCGATCCTGAAGCAGGAGGATACACCGGAAAAACAGATCAGCTTTGAGCTGTAATTTGGAGGATCAAATGAAGAAAAAACTGCGCTCTGCCCTTTGGTTCGGACGGATCATTCTGGGGTGTGTGTTGTTTGCCCTTGGTTTTGACCTGTTTCTGGCGCCCAACGCACTGAATGCAGGCGGTCTTTCAGGCCTGTCCTTGATTCTGGTGCATGTACTGAAAGTAGGTTCGGTAGGTGGTTTTACCATGCTGATGAACCTGCCGTTGTTTGCACTGGCGGGAATCAAGATCGGAAAGAAGTTTTTTGCCGGTTCTTTGGTGGGTATGATCGTCAGTTCCACAGCTATGGATCTGCTTACCGGATTGCCTGTTCCGGAAACAGAGCCCCTGCTGGCTGCGCTGTATGGCGGCGTGATCTGTGGGCTGGGGCTGGGAGTGGTATTTGCCACCGGAGCATCTACCGGCGGCTCGGATATTATCGTAAGGCTCTTGAAACGGAAAATGCAGCATGTGCCCATTGGTACCATCAATATCTGTTTTGATCTGGCTGTGGCGGCCCTGACAGGACTTGCATTTCAGGATATGGGAAGCTCCTTGTATAGCGGCGTGGCGATTTTCGTCACGGGCCGGGTGGTGGATGCGGTGGTGTACCGGTTTGACTATTCCAAGGTGGCGCTGATCATTTCCAAAGAGCACGAAGCCATTGCCCATGGGATCGCAGAGGAGCTGCAAAGAGGCGCTACCTATCTTCACGGGCAGGGCACCTACAGCCAACAGGATCGGGAAGTGATCCTGACAGCGGTGAGACGGCAGCAGCTTGCAGATCTGAAGCGACTGGTGGTAGAGCGGGATCCGGATGCGTTTATTATTGTTCAGGAGGCACATCAGGTGCTGGGAGACGGCTTCTCCCGTTACAGCAAGGATGCGCTTTAAGTAAGGAGGGGTGATATGAAACGGATAATCTTTATGCTAGTGGCAGTGAGCCTACTGCTCAGCGGCTGTGCCAGCCTTTTTGATGGCAGCTATGTTTCTGTAACCCCTCATAAGGAACAGAACACCCAGACAGACAGCGGTTCTATCCATGTAAAGAATTATGATGAGCTTTGTGACGCGCTTGCCAATATGGCGCAAAGCGGCACAGAGAGTGGTATTCTTTATGTATCCCACTATGATCAGAGCAAAGTGGATGGGGACATGGAAAAGGCTGTGAAGCGAACGCTGGAAAAAGATCCCATCGCAGCCTATGCGGTGGACGAGGTACAGTGGGAACTGGGTACCAACAGCGGCCAGAGCGCCGTTGCGGTGACCATTTCTTATGTCCATGACCGGACAGAGATCCGCAAGATCCGTCAGGCAGAGGATCTGAAAGCTGCGGAATCGATTATCGCAGAGGCCTTGCAGGACTGTGAGACCGGTGTGGTTTTATATCTGCAGAGCTTTACCAAGACGGATTTTGTCCAGCTGGTAGAGGACTATGCGGACCGGCATCCCCAGTATGTCATGGAGACCCCGCAGGTGATTGTAAATCTCTACCCGGATAAGGGCGCGGCCCGGGTGGTGGAACTGAAATTCAGCTATCAGACCAGCCGGGAATCCCTGCGGGCTATGCAGAATCAGGTGCGTCCGGTGTTTACATCCGCATCGTTGTATGTCAGCGGCGATGCCCAGGACCGGGAGAAATTCTCTCAGCTCTACTCCTTTTTGATGGAGCGCTATGATTATCAACTGGAAACCTCTATTACGCCGGCATACAGCCTGCTGCGGCATGGTGTGGGCGATGCTGAGGCCTTTGCATCGGTATATGCTGCCATGTGCCGGGCGGCGGGGCTGGAATGCCTGACTGTCAGCGGCACACGCTGGGGTGAGCCCTGGTACTGGAACATGATCGAGGATAACGGAAAGTATTACCATGTGGATCTGCTGCGGTGCAGTCAGGAGGAACTGTTCTACGAGCGCACCGATGAGGAAATGGAAGGCTATGTCTGGGACTATTCCGCTTTCCCGAAAAGCGAGCCGAGTGTGGAGCCCACAGACCCCACAGAACCCGTAGACCCAACGACTCCAACGGAGCAGACACAGGCAACCCAGGCTGCGTCGCCGGAAGCGTGAGAATATTTTTTGGCGCACCGTCAGGTGCGCCAAAAAATAAGAAAAAAACTATTGACAAATTTTAAAACAGTGCTATAATGTCACTTGTTACGCGGGTGTAGCTCATCCGGTAGAGCGCCACCTTGCCAAGGTGGAGGTAGCGAGTTCGAGCCTCGTCACCCGCTCCAAATAAGAAAAAGTCGCCTTTTGGCGACTTTTTTCTTTTTGTGTAAGTGAAAAAAGAGGCTCGAATAATTTAAATGCAACAGTCCTGTGGACTGTTGCTCGCCACCGGCTGGACGGCGGCGACACCATGATTTTCGCCCGTTCCCGGGCGAAAATGCAAACGAGCCTCGTCACCCGCTCCAAATAAGAAAAAGTCGCCTTTTGGCGACTTTTTTCTTTTGAAGTTATAAAAACAATTCAGACGCTCAAATAGCTGGCGATTGCCTGAGTTTCCAGTGTTATGCCAAACCGGGCGGTTAGGTAATCCAAACATCCTTCTGTATAGGGGTTGCAGTTTAGCAGAAGTGCAACTTGCGAGAGCACTTTTTCCGGAGGGATCCGGCCCAAAGTCAGGTTTTGATATAAGCCGTTTGCACGATTGTTATCCTGCTCGTTAGGATACCATACGTCGAATCCCCGCTGATTCAAACGGAAGGTTAAGGATAAGAATACACGCCAGTAGTCAATGTATGCGCGCTCCATTAAAAGGTCCAGATTTATCCTGCCAAAAAGTTCTGCGCGCTGTTTTTGTGTAACATTGGCGTTTTTGATGTCGATTTCCGCGATTGTATTTACGGCAGCATTGACCGCAAGGGCAGCGGCAAATCCGCCCAGACCGTGAAACACCATGCCGGGCATCATGTTGTATACTTTGATCTTCTTATCCTGGTTTGCTTCGATGGTTTTATTGAAGCTTTCGATCACCACGTCCACATCTTCGCCACACAGGCAAAAATCGGCGGTATGCTGGGACTCGAACTGCTCAGGAGAAATATCATAGATATCAGCCTGTGCCAGAATGCGCATAGCGGTATCGATCAATGGCTTCCGGTGCTTGCTGTAAATCTCGGGAAAAACTGTTAAAAAGGAGTCAAGATTGGTGATACGCGCCCAATATTCGTTTCTTAGATCGTTGGCTTTTATTCTGGCAATTCTGCTGAATTGCTTGCGGTAATTATTAAAAGCGTCCATCTCCGGGGAAATGGTTATGAGTTGTCCGCATAACGAAAAAACGGTTTCTTTTCCCGGTGCAAAATCAATATTGAAATCCTTGCAACCAGATGCAGAGGCGCCTGCATTGGGCTTTTTTATAGCCTTTCCGCACTCATGGCAGAAAGCAGCGGTGTCCCGCACCTGAGTTCCACAGTTTGTACAAAATGGCATATGGATCCCCCCATAAGCAGTTTGTTCCAATATACCATAGATCCCCATATTCCGCAATAAAATTTTGTGTCTGAAAAAAAGTGCCTGTTTTTGGCTGATTATGCGATATCACTTTCCATTTGCCCCAGAATCTCTCCCAGCTCCTCGGCTTTTGCCGGATCGATCTTTTGCCATTTGCCGCCGTCTTCCATCATATACCGGTCGCCCACCTGCCGGTAGGTCTTTTGAAAGCCGTCAGAATAGGAAAGAATAATGTGAATGTCACTGCCCTCTGCTGTTTCCGGATCCTCCTCCGGCGTGCCATAGGGATCGATCAGGCGCAGGTAATTCATGACTTTTCTCATTTTTTCGTCGCTTGTATAACGGCGCTGAGTGCGGATAGGGCCGTTTTTATATGTTACAGTTACGGAGGTTACCGCACGGTAAATCGGCTGGCTGGCGCCCGGCAGGGGCTGACGATGGCAGCCGGAAAGAAGAAGCACAAGCAGGGCAAGCATGATACAAATTTTGCTGATTTTTCTCACACAAATCCCTCCTTTGTAATTAGCATGTACGCAGCAATGGTTGATTATATGTGAGAATATCAGTAAAAATTAACGAAAAAAACCATGAAAAAGCTCCGCTTTCCAGCGGAGCTTTTGTTTATTACAGTTCGCAGTTGCCTACGGTTCTGGGGAAGGGGAGAACATCCCGGATGTTGCCCATGCCGGTCAGATACATGACGCACCGCTCGAAGCCCAGACCGAAGCCTGCATGACGGCAGGAGCCGTATTTGCGCAGGTCCATATAGAAGCCGTAGTCCTCGGGGTTCATACCCAGCTCTTCAATGCGGGCCTTCAGAACATCGTAGTTGTCCTCGCGCTGGCTGCCACCGGTGATCTCACCGACACCGGGCACCAGGCAGTCCACCGCGGCAACGGTCTTGCCGTCGGGGTTCAGCTTCATATAGAAAGCCTTGATGTCCTTGGGATAGTCGGTGACGAAGACGGGCTTCTTGAAGATCACTTCCGTCAGATACCGCTCGTGCTCAGTCTGCAGGTCGCAGCCCCAGCTGACGGGATACTCAAACTGGTCGTTGTGCTTTTCCAGCAGGGCCACGGCATCGGTGTAGGTGATGCGGCCGAAATCATTGTTCAGAATGTTATTCAGCCGGTCCAGCAGACCCTTGTCAACAAACTGGTTGAAGAACTCCATTTCCTCCGGTGCATGCTCCAGCACATAGGAGATGATATACTTCAGCATATCCTCCTCCACCCGCAGCAGATCATCCAGATCGGCAAACGCCATTTCCGGTTCGATCATCCAGAACTCCGCAGCGTGGCGGGTGGTGTTGGAGTTTTCAGCACGGAAGGTGGGGCCGAAGGTGTAGATGTTGCGGAAAGCCATGGCAAAGGTCTCGCCGTTGAGCTGGCCGGAAACAGTCAGGTTGGTGGGCTTGCCGTAGAAGTCCTGAGAGAAGTCTACCTTTCCATCCTCGGTCAGGGGAATGTTTTGCAGGTCCAGAGTAGTGACCTGGAACATTTCGCCGGCGCCTTCGCAGTCAGAACCGGTGATCAGGGGAGTATGGACATAAACGAAATCCCGATCCTGGAAAAACTGATGGATAGCCATGGCAGCAAGGCTGCGGATACGGAACACTGCCTGGAAGGTGTTGGCCCGGGGGCGCAGATGGGTGATGCTGCGCAGAAACTCCAGGGTATGGCGCTTGGGCTGCAGGGGATAGTCACCAGTGGAAGCACCCTCTACGGTGACAGAGGAGGCCTGAATCTCAAAGGGCTGCTTGGAATCCGGAGTCAGCACCAGTGTGCCCTTGACGATCAGTGCCGCGCCAATGTTGATCTTGGAAACCTCCTGGAAATTCTCCAGCTTATCATCATAAACCACCTGAACAGGGGTAAAATAAGTGCCGTCATTGAGAACGATAAAGCCAAACTGCTTGGAGGGCCGGCGATTGCGCACCCAACCGCCAATTTCAATTTCCTGACCTGCATATTTGGCAGTGTTTTTAAACAGTTCTCTTACAGAAATCAGTTCCATATTCCGTCCTTCTTTCATTGGGAAAAATATAGTTAAGTATACGCCAAATTGACAGAATTTACAAGGGGGAGTGGGTATTTTTGTGGGAAAATATCAAAGATTCCTCCGGCATTGCCTCTGGTTTATGGAAAAAGCCCTCCGATTTTCCGTCGGAGGGCTTTTCTCACTTGTTGGAAGCGACGCTTCTGCGGACCAAAGCCCGGCGAAGTCTTGCTTCTGCCAGCTTGATTTCCGTGTTGGATGCGTCCTTGTTGCTGAGGATCTTCTGTGCCTTCTCGTAAGAGGCTTCCACGCGGGCAGTGTCGATCTCATCAGCCCATTCAAAGGTGGTGGGTACCAGAGTGACCTTGCCGTCCACAACGCTGAGCATTCCGCCGATACAAGCAGCATAGCGCTTCACACCATCGGTGATGATGGTAGCTCTGCCCATGCCCAGAGGGGCAACACAGTTGACATGACCGGCCAAAATGCCGATGTCACCAGTAGTAGAGCGGACGATAAGCTCCTCAGCCTGACCGTCAAATTCCAGACCGTCAGGGGTTACGATCTTCAGGGAGAAAGCATTCATTTGCTCTCACCCTTCCATTTTTCCACCACATCATCAATGGTGCCGGCATAGAGGAAGCAGGATTCGGGAATGGCATCATGCTTGCCTTCAATGATCTCCTTGAAGCCGCGGATGGTTTCCTTCAGAGGCACATATTTGCCCTTGTAGCCGGTAAACTGTTCAGCAACGCTGAAGGGCTGGCTGAGGAAACGCTGGACCTTACGGGCACGGTTAACAGTCAGCTTGTCCTCTTCAGAAAGCTCGTCCATACCCATGATGGCGATGATGTCTTGCAGTTCCTTATAGCGCTGAAGGATCCGCTGAACGGCTCTGGCAACCTCATAATGCTCTCTGCCAACAACGTCGGGGGAGAGGATACGGGAGGTGGAGTTCAGGGGATCAACCGCAGGGTAAATACCCAGAGAAGCGATACCACGGTCCAGAGCGGTGGTGGCATCCAGGTGGGCAAAGGTGGTGGCGGGAGCGGGGTCTGTGTAGTCGTCAGCAGGGACATAGACCGCCTGAACGGAGGTGATAGATCCGTTCTTGGTGGAGGTGATACGCTCCTGCAGCGCGCCCATTTCCGTTGCCAGAGTGGGCTGGTAGCCAACAGCAGAGGGCATACGGCCCAGCAGCGCGGAAACCTCAGAGCCTGCCTGGGTGAAACGGAAAATGTTGTCAATAAACAGCAGCACGTCCTGATGCTTCACATCCCGGAAGTATTCTGCCATGGTAAGACCGGAAAGACCTACCCGCATACGGGCCCCGGGGGGCTCGTTCATCTGGCCGAAGACCATGGCGGTCTTGCTGATAACGCCGGACTCTGTCATTTCGTTGTACAGGTCGTTACCCTCACGGGTACGCTCACCAACGCCGGTGAAAACGGAATAGCCGTTGTGGGCGGTGGCGATGTTGTAGATCAGCTCCTGGATCAGAACGGTTTTGCCAACACCGGCGCCGCCGAACAGACCGATCTTACCGCCCTTTGCATAGGGGCAGATCAGGTCAACGACCTTAATACCGGTCTCCAGGATCTCGGTAGCAGGCTCCTGCTCCTCGTAGGAGGGGGCGCTGCGGTGGATGGGCCAGGTTTCTGCGCCCTGTACGGCGGGCTTATTGTCAATAGGCTGGCCCAGCAGATTAAAGACGCGACCCAGGCATTCCTCACCCACAGGTACCCGAATAGGGGCACCGGTATCCACAGCCTCGGCACCGCGCTGCAGGCCGTCGGTGGAACTCATGGCGATGCAGCGCACCACATTGTCGCCAATGTGCTGGGCAACCTCGGCCACGATGGTGTTGTCGCCATGGGGGATCTCAATGGCGGAAAGCAGCTCGGGAAGCTGGCCGTCCGCAAAGCGAATATCCAGAACAGGACCCATGACCTGGATCACAGTTCCTAATGTTTTGGCCATTGGATTCAACTCCTTTACAGTGTCATTCCGAGCCAGTGCGCACACTGGCGTGGGAATCCCCCGATTATTCGGGGTGCTTGGTAAACGGGGGGATTGCCACGTCGCTGCGCTCCTCGCAATGACATGGATTATTTAAGAACCTGCGACGATCTCAGTAATCTCCTGTGTGATGGCGGCCTGACGGGCCTGATTGAATTTCAGGCTCAGATCCGCAATCATTTCATCGGCATTCTGGGTGGCAGAGTCCATGGCAGTCCGGCGGGCGGCCTGCTCAGCAGCACGGCTCTCGCACAGAGCACCGTAAAGGACACCGCCCAGATATTCGGGCACGATCTGCTCGAATACTTCCGTGCTGTCCGGCTCGTAGAGAATGTCGGAAGCGGTGGCTTCTTCGGCATGAGGCTCCTGCAGCAGTGGCAGCATCCGCAGTGTGGCAGGGGTCTGGGAAAGGACGGATACAAAATTGGTATATCCAATATAGATCTCATCATATTCTCCGCTGCGGTAAGCCTTCGTAAGCTGCTTGGCAATGGAGAAGCAGTCACCAATGGAAACATCTGCCGCTTCGGCATAGGTTTCCGTCAGCGCGGGAACGCCGTGGGAGCGGAAATAGTCTACTGCCTTCTTGCCGATGGGCAGGACAGTCACATTTTTGTCTGCCATTTCTGCGGTCACCAGCTTCAGAATGTTGCTGTTGTAGCCACCGGCTAGACCTCTGTCACCGGCGATGACCACATACATGGATTTTTTGACTTCCCGTTTTGTCAGGTAAGGGGAGGAGAAGTCAGAGTTGGAATTTACGATATCCGTAATGGTGGAATAGAGGATCTCAAAATAGGGGCGGGAGTTGAGTACCCGCGCCTGGGCGTGGCGCAGCTTGGAAGCAGCCACCATTTCCATAGCCTTGGTGATCTGTTTGGTGGATTCCATGCTGCGGATGCGATTTTTGATCTCCTTGGTGGATACGCCAGCCATGCTTTACTCCTTCCTTATTCGGGTTTTACGAACTCAGCAAGAAGCTGGCTCAGGGCGGCCTTCAGGCCTTCCTCTGTATCGGGCTCCAGCTTGCCGGAGCTGCGGATGGCATCCAGAACAGCGCTGTGGCGGTTGTCCATGAATTCATACAGCCGCTTTTCGAACTCGGGAATGTCGGAAACCGCAATATCCTTCAAATAACCGTTGGTAACGGCGTAAAGAATGCAGACCTGATGGGCGACCTCAACAGGGGCATTGTTGCCCTGCTTCAGCACTGCCACGATCCGCTCACCCAGAGACAGACGGGCCTTGGTATCGGCATCCAGATCGGAGCCGAACTGGGCAAAGCTCTGGAGCTCCCGGTACTGGGAGTACAGCAGCTTCAGGCTGCCTGCCACCTTCTTCATGGCCTTGATCTGGGCGTCACCGCCAACACGGGAAACGGAAATACCGGGGTTCACAGCAGGCATAATGCCGGAGTTGAACAGCTCGGATTCCAGGAAGATCTGGCCGTCGGTGATGGAGATGACGTTGGTGGGAATGTAGGCGGAAACGTCACCGGCCTGAGTTTCGATAATGGGAAGCGCAGTCAGAGAGCCGCCGCCAAGATCATCGGAAAGCTGGGCAGCACGCTCCAGAAGGCGGGAATGGAGATAGAAAACATCGCCGGGGTAGGCTTCCCGTCCGGGGGGACGGCGGATCAGCAGAGAAATGGCACGGTAAGCAACAGCGTGCTTGGAAAGATCATCATAAATGATCAGAACATCCTTGCCCTGATGCATAAAGTGCTCGCCGATACTGCAGCCTGCGTAGGGGGCAATATACTGCATGGGTGCCAGCTCGGAAGCGGTGGCGGATACCACAACGGTATAGTCCATAGCGCCACCGGCAGTCAGATTGTCCACCACCTGCGCCACGGTAGAGCGCTTCTGGCCAATGGCAACATAAATACAGATCACATCCTTGCCCTTCTGGTTCAGGATGGTATCGGTGGCGATGGTGGTCTTGCCGGTCTGGCGGTCACCAATGATCAGCTCACGCTGGCCACGGCCAATGGGGATCATGGAGTCGATGGCCTTGATACCGGTCTGCAGAGGCACGCTGACGTGCTGACGCTCAATGATACCAGGAGCGGGCATCTCGATGGGGCGGTAGCTTTCCGCCTCAATGGGGCCCTTGCCGTCGATGGGCTCGCCCAGTGCGTTAACGACACGGCCGATCATGCCTGCACCAACAGGAACGGATACGACCTTGCCGGTACGCTTGACGGTATCGCCTTCCTTGATGCCGTTGTCACTGCCGAGGATAACGATGGAGACCGTATCCTCTTCCAGGTTCTGTGCCATGCCGAAGGAGCCGTTGGACAGCTCCACCAGCTCGCCGGCCATACACATATCCAGACCGGAGACCTTGGCAATGCCGTCACCTACCAGAATGACGACACCGGTTTCGCTGGCTTCCATTTTGTTTTCGTAGTTTTTAATTTGCGCGCGAATGATTTTTGTAATTTCTTCGGGTCTTAATTCCATACTGTCCCTGCTTTCTACATCAGAGTACGGTGTTTTTCAGCATAGCGCGGACAGAATCCAAGCGATGGGAAACGGTATCGTCCAGTCGCTTGCCGTCATAGTCCAGGCGCACACCGCCGAGGATGCCGGGATCTACCCGGTTTGTAAGCTCGACCTTTTTGCCGGTGAGGGTGCTGAGCTTACCGGTCAGCTTTTCAGACTGCTCAGCCGTCAGGGAAACGGCGGTCACAGCAGTTACCGGCAAAATGTTATTGTCCACATTATAGTGCTGGCGGTATGCCGCCACGCAATCGGAGAAATGGCGGGCATAGCCCTTTTCGGTGAGGATCTTCAGAAAATTCAGCACATAGCTGTGCAGCTTTCCCTGAAAACCTGCGTCAATGACGCTGCACCGCTCCTGCTTGGGCAGGTTAGGGGATTGCAGAAGCCGCAGAAAGTCCGGCTCCTGACGGAAGCTCTCGTCCAAAACTGTGATCTGACCCAGAATGGTATCTGCCAGATTTTCAGATTTTGCCAGATCGTAAAGAGCCTCGCCGTAAGCGCTTCCAACCTCTGTCATACCTGATCACCCAATTCGTTGATGAAGTTGTCCACCAGCTGTGCCTGATCAGCAGCATTCAGCTCGCGACCAACGACCTTTTCAGCAATGGCGATAGCCATGCCGGAGATCTCGTCCTTGGCGTCATTGATGGCCTTCTTCTTTTCCATGGCGATGTCGGCGGCAGCCTTGTTCAGCATCTGGGATGCTTCGGCGTTTGCCTGACGAAGGATCTCCTCCTCCCGGCTCTGGCCACGGGCAACTGCTTCCTTCACGATGCGATCGCCGGTTTCCATGGCGGCAGAGAGCTTTTCCTTATACTCCTCCTCCATGGCCTTTGCGCTGCTGCGGGCAGAATCCGCATCGGCGTACATATCGTCGATCTCTTTCTGGCGGTCATCAATGATCTTCGTCACAGGGCCGAACAGGAATTTCCTTGCTACAAAAAAGATGGTCAGGGTGTTGAGCAAAGTAAACAGCGCAGTCCAGGGATTGACACCCAAAAATGATTCAAACACTTGCTTTGCTCCTTTCTAAGAATTTGGAAAGGGGCTTACAGCAGGAACAGAATCAGGAAGGCAATGATCAGAGAGTAGATACCGGTGGTCTCTGCGATGGCACAGCCCATGATCATGGTGCTGCGCAGTGTGCCGGTGGCTTCAGGCTGACGGGCCATGCCGTCCAGAGCGTGAGCAACAGCGGTACCTTCACCGATACCGGGGCCGATAGCACCGATACCCATACACAGACCTGCGCCGAGAGCCTTGCCGGCGATTGCGATTGCAGAAGCTAAATCCATAAAAAGTTCCTCCTAAAAATGTTTATATAAATTTATGGGATGATGGGATTATTCTGCCCCGGCCGTTTCCGGGGAGGGCAGGGATCCGGCAATGTAGACCATGGTCAGCAGTGTGAACACATAGGCCTGTACGAAACCGGAGAACAAATCAAAGTAACAGCTCAGCACGGCAGGAATACCGTAGGTAAGAATAGGAACACCGGACAGAATACCGGCGGCCTGCAGCAGACCAAAGAGACCCAACACGGCGGAGATGACACCGAATACGAGGCCTACCTTTTTGCCGCTCTTTTTCCACAAGAGGACCAGCGCAGCTCCGGCAACCAGAAGGATCACGGAAACCAGTATGCCGCTGGCGGCGATAAAATTCAAAACCAAAGCGGAAGCCATGCTCAGGGCTGCGTACAGCAGCGCGGTGATAACACCGCCGCCTGCCACGTTGCCAAAGTGACGGAAGGCCATGGAAATGGGCTGGGCGATCTCAGAGACGATGTTCATGGGTGTCATGATCACGATGGGTTCCGTAAATCCCTTAAGCCAGCCAAGAAAGCCGTTATTTTTAATGTTATTGTACCAGATGATGGCAGTGACCATAACAGCCCATACGATGGTGGTGCTCAGATCTGCCGTGGTGGATCGCAGGAAGCCGGTCAGGCCGATGAAGGAGCCAAAGATGGAACTGAGGAAAATGGTGCCAATAAAAGGAGCCCAGTGGATATTGTGTTCGCCCATGGATTCGGCAACCATGTTGCGCAGCATCATGACGCCCTTTTCAACCAGTACCTGCTTGCCATCGGGCCGTTTTTTGAGATTTTTACCGAAATAGACGAAGGCCCAGCATAGCAGGGCAGTTACGATCAGAGAAGAGATGGTGGTCTGTGTGATGTTGATTCCACCGAAAATGGGAATGGTGAAGTAAATAAACGCACCGGTGACTTCCAATTCCATAAGCAGTTACGCACCTTTCTTTCTGAAAAATTCCGCAATGGTCAGACTGGGACGCACGAACAGCAAGGGCAGCACCAGAGCGATCACATTGAACACACCGCTTTTGCCGCAGGCAAACAGGATTACCGCCAGAAGCAATAGCCGGATAGGGTAGGAACTGCGGATCAGTTTCTGTCCGCCCTCCACATCCTGCCGTTCCGCTCTGTCTGCTGCGAGGGAGGCAACGATGGCCATAAAGAAAAAATTGAGAATTGCCACTGCACCACCGACAATGCCGCCCAATGCGACTTTCGTATCGAAGTATCCAAGCAGGGTGAAAATGCCAACCATAGCGGCTGTGCAAGCCACAACACCAATGCTGACGATGGCGGTTTCTTTAAATACGATTTTGCGGGAATCCATGGGTTACCTCCCCGAATTAGTCGTGGTCGTTAAAGGAAACAGAAGGTGGATCGGAATCTTTGTGCCCCTTGCTAAGGCGGATCATAGCTTTAATGGAGCTACGAAAGCCGTCAAAGGCGGAAATGCCGCCCAGAACGATACCCACCCACAGGGTCCAGTCTCCCCAGCCAAACTGATTCTGCAGCCAGAGCGCCAGCAGAATAAAACCGGCAAAGGGAAGGGCAACGGAAAGCCCCAGCTGGGTCAGCCATACCAGAAGACTCAGATCCTTCATATCATTCTCCCAAAGTCTCACAAAGCCTAAAAACCTACCCATACAGTATACCCAAAAAAGCGGCAACTTTCAAGTATCATTTATGAAGCTTGTCCACAAGATTCAGTAGATTATTTACAAAAAGGAACACAACCGGCAAAGAAACGGCAAAAAGATAAAATGCCGTTGATGAAAAGAATTCTGAAAAGGTCTTTTCAAGGAGGAAATAATATTGTAAACTACTACTGTGTTATTTGCACCGGGAAATCCCCCCATTCATATTATATTATGAGGTGGGTTTATGGGCTGGTATGTATGTTTCGGCACATTGGCAGCATTTGGCTTTTTGTGCGGCCTTTGGGCGCTGGCCGGTTGGCTGCTTCCCGGCGGCAGAGGGGGCGTGATCGTCTGTTTCTGCAAAGGGGAGAAGGGGATCGCATGTGTGCGGCGGTGCTGTTGGCTGCGGTCAGTGGGGCTGCTTCACACAGCGGTGATCGCTGTGGATTGCGGAATGACCCCCCGGGCAGAAAAGGAACTGGACCGTCTGGGGCGGTATGTGGAAATATGTACGGCAGAGGCACTGTCCTGCCGGCTGGAACTGGAGCGGGATCAACTTGATTGAACAGGAATTGGAGATCATTCAGGGCACCATTAGCGGTGTGCTGTATCAGAATTATGACAATGGCTACGCCGTTTTGCGGCTGGATCAGGGACGGGGAGAAACGGTAAGCGTTGTGGGTACGATCCCCCTGCCTGTGGTGGGAGAGCGGTTGATGGTCACAGGCCGCTGGGGGAATCATCCCAGCTATGGCCGTCAGTTTGAGGCGGAGTTTTTGGAGCGGCTCATGCCTCAGACCGGCATGGAGATCCTGCGTTATCTGTCCAGCCGTATTATTAAAGGAATCGGCCCCAAAACGGCGGCTCGTATTGTGGAGCGTTTTGGAGATCAGACGCTGATCATCATGGAGCGGGAGCCGGAAAGGCTGGCAGAGGTCTCCGGTATTTCCCGGGATAAGGCCAGAGCCATCGGAGAGGAATTCCGGATCCGGGTGGGAATGCGCCAGCTTATGGAGTTTTTTACCCTGCATCAGCTTCCCGCGGAGCTGGCGGTGCGTACCTATAAGCGCTATGGCGAAGGTACTGTGGAGCTTTTGTATGAAGACCCCTACCTGCTTATGGAGGAGGGGTTGGAAGCTCCCTTCGGGGCAGTGGACCGGTTCGCCATCGACCTCGGCCTGCCCGGGGACGATCCCCGGCGGGTTCGGGCAGGTATCATTTTTGAACTGCAGTATAATCTTTCTGCAGGTCACAGCTTTCTGCCGGAGGACAAGCTGATTCCGGCTACCGCCCAGCTGCTCAATGTAGAGCCGGAGACTGTTCAGCATGGGTTGGAGGTGCTGCTTCAAAACGGTCAGCTTGTACGCTCTGTGCTGACAGGGATCACCGTGATCTACCTGCCGGCGTTGTTTGAAGCGGAATGCTATATTACCCGGCGGCTGTTAAGCAGCGGGAAGAATACCTTTTCTCCCCCGAAGAATCTGAACAGACTGATGAAAACGGTGGCGGAGGAAAGCGGGGTTACTTATTCCCAGCAGCAGGAGCAGGCGATTCGTCAGGCAGCGTCCAGCGGTGTGCTGCTGATCACCGGCGGCCCCGGCACGGGAAAGACGACCATATTAAAAGGCATATTGTCCCTTTTGGGCCAGATGCAGCTTCGCTGTGTGCTGGCGGCTCCCACCGGACGGGCAGCCAAGCGGCTGAGTGAGGTGACGGGGGAGGATGCATCTACCATCCATCGGCTGTTGGAGGCATCCATTGATCCGACTACCGGAGAGATGGTATTTCTGCGGGATGAGGATAACCCCATAAAGGCAGATGCGGTGATCGTGGACGAGATGTCTATGGTAGATGTGTTGCTGCTGCACAGCCTGTTGCAGGCAATTCCAGAGGGTAAGCGCTTGATTCTGGTGGGCGATCCCGACCAGCTTCCGCCGGTAGGGCCGGGCTTTCCCTTTAGTGACTGCCTGCGCGGCGGCGCACTTCCCGCTGTGCGGCTGACGGAAATTTTTCGGCAAGCCCAGCAGAGCCTGATCGTTATGAATGCCCACAGGGTCAACCATGGCGAGCTTCCGGAACTGCGAAATGTAAAAAGCGACTTTTTCTTTCTACCCTGCCGGTCAGAAGAGGAGGTTCGCCAGACCATTACCGGTCTTTGCACCACCCGGCTGCCCCGGAATATGGGCATATCTGCCGACCAGATCCAGGTGCTTTCCCCTACCCGGAAGGGCAGTGTGGGCACAGCGGCGCTGAACGGATGCCTTCAGGCGGCCTTGAATCCGCCGGCGCCTACAAAAAAAGAACGCCAGTTCGGAGATTTTACCTTCCGGGAAGGCGATCGGGTGATGCAAATCCGGAACAATTATGATATAATGTGGAAGAAGTGCGACGGCAGCGCCGTGGGTACCGGTATTTTCAACGGCGACATCGGCACCATCACTGCCATCGATCCCCATATGGAGATGCTGACAGTAGTGTTTGATGACCGGCAGGCAGACTATGATTTTACCCAGCTGGGAGAGCTGGAGCCTGCCTATGCCATGACGGTGCATAAAAGTCAGGGCAGTGAATACAGGGCAGTGATCCTCTCGGCGTGGAGTGGTTCGGAGTATCTACTTACCCGCAGTGTGCTCTATACCGCCATTACCCGGGCGCGGGAACTGCTGATCATCGTGGGCCGGCAGGAAACGGTGGCGGCTATGACGGAAAATGCCAGACGGGGCCGCCGCTACACGGGGCTGAAGCTGCGTCTGCAGGGGAAGGTGGAATGAGTATGCTTAACAGGGTGATCAGACTCCTGTTTCCCCCAAAATGCGTCCTCTGCGGCAAGGTTCTGGAAGATGATCAAACAGATCTTTGCACCCTCTGCCGGGTGGACGGGCCGGACTGTACCGGAAGGCCGGGGAAGCTTCCGTTTCTTGACAGCTGGAGCGCGGTTTGGTATTATGAAGGAAACGCCAGACGGAGCATCCTGCGCTATAAATTTTACGGCGCAAGGGGCAATGCCGCCAGCTTTGGGCGGCTGCTTGCCATGAAGCTCAGCCGGGAATATCCGGAGGGCTTTGACCTTTTGACATGGGTGCCCACAGGCTGGCTGCGAAGGCTGTTTCGGGGCTATGATCAGGTAGAGCTTCTGGCATACGCGGTAGGCGCGGAGCTGGAGATGGAGCCGGTACAGCTTCTGAAAAAGCGGCGCAATACAAAGCCTCAGTCCCGGATCACCGGTGAGGCTCAGCGCAGAGCCAATGTGCTGGGTGCCTATGAGATCTGTCGGGCAGAAAGTCTGGAAGGGAAGCGGATACTGCTTCTGGATGATGTGATCACAACCGGTGCCACAGCGGGCGAATGCGCCAGAGTGCTGCTGACAGCCGGTGCCAAAGAAGTGCATTGCGGTGCGGTGGCCAGAGCCCGGCACCATGGAAAGCGAAGTAGGTGAAGGTTATGCAATTATTTTCTCATGACCTGGGTATCGACCTGGGAACAGCCAATGTGCTGATCTATGTGGACGGCAAGGGTATCGTTGTCCGGGAGCCCTCTGTGGTGGCAGTGGACAAAAATACCGGAAAGATCCTGCAGGTAGGCTCTGCCGCCCGGAATATGCTGGGCAGAACCCCCGGAAATGTGGTGGCTATGCATCCGCTGAAGGATGGCGTTATTTCTGACCATGAAATGACTGTCAAGATGCTGCAGGCTCTGTTCCGGGAAACCGCCAGATCGTCCCTGTTTACTCCCAAGCCCAGAGTGGTCATTTGCGTGCCCAGCGGTGTCACAGAGGTTGAGGAGCGGACGGTGATCAATGCCGCCATTGATGCCGGCGCCCGCAGAGTTTATCTGATCGAAGAGCCTTTGGCTGCGGCCTTGGGCGCGGGTTTGGATATTAAGGGGCCCAACGGCCAAATGGTGGTGGATATCGGCTGCGGCACCACGGATGTGGCGGTAATGAGCCTGAACGGTGTGGCGGTTTCCTCTTCTTTGAAGATCGCAGGCAGCACCTTTGACGATGCCATCGGCCGCTATGTTCGCCGGAAGCACGGAATCGTTATCGGACAGGTAACTGCGGAGGATGTGAAGATCCAGATCGGCTGCGTCTATCCCCGTCCGGAAAATGTCAGCATGAATGTGAAGGGCAGAGATGCCAAAACCGGCATGCCCAGAGAGCTGACCCTGCTTTCCTCTGAGATCTATGAGGTTCTGCGCCGGCCTGCCCGCCAGATCGCCGATGAAGTGCTGTCGGTGCTGGAGGAGACTTCTCCGGAGCTTGTGGCGGATATTTCCGAAAACGGCATTACCCTGACCGGTGGCGGCAGCCAGATCTGGGGCATGGATAAGCTGCTGACGGAGCGTACGGGCATCATCTGCACACTGGCGGATGATCCGGATTCCTGTGTGGCTTACGGCTGTGGCAAGAGTCTTGCATGGATCAATCACATGCAGGAGGGCCCCATTAACATTGCCCGAAAGCGCGCAATGCGCGGATAAGGAGATCCCATGAAGGAACAGATCCATACCATTCCTGTCAGTGAGGGTTTTGAGTCCGGCGATGAGTGCCCCTTTTGCTTTATGGAGCGGCAGGTAGAGCGCAATGCCATCCGCTATTTTGCAGGACCCGGTGCCAGCTATATGGAGCCGGATGTCCGGGCTGGGACAGATGCCACAGGTTTTTGCGCTGTGCACATGAAAAAGCTCTATGACTACGGAAATACGCTGGGCAGCGCCCTGATGCTGCAGACCCATTATGCGGGGATTTTGGAAGAATTCCATCAGCTGGCGGCGGAATTTCAGCCGCCGGAAAAGAAGGGCCTGTTTACAAGAAAAAAGCAGCCCAGTGAAAAAGATCCTTACTGGAAGCAGCTGCAGGAGCAGGTGGAAAGCTGCGCCATATGCGATAAGATCGAGTATAATATGCAGCGCTACTATGAGACTTTTTTCGTCATGATCCGGGATGTCCAGTTTCGGGAAAAGGTGGAGCTCTGCAAGGGTTTCTGTCTGCGTCATTTTGCAAGACTTCTGAAGGAAGCGGAGAAAGAGCTTCCCAACGGGCAGCGGGACTGGTTTTACCCTGCAGTTTTTGCGCTCATGGAAGAGAATCTGATCCGGGTGAAAGAGGATCTGGACTGGCTGATCGCCAAATACGATTACCGCAATGCCGGCGCGGACTGGAAAAACTCCCGGGATGCTCTGCAGCGGGCCATGCAAAAGCTTCAGGGACTGCATCCGGCAGATCCCATCTATAAGAATGAATAAAAAAGCTGCCCTGTCAGGGCAGCTTTTTTGTATCGGTATGTGTTAGAAATTGACCCGGATGCTCCAGGTGTTTTCGTAGCAGTCGCCAGCGGGCAGAGAAAGCAGATCCTTCTGCTCCTCCAAAACGGTGATCTTACCGTCCGGGGAGGGCAGAGAGCTCCAGGGCTCGATGCACAAAAAGGGTGTGTCATCGCTTGCAAACTGCCAGAACCCAATGTAATCCATGTCCGGGAAGGTGACGGTAACGCTGCGGGGGTCGCCCTCAGCACCCAGAGTGACCTCCTTGGGGGTGTCTGTAAGAACAATGGCATCGTCATCAAACAAGGAATGCTGCAAGGGAATGGTAGTTCCGTCCTGCAGAGCATAGGGAACCAAATCTCCGGTACAGAAACAAGTTTCCGAGAAGACCACCCGACGGGGCTCACAGGCAGACGGAAAAGAGAGCCGGTAGTCCGTAAAGTCCTTTCCCGGGGTAAAGGGCAGCAGGAAGCCGGGGTGACCGCCCAGACCGAAATACATGGTCTTATCGTCTCGGTTTTCTACCCGGCAGGCGACCTCCAGAGTGTTGCCGTTGAGGGTGTAAGTCACCTGAAACAGGAAGTGGCGGGGATAGTCGGCATAAACCTGCTGTGTATCCTCAAAAGCAAGGACAAGCTGTGTGTCAGATGCGGAAACCAGACGGAAATCGTGATACTTTACAATGCCGTGGTTCTGCATATGGTGCATTTCCCCGTCCAGATAGAAGCTCTTGTCGGTCATACGGCCAATATAGGGGAACAGAATGGGGGAGCGCTCGTGCCAGTAGGCAGGATCGCCCTGCCAGAGGAATTGGGTGCCGTCTGATGCAATAAGAGACTGCAGCTCGGCGCCATAGAGGCTGACAGTTGCTTTTAAAAATTCATTTTGAATGGTATAGAGCATAGCATTTCCGTCCTTTTCTTGTTTTCTATTATCATACAGGAGATACGGCTGTTTCGTCAAGAGTCTGCCGCTGAAAAAATACGTGACGATTTGGCGGATTTGAGGACAATTTAATTTGACTTTTCCTTTCCGGAGAATTATATTGAGGGCAGAATACTGCCGCAGGGGGCGAAAAAATGCATCATTCTGAGATCCGTAAGCTCTGCACATTTTACCAAAATGAGCTAAAAGAAAATATCCTTCATTTCTGGCTGCCCCGATGCGAGGATCGGGAGTTCGGCGGTTTTGTCAACTGCTTTACAAATAGTGGGGACAAGCTGGTATCTTATGATAAGTATACCTGGAGCCAGGGCCGGTTTGTGTGGATGTTTGCCCGCCTGAGCGTTACGCCGGCACCGGTTTTCTCTCGGGAGGAGCGGGAACACTATTTAGAGATGGCCCGGCAGGGCGCACAGTTTTTGATGGATCACTGCATCATCGATAAGGAGGAAGAAAACTGGCGGGCTACATTCATGATGGAGCGGGATGGAACTGCCAAGGAGGTATCTGCCGGTGATCCTCTGGATATGAGCATTTATGCCGACTGCTTTGTGATCGCCGGTCTTGCCATGTATGCCTTTGCTTCCGGTGAGGATGCCCCCTATCGGTTTGCCAAGCGGCTGTATGAGTCTGCACTTGCTCGGGTAAAGAGCGGAGATTTCAACACCTTGCCGTATCCTCTGTCCAGCCGTTTCAGGGCCCATGGCATCCCTATGATCCTTTCCAATGTGACCCGGGAGCTTTACCGGGCTGCCGGAAAGTTTGATGCAGTTTACGGCCATACCCTTGTCCGCAATCTGGAGGGCTTTGCAGAGGACATCCTTACCCACTTTGTGGATGAGAACAATGTTTTGCATGAGATTATCACAGAGGATAATCAGTTCTTCCCCCAGATTCTTGGTCAGCATATGAATCCGGGGCATACCATTGAGGATGTCTGGTTTTTGTTGGACGCTGTGGAAATCTGTGACAAAGCGGAATGGGAGCCCAAGATCCATGCCATTGCCCGCAAAGCGCTGGAAAACGGCTGGGATCATGAGTTCGGCGGCATCCTCCACTTTACAGGGGTAGAGGGCGGCTGCCCTGAGGGAGATACCACCGGTGTGGCCCAGGAGCCTATGACGCAGCAGCTGTCCGGCTGGGCGGATAAGCTTTGGTGGATCCATTCCGAGGCGCTGTACAGCACCCTTTTGTGCTATTTCCGCACAGGGGATGATGAATTCCTGAATTGGCATGACAAGGTATTTGGTTACACCTTCCGGGTGTTCCCCAACCGGGATCCCCAGATCCGGGAGTGGATCCAGATCCGCAAGCGGGACGGCTCTGCCCAGGACAAAGTGGTTGCCCTGCCGGTGAAAGATCCCTATCATATCACAAGAAACCTGATCCTGATTCTGGAGCTTCTTGCTGAGAAGTTAGAAAATTGCGAAGAATAAACGAAAAAGGGCGCGTCGAATGACGCGCCCTTGCCTTTTATATCGTATACCATCGAAGCGCACCGGGCTCCAGAGTTAGCTCAAAGGAATTGCCATCTGTATAGACGGTGGTGGCTTGCGTTTCGTAGGTGTTGTTCACAACGCAGAACCTTCCGTTTTCCGGGAAGGCGTGGACCTCTGTGCGGCAGTTGGAGGAAAACCAGTGATTCAGCATGTCTTCACTGTGGGTGCTCCACAGAATTGCCCGGTGCAGGATTCGGCTGTTTTGATGAGAGTAGGGAAGGCCGGAAATGTAGACACTGCGGCCGCTGCCAAATTCGTTGACAACCATTTGCACCTCTTTATCCCGCTGCACAAGCACCGTGGCATCCTCCAGGGCGTAGATCCCTTTCTTGCCCTCGCCAAAGTCTATTTCGCCCTCGCAGTCTGCCAGAATAAAATGCTCCGGATGGGTTTGCCAGTTGTACTTATCATAATTCAGGGTAAAGCCGGTCTCCTTTTCTGCGCCCAGAACGGAAGCCAGCTGCAGATAACGGCCCTGATAGGCGTGCCCCGAGGGTTCGCCCACGCCGATAAAGCCGCCGCCATTGTGGACAAACTTCCGAATGGCAGAAGAAATAACCGGATATTCCCACTCCCTGCCGCCGGTGTGGGCAGTGTCCCCGTCGCCAATGTTGAGGAGCACATCGATACCGTCCAGAATCTGGGGATTGGTCCTGATGTCGTCAAAGCTAAGGAAGCGCACATCAAAGGGCGCGCCGGACAGAGCTTCGATAATGCCGGCATAGGAATAGTTCTGTTTTTGATACAGGGCATGGTGCACCATATGGCAGCCCCATGCCCGCATCTTTCCCCAGCAGTTCAGCACGGCCACGGTCTTGGCGCAGTAGGGAGTTGTGCCCTTGATGTTCTCGTAAAGCTCACGGAATTCGTTGCAGACCTGTTCCACATAGTCAATAAACTCCGGAAACTGCAAAGCAAGCTTCAGGTATCCGCCGTAACCGATGCGGTCAATGGGCTTTCGCAGGATCGCCCGACGGGCGGTGATCCAGTTCTCCTTGGCGTCTTTTACAGGGTCACCCCCTTCGTGGAAGGTGTCAGGAAAAAAGTAAGGGAGAAATCTTCCCTCGGTGTAACGAATACCGGGGATGTCGGAGATCAGCCGCAAGGTCGATCCGTTTCCTACACTGCCCACTACCGCATCCAGACCGATGGAGGGGAATTCCTCCATAAAAGGCTCTGTGCCGATCCAGTGATCCCCCAGAAACATCATGGCCTCCTTGCCGTGCTCGTGGGTAATATCTACCATCTGCTTGGCAAGGGCTGCCACCTCCCGCCGCTGAAAGGCCATAAAATCCTGAAACTCTTTGGAAGGAACCCGGTACTGATTGTTGTAATAGCCCTGATCGATGATATATTCCGGCCGGAATTTGTAGCCCACTTCCTTTTCAAACTGCTCCAGAATATAGGGAGATACCGAGGCGGAATAACCGTACCAGTCCACATATTTCTCCCGCCTCAGCTCATCGAAAACAAGCGTAAACTGATGAAAAAAGGTGGTGTAGCGGATCACATCCACATAAAGATGCTCTTCAATGAATTTGCGAAGCCGCTCCATGGTGTAGCGACGGGTCTTGGGCTGGCGGACATCAAATGTGATCTGGTGCTCAAAATCCTTCCAACCATTGGTCACCGCGTTGTACATATGAACAGGATCCCAGATCAGATATGCAAGAAAGCTGACGGTATATTCGTGGTACTGCTCCGGCTTTTCGATGACTACACAGCCGGTGGATTCCTCATAATGCCAGTTGTCCATACTTTCTCCGGTGGTCCGGTCCATCACCTCCCACCAGCGCCTGATATCGTCCCGGGTGTTAACAGCCATCAGCTCGTCGCTGATGCCCTGCATCAAGGGGATGGACAGAGTATCGCCGGTGGCGGTATAGAAGCCTGTCATGATATAGCACTGCTGCACCTCGTCCGGATTTGCCTTTGCCCAGGCGTTGTCCTTGCGGGTGGTGTAGTAGGTGGAATAGATCTTCACAGGCTGCTCCTGCAGCTCTCTGGGGAAATCGGTGCCGTCACAGTCGCGGATGGCATCTGCCCCCCAACGCTTCAGGATCTGCAATGTTTCAGGAACCACATCCAGATCTGTGGGAATGGTAACCCTTCCGCGAGATTTATTTGACTCATTCATAGGGATCCTCCGTTATTTGCGCTTTTTGTCTTGATATATGCTGTTGTATACAAAAAGGGCGGTCAAAAGCAGGACTATGCCCACCAGCATAAGCCCCAGACCCGCCAGAGAGCCGGTCATAGTCCAGCCGATAATGGTCAGCGCCAGACCGGATACAAACAGGGCGGTGATCACCGCCATCCGAAGCATAAAATGATTCTTCCAGAAGTTCATAGTTTTTATCCTTTCAGACCGCCGACGGTCATGCCTTTGGTCAGATTTTTCTGCACGCAGATGTAAAGAAGCAGGGTAGGCAGCATGACCATCACTAACCCGGCATACAGCTGGCCGTAGGTGCCCGGGGCATTTTGCTTTTGCATCAGGTTCACAAGTCCCACTGGCAGGGTGCTGGATTGGTAGCAAATGGTCAGCGCAATGATGTATTCATTCCAGAAAGACAAAAAGTTAAACAGCACCACAGTGATGATGGAGGGCTTTGCCATAGGGAGCATGATTTGCACCATGGTCTTAAAATGGCTTGCACCGTCAAGGTAAGCAGCCTCCTCATAATCGTGGGGCAGCGTGGAAAAATAACCGGACAGCAGATAGATGGTAAAGGGCAGAGCAGTGGAGGCGTAAATAACCGCCAGCACAAACAAATTGTTCAGCAAAAATCCCTGTCCGAAGATGCCCCGAAGAAATGCGTCACCATCCCGGAGCATAAGGAAGATGGGTACGACGATGTAGTTGACATTAATAAACAACCCCGCCATAAAGCAGGTATTCAGAAGTCTGCGTCCCCGGAACCGGAATCGGGACAGGCAGTAGGCCGCAGGAAGTGCCACCACCAACAGTAATCCCAGTGCCATTGCCGTTACCATCACAGAGTTTATCAGATACTGACCCATCTGGGCGGCGTTCCATGCGCTGACAAAATTCTGCCAGTAAAAGCTGACCGGCAGATTCCAGGGATTGGTATAAAACTCGGGATCGGTCTTAATGGAGGCAAGAAATACCCATCCCACCGGAACGAGAATGGTCAGCGCCAGAAGCCCCAGTACCAGATAAAGAAAGGCTTTGTACAGCTTTTCGCCGGAGGGGAGTCTTTTTTGATTTTCCATGGTATGCCCTCCTTAGTATTCCAGTGTCTGCCGCTCGGTTGCCTTGTTTACCAGTGCAGACAGGGCAAAGGACAGCAGGAAGATCACAACGCCAATGGCCATGCAGTAGCCGTAAACGCCGTTGTTCTTTTGATCGTACATATAAAGCAGAACCACGTCAGAAGCACCGTTGGGTCCGCCGTCGGTCATGGCCTTAACCAGAAGAAAGGCCATATTGATGGTGGAAATGATGAAAAAGGTCAATGTGGTGCGGATGTTGGTCCAGATCATGGGAATGGTGATCTGGAAAAACTGAGTCACCCTGTTGGCACCGTCCAACCCAGAGCTTTCATACATGGACTGGGGGACAGCGGACATAGAGGCCATATACATGACCATATAGTAGCCCAAAGCCTGCCAGACCAGCGCAATGATCACGCTGACCATGACCATATCCTCGCCCTTCCAGAGAATATTGCGCTCCAGATTGGTAAAGATATTTATGATGCTGTTCAAAAGGCCACCCTCTGTTTTGTAGATCGCGGAAAAGATTCCGGAAATGACCACGATGGATAAAATGTTGGGGATGTAAAAAACCACCCGGAAGAAACTCTGACCCTTCAGCTTTTCTCTCGTCAGGATTCCAGCAAAGATCAGCGCAAGAGACATGGTGATAATGGTGATCACTACGATCAGAAGCAGGGTGTTTTGCATAGAGCGGATAAATGCGGTATCCGTTAGCAGCTTTTCAAAGTTGGAAAATCCCACAAAGGTTTCCGTTGTATCGTAGGCCCCTCTTTTGAACAGGGACATACGGAAGACATTCAGCGTGGGAATGACCATAAAGATCACAAACAGGATCGCTGCCGGAGCGGTGCAAAGGGTGATAAAGCGGTTGCTTTTTATGTTCTTTTTCACGAAGCAGGACATCTCCTCTCTTTTAGAATGTAAATAAAACGGGACAGCAGCGACAGCTGTCGCTGCCATCCCGCTGCCGGGCGCTGAAAAAGAAAGCGATTACTTCTTGTTCGCGCGCATCAGATCGGTATTGGCAATGATGGTAGCCTTGTACTGCTCAATGGTGATAGAGCCGGAGACCAGAGAATTGATGGGCTCAAAGAAGGTGGAGGAAACGTCCACACCTTCAATGGCGTTAAAGGCCGCGAAACCGCCCATGGCAGCCTTGGCCCCATTGTCATAAATGGAGTAGAACATTTTCTGGTCCTCTGTCAGCAGCTCGGCCACGCCATTAATGGGCTGGATGGCGCCGGACTTGGAGCCGTCAGCCTTTGTGGTATTGGCAAAGAGGTTTGCAGCAGTGTCAGAGTATAAAAATGCCACAAACTGCTTGGCTGCATCCATATTCTTGGAACCGGCAGGGATCCATGCCTGCTCAAACCAGCAAAAGCTGTAGCCAGCGCCGCCTTCGGTAACCGCGGGCAGAGCGGTCATGCCCCAGGCAAAGTCGTTGGTCAAGGAAGCCTCGGCGTTGGCCATTTCACCAACGATCCAGGTGCCGTTGGGCATAAACAAAGCGCTGTTGTTCATAACCATCAGCTGATTCTGGGTGAAGTCGGTGTTGTTAGCCTGTGCGGGGGTGTCAGGATGGGTGTAATCGGCCAGCTTGTCGAGGATCTCAAACAGCTTCTTGGCATTGTCGCTCTCCCAGACGCCCTCTTTGTAGTTTGTAACATCGTCAAAGAATTCCGCGCCGCCAATGGAATAGATCAGGGCAAACATAAAGGCATCGTAGTAGCCAGCGGTGGGGTAGGTGAACAGGTAGATGCCCTTTTCCAGTGCGGCATCGCCCAGTGTCCACATCTCATCCCAGGTGGCGGGAACTGTCCAGCCATTGGCCTTGAACAGCTCTGCGTTGTAGAACAGACCGCAGGGAGAGTAGAACATGGGAGCAAGGTAGGTTTTTCCGTCGCCGTAGGGGTTGGTCATGGATGTTTCGGTAAAACCGCCGGAGATCTTGTCAGAAACCTTCTTGTCCTCGCCGGGAATGGTCATGGACAAAACATCTGTCAGGTCTGCCAGCATATTGCCGTTAATGAACTGCTCCGTCAGACCGGCTTCCCGACCGGTAGCCAGATGTACCACATCCGGATAGTCGCCGCCCTGCATGGAAGCGGAGATCACATCCTCCAGATTGGCTTCACAGGTCAGCTGGACCTGAATGCCAGTCTGCTTGGTAAATGCCTCACAAACAGCCTTCCACATTTCGTCGCCGTAGGCAGAGTTCAGAGCCGCCACCTGAATGGTGGTCTGGGTGTCGCCTGCAGGCGCGCAGCCGGCAAACATTCCAAGGACCATCATGCAGGCAAGCCCCAGTGCAAGGATCTTCTTCATAATGTTTTCCTCCAATTTGTTTTGATTTTCGACAAAGGCAGTAGAGTCTGCCAAAAATCGCGGGTTTCAGTATAGCAGAAGCCATATTTCATTCCAATCTGCTGATTGCTTACTTTTTTAGCAGGATTGCTCTGTTTTACGAAAAGGCGATTATGCCACAAGAAATAATAAGGTGCAAAAGGGTGAGGGATAATGGGCAGCCAGCGTTATGATTTGACGGAGTCGGCCCGGACTGCCCTGGGGTCTTCCTCAGCAAAGCTTTTGTATGCGGCTGTCGCCAAGGATGAGGGGGATTGGCACAGCATCATTCACAGCCATAACTTCGCGGAGCTTTTCCTGATTCTTGGGGGCAGGGGGTCGTTTTTTGTCAACGGGATGGAATATCCCGTAAGTCCAAATGATCTGGTCATTCTCAATCCCCATGCAGAGCACACAGAAATATCTTCCGACCATGCGCCCCTGGAATATATGGTGCTGGGTGTCCGGGGGATCCGGTTTGTGAATGAAGAGGATGGGAAAATGCCGTTCATCATACAGATGCCCCAGGCGGCAGAGAGGATCCGGCGGTATGTAGAGCTGCTTCTGACGGAGGCGCGGCGGAAGCATCCCGGATACGGAGCCATCTGCGGGAATCTGCTGAATGTGATCCTTTTGCATATCCTTGGGATAAGGAATGTGGATATCGCACCTGCGGCTACGGAACGCATCCGTCCGGAATGTGCCGCGCTGAAAAGCTATATCGATGATAATTTTTCGCAGCCGCTAACGCTGGAGGATCTGGCAAAGGCGGCCCACCAGAATAAATACTATGTAGCCCATGGGTTTAAAAAAACCTTTGGGATCTCGCCCATGCGCTATCTGGCCCGGCGCCGGGTGGAGGAGGCGGGTTTTTTGCTGCGGGAAACGGATTATCCTATAGCGCGGATCTCGTCAATGGTGGGCTTTTCGTCTATGAGTGTGTTTTCCCAGACATTTAAGCGCATAACCAATCATAGCCCAAATGCTTACAGAAAGCTGTCGAAGCAGCAATAGAAATAAAAAAGCCCCGATTCAAATAATCGGGGTGGCGGCGGTGTGGTTTTTCATAAATCCTTATAAAAACATTGGGAAAACAGCAAAATACTGCCGCCATACATATGAAAACAACAATGACTGGTAGGGGAATTACACTGACTATGCAGATTTGTGGTAAAAAAAGATACAACAAAGCCTAGTTTTTAAAATTCCGGACTTGAAATTTATTACTCGATTAGATATAATGGTGATGATTATAAGTGCATAAAATCGACTATACCCATAGCATAATGCAAATTCTATGGTGAAGACGGACTTCAATGCAAGCACTTTTAATGAAGAATTGAGATTTATAAAGTGAGTTGATTTAGATTGTTTTTGCTTGTTCTGGGTCTGATTATTGGCGGAACCATAGGCTTTTCTGTGTGTGTCGTTATCGGCGCATCCAAATTGGGCTCGCCCGTATCCACCTCTGGAAACCAAAAGACACAGAGAAAGGTCATTGCTGATGAATAAAATAGATGCATTTCTTTGGCTGCTCATGGCTCTGACAGTGGCGTGTATCGGTTTGCTCCTGCTGATAGGGCTTGTGCTGCGTTATGGAAGCTTTACCAGAGAGCTTCGCCGCCTTAATAATGAGATCGGCCGTACATATGGAACAGAGCGCAAGCGCTGGTTACGCCGCAGGCGCAGGCTATGGATGTCGCTGCTACCGTTTGTGAGATATTGATTTTCCGTGCATCCATGGTTTAAATATCCAGTGAATGGATATTTCCCCGCCGAAGGTTTGTATATTTCCACGAAATGGCAGACATAAACAACAAAAGACTTGCATAATTATGGCCGTGTTGCTAATATAAGACTAACTTAATACATTTCTGAATGAAGCTTGCAGGAAATTGCTTTATGCTGCCGAAGGAGTAACACTCTCAGGAGTCCGAAAGGATAAGGACTGCAAGCCGACAGAACTTTGGAGAAACCCATTTGGTTGGGTGCCGAAGGTGCAAAGCGTACACACGCTAATCTCTCAGGCAAAAGGACAAAGTTTACTTCCTGAATAGGGGAGTGTTTTGTTTGGGGGATCGTGTTTTTTGCACGGTCTCTTTTATTTTTCACAGGAGGAATCACTATGGAAATCATTACGCAAGTAAACGACTCGGTCAACGGCTTCGTCTGGGGTATGTTTGGCCTGGTACTGCTGATCGGTACCGGTATCCTGATGACCGTGGCAACCGGCTTCTTTCAGGTCAGCCGCATTCGTCACTGGTGGAAGCATACCATTGGCAGTTTGTTTACAAAAAAAGTTATGGGTCACACCAAGGAAAAGGGAACAATTTCTCCCTTCCAGGCTCTTTGTACTGCATTGGCAGCCACAGTAGGCACCGGTAACATCGCCGGTGTTGCAGCAGCTATTTGCATTGGCGGCGCTGGTGCTGTGTTCTGGATGTGGATCGCAGCCTTTTTCGGCATGATGACTAACTATTCCGAAAATGTGCTTGGCATTTACTATCGCCGCCGGAATAAAAATGGCGAGTGGAGTGGCGGTGCCATGTACTATCTGGCTGACGGTCTGGGCGGCAAAAAGGGCATGCGGATCCCCGGTAAGGTTCTGGCTGTTCTGTTCAGTATTTTTACCCTGTTGGCCTCCTTCGGTATCGGCTCTATGGGTCAGGTCAACAAGATCGTTGCCAATGTGGCAGCTGCTTTCCCAATCGACCAGCTGGCATCTGTGGAAGTGTTTGGCGGTGTGAGTCTGTATAATGTGATCCTTGGCGCGGTTGTGATGATTTTGGCTGCCATGATCACTCTGGGCGGCCTGAAGCGAATCGCCAATGCTGCAGAAAAGATTGTTCCTGTTATGGTCGTACTGTTCGTTGTCGGCAGCATTGTGGTTATTGGTATCAATTATGCCAGCATCCTGCCTGCTTTTGCCGCAATTTTCAAGGGCGCGTTCCAGCCCATCGCAGCCATCGGCGGCGGTATCGGCGTAATTATCAGCAAGGTTATGACCCAGGGCTTCAAGCGTGGCGTTTTCTCCAACGAGGCCGGACTTGGCTCCTCCGTCATGGTCCACTCCAATTCCAACGTAAAAGAGCCTGTGCAGCAGGGCATGTGGGGCATCTTTGAGGTGTTTGCCGATACCATGATTGTGTGCACCATGACCGCACTGGTGGTTCTGACCAGCGGCGCTTACAATTTGGAAACTGGTGAGATTCTGGCTGGTTACAGTGATTCCACTCTGGTGGGCGGTGCATTCAATACTGTGTTTGGCTGGGGTAATATCGGCAGCCGTTTCATTGCTATCGCAATGTTCCTCTTTGCCTTCACCACCATTCTGGGCTGGTCTCACTACGGCAGCAAAGCTTGGGAATACCTGTTCGGTTCCAAGACAACCTTTATTTTCAAGATTATTCACCTGATCACTATTGTGTTGGGTGCAGTAATGACCTCCTCTCTGGCGTGGGACATTTCCGACACCTTTAACGGCTTGATGATGTTCCCAAACCTGATCGGTGTTGTGGTGCTGTCGCCTCTGGTTATCAAGATCACAAAGAACTACATTGCCCGCAAGATCAAAAACAAAGATGTGGAACCCATTCTGTCCTATGACGAAGCCATCCAAAAGGAAGCGGCGGAAAAAAAGTAAGACAGTATATCTAAAAGACAGTCAGCCTTACGGCTGGCTGTCTTTTTTACGGTTTATACTTTCATTCCCCGGTGCTTATAACCATATTTTGAGGATGTGTTTTCACCACAAATGCTTAATTGTGCAGTTTTATTGGACTAATTGCCTGATATGATATTGTCACAAACAAAAAGGAGGGAATCATACGGAAGAAGGTTGATTTGATTTACAGCGTCGTGTTACAGAATTTTTGCTAAATGAGGCAACTAAGGAAGAAGATGAATACTTTACCGACACCGGTGCCGGTGAGGTGCTTTATATGATTTGCTCTGGTTATACACATTTCAAGAAGGAAAATATAACTGGTAAAATCCTTCTCTAGAAGAGAAGGGGCGGTAGTTGGTTTTAGAACGGAGGAAAATGCTAGGTATATTTACGGAGCGAGGAGCAACCAACGGCGAGATGAAAAGAGTTCGGTGATAATTGCAAAAATGAGCATATAGATTGAAGCCAAAAGAGGTAGCTCCTGCAAGGCGAAAGCCGAGTGGGAGCTACTGCCTTTTAGGTGGGATCGAACCGCTGACCTCTTGGATGCCATCGGTAAAATCCGAAAATCCAATGTGTCTAATGCGTACATTTACCCCTAAATTGTCCTATATTTCTAACATTTTTTAGACAAAAATCCAAACAAAATTATGCGTCTATCGTGATTCTTGTA
>SVKX01000028.1 GCA_015068225.1 Oscillospiraceae bacterium
ACCGCGGATTGGCTTGCCGCAGGCAAGGCCGGAGATGGTCTGATTCACCACCGCCTGAAAAATGGATGCTGCCAGATCGGCTTTTGTTGCCCCCTCGTTGATCAGAGGCTGAATATCTGTCTTGGCAAATACGCCGCACCTTGCGGCAATGGGATAGATTTGCTTGTAGTTTTTGGCTGCTTCGTTCAGCCCTTCGGCATCTGTTTGAAGCAAGGATGCCATCTGGTCAATAAAGGAACCGGTGCCGCCAGCGCAGACGCCGTTCATTCGTTCCTCCAGACCGCCGTTAAAATAAATTATCTTTGCGTCTTCACCGCCCAATTCGATGGCCACATCGGTCTGCGGTGCCACAGACTTTAATGCTGTGGCTACCGCCACCACCTCCTGAACAAATGGAATGTCCAGGGCTTGCCCCAAATTGATGGAACCAGAACCCGTGATGTTAACACGAAGAAGGCACTCACCCAGTTCCTTTTTGGCTGTCATAAGAAGGGACTTCAAAGTGGCTTGCGTATGGGCATGGTGGCGACGGTAGTCACCGAAAATAACACGTCCTGAATCATCCAGGATCACCAGCTTGACTGTGGTGGAACCCACATCAATACCGGCACGATAGGTTTTCATATATCTCTAACCTCCAGAAAAACGGATCAAACAAGGTATCCGCCTGTAAAGATGCAGAACAACAAGGTATAGGCAATACAAAATAAATGGCTGTCAAACCGGTCCAGAATTCCTCCGTGTCCCGGCAGGAAGGATCCAAAATCCTTCACGCCGCCGATCCGCTTCACTGCGGACATGGCCAGATCACCGAATTGACTGACAACGGAGGCAGTAACCGCGTACAGGATTAGCCACGCACAGCTTCCCATGCCATTTGCTTTCCACCACCAGCCGAACAGCAGCATGGTCAGCACGGATGCGGCAATGCCTGCAGCGGACCCTTCCCAGGTTTTGTTGGGACTCACCTTGGGAATCAGCTTATGTCGTCCGAAGCGGCTGCCAATCAGGTAAGCTGCCACATCTGTCACAAAGCAGAGTGTCACCGCCATCAGCAGATAGTAAAGTCCATTTTCCACTTGCCGCAGCTGAGGAATTGCCTGAAACAGCAGAACCACCGCCAGGGCTGTCATAACCGTTTTCCAGACTTTGTCATAGGTACAATGCTGCTGTCTGACCATCATCCAGACAAACAGAGCCGCACTCAGAGGAAAAAGAATGCACAGTAGCAACTCATATTTTGGAAACGGCAGAAAGGTCAGAATGATTGCGGCAATGGCACATCCATATTTCAGGCCTTTATTCCGGCATTTTCCAGTTGCGTGGAAGAGTTCCAGCACTGCCGCAGCGCTCAATGCCGCCGTCGCAGCAAGCGTCACTTGCGGAATATGAGAAAATGCAATGACGAAATAGACCACCAATGTTATGACAATGCCGGTCATTGTTCTCTTAATCATAATTCTCTTACTTCTCCTTACTTCGCAGGAGTTTGCAATGGAATGTCAGGTATTTCACCATGGACAGAAGCAATACCGCTGCGCAAAGCAGAATCATGACATTTGCCCAGGCAGTGCTGATACCCGGGAATAAAAACAGCAGGATCATAACGGCGTAAAGTACGACTGTCGCCAGTTTTCCGAACCACTGAGAGCTGTTGACCACATCTTTCTTTTTGATCACAATCATGCCGCTGATGCCCATGGTAATCTCCTTGACCGCAAAGAAAATAAATAGCCACAGCATCCATTCAAACTTGGATATCAGGCAGAAAATCAGTGCCGCCTGGGTTAGCTTGTCCGCAATCGGATCCAGAATTTTGCCCAGATCCGAAACAAGATGGAACTTCCGGGCGATGATACCGTCTGCAATATCCGTAAGTCCCGACAGAACGGTCATGATTGCTGCAGCGAGATAATCTTCCTTTTCGCAATAAAGCCAGATGATAACCGGAATCATCAACAGGCGGATCAGACTGAGCAGGTTTGGAATGGTAAGAATCTGATTCTTCTTAAAGAGTTTATGCATGTTTTTTCCTCCCATAGCAGATCCAATAAGCAAATAACGTAATTGGAATCGCTGCTATCACATCCAGGATGGAATGCTGCTTCAGAAACACTGTAGACATACAAATCAGAATTGTTAATACTGTAATCACTGTTGTCTTCAGCGGAGAGCGGAGTCCCTTTGTATGCAAAGAAGAAAGCAACACCACCAATGCGCCGATGGCATGCTCTGAGGGAAATACATTGGTGTTGGTATCGATGGCATAGAGCAGCTGTACAATCCTTGTGAGCAAATTGTCCCTTGGCAGCTGCTCCGGGCGAAGGTTCTGACAGCTGGGATAGACAATGAAAATCACTGTAGATATGGTCATAGATATTGACAGGAATTTCATGTAATTTTTGAAAGATCTAACGTCATACAAAAGCGTATACAGCTGCATTCCCACAAGACCAACGTACCACAGCACATAGGGGATCAGAAACCACTCCTGAAAGGGTATCATATCATCGATTGCTGCATGAATGGGATGATAGTAACTAACCGGAACAAAACGCTCCAGAATCAAATAGCGGAGGCCGAAAATCGGCCAAAAGATGAAAAACCAAAGGTGCTTATATTGAGGTTCGTTGATCTTGTTCAGTCGGAACTGTCTGTAATCTACCTCAGGCTTGGGAAATACTTTTTTCAACATTCACACTCATTTCTTCTCTATCCATGCGCTTGAGCAAATGCATCAAGCGCGGTCTGTTATATCGCTGGATCAAAATAAAGGGCAGATTTCCGATGAGAATATACATCCAGGTCAGCAGCTTTACTCCTGGACCACGGTGAAACCTGCCATACAGAAATCCGATCACACAAAGCATGCTGTGGACGAATTCCGCAATACAGGTTTCCTTCAACAGGATGTGCAGATTCTCTCTTGTAACAGTCTTTAGAGATTTTTCAGGAAACAGTCTGCGAAATACCCGGCTGACGTCCGGAAGTTTTTTATACCATTTCTGAATTTTCAGGCGCTGATACAGCTTACCATCTCTTTCAAAGGGCCTCGGCTTATAGGGAAATCGTTCCGGATCGAACCAGGCATATGGCAGAAGTCTTCCGAGGAACGTTGAAAGGAAGCTGATCAGCGCCATTCCCCAGAAATAGGTACCTGCCGGAGATAACTCCATTTTTCATCTACTCCTTTTATGAAAGCCGGGAGCGTTTGCTCCCGGCTTATCAGGCATTCAGAATTTTCATAAACTCATCGCCGGTGATGGTTTCCTTCTCATAGAGGTATTCGGACAGCTCCTGCAGCTTCTGTCGGTTGTCCATCAGCATCTGGCGGGCCTTGTCGTGCT
>SVKX01000029.1 GCA_015068225.1 Oscillospiraceae bacterium
CTGAAACAGGAGGTCATTCTCTCTGTAATGTCCAGACTGGAAGATCCCATGGAGCTGCTGACTAATTCCATTGCTTTTATGGATAAGCTGGTAGCTGCCCTGGAAGCGGAAAAGGAAAATGTATTGCCCCTGTTTTCCGGAACCCAGGCAGCTGCGCTTCCCATCAGTCTGGAAGCCAGCCTGAAGGAATATATTTTCGCCCACGCCCCCCATTTGCGCAGCGATGCCAGAGTCAATGTATATCTGACCTACCATATTCAGGGCGGCTACTATGCCTACATGGAAAATGTGGAGCGGTTGGGATACGATCAGGTTATTGATGTCATCGCAGAAATACAAAATACACTGAATGTTATGAAAACGAATAATTAAAAAGGCAACGGCCCGGTCAGAAAAATGAACTGACCGGGCTGTTTTTATCTGCGGTTACGTTTTCTGTATTGCAACGGAGTGATGCCGTAGGTCTTCCGGAAAAGCTGGATATAGTAAGACTCGTTGTCATATCCCACACGCTCGCACAACTCCGTAATTTTTACATCAGAATTGATCAGAAGCTCGCAAGATTTATCCAGACGTATTGTTTGCAGAAGCTGCGAAAAACTCATACCTAACTGACGGCTGATCAGCCTGCTCAAATAACTTTCGGAGTAATGAAAATGTTTGGCAGTGGATGCCAGGGTAACAGTGCGGTAATGATCCACCATATACATCCGAATATCCCAAATCTTATCCCGGAGATATTCCGCAGTGCCAAACATGGTTTCATCTGTACTTTTTTCCGCAATGTAATAGGTAAAGGACTGTGCCAGATGATCGTTGATTTTATTTGCTTCGGCGGTACCTACCTTCTGCTGCCGGTACATCATCAGCAGAAGCTGAAGGGCAAAATCATCCAGTGCACCTCTGAAAAAAATCTCATTATTCTGTTTCCCGGCCATAGCGCTGCGAAAATACCGGGATATGGGAAGGTCACTGGACAGGATATCCCGAAAGGCTTTTTCAAAGGTACTTTTTCGGATACCGATGCTGATGACGGTGCTTCCGCTGAACACACAAAGACTGTGAGAGGTATCCGGAGGAACAAATACCAGGTCATTTTTCCGAATCGGGATCACACCGGCAGGGGTGGCGTATTCGGCTTGCCCTTCCAGAACACACTGAATTTCAAAATAATGATGGGTGTGGAGGAACCCGGCAAAATACCGCATTGCCTTCCGGATGGAAACATCACTTTCCGGATTGAAAAAGGGTTTTTCCTGGTTCAGAATTGCGCTTGCTTCCAAAATGAACGCATCTGTTTTCTGAGAATTATTGCTCAGAAACCGGTCCAATCCGCCGACCTCAATTAAGTGCAGGATCATCTTTTTGTCGATCACCCTGCCGGAAAGATATTCACCGGTCTGGTCATAGTATTCTTTTCCAATGCGGTCTATTTCTGTTAACGCGTACAGTTCTTTTAGCTCCTGTGTAAACATGGCAAAACCCTTCCATACAGTGGATATTCTTGTTTTTACCATTATACGCGAATGATGTCAAATAAACAATATTTTTATATCAAACTGTTTTATATTTTTTCTTCCTGTTGTCAGTTATACTAAATTATATCAAAAAAGGAGGAACAAAAATATGGCAAAACGTAAAATCGGCTGGCAAACTTCCAAGATAGAAAGATTATCCTACTATCTGTTCTTTGCCGGTCAGCTCATTTTTAACACAATGGTCATGACCTATGTTCTGACGCTGCTGCTCAGTCATGGAATCAATGAGGTTCTTGCAGGCGCGATTATTCTGGCACCGAAGATCTGGGATGCCATCAACGATACCCTCTTCGGCTTCATTATTGACAAGGTTCGTTTCAAGGGCGGCCGCTTCCTGCCCTGGATCAAGCTGTCTGCTCTGACCCTTCCCATCGCAACCATTTTCCTGTTCTCTGTTCCGGAATCCATGAGCGTGACTGGAAAGTGCATCTGGATCATTGCCGGTTACATTTTGTGGGATACCAGCTTTACCATCAGCGATACTCCCATCTACGCATTGAGCACCTCTCTGACCAGCAATATGGACGAGCGCACCACCATTCTGTCCCTGCGTGGTGTTACCGGTGCCATCGGCGGTTTGCTGGCTTCCATTCTGATTCCTCTGCTCTATGGCGCAAACGGTGCCAACATGGGCTGGTCCGTCACCGCTATGGTCATCAGTGCCATCGGCTTTGTGTGTATGCTTCCCGTCGGCTTCCTGGCAAAGGAGCGTGTTGACAGCGAGCGCGAGGAAGAAGCTACCTTCAAGGAACTCTTTGGCGCATTGATCCAGAACAAGAATCTGTTCATCATTATTCTGGTCCGTTTCCTGTTCCTGCTCACTTATACCATGCAGGTGCTCAATCCCATTTTCGCTGAGTATGTGCTGGGCAATGAGACCATCAACTCCTTGCTGGCTATGCTGATTTCCGTCCCGTCCATTGTGCTTGCCGTGGTTCTGCCCATGCTTTGCCGTCGTTTTGACAAAGCCAGAATGCTGCTGGTCTTTATGGTTCTGTATGCCGTGACTTCTGTAGCACAGTATTTTGTGGGTTATGCAAATCTGGGTGTATTCCTGCTGTTTACCACGGCCCGTGCCATCGGCTATGGCGGTTTCACTGCATTGATCTACATGTTTATTCCCGACTGCATCGAATACGGTCAGTACACCACCGGCCAGCGCAATGCCGGTACCTCCTTCTGCCTGATCAGCTTTGTGTCCAAGCTCAATTCCGCCATCATCTCTTCTCTGACTGCTTTTGTGATCGCGGCAATGGGCTTCTCCGCAACCAGCGTTACCGCACAGGGCAGAGCCGGTGTTTGGGTGACTTACACGCTCTTTGCCGCTGTCGGCTGCATTATTGCCATTCCCATCCTGCTGAAGTATTACAAGCTGCGGGATAAGGATGTCGCCCACATTATCGACTGCAATAACGGCCTGATTTCCAAGGAAGAATGCGAAGCACGGATTGCCCGGGGGAGCAAATAACCATGGAGCATGTTTATCTGGAAACACCCTGTGGAGGCATTCAGGGTACCCGTCACAAAGGCGTGAACCGTTTTCTGGGTATCCGCTATGCCACAGCAAAGCGGTTTGAATATGCCCAGGAAATTACAAAGTGGGACGGCACTTATGAAGCCCTGAACTATGGTCCCGCACCGATCCAGATGCGGACCTATCCTAAGTACCGTCAGGAAAACAGCCATTCGGAAAAGGAGTTCCTGGAAGGAGTGGATGTTACCTATTCCGAGGACTGTCTGTTTCTGAATATCTGGGCTCCGGAAAACAGAAAGAATTGCCCTGTTCTG
>SVKX01000021.1 GCA_015068225.1 Oscillospiraceae bacterium
TTACTCAAGAATTTTCGTTGGCTGTTAATTCGTCTTGTACAAAAACTTAAACAATCCATTTAAATTGTCCAAGGTGTTTATAGTTCGTCTCACATTATTCAATTTACAAGGTACAGGTGCTTCCCGCTCGCAGCGGTCAGCTTGTTCATACTAGCACATGTGTCACTCTTTGTCAAGAAGAATTTTTCCTTCTTTTCAATTTTTTCACACTGTGTCGAGCAGATACTGCAGTTTCTGACAGCTACGATATAATAGCAAATCACCTCGATTTTGTCAAGCACCTTTTTCACATTTTTACGACCTTTTTTATCGCCCCTAAACCTTGTGGTAAGTGGCAAATCTTTCCCCTAAATATCCGGGGCCAGGATACTGGAAAACTTAACGCTATGTGCAATTCGCACAAGCGCTTTATTTCTGTTTTCTTTTATCCACAGGTGAATTCGTCCGATCCCTTCTTTTATATTTTACCATGCGTTTTCTCAGCAGACCGGGCTCAAAGGGAATGATATAACGAACACCAAGGCTTTTCAGGCTAAAAAGGTGCAGTATCAAAACTGTCACCCCCAGTCCCACACCTATCAGGCCTCCAACAGATGCCAGCACAGCCAGCACAAACCGCCATACCCGGACGGCAGCTGCCAGATCCCGGTTGGGAAGCACAAAGCCACAGATGCCCGCAATACTGACCATGATCAGCGCCACCGGGGATATGAGACCCGCCTCTGCTCCGGCTGTTCCCACCACAATACCGCCGATGATGGACACAGACTGGCCGATGCTCTGAGGCAAGTGGATACCGGATTCCTGAATCAATTCAAATGCAATCAGCATACCCAGCACTTCCCATGTTGAAGCGAATGGCACGGACTGCTTGCTTTCCAGCAAAACATTGCCCAGCACCTCCGGGAGAAAATGAGGATGATAATCGATCATAGCAATAAAGAGGCCCGGCAGCAAGAGGCTTATCAGCAGCGCCAGATAACGCAGCACACGAACACAGGAGGCGGAAATAAAATCTCTGCCCATATCCTCCGGCGAATCCATCAGATATCCGATATCCACAGGAGCCAGATATCCCACCGGCAGGCCATCCGCGAAGAGCCCCACTCTGCCCTCCAGCAAACCGTGGCAGAACCGGTCTGTCCGCTCTGTATACTGCAAAAGCGGAAACGCGGTGGCTCTTGAGCCTGTAACATATTCCTCCACCGCAGAAGGAGACAGAAACCCGTCAATATCAATGCCGTCCAGCCGTTTTTTCATGCGGGCGACCAGCTCCGGATTTGTAAGGCCTTCAATCCACAGCACAGACACATTGGTCAATGACCGCCGCCCCACCTTTGTTTCATATATCCTTAAATCCGGCGTCCGCAAATGCCGGCGGATCAGCGATGTATTGGAGCGAATGGTTTCCACAAAAGCATCCTTCGGGCCTTTTGAGGTATTCTCCACATCGGGAGCGGCAATTCCACGCTTTTCTCCGGTTTTTACCTCAAATGCAATGGCACCCGCCCCTGGGAATAGGACTACACAGAACCCGTTTACCAGCATCAATGCCACATCGTCCAGCCCTTTGCATGGCTTTGCTACAGAATTCACAACAACGCCGTTCAAAGCCCGGTTATAAAGGCTGTACATGGAATCCCCCTGCAGCTTCTCCATAATGGGCTGAAATACATACTCCGATATGTCCGCACCGGAGGTTAATCCATCAATGGCATAGGCATACAGGGTAAACGCACCGCACTGAAGCGTGCGGGTATTGAAATCACCGCATTCGGCAAAAATGCTTCGAACATTTTGATCCGTCATTTCACCGGGATACATGGGATCAGGGCGGGGCGTATAGCTTTCCATAAATTTCACCTCCGGGCTAGTATTCCCAAAAGAGCTGGGAATATGTGGAATGGAATTGCTTTTTTTACAGTGCAATGCTATACTATATAAAATATTTTGTCTAAGGAGCTCCGCCATGTCCCACACCATTGCAGCCGTATCCACCGGCAACCAAATATCCGCCATCGGCATTATCCGGCTGACAGGCGATGACTGTATCGGGATCGCCGGCAGTGTCTTTACATTAAGTAATGGAAAGCCGCTTTCCGCGGCTCCGGAAAGAAAGCTGATGCTGGGCACACTGCGGGATAAAGACGGGCGGGTCATCGACCAGTGTATGGCCGTCTGCTCCCATGCGCCCCACAGCTACACCGGCGAGGATACTGTAGAATTCCACTGCCACGGCTCTCCTGCTGTTCTGGCAGCGGGGCTGCAGGCGCTATACTGTGCCGGTGCCCGTCCTGCCCAGCGGGGCGAATTTACCAAGCGGGCATTTTTGAACGGCCATCTGGATCTAACCCAGGCAGAGGCTGTCATCGATCTGATCGAGGCGGATACCGCAGACGCCGCCGCCAATGCCGCAGGTCAGGTAGGCGGCGCACTGGGCAGAAAGCTCGAGCCGATCTACAAGGATCTGACGGATCTTTGCAGCCATTTTCACGCGGTTCTGGATTATCCGGATGAGGACATTGAAGACTTCGGGCTTCAAAATTACTCCAGCACCCTCCGGCAGGATGCCAAGGATCTTAACGCACTTTTGCAAACCTATGGACAGGGCAAAATCCTGCGCTCCGGTGTGGCTGTGGCCATCGCCGGCAAACCCAATGTGGGAAAATCCAGCCTGTTGAATGCTCTGGCAGGCTTTGACCGGGCTATCGTGACGGATATTCCTGGCACCACACGGGATACGGTAGAGGAAAGCGTTCTGCTTGGTTCTACCCGGCTGCGGCTTATTGATACCGCCGGTATCCGCCACACCGAGGATTCCGTGGAAGCCATTGGCGTAGACCGCTCCAGAAAAGCCATAGAGGAAGCAGATCTTGTACTTTTTGTCTGCGACGGTTCTCAGCCTCTGACCCAGGAGGACCTGGAGGTTATGGATCTGTGTGTGGAAAAAGAAAACGCCATTGCCCTGATCAACAAATCCGATCTGGGCGCAAAGGTGCTTCCCAGTGACCTGCCCTTTATGACGGTCATCCCCGTTTGCGCCAAAACCGGAGAAGGATTGACCGGACTGGCTGACACTGTGGACATTATGTTCGAAGGCGCATCCCCCTGTGACGGCTCGGTTCTGACCAATGCCCGCCAGTTTGACGCCATTCGCAGAGCCTATGAAGCTATGGTATCCTCTCTGCAGGCACTCAAAGCGGGGGTAACCCCTGACGCTGTGCTTACCGATGTGGAGCAGGCTATGGCCGCCATCGGGGAAGTCACCGGTGCTACCGTGCGGGAGGACATTACCGCAAGAATTTTTGAACGCTTCTGCGTAGGAAAGTGATAGTATGATCTATTTTGACAACTCTGCCACCACCCGTCCCTGCCAGGAGGCTGTGGAGGCAATGATGACCGCACTGGGTGATGATTGGGCCAATCCCAGTGCCCTGTATGAATTCGGTATTCACGCCGCCCGTCAGCTCCGCTCCGCCCGACATCAGGTAGCCGCAGCCATGGGCGCAGAACCAGACCGTGTTTTCTTCACCTCTGGTGGCACGGAAGCGGATAACTGGGCTATTTTCAGCACAGATAAGCGGTTTGGAAAGAAAAACAAACACATCATCACCACCGCCATCGAGCACCATGCAGTGCTGAACTGCATGAAGGAGCTGGAAGCACAGGGGTACGAGGTAACTTACCTTCAGCCGGACAGGGATGGTCGCGTCACCTTGGACGCTCTGAAAGCCGCCCTGCGGAAGGACACCTTTTTGGTATCCGTAATGATGGTCAACAACGAAGTAGGCTCAGTCATGCCCATCTCCGCCATGGCAAAGCTGACCCACAAAATGTGTCCGGAAGCGATCTTCCACACCGACGCTGTGCAGGGCTTTCTGAAAGTCCCCTTCTCCGCCAAAACCCTGGGCGCGGATCTGATCAGCGTTTCCTCCCACAAGATTCACGGACCCAAGGGTGCGGGCGCGCTGTATATCAGCCCACGGTTAAAGTCCTTCCCTGCCCTGCTTATCGGCGGCGGTCAGGAGAGCAATCTGCGCAGCGGAACCGAAGCTACCCCGGCTATTATGGGCTTTGCTGCCGCCTGTGCTGCCGGCAGCGCCACATTCCGGACCGATATACAGCAGGAAAAAGAACTTCTGGACGGTCTTATCGCAGAGTTGTGTAAACTTGACGGCGTAACGGTCAACGGCGCCCACGATGCACCCCACATCCTTTCTCTCTCCATTCCCGGTGTGCCCACCCAGAACAGCATCAATATTTTGCAGGATCGGCTCATTTGTGTCAGTGCTGGCTCTGCCTGTGCCAAAGGACACCGCAGCCACACCCTGACCGCCATGAATCTCTCCCCGGAAGTTATGGACAGCGCATTCCGGATCTCCCTCAGCCGGGAGACCACACAGGAAGATGTGGATGCATTGCTTGACGGCATTCAGGCCATTCTGAATTGGAAAAACAGATCCCTCGTCAATTAGGACGGGGGATCTGTTTGTTAGGAAATATTCTTGTCATTATCCATACTCAGGGGAACAACCCGCCCCTGTATCCTCTCAGATAAAAATGCCACAAGCTCCAGAGGCGTTGGAACATCCCCAACGCACGGAATCTCTTTCCATACAGCCAATGCTGATACATTATTTGACTTTTGGCAGCTTAGAATCGCTTCTGATATTGAATACTCTATATGCTTAATTAACGTATCATAGGTCACCCCCTCCCTTCTTGCCGTTTCCTCAAGTGCTCTGCGTGCTTTCTCAATATTCAACACACTTATCACCCTTTCTTTCTGTGTAACTTCTTATATGCTGCTTCTTGCAGCTTATAATTTAAGTCTAACTTATTTATACTAGAGAAGTCAATAGAATTCATTCTACGATTTTCGACATTCTCCAGATAAATGAGGTGGAAATATGGAATCTCACGGTACAATTCGCATTAAACTAAATGAGTTGTTGAAAAAGTCAGGTATGAGCAAAAGCAAGTTAAGTCACCGTGCTGAAATGCAGCGCACACAAATTAACAACTTTTGCAATAATACAATTACACGCCTGGATACCGATGTCCTTGCCCGCATTTGTGCTGCTCTTAATTGCGAAATTTCTGATCTATTGGAATATATTCCATCTGATAGCGAACAAAAATAAGAAAGTGCTGTTGCAATTCGCAACAGCACTTTTTAATCGTTGAAGAGGTTATAAGTTAGATTTAATATGCAACGCCCCAGTAGATCATCTTGTCTGCCTTCTTACCACAGCAGGCACAGGTATCACCCAGATGCTCCTGCGCGAAGGGGATACACCGGGAAGACATGCCGGCCACTTCCTTCATCTTCAGCTCGCATTCCAGCTCGCCACACCACATGGTCTTGACAAAGCCGCCGTTTTCTTCCTGCAGCTGCTTGGCCTCCTCCAGAGAGTGGGCTTCATAGATATGATCTTCCAGATTCTTCTTTGCCCGGGCATACATACCCTCATGGACCTGCTGCAGCTGCTCGGCTACGGCCTCTTCCAGCTCCTCCAGCTTGACGGTGATTTTCTCGCCGTCATTGCGGCGAACCAGCACGCACTGACCATTCTCCAGATCACGGGGGCCGCACTCCACGCGCAGGGGCACACCCTTCATCTCATACTCGGCGCACTTCCAGCCCATGGAATTGTCGCTGTCATCCAGCTTTACTCGGAAACCAGCGCTGAGAAGCCGGCTCTTCAGCTCATTGGCAGCCTCCAGAACGCCCGGCTTATGCTGGGCAATGGGCAGTATAATGACCTGCGTAGGAGCGATCTTGGGAGGCAGCACCAGACCGTTGTTATCACCGTGGGTCATGATGATACCGCCGATCAGACGGGTAGACACGCCCCAGGAGGTCTCATGGGGATTGGTCTTTTGATTATTCTTATCCGTAAACTCGATCTCAAACGCCTTGGCAAAGCCGTCGCCAAAATAATGGGAAGTACCGGCCTGCAGTGCCTTGCGGTCATGCATCATGCACTCGATGGTATAAGTAGCTTCCGCACCGTTGAACTTTTCCTTCTCAGTCTTCTGGCCCCGGGTAACGGGCATTGCCAGCACATTTTCGCAGAAATCCGCATAGACATTGAGCATGGTCTCTGTGAATTCCTTTGCTTCCTCAGCAGTAGCATGGATGGTATGGCCCTCCTGCCACAAAAACTCTCTATGGCGCAGGAAGGGGCGGGAGGTCTTCTCCCAGCGCAGAACGCTGCACCACTGATTGTACTTCATGGGCAGATCCCGGTGGGACTGGAGCACATTGGCAAAATGCTCACAGAACAGTGTCTCAGAAGTAGGACGGATGGCATAGCGCTCTTCCAGCTTTTCGCCGCCGCCCATGGTGACCCATGCGCACTCGGGGGCAAAACCTTCCACATGATCCTTTTCCTTCTGCAGCAGACTTTCGGGGATCAGCAGGGGCATGTAAACATTTTCCACACCCTGCTTTTTAAACTCTGCATCCATAATATGCTGGATGTTCTCCCAGATAGCATAGCCATAGGGACGGTAGATAAAAACGCCCTTAACGGAAGAATAGTCGATCAGCTGGGCTTTCTTGCACACATCCGTGAACCACTGGGCAAAGTCTACCTCCATATCGGTGATCTGCTCTACTTTTTTATCCTTAGCCATAATATTTCATCCTCTCAGGTTTTCCATTATGTTACATTATATTGTAGCACACCTGTCAAGGCTTTGCATAGGATAGGGTAAAGTTTTTCTGAAAAATGGAGATCGGGTTTATGACACAGATTCTGCTGACACTGGAGCCGGCTGTGGCTCATTTTTATACACGCATTGCCATATCCGCAGGAATCCCTCTGGAGCAGGTCCTGCAGGATGCCCTTTTTAAGCTTGCGGGAGAACTCAGTCTGGAAGCCATCCGCAATGCCGGGGCGACTTAGGTGGCAGTCTTTCAGAAAAAGTAAAAACATTTTAAAATCCGTGTAACAAATCCTATACTTAGATCGTTATATGTATAAAGGCCAGAAATAATTTCACGAGATCTGGTAATAATTGGTAACATCTTGCGACAATTATTGTATTCTGCTTGTTTTTTATATTGACATTAATTATTTTTTTATGGTACAATTTGAATGTAAAGTTTACAGATTCTTACTTTCCCAGAAAGAGGTGGGTCCAATGGTCTGTGCATCTATGTGACAAGATACATATTTTCACCTTGTAACCAAATATGAAAGGAGTTTACTATGCAAAAGAAGTTTATTGCTCTGATCGTTATATTGGCCTTGTTCTGCAGCTTCGCGCTGCCCACATCCGCAATCACATCGGGTTTAATTTCGGCGGATGATAATGCGACATTAAAGGAGGAAAAGTCGATCAGCACCGCCACGCTGGAGGATGAGTTTGCTGACGATCATGTAATTGTTCTCCTGAGCAACGCGGCAAGTACCTCCCTTCGCAATTACACTACCGCTGACTTCAGTGAATTCGGCTGCAGCGAAGTGAATAACCTGACCAAATATACTACAGAACTGGTCAATGCCAAGCTGAGAGGAGATACTTCCGTTGCCCAGCGGGCTGCTACAACTGCTGAAGAACAAAACGCAATCGTTCCTCAAGGCTTCCACGATGTAAATACAAGCGATTTTCATCAGGTTCTGTGCCTGACGCTGGAGGAAAAAGGCAAGCAAAATGTCCTCGACACGATCGCTGCTATCATTAAGCACCCGGATGTAATTTACGCCGGTCCGGATTATATAATCCACCCCTTTGCTACACAGCCTAATGATCCTTATCGTAACAACCAATGGGCCATTGACAAAATCCAACTTCCCCAGGCATGGGATACTACAACTGGAAGCTCCACTGTTCTTGTTGGCGTAGTTGATTCCGGAATTGACAGGTCCCATCCGGATCTGTATAGCCGTGTCAACACTGCTATGTCCCGGGACTTTACATCCGGATATGGAGTTCCGGTTACCAGTGTCACCGATCCTTTCGGACACGGAACCCATGTGGCAGGTATTATTGGTGCAGTTGGTAACAATCAGCAAGGGATCAGCGGAACCTGCTTTAATGTGACCATGGTTTCTCTGCGTGTACTGGATGAAAATGGAGGCGGATATTCATCATCGGTATTTTTTGCAATTGACTATGCTCGAAGCAGTAATATTCCTATTCTGAACATAAGTTTAGGGTGGATCTTGGCACTAGATTCTGATTATGATATGGCTCTTGCTTCCGTCATAAGCAACTACCCCGGTTTGGTTGTATGCTCTTCTGGTAATGACAGATTAAACATTGATGCGGACTATGTATACCCAGCATCCTATAGCAACAGCAACATCATTACTGTCGGCGCAACAGATAGCACAGACGCCAAACGTTACAGTTCAAATTATGGTGCAACGTCCGTAGACCTTTTTGCACCCGGCGATAATATTCTCAGTTGTTATCCTGTCACAAAATGTCAGAATTGTCTGAACGAACCCCAGGATGCTTTAGGTACAATTCATTACTCAAATGGATATCATTATGGATCAGGAACCTCTATGGCTGCTCCTTATGTAGCGGGAGTCGCTGCCTTGATCCTCGCCAAATATCCCGTATTAACCATAGACGAAATCAAAGATAGAATTCTGGATACTGTAGATCCTGTCAGCGCCCTGAGCGGATTATGCGTCACAGGTGGGCGTCTCAACGCCTATAAAGCGGTACATGATCACACCTTCACATATTCGCAAATTACGGCAACTACGCACCGCCGGCAATGTACCTGCGGTATCAATATCGTGGAATCACATACTCGGGCATCCGCAGGCAATGGAAGATATATTTGTGCCGACTGCAGATATTCACTTACCTAAAAAAAGAAGTTCACATATACAAATTCTCATAGGGATAATTAAGAGGTAATATTATGAAAAAATTGTTTGCCTATTTCCTTGTCTTTTGTCTTTTCTTCTGCCTTTCCGCCTGTGCCGGTTCTCAGGGAGAAGCGTATACGCTCAATGAACATGGACTGCCAGTTATCTCCGAAAGTCTTCGAAACAAGCTGAACAGTGCCTTAAAAGAGCATGATCAATTTGGATTCACAGAAACATACTTGGACATCTGGGGTTCCGAAGAAGATTATGAAGCAGCAGCAGCGGGCCGTATAGGTTTAGCGATCCGTTATTACGGCAATTACGATGGCTATGATATCGTGTTTTTTAAAAACCGCACCCCGGTTCAAATAGAAGCAGGACTGCAAATTGAGGAATATCTGTTTGAATATGGTACGCCTTTTTCCATAATCGGTCATAAAGACAGTGTCACGTATGACCTGGAGGAACTTTATGAAAACGGAAACATCAGCAAGGAGTCCTTGGGGAAAATCTATCAATGTCACCTGGCCTTCGATTCGCTAAAATACGGACTAGATTAACATTTCTTCCTTGCCGCTGCATATGCAGCGGCAGGTTTTTTATGCGCAGTGCAATTTTTCCTCCTAGGTCATTGTATTTTGTCCCGGAATTTGATATACTTTCGATTGAAAACAGAAACAGAGGAGCATTTCTATGAAGTCCATCCGCGAGATCTATAAAATTGGAAAAGGCCCTTCCTCTTCCCATACCATGGGACCGGAGCGGGCTGCCCGACTGTTTCGGGATATGCATCCGGACGCCGATAGCTTCAAAGTCATTCTCTACGGCTCTTTGAGCAAAACCGGCGTAGGCCATGGCACGGACCGCGTCCTGCGGGACACGCTGGCCCCCTGCCCTGCTGAGATTATCTTTTCAGATCAGATTGTGGAGAACTCCCACCCCAACACATTGGATTTTATCGCAATAAAAGGCGGAAAAGAATCGAAACCAATGCGTGTTGAGTCCATCGGCGGCGGCGACATCCGGGTAGAAGGCGCTCAGGATGCGCAGGGCGAGGAAGTTTACATTGAGCATTCTTTTGCTGAGATCGCTGATTTTTGCAAATGGCGCTATATACACAAGCTTTCCGAGTATGTGGAGCTGAACGAAGGGCCGGAGATCTGGGATTTCCTTATGAATATCTGGCTGACCATGAAGCAGTCCATAACTGACGGTCTTTCTGCCACCGGCACACTTCCCGGCGGATTGAATGTACAGCGGAAGGCGAAATTCCTCTATGAACAGCAGCCGGAAGAGGATGTTCCGGCCCTGAAGGAATTCCAGATGATCGCCGCTTACGCCTACGCAGTTGCCGAGCAGAATGCAGACAACGGTACCATCGTCACCGCGCCTACCTGCGGTGCATGCGGTGTATTGCCGGCTGTTTTGAAATACGCCCAGGATACCAGGGGCTATTCTGATGACGAGATTTGCCGCGGCCTTGCCACCGCCGGCATCATTGGCAACCTGACCAAGCGCAACGCCTCCATCTCCGGAGCGGAAGCCGGCTGTCAGGCAGAGATCGGAACGGCATGTTCCATGGCAGCAGCTGCTTTGGCAGAGCTGTACGGACAGGATCTGGATCAGGTGGAATACGCAGCAGAGGTTGCCATGGAGCACCATCTTGGTCTTACCTGTGACCCCATTTGCGGCCTGGTGCAGATTCCCTGCATCGAGCGCAACGCTGTTGCGGCCATGCGGGCTATGAACGCATGCAACCTGAGTTATTTTCTCACCGGTTCCCGGAATATCAGCTATGATATGGTCTGCCGTGCCATGCACGAGACCGGCATCAATTTGAATCAGCGATTCCGGGAGACCAGTGAAGGCGGCCTTGCCAAACTATATACCCGCAAACGCGCCCAAAGATAGTTTGCCGAAATGGCGAAACAATCAATATGAAATCCGGTGCCGGTATTTCATAGTTTCAAGATCTTCTGGTTCTTATGAATCCATTGCAAAAAGCATATAACTACGCCCCGCTTTCGTACTCAGCCGTACAAAGGCGGGGTGTTTGCTGTTCAATTTGAAATTTTTACTGCTGCATTGCAGACCGGTCACCCAAGAAGCGCCGTCAGGATCTGCGACACATTCTTTTTCCCAAATAACACTTTGTCATCGTTTACGATCAAGCACGGCACACTCATTACATTGTATTGATTCTTTAGATTTTCAAAATGACGGATATCATACACATGGGCCGTTACGTTGGGATTCTCAGCGGCGATCCGCTGAGCGGCAACCACCAGATCTGGGCACATGGTGCAGCTGAGTGTAACCAGAATCTTCATATCCGTCTTTTCTCTGATGGTTGCAATCTGCTGCCTGGTCGCATCATCCAGCGCCTGTCCGGGCCCTGCGGCATTGTAAAGTCCCAGCACGAAAGAAGTAAACTCATGACCGCTGGGAACACCGTGAAAGGCAAGTCCTGTTTGGGTTCCGTCCGCAAGACAGACTTCCACGCAGGGCGCAAAGGTGCCCTGCGCCTGTCTGTCACACACCTCCAGCTCCAGCTTATCTGAAAGCGCGGCAAGGGCAGTTATGAAGCTCTCCAACTCCGCTGAAATCGGACGGTTGTCCAAATGGAGTTTTAGGAGAACTTGGCTTTCCATCCGGGTAAATACCGCATTCAGCTGCTGCCGCATATCTTCTGTGAATAGCTCGCCGGATCCTGCTGTTTCCTGGGTGTCAACTGTGACAGTTGTTCCGCTTTGCCTGGGTGCAGGCACATCGGCACGCAGTCCGGTCTTTCGGTGTACTGTGGCTACGTACTTCTCCAGTTCTGTTGCCGCCAATGCGCCGTCGCTGGTGGCTGTTACAACCTGCCGCAAGGGTTTGATACATACATCACCTGCTGCATACACGCCCTCCACGCTGGTCTTTTGGGATACGTCGGTTACGATATACCCTTGCTCGTTCAGCTCCACGATACCCTTGACCGCTTCCGTAGCCGGTGCATAACCGGCAAACACAAAGACGCCAAAGGATTCTTCGTTCTTATATTCCGTCACCTCTCCGGTGGCGGTATTTTTATATCGGGCATAGGTCAGCCCGTTCTCGCCAGACACTTCCTCCATCACTGTGTTGGTCAGCACCGTGATCTTATCGTGATTCTTAGCCTGCTCTGCCACAGATGCGGCACAGGAGAAGTCGTCTTTGCGAACTAAGATGGTCACATGACGGGCAAATTTCGTTAGAAATACGCTTTCCTCCGCTGCCGCGTACCCGCCGCCGACCACAAATATTTCTTTTCCCGTAAAGAACTCGCCATCGCAGGTTGCGCAGTAGGCAACGCCCCGGCCTTTGTGTTCTTCCTCACCCTTGAAGCCTACCGTTCTCGGGTGGGCACCGGTTGCTAGCAGGATACCAAAACAGCGGTAGTCCCCCTTGCTGGTATGCACGGTCTTAATATCCCCGGCAAGGTCAAAGCTGGTAGCTTCCGCCAGTATAAATTCCGCGCCAAAGCTCTCTGCCTGCTGCTGTATGGTATCGGTCAAGGCTTTACCGCTGGTCTTGGCAATGCCGGGATAGTTGACAACCTCATGGGTAATGGCAATCTGTCCGCCAAACTGCTCCTTTTCCAGAACCAGCACCCGATATTTCGCTCGGGCCAGATACAGTGCGGCGGTCAGCCCCGCGGGGCCGCCGCCGACAATGATTACATCATACAGGTTTTCCATCAAAGCTGTCCCACCAGATCCAGACTGGGCTTCAGGGTTTCGCTGCCAGGCTTCCAGTTGGCAGGACACACCTGATCGCCATGGGCGTGGACAAACTGGCAAGCCTGCACCTTGCGCAGCAGTTCCTCCGCATTTCTGCCCACATTACCGGCAGTTACCTCATAGCCCATGATCTTGCCCTCGGGGTTGATGATAAAAGTACCGCGTTCCGCAAGACCGTCGGCCTCGATCAGCACCTCAAAATCCTTGGAAATGCTATGAGTGGGGTCTGCCAGCATGGGATAATTGATCTTTTTGATCCGGTCGGATGCATCATGCCATGCCTTGTGGACGAAATGGGTATCAGTGGATACAGAATATACCTCGCAGCCGATGGCCCGGAACTGCTCATACTTATCCGCCAAATCCTCCAGCTCCGTGGGGCAAACAAAGGTAAAGTCCGCCGGATAGAAGAAAAAGACGCTCCACTTCCCCAGAATGTCTTCCTTGCTCACAAACTTAAAGTCATTTTCGTGATAGGCATAGGTGCGGAAATCGGAAATCTCCTTATTGATCATAGACATACTTACTTCCTCCATAAATCGTGTTGATTGCAGAATGCGTATACTGCCCGGACTTCATCTCCGTCACAGATAGAAAATTTCGCCCTGGGCTTATCATCCGGGTCAAGGTGGGCATACTGGATGCCGTGCTCGGTTTCCAGGCATACCCATTCGATATAGTGCTCCTCGGTCATGGGATGTTCTACCGAACCGACAGTTACATGGACGGTATTCCCCGCAACCTCGTATACCGGGATATGTTTTTCCCCGGAAGCTTCCGTGGTGCCGGGAATCAGCTTCTGCATTTCTTCGCCGCAGCAATAAACCGGAACACCTTTATCCCGAATCAAGGCAATAATATTGCCGCAATGCTTGCAGACATAGAATTTTTGTTTCATATAAATCCCTCCTTCTAATGAAAGTGTGTCCAAATCACAATCAATAATGCGCCACAGTTTTGGACATACTACCGCTAAAAGGAAGTGAAATGATGGAACGCAGTGTTTCCTATAAAAGAGGATTCATTCCATATGCATTAGCCGCCCTTTTGATTGGGCTTGTGGGTGGCTTTTCCACAGTTTTAGGGCCTGCCTTTGTTCAGGACATTGGCATTGTCTATAACAACACCACATGGACGTCCCTTGCTCAGGCCATGTCCTCCGCCGCCTGTGCGCCCATCCTTGGCAAAGTTGGCGATGTGATCGGGCGCAGGAAGACACTCCTTCTGGGTGTTGCGGTATTCACTTTGGGGAACATATTATCCGCCCTTGCAGACTCTCTTGTGTTTATGTTGATCGCCCGCTTTATTATAGGTATTGGCACAGCCGCAATGGGGCCTGTGATCCTGGCCTATATTGCAACGGAATTTCCACAGGACAAGATCGCAAAAGGTTTTTCTCTATATATGCTCCTTTCCAGCGCATCGGTGATCATCGGGCCGACCATTGGCGGTCTGATCGTATCCGCTTATGGATGGCGCAGTATGCTGTGGGTTTGTGTCGCCATTTGCGCCGGGATCTTTGCTGCCTGCGTCCTTACTTCCCGAAATGAAGTATCGGCCAAAAAGCCGCTGCAAAACTTTGATGTGTCCGGCGCTGTGCTGATCCTGATCTTCTTCAGTTTGCTGCTGTGCATTCCCTCTTTCGGTCAGAACTTTGGCTGGACATCTGCGCCGTTTCTTTTTGTGCTGATTGCCTCTGTCATTAGTCTGACAGGTCTGTTTCTGGCAGAAAAGAAAGCTGTGCATCCCATTTTGTCCGGAAGTTTTCTTAAGCGCAACGCGTTTATTCTCAGTGTTCTTGCCCTGTTTTTGACCCAGGGACTGATGCAGGCCAACATGACCAATACCATCGTCTTTGTCAATTACACCCAGCCAAACAATACCGCCATTTCCGGCTATGCAATCTCTGTGATGTATGTGGGTATGTCTTTGGGCGCGGTTATTCTGGGGCCGTTGGCAGATAAACTCGACCCTAAAAAGATCCTGGTGGGCTCTTTCATACTGACAGGACTTGGGTGCGGTATTCTGCTTCTGTTTACAGAGGCCACTGACCTATTGCTACTGATGGCAGCGCTTGGCATCCTTGGCTTTGGTCTGGGCGGAAACGGCACCATCTTCATGAAAGTCGTCCTCTCTGGGCTGACACCACAGGAAGCAGGTGCTGGCACGGGGACTTATGGCCTGTTCCGGGATCTGGCAGCGCCTTTTGGCGTGGCAGTCTTTGTCCCGCTGTTTACCAATCAGATCACGGACAGAATTGCCGCAGGAGCATCTGAACCTGCTGCAGCGGTTGCATCCATTCATTTTTTGGCAGTGGCAGAGGTTTTGTGTGTAGCACTGGGTATCGTTGCCGTTGTATTCCTGCCAAAACGAAAAGCAGCAAAGGAGAAGTAATATGCAGTTAAAAGATAAAGTTATTCTGGTAACCGCCTCCACCCGGGGAATCGGGCTTGCCATTGTGAAAAAGTGTGCCCAGGAGGGTGCCCGGGTGTATATGGCCGCCCGGAGCATGGAACGGGCGCAGGAAATCGCGAACACCTTAGATGGCGTAAAATGTGTGTACAATGATGCCACCAAGCCTGAAAGCTTTTCTTCTATGGTAGAGGATGTGGCTCGCGATGCCGGTCATATTGATGTGCTGATCAACAACTTCGGAACATCCAACCCCGGAAAGGATCTGGATTTTGTCAATACGGATCCGCAAGTATTTCTGGATACCGTAAATCTGAACCTGAGAAGCGTATTTATGGCAAGTCAGACTGCAGTCAAGCACATGGCGGGGCATGGCGGCAGTATCATTAACATCTCCTCTGTGGGCGGTCAGGTGCCGGACATTTCTCAGGTTGCCTACGGCACCAGCAAGGCCGCTATCAACTATCTAACCAAGCTGATTGCCGTACAGGAGGCCCATCACAAAATTCGGTGCAACGCGGTGCTTCCTGGCATGACTGCCACGGAAGCGGTGGAAAAGCATCTGTCTAATGACTTTCGGAATCTATTTCTGCGTCATATTCCCTTAGGTCGCATGGGTCTGCCGGAGGAAATCGCGGAAGCGGTGTGCTATTTTGCCAGCGATGCTTCTGCCTATACTACCGGACAGATTCTCACTGTTTCCGGCGGCTTTGGACTGGGAACACCGGTCTATGGCGATCTCGCAAAAAAGACAATCCGTCGTTAACCATTTCCTAAATGTAAGGAAGGAACCGCGTTTGCGGTTCCTTCCTCATGTGTTATGAATGTAAGGTAACTTTGAATCCAATGTGCGTACTGTCCTTCTTATAGGCTGTAATCTCGCCCTTATGCTTTTCAACAATCGACTTTGCCATCGAAAGGCCGACGCCGTAGCCCCCCTGAAAGGTGCGGGCCTTGTCGGCACGGTAGAAACGATCAAACAGGCGATTCAGTTCAAGTTCTCCTAGCATCCCCGCCCCCAACAACGAGGTAACTATCTGTGGAAAGCGTGGTTTGCGTGTATTTTCCTATGCTCAAGAAATTCTGGCAGTGGGTTGCCTCACTTGACATGCCGCTGCGAGGCATAATCGCGATTACCGCGCGGCCTGTATAAGCATATACTTCAGCTCATACCGCCTGAACACTGTCTGAAATGCCACCCGAAACCCTCCTATCCCTTTTTATGGAGAAAGGATATCACACTACGCTAAAGACAGGTTAAAGATATAGGCAAAAGCTTTTATTACACAATACATGCCCATTGAAAAACCAAGCTCACATAAGCTAAAAATCTACCAAACAACTTGCACAAAGAGAAAAATGTGCTATAATGGTGTAAAAATGGCGTAAACCCAAAAGTGCCAAAAGCCTAAACCGGCGCAAATAAAGGATTTTTTGAAGGAGAAGAAATAAAAATGAAACTAGGTATCGTCGCTCAGCGGTCTTTTTTCATAACTCCTTATAAATCCATAAATGTGCGATAAATCATTGCGGCACAAGGACTTTCGGGATTTCGACTAAAATGTATCTTCATGTATCTCCACGTATCTGCCTGCCAAAAAGGTGTACAAAAGGTGTATATAAGGTGTGTGGAAAAAGTGAAACAACCGAGAAAAATCCAATGCAACAAAGACTATAACAACACCCCGCTTTCGTACGAAGCCGTACAAAAGCGGGGTGATAATTTTATCCAAATTTCAAGAACTGCTCCGCATAATTTCTGGCATTGGAGTTACGCGTATAGACCACATGGAATGGGTGTGGTTCTGTGATCCCATCCACAGCAAAGGTTCCGATTCCATTTTCTTTAGAGATTACAGATTGGTACATAAAGCTGATACCGATTCCACTGCCAACTAAAGCCTTGATTGAAACGA
>SVKX01000030.1 GCA_015068225.1 Oscillospiraceae bacterium
GCCCGTATGGCATCCGGTGCATCCGGTGCAGAACTTGCCAACATCATCAACGAAGCTGCGCTCCGAGCTGTCCGTGACGGCAGAAAGTTTGCTACCCAGGCGGATCTGGAAGAATCCATTGAAGTGGTCATCGCAGGCTATCAGAAGAAAAATGCCATTCTCACCGACAAGGAGAAGATGGCAGTTGCCTACCATGAGATTGGTCACGCTCTGGTGGCTGCCCTCCAGACCAATTCCGCTCCTGTCCAGAAGATCACCATCGTTCCCAGAACCTCCGGTGCGCTGGGCTATACGATGCAGGTGGAGGAAGGCAATCATTATCTGATGACAAAGGAGGAGATTGAGAACAAGATCGCCACCTATGCAGGTGGACGAGCTGCAGAGGAAGTGGCCCTTGGCTCTGTTTCCACCGGTGCATCCAATGACATTGAGCAGGCTACCAAGCTGGCCCGGGCCATGATCACACGGTACGGCATGAGCGAGGAATTCGATATGGTGGCGCTGGAAACCGTTACCAACCAGTACCTGGGCGGTGATGCAAGCCTTGCCTGTTCCGCGGAAACCCAGACCAAGGTAGATGAACTGGTGGTGCAGCTGGTGAAGAAACAGCACGACAAGGCCCGCCAGATGCTGATGGACAACCGGGAAAAGCTCCAGGAACTGTCCCTGTATCTCTACGAGAAGGAAACCATCACCGGTGAAGAATTTATGAAGATTCTGAATGCATAATAAACGATGCCGGGAGCAATCCGCTCCCGGCGCTTTTCAAAAGGAGTCGTGTTTGAATTGGCATTATCCCCAGCTGGCGAATATTTTGTTGTGATGGCTGTGATCAGCTTTTTGTCTACGTTTATTGGCAGAGTGCTGCCGGAAAACTGGTTTAATTGGCGGAGGTTTCCGTACAAGTCAAGACCCTTTGAGAAAGATGGAAAGATTTATCAGCATCTGAGTATTCAAAAGTGGTATAAAAAGCTGCCGGATGCCAGCAGAGTTTTCCGGCACATTTTTCCTGATAAGTCTCTGAAGTCCTTATCCAAAGAAAAATTGTGTATTCTCTTAAAGGAGACCTGTGTAGCAGAGTTTGTCCATTGCTCGCTCTGCGTGATTGGCTTCTGTTATGGAAAGCTGAATGAAGGTCCCGGTGTCAGACTGCTGACCTGGATGTATATTCTGATTGGAAATTTGCCCTTTATTTTAATTCAACGCTACAATCGACCAAGACTTTTAAGATTACTGAATCGAATGCAAATACGAGAAATGAGTGTGAATTTTGAAGCGACTGTTACCTGAGCCCGAGATTGATTACCGCCAGTTTCGGTTAAGTAAAATAAACCAGCCTCAATTTAAACATCTGTGGCTGTTGCTGTTTTGGCCTGTCTATGGTCTTCGGTATCTGATTCTGGAAAGGTTCATTCCTGTCAGTTACTATAATCCAATCCATTCTCCGCTGGATGACATGATCCCTTTTCAGGAGTGGTTTCTGATCCCCTATGTGCTGTGGTACGTTTGTCTCGTGGGAATGCAGCTGTATACGCTTTTGTATGACGTGAAGTCCTTCAAAACCTACATGAAATTTCTGTCAATTTCCATGACCATTTCCACAGCTGTTTTTATCGTCTATCCCAGCTGCCAAAATCTGCGTCCGGAACAGCTGCCAAGGGATAATCTGCTCACAGGAATTGTTCAGATGCTGTATGCCATTGATACCAACACCAATGTATTTCCCTCGGAGCATGCCATCGGCGCATTGGTGGTGTTGCTTTCTTCTTTGCATACAAAGGGACTTTATTCTCCGCTGAAGACAACAGTGATTACAGTATTAACGATTCTGATTTGTATGTCTACAGTGTTTTTGAAGCAGCATTCCATCCTGGATATGATTGCAGCGATTCCAATTACGTTATTTGCTTATTGGATCTGCTATGGGAGGAAAAAACATGCATAGACTCTTTAAGAAGAATCAGATTCTTACCATTCCAAACCTGCTTAGTTTGATCCGGGTTTTGATGATTCCCATCATTGTCTGGCTTTACTGTGATCAGGGGGATTATCGCAGTGCATCAGGCCTTGTAGTACTGTCTGGTCTTACAGATGTTGCAGACGGCATCATTGCCCGGAAGTTTCATCTTGTTTCGGATCTGGGCAAAATTCTGGATCCGATTGCGGACAAACTGACCCAGGCGGCACTGATTTTCTGCCTGATATCCAAGTATGAATGGATGCTGTGGCTGTTTATTTTCTTCGCAGTTAAGGAGATTACCATGGGCATCAGTGGCCTGATTGTGATCAAGAAAAAAGATGTTGTAAACAGTGCCCAGTGGTTTGGGAAATTGGCTACAGTTGTACTTTATACAGTTATGATCCTGCTGTTCCTGTTTCCGGACATCAGCACAACCTGGGCCAATGGTATGATCCTGCTATGCGCGGCGGTACTGCTTCTGTCCATGGTAAAATACCTTACATTCCATTGCAGACTTCTGAGAAGTAAGGAGAAGTGAGAGAAGTATGATCAAGAGAACCATGACCGGCATTGTCATAACAGCGGTGGTCTATTTCATAATTGCCTTTTCACATATTCCGCAAGTGATGCTTTGCGCAACAGCGGCATTGAGCGCTGTGGCAGTGCAGGAAATCTTCAATGCAACCGGGAAATGTCAAAATAAAGGGCAGAAATTTGGATGTGCCATTGCCGCAATCGTTCTGACCTTTCTGCCGATCCCTCAATATGAGAGGCTATTATACATCCTGTTTCCGGTGAGTGTTGCTCTGTTTGGCTGGATGATGGTCAGGCAGAAGCATTGTGTATTTGACAAGGCATGGAAAACAGTACTGACAGCGATGTTGGTAGCTGCACTGTTCAAAGCAATTCCACTTCTGCGACAAACTGACAATGGATTGTACTATCTGATGATGGCCATTACGGTTTGCTTTGCAACGGATGT
>SVKX01000006.1:0-30550 GCA_015068225.1 Oscillospiraceae bacterium
CAATAGCGGTGCTGCCAATGGAACTACAAATGGCAGCATTAAATGCCTAAAAACAGCAGTAACCGGAAGGCATTATGCCTTCCGGTTACATACCGCACCATTTACTCCGTTAAGAACAACGGGCAAATAGCCCTGTTTTCATTTTTATCTTACTCCTGTAATTTCTAATTGTCAATACCCGCTTGGGTTTTTTGTGAGAATTATACCGAGCATATAGGCGGCAAAACAGCGAGGGGAGATCACCTCGCTTATGCTATGTATTTTCTTGGTGTTTTAATAACACCAGCATCCACTCTTCTGACAATCCCTGTTGCGGTGCCCGACATCTTCGTCGGCTTTAAAAAGCCTTCCTCATCTGTCGACCGCGGCCACTCGCTCAGGTCGCTTCATCTGCCACCGGCAGCGCTCCCATCGCTCCCCAGTTGCTTTCATATATCTTTCTCCTTTTCTGCAGGGGCGCAAAGCCTCCCTTGTGCAAAGGGGGCCTTTTTCCCGTGCCTACAATAATTCTACAAATTACGCTGTTAGTATCTGTAAATGCGAGGAGATTATACTGTTCATTTTTTTCGGTTTTTTTCGCGGCGTCTGGCGATCAGAAACACACCCAGCGCAAAAACTGCCGTGCCGAAAACCGCACCTGCTGTATCGATACACATATCAAAAAACTGGCAGGAACGTTCGGGGACAAAATACTGGTGAATTTCATCCGAAACCGCATACAGTGCGCTTGCCGCCACCGGAATGATAAACCTTCCCCCTTTGCGGATATCGTATGTTCTTATAGCATTGGCAACCAGTGCGCCCAGCAAGGCATACGCGCAAAAATGGGCACATTTTCTCACGACAGTCTGCCAAACATCCACAATTGCAATCTGTTCCTGTTCCGGAATGGTCTCAAAGCTCGGGTACACCAGCTCCACGATCTGGCTGACGATGCCGCCGCTGGTCTCGGAAGATGCCTCTCCCGGCTGGGCGGAAAAGAAAAATATGACAGCCATCCAGCCGATCACAGCCAATCCGGAAAGCACCCGGTCAATAGAAATCTTTTTCATAGCACACCTCTTTGATATCATTTTATCACCTGTGGCTGGAATTGTCTACCAGTTTCCACAGGCCCTGTGTCAAAAAACCAATGATTGACTTTCTCCTACCGATGGCGGTATAATTTCCTCAGTAAAACAAAAAGGAGCCGTTGACAATGCAAAAAAATAATGTACTCATCATGGGCGACAGCTATTCCACCTTTGCAGGCGCTATTCCCGAAGGCTACGGTCCCTACTACCCCGAGAACGACCAATGGAAAACCGACGTGTTGGATGTGCGCCAGACCTGGTGGCATCAGGTAGTCACCGCCATGGGCGCCAATCTTGTACGAAACGACAGCTGGTCCGGTGCGCCCATTTGCTACACCGGCTATGACAACGCAGACGTTTCCAAAAGCTCCTCCTTTATCTACCGGCTGCGGAAGCTGAAAAAGGACGGCTTCTTTGCGCAAAACCAGATCCATACCGTGTTTGTCTTTGGCGGCACCAACGACAGCTGGTGCGGCGCGCCTTTGGGCCAGCCTATGGAATCCGGCTGGGAGGAAAATGATCTGTACTGCGTTCTTCCTGCTATATCCTGCTATCTGCAGGAGCTGAAGCAGACCCTTCCCGAGGCAAAAATTTACTGCCTGATCAATAACAACTTGCAGCCTGAGATCGAGGATGCCTTAAAGGCCTCCTGCGGCAGGCTGGGCATCGAGACCATCTTCTTTGACCGGATCGACAAAGAAAACGATCACCCCACCGCCCAGGGCATGGGGGACATCAAGGATCAGGTCCTGGCTGCCATCGCAGGTAAATAACATATTTTTGGGGCAGCTTCGCTGCCCCGATTTTTATTCCTTTTCCGTCTGCAAACGCCGGGCATATTCCCGGGGCGATACACCAAAGTGCCCCTTGAACATCCGAGAAAAATTGCAGATATCCGTATAGCCCACAGAATTGGCTGCTGTGGTGATGCTCTTGCCTTGATTTGCGATCAGGGCTGCTGCCATGTTCATCCGGTAGTGGAACAGATACTTTCCAGGCGAAACGCCGGTTTTCCGCTTGAAAAGAGAAGAAAAATAGGTTCGCTCCAAATTGACCCGATCCGCCAGATCCTGAACAGACAATTCATTCATATACTCCGCATGGATACAGTTCAGCGCCATTTCCACTTGATCCGACTCTTTTTTATCCGACTCCAGCAACAGGGAAAACAGCTCCCACAGCCGGGCAGACAGGAAGGCCGCTCTACCATTTTGGTACTGGCTGCAACGCTTCATATCCTGAAAGATGCGCAAAGCCTCAGGACAGCATACAACATCTCCCAACGCAACCGGCAGAGATCCTTCTGCGGTGAAACCGATCCAAATATACTGCCAGGGCTGCTCCCTATCCGCCTCGTAATAGGTCTCTACATATGGCGGAATCACAAATATCTGCCCCGGCTTCAGCTGATAAGAACGATCTCCGATCCGGAAAGTGCCAAATCCGGACTCCACAAAATGCAAAAGCCAGTACATCCGCACCGCCGGACCGAAGCCATAGCCCTTTTCGCAGTCTTCATAGCCAAAATTCACTGGATTAAGGCCTGCATAGCCCTTGTCGATCACCACTTGATTATGCCGCATAACCTGCCTCCAAAACAACAAAATAACAACTTATGGGAACATGATACTATTGTCCGGAAGCCTTTGTCAATATAAAATAAAGGTAACCTACAAAACAGGAGGCTTTTATGAAAATTACCTTTATGGGCGCTGGCAGCTCTGTATTTGCCAGAAATGTCATCGGCGACTGCCTTTGCGTAGAATCCCTTCGGGACAGTGTGTTTGCCTTGTATGATATCGATCCTGTCCGCATGGAAGAAAGCCGGACCATTCTGGAGGCTCTGCGAAATGCCAAAGGCGGCTACGGTAAAATTGAATGTTATGTTGGCGTTGAGCAGCGCAAAGCAGCCCTGGCAGGGGCAAATTTTGTGATCAACGCCATTCAGGTAGGCCTGTATGACCCCTGCACCATCATCGATTTTGAAGTGCCCAAAAAATATGGCCTGCGCCAGACCATCGGCGACACCCTTGGCATCGGCGGCATTATGCGGGCCCTGCGCACCATTCCGGTAATGAAGGACTTTGCCGACGATATTGCCGAAGTCTGCCCCGATGCCCTGCTGTTAAATTACACCAACCCTATGGCCATGCTTTCCGGCTTCATGCAGCGCTATACTCCCGTCAAAACAGTGGGCCTGTGCCACAGCGTGCAGGTCTGCAGCGAATCCCTTTTGCAGGATCTGGGTATGGAGGACCGGCTGGAGGGCCGCACCGAATTGATCGCCGGTATCAACCACATGGCATGGCTGCTGGAACTGAAGGACAAAAACGGTGTGGATCTGTATCCGGAGATCAAGTCCCGGGTGGATGCCTACATTGCGAATCCGGAAAACAAGAACAAAGTCCGCATGGACTATATCCGCAATTTCGGCTACTACTGCACAGAATCCAGCGAACACAACGCCGAATACAATATGTTCTACATCAAGAGCAAATACCCGGAGCTGGTCGAAAAATTTAATATCCCGCTGGATGAATACCCCCGCCGGTGCATCCGCAACATTGAAAGCTGGAAAACAGACTATGAGGAAATGAAGCAGGCCGGCGTGAAGGAGCACACCCGTTCTCTGGAATACGCTTCCCGGATCATGCAGGCCATCGTGGAAAACTCTGCCTATCAGATCGGCGGCAATGTGCTGAACACCGGCCATCTGATCACCAATCTGCCGGAAAATGCCTGTGTGGAAGTTCCCTGTCTGGTAAACGGCACCGGCGTGCATCCCTGCCATGTAGGCGCGCTGCCGGTACAGTGCGCGGCCATGAACATGACCAACATCAATGTGCAGCTGCTGACCATCGAAGCCGCGGTCACCGGGAAAAGGGATCATATTTATCAGGCGGCTATGCTGGATCCCCATACCGGCAGTGAGCTGGATATCGATACCATCAAAAAGATGGTAGACGAGCTGATCGATGCCCACGGCACGTATCTTCCCAAATTCCATTGATCCAATTCCTGCAAAGGAGGTCTTTCTATGTATGACCTGAAGGCCCGGCCTCTGGGACATTTTGACGTTGCGGTTTGCGGCGGCGGCGTGGCCGGCGTAGGCGCGGCAGTGGCTGCAGCAAGAAACGGCGCATCTGTTATCCTGATAGAAAAATCCGGCGCCCTGGGCGGTATGCTTACCACAGGTCTGATCCCCAACATTATGGACTGCGCCAATAAGGGCGGTCTGGTCAAGGAGCTTCTGGACTTTTTGAATGGGCATCAAATGACCTGCACCCGTTACGGCAAAAGGGTGGATGAAGATGGCAACCGGATTCCCGGCTGCCTCATCGATGTGGAAGGTGCAAAGTATTTTCTGGAAAAAGCCTGCGCCGACGCAGGGGTCGCCGTTTTGTATCACAGCATGCTTTCTGCTGTGGATCACATGGACGGGCACATCCACAGCATCCTTCTAACCACCTACTGCGGAAACTACTCTTTAAGCGCCGATATTTACATCGACGCCACCGGCTACGGCACACTGGCGGATCTGACAGGGCTGGAATGGGAATGCGGCGATCCTAATGAGGGACGGCCCAATCCTGCCAGCATGAGCATTATGCTGGGCGGTCTGCCGGCAGACTACGACGGTACCGACAGTGTGGAGGACAAAAACCGCTATGACACAATGCTTCTGGAAAACAGCATCGACATTTCCGCCCAGCAGGCAACAGTGGTTAAACTGCCCTCCCTGCAGACCTGGAGTCTGGGCTTCAACTTTGAGTATGATGTGATGCCGGACGATATTCAGCGGCTGTCCAATGCCATTCTCAGCGGCAGAAAAGAGGCCTTTCATGTAATAGAGGGTCACAAGAAAATATCCGGCTATGAAAAAGTATACAACGCCGGCTCTGCCGATTATTTCGGCACACGGGAGGGCCGACGGGTCTTTGGCGCCTACAGGCTAAAAAACGAGGACATCACGGAGGGCAGGAAATTTGCCGACGGCATCTGCCTTGTCACCGCGGCGGTGGATGTGCACAAGCTGAAGTCCGATGATACTACAGAGACCCAGCGGGGCGTGTACGCAAAAGCCTATCACATCCCCTACCGCTGTCTTGTGCCTCTGGGCTCGGACAATATGCTCCTTGCCGGACGGTGTCTTTCGGGAGATTTTTATCCCTTTGCCTCCTACCGGATGATGGGAAACATGATGACTGTAGGAGAAGCGGCAGGCTTTGCCGCCGCCATATGCGCAAAGGAGAACACCTTCCCCGCTGCCTTTGATGGCACAAGAGCCAGCGCGTACATCCGTTCTCTGGGACATGAACTGTAAAACACTGCCCGACGGGAGGATTTCACCCCTCCTGTCGGGCATCTTTCTTTCCCAAAAAGCTTTACTAATGCTTTACTCCCTTTTTATTGCGTTTGCTCCCGGGCGTCCAGTATAATGTATACTGATTAAACCTACGGCTAACGCAAGCAAAAGGAGCAAAGGTAAATACTATGACCATGTACATTCTTAAGATCATAACCCTTTTGGGTGGCCTTGCCCTGTTCCTGTTCGGTATGGACATTATGGGCAAGTCTCTGGAGCGTCTGGCCGGCGGTCGGCTGCAGACCATTCTGGCAAAGATGAGCTCCAATGTAGGCAAAGGCTTTTTTCTGGGTCTGGCGGTTACCGCCATTATCCAGTCCTCCTCTGCCACCACCGTCATGGTGGTTGGCTTCGTCAACTCTGGCATTATGTCCCTGAAGCAGGCCATGACGGTAGAGCCTCTGGAGCAGGTGGTGGACACGCTGGTGAAGGAGATCAAATCCCGCCATGTGCGCCGGCTGCGTGATGGGCAGTGCACCGTGGAATACGGCTTTGTGCTGGAGGATCTGCTGACTGCCTTCCAGCGCACCGCAGACCATTGCTCCAATGTGGCAGTAGAAATGCTGCAGGTTTCCGAGGGCAAACTGGAGGCCCACGAATATCTGAACGCCCTGAAAGCCGGCCAGCTTCAGGAAAGCGCCAAGTTCTCTGAGCGGTTCCTTAAGTTCAAGCAGCAGTACGCCTTCCCGGAGAATACAGCAGAATAATCAGATACAAACAGGGCGCGGTTGATACCGCGCCCTGTTTCTATGCAAATTAAGGTTTTATTTTCTGCCGATCTTATTCAGCAGGGACACCACCGCAATGATGACGATGGTGACGATAAAAATACCCAAATATCCGGTGCCGATAACCGGCAGGGCTTCCATAAGCAGATCTACACGCATACGCTTAACCTCCAATCATGGCTTTGACCAGCGCCAGAATCAAACCGCCGGCAATGACCGAGGCGATCTGGCCGGAAACATTGACGCCGATGGAATGCATCAGCAGGAAATTCTGATTGTCCTCCTCCAGACCCATCTTGTGAACCACGCGGGCAGACATGGGGAATGCGGAAATACCTGCCGCGCCGATCATGGGATTGATCTTCTGCTTGGAGAACAGGTTCATGATCTTGGCGACCATGATGCCGCCGAAGGTATCAAAAATGAATGCTATCAGACCCAGACCGATGATGATCAGGGTATCCACCTGCAGGAAATCCGACGCTCTCATCTGAGAGGCAATGGTAATTCCCAGGAAAATGGTGATCAGGTTTGCCAGTGCGTTCTGGGCGGTTTCGGAAATGGAATTCATCACGCCGCACTCCCGGATCAGGTTGCCGAACATCAAAAAGCCGATCAGCGCCACCGCATCGGGTGCGACCATAGCCACGATCATGGTGACCACGATGGGGAACAGGATCTTGGTTAGTTTGGAAACCGGCTTGCCCTTGTACTGCATTTTGATCTTGCGCTCGGCCTTGGTGGTGCACAGCTTGATAATGGGCGGCTGCACCAGAGGAACCAGCGCCATGTAGGAATAAGCGGCGACCATGATCGCGCCTAAGTACTTGGAGCCCAGCTCCGTGGCAACGAAGATCGAGGTGGGGCCATCTGCCGCGCCGATAATGGCGATGGAGGCGGCATCCTTCAGGTCAAAACCCAGCAGAGAGGCAGCGCCCAAGGTGAAGAAAATGCCGAACTGGGCGGCTGCGCCGAAGATCATCAGCTTGGGATTTGTCAGCAAGGGGGTAAAGTCGATCATGGCGCCGATGCCGATAAACAGCATTAGGGGGAACAGCTCCGCGCCCTCAATGCCGATGGAAAAGAGGGTATCCAGCACATGCTGAACGCCGGTACCCTCAATGGCCACAGGCAAATTCACCAGAATCGCGCCGAAGCCCATGGGCAGCAGCAGCGTGGGCTCCATCTCCTTGGCGATGGCAAGATAAATCAGCGCACCGCCGATGGCCCACATGACCACCATCTGCCATGTGATATAGCTAAAGTTTACAATTAATGCTTCCATTTATTTCCCTCCAAATATGCGGCTGGGCCGCAAATAACTTGTTCATTATAGCATATGGCCGGTAAAGATTGAGTAAAACAAAATTACTGCTCGTCCAGCATCCGGTAGCCCACACCCAGCTCATTGATAAAATAGCGGTTGTCACCGGGGGTGCAGCCCAGCTTTTTGCGGATGTTGGCCATGTTGACCTGCAGCTTTTTTACGCTGCCTGTGTCCATACTGCCCCAAATACTGCGGACCACCGCTGTATAGGTCAGCACTTTTCCCGTATGCTGGGACAGCAGAGAGAGGATATTGTATTCCGTCTGGGTCAGGCGGATCTCCTCGCCGGCAATGGTGACCATCCGGCGGTCATAATCGATCACAAGGTCATGGAGCTTAAATTTCCCGCCGGGTACGGCGATCAGATCGCTGCCGGAGCGGGTACTGCGAAGACTTGCCCGCATCCGCTCTTTTTCGCTCTCCGCTTTCAGCTTTTCCTGCACCTTGACCTTTGTGGTTAGAGAGCTGGTCATCAGGGAAACGATCAGCATGATCACCGCCGAGGCAAGGCTTTCCGGCGTGATCAGATCAATGGCATAAAAAGGAAAGGTAAAGGCATAGTTCACCAGAAGCACACCGATCAGCGATGCAAGGATACCCCAGAAATAGCCCTGGGTTTTCAGGGAGACGATAAAGACGCCCAGAACAAACAGCATGGGGATCAGGCTGGGAGAGGCAGAAAACATCTGCACCAGCAGATTCAAAAGAAAAGCTGCGGCCAGTGTAGCGGCCGTGATCAGCGCGTCTTTCCAATACTGTTTCATTTTTCCATCGCCATCCTTCCTCTTATTCTGCGCGGCAGCCGCAGATTTTCCCATGATATCATAATTCTTCCCTACAATTATACCGCTTTTTCCACGGGAAACAATAGAATTTGCCAAATCTTTGCCGTTTTTTTGCTGAACCAAAAACAAGATCAGCCGGCCCTAGGGCCGGCTGATCGTTTTATGGGAAATTACTTTGTAAACTGCTTCTTGCCAATGACCAGAACTGCCAGCATCACTGCCGCGCCCAGGCACACAGTGCCCCACAGGATCATGTGGAAGTCATCCCCGGTCTCGGGAGGCCCATCGGGATCTTCCGGATCCTTGCCGGGCTCATTCGGATCTTCCTCAGGCTCGGAAACGGGCGCATATACATTGGTAAATTCTGCGCTTCCGTCAACGGCCTCATTATCCCGGGTCACGGTGAGCACCAGCTCGCCGGTCTCGGAATTCTGGCTGACCACGACCTTGATCTCATAGACCGTGTCGTCATAGGTCATGCCTTCCACATCGCCGGCCTTTTCGCTGAGCTTGTAGGTAAAGGTCTTGCCCACATCTGCCGCGGAGAAGCCAAGCTGGAACTGGGCCTTGCCCTCGGCATCGCTGGTAGCGGTGAGCGCTTCCTGAGACGCCTCCTCCACCAGCTGGAAGATGAAGCCGTTCAGACCCATGGTCTCTTCGGACTTGTTATCCAGGATCTTCTGGACGGAGATGATGGTCTCGGCATCCTCGGGGGTATAGATGTTGGTGAAGCCGTAATCGGTTACGGTCTCATTGCCCTTGGTAACCACGGTAGTTGCCTTCAGCTCGCCGTTTTCATCCACGACGGTAACTGTCAGGGTGTACTTGGTGGTATCATAGGTGATCAGGTCTTTGCCATCGTCCTTCTCTTCCAGGGTGTAGACATAGGTGCCCTCGGTGGTGAATTCAATGGACTGGAAGGCAAATCTGCCGCTCTCGTCATTTTTCACCGTCTGAAGTTCCATGCCGCCTGCATCCTTCAGAATGAAGGTGAAGTCGCCATCCTTCAGATCCAGGCCGCCATTGAGAACCTTCACGCCGCTGAAGCTGACGGAAGTTTCCTTTGCCTTGTAAACATTGTGGAAGCTTACAGCCGTTACCGGCACATAAGTGTCGCTTTCCACGCTTTCGGCCTTTTCATAGGTGACCTTGGCTTCCAGCTGACCGTCCTTTACATCGTCGGTGATCTCCACAGTAATGCGGTACTTGGAGTAGTCGTAGGTCATGCCGGCAATGCCGTTGGGGAGTTCAGAGAGGTAGTAGACATGCTTGCCGACCTCAGCGTAGGTGATATCGGCAAAGTTGAAACCGGTGCCGTTGTCGGAAACGGTCTCGATGACATTGCCCTCGGAATCCATCAGGACGAACCGGAATTCGAAATCATTCAGAGTCTTATCCGTCAGGCTGGACTGATCCTCCAGTGTCTTTTCGCCGTCCCGGTCATTTTCGCCGGTGATGTTTACGGTGACGGAGTCTGCCTTGTAGCGGTTGAAGAACTGGAAGTCTGCCACGATATCGCCCTTGTCGGGGATCTCCACGACAGCGACCAGCTGACCCTCGCCGTTATCCTGAACGGTGACGGTGACCGCATACTCGGTCTCGTCATAGGTCACGCCGCCCTTGCTGCCCTTGACCTCGGAGATGGTGTACGTATGAACACCAACGCCCTGATATTTCAGCTCGTCAAAGGTGACATTGCCATGAGCATCATTGGACTTTCTGTCGATCTCAACACCCTGGCTGTCCTTCAGGACAAACTCGAACTCGCCGGCCTCCAGATCGCGGCCGACCATGACCTTTCTGCCCGCCAGCACCAGCTTGGCTTCGGAGGCGGTATAGCGGTTGGTAAAGACCACATCATCGGGATCTACGGAAGCATTTTCTGTGGCGTAGGCGACCGCTGCAGTGAGCTTGCCGCTGCCAAGATCGCTGACCGTAACGGTGACATTGTAAACCGTATCGTCATAGGCAATGCCGCCGCGGCTGCCCTTGACTTCGGAAATGGTGTACTTATAGGTATCCGCCTTGTCGAAGGTCAGGCCGGTGAAGGTAAAGGCATTGCCCACATTCTTGACCGTCTCCACCTCGTTGCCGGCTTCATCCTTCAAAACGAAGCTGAAATCGCCGTCCTTCAGGACCCGGGTGAACAGGGTGGTATCCACCAGCAGCTCCTTAAAGCCGCCCAGAACCACGGGAGCAGTTTCCTCTGCCTTGTAGCTGTTGACAAAGTCGGGGGAAGCAACGGGAATGCCGTTTTTGGTATAGGTGACCTTGGCCTCCAGCTTACCGGCGCCATTGTCGGTGACCTCCACGGTCACATAGTAAACGGTCTCGTCGTAGGTATAGCCGTTCTTGCTTTCCCGGAGTTCGGAGATGGTGTAGGTGGAAGTAGTCTCTACAACATAGTCGATCTTTGTAAATGTGAAGCTGTTGCCCACATTTTCCACCCGTTCAATCTCATTGCCGGCGGCGTTCTTCAGAACGAAGGTGAACATATCATCTTCGATATTCCAGCCGTTCAGAGTCTTCTTGCCGCCAAAGGTGGCAGATGCAAGCTCCGCCTTGTAAGTGTTTTCAAAGGTGATGGAATCACCATTGAGGATATTATCGCTGATATTGGCAGTGACATCCACTGCGGTCTCATCGTTCTTCTGTACTGTGGCCTGGGTCACCTGCAGGTTTCCGCTTACAGGCTCTACCTTCACAGTGACCTTGTAGACAGCGCCGTCATAGGTGTAGCCGGGCTTGCCCTCGTCCACTTCCCGGATCACATAGTAATAGGTATCTGCCTGGGTATACGTCTGGGCAGGGAAGATCACATCACCCCGGAAACCGTTCTTGGCTTCCACAGGGGTAATACCCTGGGTAGCAAAGGTGCTGTCGGTCTTGTACAGCTCGAAGGTGAACTGGCCGTCCTTCAGCGCCTTATCCTTGGCAGGATTGCCGGCTGCAACCGTCAGATCCTTCAGGAGCTTGTTTGCCTGAATGGTCAGCTTGGTGCTGCCCACCTCATACGTATTGACAAAGTCTGTGGTGACCTCTGCCAACTCATTGGCAGCATCCCAGTTAACCACAGCATGCTGCACAGCGCGCACATTGGCGATTTCCAGATTGCCATCCAGATCCTTATCCGCAACGATGACCTCAAAGTCGTGGAAGGTCCGGTCATAGGTCATGCCGGCAACGGGATTCTGGGTGGGAATATCCTCCACCACACGGAAATCATATTCACCGACCTTATCAAAGGTCAGGCCCGCCAGACTCAGAGAGGCTTCCTTGGTGCCGGCGGCGGTCATGTTGATCTGAGTGATTACGGGTGTGCCGCCCAGGGAAACATCCACCCACTTGTTATTCAGGGCATCAAACTGCTGCAGCTTGAATGTGAAGGTGAAATCAATGCCGGTCTGGGTGGTGATCAGGGTCTTATCCACCGCAACAGTAATGGCAGGCTTGGTATTATTGATCTCAACGGCATCGGGGGTGTAGGTATTTGCCAGCAGGGCTGCCGCGCCGGCGGTGGTAATCTCGCCGGACAGACCCACGGAGGCGGTGGCATTGAAGGTATAGCCTTCCGGCAATGCACCTTCTGCCACGGTATAGGTCACACCCTCGGGAATGTTGGTGATCAGGACTGTCTGGCCGTCCACAATGTCAAAGGAAAGCTGGCCGGCAACAACATCCTTTTCCTGACCGTCCACGGTCACCTTGCCCACATAGGCATCCAGACCGTCGGTAAGGGTAACGGTTACAGGGAACTTTTTGTTTGCAGAGGCCTCGTTCTTAACTGCGCCGTTCTGGTAGGTCACGGCCTTGACGATGCTCAGGCTGCCGGTACCCCGGACCTTGTTGACAAAGCTTGCCGCCTTGATGGTGTTATTTGCGACTGTGCCGCTGGCACCGGCGGAGGTGCTCTCCAGATAGCCGGCGGCCTTGCGCTCGGTGATCTGATAGGTAGTACCGGTGGGCAGATCCAGAATGTAGATGCTTTCGCCGGGCTTCAGGGAAACGGTGATCTTACCGCCGGAAACCGCAGCGTTTCCAACGATCTCGTTGCCCTGTGCGTCCACATGCAGAGTCTGATAAGCACCGGCCAGAGTCGTTCCGGCGGGAGCGGTCAGCGCCACATCAAAGGTAAAGGTAGCATCGGGCAGGGTATTGTCGTTCATGGTCTTGGACAGCTGGATACCCTGAGCCGGGGCGTAGGTGATCCGGCCGTTGTTGCCCATGTAGACCAGCTCGTAGCTGTGCTCCTGCAGATTGGAGCTATTGATGGCCGCGTCCACCAGATGGTGGCTTACCGCAAAGTAGCTGCCGGTGGTATTGGTAGTCTTATCCTTGTCGTGATCGTGGGTAATGTTGTAAAAATGCATGGTTCCGGCAGGAACCTTCACAGAACCGGCGTCGATGGCTGCCTGCACAGCCTTTTCGCTGAGCTGGCCAAAGTGCCGGTCAATACCTGTGCCATTATTGGTATAGGTAATATGCTGATAATAATAGGTTGTGCCGGTGGCGCTGGCGGGAACCTGGGTGATGGCAGTGTAGTTCTCGCCATCCTTCACATAGATCTGCTTGTCTTCTGTGAAGTAATAATGCTCATTGTCCTCGCCGGGCTCAAAATACGCATAGGTAATGGAGTTCTTGCCAGTATCGGGCAGCACTTCCTTGCCCACGTCGTTATCCATGGTGGGATGGTTATTGGGATCCTGCCAGTCACTGCCGGGATCGTCCGCGCCGTCCCAATGCCAAGCATTGGTGTACAGGTAATAGTTGCCGGTCGCGGCATCCATGGCCTGATAGCCCTCACGGAGGAAGTCCTTGATATTCAGGGGAGTCAGAGCGCTGTGCAGACCCACCTCATAGATCAAACGGATGGGTTCCGCGCCGTCATAGGTAACGGTGGCGCTGGTGGCGTGCTCCACAGAATCTGCATCCAGCTCAATCTGATAGGTGACAGTGGGAAGCAGAGAAGCGGGAACACGGAAGGTAACCATCTCGGGGCTCTTTTCCAGAATCTCGAGCGCACCGTTGGCTGCGGTAGTGACCGGCTTGGAGACCTGAATGGTCACATACATCATATCCGACGCATGGTTGGTCTGCTCGCTGGTGGTGCTGCCCAGCATGCCATAGCACTTGTTGGCATAGGCTGCGCCGGCAGGGATCTCCGCATCCGGATTCTCCGCATCCCAGAAGGCCAGGAATTTGCCGTTGGCATCGCCAAACCAGCCGATGTAGTTACTGAATGCACCGGTGGTCTCATTATAGCTCAGCTGGCCTGCATTATAGGCCTTATCCAGAAGGTCCCAGGCGGTCTGCTTGTCGGTCAGGTTCAGGCGCTTCTGCAGCGCCCAGACCATATTGTCGCCCAGTGCAGTGGGCTCGTCCTTTGTGCCAAAAACACCGGTATTCAGAGCATGGGCCAGAACGCGGCCGGTATACAGCTGCTGGCCAATGAGGATACCCTCGATCTCCTTGATCTGCATGCCGGGGCCGATCTCATCAACGAAAGTTACATAGCCGCCCATGTTGGCATTTTCGCCGTTCAGACGGGTGACCACATAGCCAGCCTTCAGGCTGATCTCGTTGACGATGCTCTGGAAGGCGGTGCTCAGGTCAGAGGCCTGCCCCGCGCTGAAATAGCGGTCCACATAGGCACCCTTGCCCTTTACAGTGGCATCATAGGTAATGGAGGGGTCATTCCGGCTGTCACCCAGATCCACAGTCATGGTGCCGCCCGCTGTGAGGGCATTGTAACGTGTCCACAGGGCGGTAATGTCACTGTGGGCAGAGCCGGTGGGGTCCAGAACCGCTTTGGCAATCTCACTGTTGGTTACATTGTCCACGCCCAGACCCAGGGTATAGAAATAGGCGGCGGAATTATACTTGGCAGCCAGCTTTTCCTTCACGAAGGCTGCGGTCAGCTGGGTGACGAAGCCGTCAGCGGCAGTGCTGGAGTTGCCCGCGCCATAGTTGGGGCTGTCAGGAACATTGTTAAAATTGTTTGTTGTATATGTAGGGGCGCCGTCACTCATCAGAACCACGATGGGAGAACGGGAATCCGACACGGTTGCCGCGTCAAAGGCTTCCCAGGCAGCCCACAGACCGCCCTGAATATAGGTGCCGCCCTCCAGCTCGACTCTGGTATTTACATTTTCGCCTGCGCTGTTCTTCAGGTAGACCGTCTCAGTCTGGGTCTGCCCGCCCTGATTGTCTTCCCAAGGCAGCCAGTCAGGCCACCAGTCAGGACGAGTGGATGCAGAACCGCTACCCTCCACTACGACTTCTGCTCTGGCGGTGCGGATATAATTGTCAGTAAGCTCAATGTACTCTGTAACGCCGCCGTCAACAACCGGGGTATAGTGATCCAGCGGCAGCAGCAGATGGGCATCGCTGGAATACAGCACGATGCCGATCCGGTTGGTGTTGCCGGTGCCATCAAGCAACTTGTGGATGGCCTCATTGGTGGCATTGACCATAGCCCGCAGCTCAGAGGTGCTCATACTGCCGGAAATATCCAGCACAAACATGGTATCCGTGGGCGCGGAACCCTTGCCAACCATAACACTGTTGGCCGCCAGGGCAGAAAGCGTCACCAGGAAATTGTTCTCCTGTGCCGTCAGACCGGAAATTCCGGGAAAGGCTGTGGTAACATTGCCGGCAGTGACCACAGACTTGTCCGTCCAGACACCGCCAACATGCTCCGTGGAAATATCGTTCGGATCAAAAGCATCCCTCCACGAATCCATCGTATTTGCGTCCGCCGTGGAAGACACGATGCCGGAAACATCCGCGCCTGCCGCCGTGACCGTAAACAGGGCCACCGCCGGAAGCAGGGACACAACCAGCACTAGGCTCAGCACCATGGCGATGATCCGCATTGGCAGATTATAACTCCTCTTTGTCATGTTGCAACAACTCCTTCTTTAGGGTCTTGTTTCATGACTTTATCATACCATGTTTCATTTTTCCATGCAAGAAAAAAATATCGTTTTTGGACCATCTTAAAAATTTTTTTACAAAGCTTAACCGCCCCCGGAAGCGCACCTCCGGAGGCGGTTTTCTAAATCTATTGCTTGGGCGCGTAAAACAGCTGCAATATCAGCTTGTCCAGCGCCTCTTCATCGGGGTAGAACTCGTAAAATTCCTCGCCCCGAACATTTTCGCCCTCCAAAGAGAGGATCTGCTCCATTTCATACTTGGCGAAGCGGCTGAGCATGTTGCTGAGAACATTGGCAGAGCAATCTGTCACCATAAAATCAGACAACTGATCATACAGCTTTAGGCCAAAGCTGTCGGAGCTCTCCAGCTTTTTGTTCAGCGACACGCCCAGACCCCGCATAAACTCCTTATGCCGCTCCATACGGGACAGATTCAACTGATTGCCCACATCTGCCCGGGACTGTACAAAGGTCAGCGCCTGCGCTCCGTTGAGAGTCACCTCTCCCTTCGTCAGGGTGGGATCTACTGATGAAAAATCATCGGTTACCGTAACGGTAATTCCATCCACCGCATCCGTGACAATGGAAATAGCATCCATATTCAGCGCTACATACTGATCGATCTTGATGTTATACAGAAATTCCGAAACTGTTTGCTTTGTGTTTTCGCAGCTGTCTTCCAGACCCTCTCCATAGGTGTGGGAAAGGGCCAGCTGGCCAAAGAATTTGCCGGCAGGCCGGCCGCCGAGACCCAGCACAGGCATAGAGACCATGGTGTCCCGGTTCAGGCAAAGGATCTGGTAGCTTTCATTGGTCTGATCCAGCACCAGCAGCGCTACCACATCCGCCTCACCGGTGTTTCTGTAAGAGCCGCTGGATTCCATTTGGCCAAACTGGTCAATGCCCATCAGCATGATTACCGTTATATCCTGCCGGGGGAAATACTCTACCCCGTCTCTGGTGATCGTCTTAGAGGGTGTTTGCTGCTGCTCCTCCGGAGAACGAAAAACAGTGGACTCCAGAATCCGGAGCCCACTGTAAATCATGACAAGCACCAGGATCAGGATGACGCAGATAAAAGCAACATTTTTGTGCGTTCCTCGCTTGCTCATAGCACACATCCTATCCTATTGTATGTTTTCCTTAGGAAAATCAGGCCTTCTTACGGTTGCGGAAGTACAGTACGGAAACTGTAGCCATGCCAACTGCGGACAGAGCCAGCAGCATGCCCCACAGCATCATATCAGAGTTGTCGCCGGTCTCAGAAGGTGCATCCTCTGTAGCCACAGCAAAAGCAACAGGGCACAGATGCTCAAAGGTGCAGGTCACAGTGCCGTCGCCATTGTTGACGACCTTCTCGATGGGATTCCATGCATCATTCTTATAGGTCATGACGGTAACTTCCACGTCCTTGGCAACGCCAAGATCGAAGGTAGCACTAAATGTAACGTCTTCTTCCTCAACTGCGTCGGGGCAGGGCTCGCACAGCCAAGAAGCATCCACCAGCTCCAGAATGACCATGTCCTTGTCACCCTCATAAGGCAGCTTCATGGTGCCATTCAGCAGCTTCTGATACAGATCCTTCAGCAGTGCCTTGGCTTCAGCAGGCAGTCTGCTCTCATTGTCAATGCCGGACAGGGCAGTGATCAGCAGGCAGTCCTCGTCAACATAACCAACGGTCTTGCCATCTTCATCGACAATAGCGCCAACAACAGGATTGCCATCCACATCCACAGTGAGGACCAGCTCAGGCGCACCCTTGTAGGTAATGCTGGGAACAAAATCATCCTCCGCAGCAAAAGCAGGGCATGCCAGGGATGCAACCAGCATCACAGCAGCCAACAACATAACGAACTTTTTCATTTTTGCCATCTCCCTTTCAAAACATAAAATAAACTATGTAGTATATTCGCTAAATATTATCTGTCCCGGGGGACAAGACTACTTGTTCATAACTTCCGATCCGCTCCAGCGCTTCCGCTCCCAGACGTCGGGCGATCACCTGCGCAGCATTGCCCATATTGGGTGCCCTGTCTGATAGATTATGGCAGTCAGAGCCAAGCAGATGGATCCTGTCCGATTTCAGCAGTCGCAGCGCCAGAGATGCTGTTCTTCTGTTCAAGAAAAAATCTGCATTCGCCTGCACCAGTACCGGCAGCTCCTCCAGTCTGTAGGGGATGCCATAGGTCCGGAAGGGTCTTATGTACCGATCCACATGGGCAATGATGGGTGTCAAGCCCTGCTTCTCGTAAATACCCTGAACCTCCTGATAGATATACTCCGACCAGGGAGAGTTCACCAGTTCTAACATTATATATCTGTTTTTACCAATTGTCAACAGGGAAAGTGTATCAGAATTGCTCATTCCCGGAAAAAAATACACTTCTGCGCCCACACTGAGGGATGGAAGATCCGTTTCCCGGGCCATTTGCTCCCGCAGGCGGTCCTCCGCAACCTGTCGCCGTCGAAGAAATTCCTCGGGAGAATCCTTCTGGGGATAAAAATGGGGCGTGGCTACCACATGGGTAATGCCTTGGTGGAAGGCCTCCCGGAGCATCGCAATGGATTCGGATACCGACGCGCTCCCGTCATCCATTCCAGGCAGCACATGGGTGTGAAAGTCCGTGACCATCAGCCGTTCTCCTGATCCTGCGACCCATTCCCTGCGTCCGCACCGGAACTGGCATACTTGCCGGCATATCTTCCGTAAGTACGCTTGTAATAGCTCTTTGCATAGGTGCCATCTACCTGTGCGGCACAGTTATAGACAAAGCCAAGGATCTTGGATTCAACAAAGGCAAACTGGCGAACTGCCGCACTCAGCGCAGGCCGCTCACAGAAATTGCGGCGAACCACCAGAAGGACACCGTCTGTCTGCTTGGCTACTGCCAGGGCATCGCTGACCTCACCCACCGGAGGCAGGTCCAGGATCACATAATCATACACCTTCCGCAGGGTGTCCAGAAGTTTGGCCATTCTTGCGGAGCTCAGCAGCTCAATGGGATTGGGAGGATTGCTGCCGGAAGAAATGATATCAAAAGCAGTCTCTTCGCCTCTCAGGCCGCAGTCCTGGATGATTTCGTTCATAAGATGCAGGCCGGACAGATAACCGGACAGGCCGGTGCGCTTATCAATGGGCAGCTTGGAAGAAATGGAGGGCCGGCGCATATCGCAGTCGATCAGCAGCACCTTCTTATCCAGCTGGGACAGCGAATAGGCAAGGTTGATAGAGGACAAGCTCTTTCCTTCGCCGCTCAGGGCGCTGGAAACACCGATCACCCGGCACGCGTTTTCATCCGCAAAGGAATACTGCAGCTTGGTCCGCAGCAGCTTATAGGCTTCCGTTGCCGCAAAGCTGATTCCACCGCCAACCAGCACATGTTCTCTGGGATAGCCTGCTCCACCCCGCTTTTTCCCTCCGCTGTTTTTGTCGTAGGAAGAATAATGGCCACCCTTGCTGGGGGTTACCATATCCGGCACGGAGGCCAGAATGGGATGACTGCTGATTCGGGTAATATCTTCTTCCGTACGGATGGTCACATTAAACAGCTCCCGCAGGATCAGAACGGCCACCACCAGAATCATACCCAACCCAAATCCCAGAACCGTATTTCTGGAATAGCTGGGGGAACTGGGGCCGGAGGGAAGCACCGCAGAGTCCACGATCTTGGCAGATGTTCCCTCTACAATACTGGAGATCCGCTTCGGCAAAATATAGGCAATGGCATCTGCAATTTTTTCTGCCTCTACCGGATCCGGGCTGCTGACACTAATCCGGAAAATCTGGGTTTCCCCTACAGATTCCGCTTTAATCATACCGGCAAGCTCACCGCTGCTGCGGTCAACTCCGGCATAATCAATCACATCGTTCAGAGTCTCTCTGGTTTTCAGAATAACAATATAAGTATTGACCAGGTTTTTGGATGCCACAATATCACTGGAAGAAAGGCTGAAAGAGGCATCCCCCACAGACACAGAGCTGTTATTCACATAGAACATAGCTGAAGACTGATACTGAGGCGTGATGAAATAAAATGTGCCCAAAAACGCGATTACTGCGCAAAGCACAGCAACGATTGCTACCACCCATCCCTTATGAATGACCGCCTCCGCCAACCGCTTCAGGTCGATCTCCATTACATCATTGTTTTTTTCTTGCTCATTCATAATACGTCCTCCGTGCAGGCAGGACCGGTTGTGTCCGGCCATATTTCCTTAGAAAACATGCCTATTACTCTTTTTATTCTAGCACAGCGCATTTGTGCCGTCAAGCACCAGTAAGCAGCCTGTCTTTCATCCGATGGCTTTCTATCTCTCGTTACTAGGCTCCATACATTTTCTCATAGTACTTCTGATACTCTCCGCTGACGATTTCTTCCCACCATTCCCGGTTTTCCAGATACCATGCGATGGTTTTCTGGATTCCGTCTGCGAATTTCGTATCCGGCAGCCAGCCCAGCTCCTCATGGATTTTCGCCGGATCAATGGCATAGCGCAGATCGTGGCCTTTCCGGTCCTTCACATAGCAAATCAAGCTTTCCGGCTTATTAAGGGCGTGACAAATGAGCTTTACAATATCGATATTGCGCATTTCATTATGTCCGCCAATGTTATATATGCTCCCGGCACTGCCGTTGTGAAGGATCAAATCAATTGCCTTGCAATGATCTTCAACATACAGCCAATCCCGGACATTGATGCCTTGTCCATATACCGGCAGCTGCTTATCACTAAGTGCATTGGCAATCATCAGCGGGATTAGCTTCTCCGGAAATTGATAGGGGCCATAATTGTTGGAGCAGCGGCTGATGCTGACAGGCAATCCATAGGTTCTGTGATAAGCAATAACCAGCAGGTCTGCGGCAGCCTTTGACGCAGAATAGGGAGAGCTGGCATGAATGGGTGTTTCCTCCGTAAAGAACAGGTCCGGCCTGTCCAGAGGAAGATCTCCATAAACCTCATCTGTAGACACCTGATGATAGCGTTTTATGCCATATTTCCGACAAGCATCCATTAGAACCTGCGTTCCCAATACATTGGTTTGCAAAAACACCTGAGGATCTGCAATAGACCTGTCCACATGGGATTCTGCCGCAAAATTCACGAGAATATCCGGCTTTTCTTCCTGAAAAACGGTCTCTATGGCGTCCCTGTCACAGATGTCTGCCTTAATAAACCGAAAATCCGGATCATCCATAATCGGTGCGAGGGTGGAAAGGTTACCGGCATAGGTCAGTTTGTCGATACATACAATCCGATAATCCGGATGGGCACTGCGCATATAATAGATGAAATTTGCGCCAATAAAGCCCGCACCGCCTGTAACAACGATTGTCATTTATGATTCCTCCACAAGAGAAAGAATATATTGGCCGTAATCCGTCATTTTCAGGGACTGGCCGATCTGAAGCAACTCTTCTGTGCTGATTAACCCACGGCGCCAGGCGATCTCCTCAATACAGGCAATATAAAAGCCCTGCCTGTCCTGAACCGCTTCTACAAACTCCGCCGCCTGCAGCATTCCCTGGGGCGTACCCGTATCCAGCCATGTCATTCCCCTGCCCATCAGCGTAACCTTCAGCTCGCCCATAGCAAGATATGCATTGTTGACAGCCGTGATCTCAATTTCACCCCGGGGGGAGGGTTTCACGCTTTTCGCAATCTCTACCACACGGTTATCATAAAAATACAGCCCGGGCACCGCATAATTGGATTTGGGAGACTCTGGCTTTTCTTCGATGGAAAGGACATTGTAATCCTTATCAAACTCCACGACACCAAAGCTCCGGGCATCCTTCACCGGATATCCAAAAATTGTAGCACCCTCATTGGATTCCATCGCTTTTTTTAGCACCTTTGTCATGTTCTGGCCGTAAAAAACATTGTCTCCCAAAATCAGGCATACGCTATCCGTGCCGATAAAATCTTCCCCCAGAATAAACGCATCCGCCAGACCCCGGGGCGTTTCCTGCACTTTATAAGAAATGGACAGACCAAGGTTGCTGCCGTCCCCCAAAAGTCGCTGGTAGTTTCCAATATCCTCCGGGGTGGAAATAATCAAAATATCCCGAATGCTTGCCAGCAGCAAAATTGACAGCGGATAGTAAATAAGCGGCTTGTCATATATTGGCAGAAGCTGCTTGGACACGACCTTTGTTATGGGATACAGGCGTGTGCCTTTTCCGCCAGCTAAGATAATGCCTTTCATAAAGTCAGCCTCCCTTATTCCAATATAATGTCACAAATTCTATTCACATCTGCCACCGTCAGATCCGCGTACAGCGGCATTGTCAGAATCTTTTCGGCTATGCTCTCTGCTACGGGAGTCTTACCGGCTCCGGCGGCAGGCAGGCCCGCACAGCTCTCAAAACAGCTGGTCAGGGGGTAGAAATACTTTCTGGCAATAATATCCTGGGCCTTCAGATGCTCGAAGACCTCATCCCGGTTGTATTTGTATCCGTCAAACACCACCGGAAAATACGCATAATTGGAGGATACCCCCTCCTGTTCCGGACAGAGCCGGATGCCGGCCACGCCGGACAGTCTGCTTCGGTATGCTTCTACCGCAGCTTTCCGCTTTGCAATCTCGCCCTGCAGATGCCGCAGGTTACAGATGCCCATGGCCGCCTGGAACTCGCTCATTTTGGCATTTCCTCCCGGATATGCGCAGCCATCCTTCCCATCCAGGCCGAAATTGCGCCGCTGCTCCAGTTTTTTCCGCAACCCGTCATCCGAATAGCACAAAGCGCCGCCTTCAATGGTGTTAAACACCTTCGTCGCATGGAAGCTAAACATGGAAATATCTCCGAAACAGGCTGCACTAACACCGTTTTTCGTAACGCCAAACGCATGCGCGGCATCGTAGATTACCTTTAATCCGTGTTTTTCAGCAATTTGTTGGATCTGGTCCACAGCACAGAGATTTCCATAAACATGGACCGGCAAAATCGCGGCTGTTCTTTCGCAGATCAGCGCTTCTATTTTTGCAACATCCATGGTGTAATCGCTGTCGTTTACATCACAGAACACAGGCACCAGGCCATTTCGGATGATCGCGTTTGTGGTGGACACAAAGGTAAACGGCGTGGTAATTACCTCCGCTCCCCGGGGCAGATCCAAGGCTGCAATCGCCTCTTCCAGCGCCAGATGCCCGTTGGTATACAGCGTTACATTGGGAATATTTAAATATTCCTCCAGTTGCCGCCCAAACTGCTGATGCTTGACACCTGCGTTGGTCAGCCACCGGCTGTCCCAAAGCTCGCGAATCTCGTCGCAGTATTCTTCAAACCCGGGCATTGAGGAGCGGGTCACATTGATCTTCGCCACTTAGTACACACTTCCTTACGCGGTCAGGCCGTAAATTGCGGGAACCGTCAGAATAATAACCAGATAGGAAATGATATCAAAGAAAATGGAATACTTGAAATAATCGTTGAACCGGTAGCCCACGGTCATGGACATGCCCAGTGTGGAGCTGGCCAGCGGGCAGCTCAATGCCACACCGGATGCCAGTGTAATGCCCAGCGCAAAGGCATACGCATTCAGTCCCAGCGCCGGCGCAATGCTGATCACAATGGGCAGAACGATCAAAATTGCCGTAGAATTGGAAATAAACTGGCTGGTGACCTGCACCATCAGCACCAGAATGCAGAACAGCAAAAACGGGCTGATGCCGTTGCCCACCAACAGCTGGAAGCCTTCGCTGATGAGCTTGGTGCCGCCGGCAGCCTCCAGCGCCTTGGCAATACCCAGACAGCCGGCCAGTCGTCCCACGATGTTCCAGTTCACGCTGGAGATGGCCTTCGGCTGGGAAATGCAGCCGGTGATAATGCACAGCAGCGCTGCGGTCGTGCTGGTAATAGCCAGAGGGATCCACTCAGTAATGTACAGCACCACAGTGGCAACGAAGATCACCGCCACTGTGATCATTTTTGCCTTGCTATGCTTGACTCCGGTCTGCCCTGTCTGCTGCGCGCATTCATCCTCCCGGTCGCCCCAAATCTTCTGCCCCCGCTTATAACCGATAAACAGGCAATAGACCAGGCCCAGCAGCACCAGAATGCCACCTACCAGAGAGAAGTCAAAGGTCTTGAAGGTGCGCAGGCCGGCTTCCTCCAGCAATCCCTGCGCCGTCATCTGCTGGGTAGAGCCCACTAAGGTAGATGCGCCGCCGATCACACAACCGTATGCAATGGGCATGATCATATTTTTGGCCTTCATGTCCTTATTGGACAGGCCCATAATGATGGGAATGAAAATCGCCAGCACTGCGGAATTGGTCAAAAATGCGGACATCATTGCTGACACCAGATAGGTACCTATGATCAGCCTCCGCTCAGAGCCCCGGGAAACCCGGACGATCCAGGCGCCAATGGCTGCCGCAAGTCCCGTTTCTGAAATAGCCGCGCCGATGATCATAACACCGATGGTCAAAATCACGGTGCTGGAAGCAAACTGTCCGAAGGCTGTCTTAAAATCGCATACCCCGAACAGCACCATCGCCACGCAGCCCAAAATGGCAGTGGTTGCCATGGGCAGCCTGTCCCAGACAAACAGAACAATGCAGGCTGCAAATATAACCAATGATAGCACGTCCATTTTCTCACCTACCCCACAATGTCTTGGCTGCTAATGTTTCCAACAAGCATGTTCTCGCCATGTTCATCAAGAACCCGCAATTTATTCAAAACGGTATCAATCAAACGTCCTAAGTCGTGTATATCCTTACCAACAATGTCAAATTCACCAAACCGCTGATTGACATCCCTAGATAGGGGCACCGTTTCACCCACAGTGTGACGAATTGTATAACAAACGACTTCCGGCATGGCAGCTATTTCTTCAATTCCCTGAACTTTCGAAATCGTCCCACTTCGGATCACAGGAAACAGCGTAATAACCCTTTTTCCGTTCAGTTGATATAGATCTGAAGAAAGCGAGCCATATGCAGTGTCCATTCGCCCTGTAAGCGCAAAGCCCACCATCATTTTCATCAAATCAATATGATGAATGCTTTCAAATATCGTATCATACTCGCTGCCAGGAAAACGAAAGCCGGGATCATAAAAACGAACTGTATTGCCATCGACAAAACCCTGCATAAAAACAGGCCCGTTTTTAACACCAAGAGCCTTCAGCATGCCCAGCAGACGATCCTGCACATTGGTAATATACATATCCGAAAATCGAGAAGGGGATACCGTTCCGATGCCCACCTTTTCAAACCCCAATTCCAGCGGACCTAAATGCCGGTCTGATGTTTTTGTCATATGCGGTATGCCATCAACGAAAATATATGTCATGGTAAAGTCATTCTTGTTTCCCATATACTTTTCGATGATCGCTTTTCCGTTTTCCGATTCTTCCTCTGCTTTCTTAATTGCGGAAGACAGCTGCTCCAGTGTATAACAGATCGTCTGGCCACGAGAGCCTCTGCTGTGAACCGGCTTGACGAGGACAGGAAACTGCACCCCGGAGGCAGCCGCCGGATCGTTTAATTCCTCTTTGGTATATGTAGGGATAATATCCACACCATGTTTCACACACAGGGCTTTGAAAGCATCCTTATCTGTTAACGCATACACCTGTTCAAAGTTATCTATATAGCAGGGCAGGCCCAGGCGCTCGCAAATCATCTGGTAGGGACGCTGACACGGGTCAAGGTGGGTGCTTATGACGGCGTCCACCTGTACTTCCCTGCACTTCTGCACAATACTGTCTACATCTTTAACATTGAGCATCCAGCGCTCATCTGCCAGTTGCTTAGCAGGAGAATCCGCCAGATAATCTGTAACAATGGTATAAAGCCCCATTTCTTTGGCCGCTTTAACCAGTTTGCAGTGAAGATTAGCTCCACCAAGAACCAGAATTTTTTTCATATGCCCTCCGTTTCAATAACGTCTTACTTCCGGGATATTCACCCTGTTTGTTGATCAGGCCGCCTTGTCGTCCTTGCTGCGCCTTTTGAAAAAGCGCCGCAGCTGCCTGACCAGGTATCCATACGCTTCCAACCGAAACAGCATCGAACCTCCTATATAGAGAGCAGCCCCTAAAGCGATCTGGAGCAGCAGTATTAGAAGATTATTCATTTCCAAGATGCCGATCCAGTAGACGCACGCGCCCATAAACAGTGCCAACAGAATGCTTGGAAGTATGTCCTTCATCTGATCGATATAACTGTAATCCAGCAGCTTGCGATTTGGCCAGGAATTTACAATCTGACTGGCAACACTGGTCAGCAGCAGGCTATAGGCCATGATCTCAACGCCATGCCACATGGTGCACAGCAAAACCACTACACCAATAACCTTTTTTATAATCTCCAGCTTCAAATACAGATCGCTTCGTCCCATCGCCTTAATTGCGTTCAAATTGGCAGTGTGGATGGGATAAAACATATAGGTAATGCAGAATATCCGAAGAAACGGCACGCAAGGAAGCCATTTTTCTGTCAGCAGCAGCTTGATCAAAGGCTCCGCAATAAAGGCAAGCCCCATCATAAGCGGTGCCATAATATACGTGCTGGTCTTAATCGCCCGGCGCGTCATGCTCCTGACCCGGGATTTGTCATCCTGCTCCTTGGCCAGCGTTGGCAAAAGAACGCTGTCAATAGAAGTATTCACATTATTTATGATCAGGAACGGAAACTGCTTCCCTCGATTATAGTGGGCTAGATCCTGTGTGGTATACAGCTTTCCAATGATCATCTGCCGCAGCTCATTATAAACGGAGTCCATTAGTCCGGATACTAACAATTTCCAGCCATAGGAAAACAGTTCCTTTAAGCGATTCCAGGAAAACATCCATCTGGGACGCCATTTTACAGTTATCCACAGAATAAGCGTATCCATCGCAGTGTTAAACAGGTGCTGTGCAACCAGTGCCCAAACACCATATCCTCTATAGGCCATCCAGATGCCCAGCACCGCCGCGCCAACGGTTCCGCCCAGTGTGGCAAAAAAGAACCGCTTGAACATCATATTCCGGGATACATACGCCTGTTGGATGTTCTTAACACCGGAGATTATGATTGTCAGACTAAGCACCCGGACAATTTCCGTCAGCTCCGGTATGCCATAAAAATCAGAAACCAATGGCGCACAAAAAAACATTACCGCATATAGCAGCAGGCACAGGCCCAAATTAAAAAAGAAAACTGTGGAAAAATCCAGGTCATCCGCTTCTTTCTTCTGAATCAAGGCGGTTCCCACTCCACTGTCAATAAACACCTGCATGATGGCGGTGAAAACCGTCACAAGTGCAACGGTTCCATAAACCTTTGGGTCCAGTACGCGCGCCAAAACAATTGAGACAGCAAAAGCCACCAGCTGGGCGCCGCAGCGCTCTAAAAAGCGCCATATAAAATTGTTAAAAAAACTATTTTTAGACGCCATTCTTTTTCTGCTCCCTTTTGCTCTGCGCAGCGGTATGCTTAATTGTTATATCCTTCCGCACCCCATAAGCGATATTTTAAATATCCGCATAGGTTTAGTATCTTCCCCAACCGGGTTTGCATCGCATTGACAACAGAACCGCAAACCCCATTGTTCTGCCGAAAGAAATAATCTGGATCTGATTTCCGGCGGCTGCGCGCCGCTTGATAGTCTCTCCTGCATTGGAGAATATAGTCTTCATCGGACATATTCAGAACCCGCTCAATGTAGGACAAGCTATCGTGTCCGGGGTCTTCTCTAAGCAAATTGCCGGAAATATCACTTAAAAAACCATAGGTTTCACACAGGTCAGTATAGTGCCTGGTCAGCAGCGAGGGCAGAGCGCAAGCTGCACCATCCAAAATCGCTCCCGCCAATCCCACGTTTAAATGTCCCTGTCTGAATTGCTTCTTTAATTGCTCCATGGAAAGAGCACCCGGCAGAACAATATCCCTTTGCATCTGCTCCGGAAGCACAGCAATTTTCTCTCTTAGCGCAGCCTCGCCTTTGCCATATCCAACCACAACCAATTTCAGCTGGGGATATTTCGGCTTCAGCGCCCCATAACTATCTATTAACCCCAAAAGATAGGCCTTATGGGGAAAATCAAAACGGGCGCATGTAACAATGGTAAAGTTCTCGTTTCGCTGCGATGCTCTCTCCGCAAGCGCAGCCTTATCGATTGGAGCTATCTGCTCTATACGACCTAGTATTTTGCTTGTTTTATCCGGTATCGTAACCCCGTAATTCTCTTCATAGGCATCCAAATGCTTGAGCGAAAAGGCTCTGATACAATCGGCCTCTACCCACTTACAGGCCAGCTTCTTCATATAACGATACCAAAACGCTTTTAGAAAGCGCCAATTAAACAGACGTTCCGGGTAATAGGCGCTGCCGGTATAATGAGGCAGCACCAAAAAATGGTGAAAGCTGTTAACGTTTGCCTTTTCCCGGAGGCTCTCCGCCCGCATGAAATGAAGCGGTTCACAACTAAGCATTGTCACGTTTTCCATGGGGGTAAAGCAGAGAGGCTCATGACGAAACCAGTGTCTTCCCATTTTGGCAAAAAGCTTTTCCACCCTTGGATCATCCGCAATTTCCCGATAAAAAGCATTCTGAACGCAACTGGGCGTTGTGATCCACACTACCCGGTAACCGCGATCCAGGCTATATTTCATTAGGTCAGAAAAATAAGTTTCTACTCCACCCGGCTGCAACCCTGCATAGTTAATGATCAGCGTATGCGCCGGGGTATTTGCCTTGGTATTTTCCATTTGTTTCCACACTCCTTCGCGTGTCAGGAAAACAATTCTGTATATTCACGCATTGCACGCTGGTTGGTCATGGTCTGACTTTTTTCCAATGCTGCTGCTCTCAATTTTTCCATTTCTTCCGGGTTCTGGAGGAGATTGAAAAGCCCTGCTTTGAGCGCCTGCTCGCTGTTTTCTACAATCAGACCATATTTCCCCTGCTCCAGAATCTCATCCATCCCCGCGCAATCAGTGGTAATGACCGGCAGCGCCAGGACCATCGCCTCCGTAACTGCTGTGCTGTAGCCTTCTGACAGGGATGCGCAAACAAACAGGTCTGCTTTTCTCAGCAGCGGATACGGATTTTCCCGATACCCCAGCAGCCTTACGCAGCGGATATCCCGCTCGGCAATCAATTTCTCCAACGCAGCGCGCTCTTCTCCGTCTCCCAGTATCCAAAGCTCAAAGCTAAACTCTTTTTCCAGGTCGTCAACAATTCTGAGCAGTCTGTCATATCCTTTTGCAGCCGTCAGCCTGCCAACTGTTACTAGTTTCAAGCCGTTTGTTCGGTATTCTTCCTCTGTTTCTGTGGCCGCCATCGCCCTGATTCGGTCGATATTAATCATGTTATGGATGACACAGCCATTATCCACAGGCCCAATTGCTTCTTCAAACCCTTTTTTGCTTTTTTGAGAAACAAAGCATATCTTGTCGAAGCATTGATATTCTGTAAGACAATCTTCTTTGCTCGGATACAGGGATTGAATCAGGTTGTTTACAGATAAGTCGCAATGAACAAACGCCAGCTTCCTGCCGTTCGTCCGTTTGGCCGCCATGAAACGAGTGGGACTTCCCTCCAGATAGGCGATCTCAATATCAAAATCTCCGGGCAAAAACAGCTTTGCAAAAAGCCGGGGAGGCAGCTTATAAACCAGCTTTGCTAACAGCGTAGATTGCCTGCCCGATGGAACGATTTGCCGAACGGTTATATGCTCCAGTAAATCATGTCGCCGAACGCCCCCCGTAACCGTGACCAAAGTAATATCGTACATGTCCGGATCCAGTTGATTCAGCAGCTCGACCAGCACTTTTTCGGCACCGCCGCCTGCCAAAGTGTTAATCAAAAACCGGATTCTTTTCTTCATACAGTTTCACATACTCCTCAAAACGGCTATGGCGGTCAAATTCCTTTGCGCGCTCCAGACACGCCTGCCGCGTATACGGACTTTTCTCAAATATGCGCAGAATTTCGCGCTCCATGCCGTCCAGATCATTTTTATCCACCACGGCGCCGCAGTTGTCATCCAAAATTTCAGGACTGCCGCCGGTCCGGAATGTGAGCACCGGGGTTCCGCAGGCCAGGGCTTCCATATTAACCGTGGGATAATTCTCTTCTCTGGTGGGATTCACAAACAGATCCGCTGCTGTGTAAATAGCCGCCAGCTCCGCCTGATTTCCCGTCCGGTGAATGGAGATCACATTCTTGGGCAATTGCCGGTCCACCCGGTCATCCGTACCGACCAAAACGATCCGGAACCGCTCGTCCAATCGTTTTGCCATTTCAATAAACACGTCAAGTCCCTTTCTGGCGTCCCAACCAAAGGCTACTCCCAGAATGAGAAATCTATCCTGGCACCCATAGCGCTGTCGGAAATCGCTTTCTGTGGGACAGAACACAGAAAGATCGATGCCATTGTGGATTACTTTTATATCATAGTTATGTAAAAAGGACTGTTTCACCTGCTTTGCCATCCAATCAGACGGAACCACAATTGTTAGATCCAGTCCGGTGAAAATTTCCTTCTTTTTTTTAAATAAATATGGGCTTCTGTCAAAAAGCCAGCTAAAATGTCCCTTTTGCGGACAGTGTTGGCACCCTGTCTGCCATTTTGTGCAGTTCACCATTTCATAGTGGGGGCAATATCCCGTGAATGCCCAACAGTCATGAAACGTCCAATATAATTTAATTCTTTTTTCTTTGAAATAGGAAAACAGTATCTCCAGATTGCAATTATGTCCATGCAGATTATGCAAATGGACAATATCAGGCGCAATTGCGTCCAGCTGCATGATCAATCGTCTGGTGGCCGCTTTGGAATTAAACCCATAGTTGCCCAAAATTCTGGATCGAAGCGCCTGGAGCTTTACTTCCTTGTGACGCATATACCGCAGACCCCGGACATAGTCGCTTTGGCCTGATGCATACAAAATGTAATTATCCGCCGCCTTTGCGCTTAGCGTTTCGCTAATGCTGACGCATATTCTTCCTGTGCTTCCTGCGCCGCAGGTTGCATTTATCTGCACCAGTTTCACAGCCACTCCTCCTTTCATCCAGGGCTTTCACAATACAACATACCATACGGGCCTTAGCCCGTATGGTATGTTGTTTGCTAAAGATAGGTTTACTCGATGATCATCTTGCCTTCGGCATCAAATTCATAGTAGCCGCTCTCAATGGCTGTGCCATCGGCCCAGGTCAGACCGTTGGTCTTGCTCACGTACTTCTTCACGTTCTTGACAATGGCGGCATAGTCATTTACGTAGTAATAGTTGCCTTCCCACTGTACCAGACCGTAGTATGCAGGCACCTTTTCGCCATTTACATAGTAGAAGTTGCCCACAAGGCCATTGAGCACTTCAGGCTCTTCCTTCTC
>SVKX01000006.1:30560-79953 GCA_015068225.1 Oscillospiraceae bacterium
CATAGTCATTTACGTAGTAATAGTTGCCTTCCCACTGTACCAGACCGTAGTATGCAGGCACCTTTTCGCCATTTACATAGTAGAAGTTGCCCACAAGGCCATTGAGCACTTCAGGCTCTTCCTTCTCGGGAATCACCAGCTTGCCTTCGGCATCAAATTCATAGTAGCCGCTCTCAATGGCTGTGCCATCGGCCCAGGTCAGACCGTTGGTCTTGCTTACATACTTCTTCACGTCCTTGACAATGGCTGCATTATCATTCACATAATAGTAGTCACCGTTCCACTGCACCAGTCCGTAGTATGCAGGCACGCGTTCGCCTTCAATATAGAAGTGCTGACCATACAGCCCATCCAGTTCTCTCTGCCAAACGCCATTTTCGTCAAATAGGTGCCACTCAAAAATACCGGAGCTCCAGCCGATTTCAATACAGTATACACCTCTTGCAACGGCACCCAAATAAATAACATAATAGGTCTTGTCTTTAATTGTATTCCAGCCGTTCGGGAGGAAGCCGCCTGCCCAGTACATGACGAGCGTTCCATCCGGGCCTACCACCCACTGGCCGTCAATCAAAATACTGTCTTTAAATTCATAGGTGTATCCGTCTACAGTCAATAAACCATCCTTAAATGCTTTGAAGGTGACGGGATCAAAATAATAGTAATATGTATTACTATAATAAATGCCATCATCCGGGTCGTCATCTACCAAGCCACTGGGCGCAAACTGCCAGCCGCTGACCAGCTTGCCCAGCTGTGCGTAGTACAGGTCGCCCTCATACTCAACAAGTCCCATGTAAGTGGAGGAAGCCGTTTCGTCGTAAATGCCGTTCTCGCCGAACACATACACGGTGTTGTCCATAATATGCGTGCCAGTCAGGGCCATGCCGTCAACAAAGTACTTGGTGCCCTCGGCATTCCAACCGTCAGCAGCCACGATACCATTGATGTATTCCTTGCCATCCGTATAAACACCATCGAACAGCTCGCCGCAGGCGCACTTCAGCACGCCGTCAACAACCTTGTAGGTGTGACCGGTAGCAGCCTCGGTGGTGCCCCAATCCACGACAGAGTTACAAACCTCACAGAAAGTACGACCGCTGTAACCGTTCTTGGTGCAGGTAGCGGCCAGATCGGCCACCGCATCTGCAGTATGGACATGGTAGCTGCCCTTTGCGGCATGGTACTCCTTGTCCATCGCATAATACGCTGTGTAAGCCTCGGTATCTACAGTGATGCTGTCAGAGAAGGAGGCGGCGCTGCCGTCGGTGTATGTCACCAGGCCCTGATCGACGTTGATGCGAACCTCTCTGGGATTAATCTCGCCACTCTGCCACAGCTTGCTGGGAGTTTGTGCCGACAGACCGGGCAACGTATGGCTCAGGCTTTCCCAAACCCGAACAGGGATGCTGGCGATCACATTACCCTCGCCCAGCTTTTCATCATTGCGGGTGAAGGAGATCCGAACATCATTTTCCGCCTTCTGAGCAGCGGTCTGACTCCAGCTTACATCAAAACCGTCGGCCACGATCATGTGGTCCAGTTCCCAGCTGTTGATGGAGTTCAGGTTCAGCAGCATTTCCACAGACTTGATATCCGCAATGTTGTCGGCAGTCACGTTCACCCAGTAGACGGAGCCGGACAGCAGTCTGTCCAGAGTGGCATCCTGCGGCACCACATGGACGGTGGGCAGCTCCTGGGCGCCCTGCACATTGACATGGCGAACGATCTGCTTGACGTTGCCGTTCTTATCGGCGATCTCAAAGACGATTTCGTGACGGCCGTTGGGAACGGTAAAGTTGGCAGAGCTGAGAACGCCGTTGGCATAGGTCGCCTCAACCAGATTGCCATCCACATAGATCTTGGCGGAAGCCGCGTCCAGGCCCACGGACTTGGCAGCGTTGTCCACTGTTGCATCGTTGGTGCCCACGAACACATTGTCCGTCACATTGGCAGCAACGAAGAAGGAATTGTTGCCTACATTGGCAACCGCGCCGTAGTTCAGAGCGATCTGCTCGTTATCGTAACAGACAGCGCCGGAGGAGAATACGGGCAGCTCGCGATCATCCACCGCATCGGAATAGTCCACGGTGATGTCGTCAATGTAATAGGTAAAGTTGCCGTTATAGTCAGAGGCGATTTCATTAGAATCCTGGCCAAAGACACAGAATATCTTAAAGAAGAAGTTGCGCTTGAATGCACTGTCTAGGTTGGGTTCATCATGAATGTACAGGTCGTCTGTGAGCTTAGACAGGTCGGCACGGATATAGTGCCAGCCGGACTTTTCCATGTTGTCTCCCCAGTAGGGGGTGTAGATATAGACACCGTTGTCATCGTTACCGTCAACGGTACGACGCTTGATGTTGCCGTTTGCATCGTAGTAAACGGTGTTGAAGGTGACCTCGGTGGTCATGGCATCCTCGGGGATATACAGCCAAAATCCAACAGATTTCGCGCCCTTGATGGAGATAGGATCCGCACCCCAGGACAGGGACATGGCAATATAGCCGGCGGTGTTGGAACCCGAGCCAGGGCCCTGAGAGTAGTCAATGTGGAAAGCCAGAGCCTGATCGCCGCTGTGGACCCGACCGGTCTCACTGTTTACGATGCTGAGCTCGCCCTGTTCACCGTTATCCAGCTTGGATTCATGGGTGCGCAGAATCCAGTTATCCAGATCGGCACCGGCACATCCTTTCTCAAAGTCAAAGATCACATCAGAACCCTTGCCGAACTTCAGTGTTGCAGAGGCAGATACTGCAGAATTGTTCTTCAGTGTCACGGTCACGGTACCGGAGGTAACGCCGGAGCCTTCTGCCGGAGCTGTGTAGGCCAGACCGTTCATTGAACCTGTACTGACAACGACATTCAGATCCGCAGCGGTATAGGCCACATCATAGGCACCGTAAGAAGCAAGGATGCCCATATCCACGGTTTTTCCGTAGGGAATCGTAATGGTTTCTCGGCTGAAGGACAGGCTGGTAGGCACGACCACATGGATGGTCACATTGCCAACGACCTTGCCATTATAAACCATCTGCACTACCGCATCTCCAATCTTGCCGTTGGAGGTAAACACGCCGTCAACAACGGTGCCGAAAGAAGTATCCTCCAGCTGCCAGGAGATCTCCTCAGGAAGCTCTGCTGCACCGCCGACCGCGTCAACGCCAATGGCGCTGATAGCCACTTTGTTGCCGGGGGTGATGTACTCATTTTGGGCGGTCAGAACAGCATGATCGAAAGTGCCGTCCGCAACAGCGGTGGAAACTACGATCAGGGAGTTGGAAACCGCACGCTCAGAGCCGTTACTGGGGTTGTTCACAACCTGCAGCTTGTCAGAGCCCTCAGGCTTGGAACAGTAAGTGGCAGATCCACCGCCGTCCAGGTGGACGGCCTCCACACAGCCCAGAGACAGCATAACCTCAGCCTGCTCCTTTATCGTCAGACCGATGGTCTTGGGCTGACGGCTGCCATCTGCTGTCATGATAATAACATTGCCATCCGCAGTAATGCCGATGGTCTGACGGGGATACTTATCCACATCGTTCAAACCAGAGACAATCTTGCCATCCTCAACCAGATGGATGTAGCCGCCAATGGCCTCAACAATACGATCTTTATGGGCAGTGTATTCGCCTTTGTTTCCGATCAGGGGCGTACCATCATCCAGAATGGCGAAGAAGGAATATGCATTACCCGCAGCATCGCTGTTGATCTGCTTGCCTTCCATCACAAACGCGCCGGTGGGCTGTCCGGTAGTGGTGTTGTAGTAAGAACCATTGATAGCAACAACAACGTTGTAGGGGGCCGCATGATTTTTCTCAGCAGCCGCTGCCTGCTCAGTGGTCAGCTGCATGCCCCAAGAAGAGGCATCATTGTCTTTGTAATTGGCTTGAATCTGCACCGTGTCAACGCCCATATCCACAGAGGCTACGAACATTTCCACACGGTCGCCGTTCTTGTCCAGAGCAACCACAGTGTTCTGCTTAACACCAGGAGCCAGAGTAGTCTCCTTGTCCTGAATCACAGTGATCCCCTCTGGCATGACTATTGCGGCAAAGGCAGAAGCAGGCAGAACGCCCACCACCATCACCACAGCCAGCAGCACAGATAAAAGCCGCACAAACAATTTACTTTTCATGATATACGCTCCTTTTGCTAGAATATATTATTCCTTTGCCCTAATTGGGTTTACCAGAGCAAAGAAGAATAACCAAAATGATTTACTGCCAGAAAAATGTATAGGGGTAAATCCTCAAAATGTTTTCGCTTGTGTATGCCCGCAGGAAGAAATACGCCGCAAAAATCAGGGTCATAACAATAACCGAAATATTGACCAAAGATTTCATACCTGCTTTGCTTCGGTTGGCAATCTTCGGTATCAGGATGGGAATAAACGGGAGGAAATAATAATTCATACGCATGGCAATGCTGTGCACCGGGGCGAAACACTGAATTGTAATAGCCAAAAGCAAAATGTTTCGGTACCCCAGCACCTCTTTTTCCAGCTTGCTCTCATCCGCAATGACAAACGCATATACAGCAAACAAAACCAGCAGCAGCAGGACCGTGGTTGCGCCGGTGCTTTCTACCGTACCGTCCTCTCCCCACAGCAGCAACAAGACATTAAATATTGGTTTATTAAAGATGTATACCAAAAGCATCAGCGGCACGACTGCATAAAGCCATTTGGTGGTTATTCGCAGGTGGTACATGGGATAAATTGCCAATATCACAAACGAAGACCGGTGGAACAGCGTAGCGACCAATACCAACAACAAAAACTTTATCCACTTTTTTTCCCTTGTGAGTTTCCAGGCAGAAAACACGAAAGCCATAGCCAATGCCTGGCGAATGCCTGAAAAATACATGGAAAACGGTGCTATCGTAGCAAACAGCACAATCGTGAGCACAGGCAGCTCGGTTTCCTTCCTGTAGAACCGGTAAAGCGGAATCACGGTTATCGCAGCCGTTACCAACAGAAAAAGCTGTTCGTTCTTCGTAATGAAATAAATAAGTTTTGAGAGCGCTGTAAATCCCGGTTCTACACTTGTGGTGGATATGGCGCTGCCCCAGCTTTTTTGGCCGATCTGCTCAAACAGTCTAAGGTATGCTGTTGTGTCTGCGCCGCAGGCTTCATCCCTTAGCATCAGCAGTGCCAAAAAAATTCCGAAAAAAACCGTGATCTCTGTATTGCGCTTATTCTGTACGGGGCCTTCTCCGATACGAACAACACCTTTCGTCCGCACCGCTGCCACAGCCATGGGCAGTAGTATTAATATAAAATATGGGAGCATATCTCTCTCCCCTTTCTGGTCATTGGGTCTTTACTCTCTTAAAAACTCTATAATATACCTTGCGAATAAGCGGACGCAGCCTGCCATATATCAGCAAAGTCCGCAGCTGCAGGTTCTGTCCGGCTGCGAACAGTTTTTTCTGTTTTGCCGCGAGCATGCAATCCTTAACCACTGTCGTATTCAGGTATACGGCATTGTTTTTTGCGTAATAAAACAGAAGGTTGCGATCTCCATCGCTGGCATCACACAGAGCCGGGATCACCAGATCGCCAATCGCCTTGCTGTCGCTATAGTACAGCGCCTTTCCGGTCTGGGTAAGCTGCTTATCATGGACGCGGCAATAAACATCCGCCTGATCACTGTATACCAGCCAATAGCCCCCCAGAAAAATCCGGATCCACATCAGCATATCCTGACTGTATCGAAGTCCTTCATGAAAACCGCCGCATTCGTCAAATACGGCTTTGGGTATCAGAAAAGCACAGCCATTGTAGCACCCCTGCCTAAACAGGGAAATTAGCGCCTCCTGCCAGTTCAGCACACAGCTTTTTTGAAACCGGAGCGCACTTCGGGCATCGCCCAAAAGCGCGGAATTCTTATCGATCTGCTTGTGTCCGCACAATGCCACCGCCCGGAGATCCTTCGACTCAAGGAGCATCTTCACCTGATTGGCAACCTTGTTAGGGGCATAGACATCATCATGGGAAAGCCACGAAAAGTATTCTCCCTTCATGTGGCGGATTCCCTCATTCAAAGCGGAGGACACGCCGCCATTTGGCTTGCTAATATACCGGATCCTATCTCCATAGGATAATGCAATACGCTCCGTTGCGCCATCATCTCTGGAGCCGTCGTTCACTACAAGGACCTCCAGGTTGGAATACGTCTGATTTAACGCACTATCGATAGCCTCTTCCATATATTCACTGCCGTTATAAACAGGAATAATGATGGATACCAGCGGAAGTTCTTTGTTCTCGCCCAACGGGTTCACTCCTTTTCTGCTTACCTGTCTGCCCCAAAGTAGATTTTCCTTAATTCTTCCTGCACCACCGGGACGGTATAGCACATGGCCAATGCAAGTCCCTGCCTGCCCATTTGGTCTGCCAGATCGGGCTGGGCAAACAGTGCGCACAGTCGCTGCGCCATTGCATCCACATCATCTGCTTGCAACAGATAACCTGTTTCACCGTCTCGCACCAGCTCATCATGCCCCCGGTTGTGGGTTGCCACCACCGGATTCCGGCTGAGCATTGCCTCAATAATATTCAGCGGCAAGCCCTCCCGCCGGCTGCAGGAGAGGGCAATCTCCGCAATTTGCTGATATTCCTCAAGGTTTGTGCAATATCCAAGAAATACAACATGTTTCTCCAGGCCGCGGCTGCGTACCAGCGCCTCCAGCGTTTCCTTTTGAGGGCCATTGCCTGCCAGAAGGAGTCTGGCATTGGGAAACTGCTGAATCACCTGCTCCATAGCAGAAACAGCCATCTGCTGATTTTTATTCGGGAGCAGCTCGCCAACACACAGAATCAGCCGTTCGCCCGGACTGAAGCCCAGCTTTTCCCGAAGCAGACCTTGCTGCTCAGGCGTCACCGGGCAGTATCGCTCAGCGGATACCCCCACACCATGAATTCCGAAAACCGGGCAATTAAATTTTTCCCGGGCCAATGCATAGTCCTCCGCATTGATGGTAATCAGGGCGTCTGTCCACCGCGCCGCAAAACGTTCGATGGGATAATAGATTATCCAGTTTTTTCGAGGTGCACCTTTGTAAAAGTGAAATCCGTGGGCAGTATACAGAACTCGCGTCCCCTGACTGCGACATTTTCTGGCTGCAATGCGCGTCAACATACCGCCCACAGGCGTATTGCTGTGGATATAGTCGTAGTGGTTTTCATCAATGATCTTTTTCAGCTTCCGATAGGCCTTAAGGTTCTTGGCGCTAAACGGCGACCGCTGGAAAGGAACATCAAAGACCCGGTCTGCAAAATCCAGCTTCAGGCCGTTCTTTTCCTCCAGGTTGTTCCGGGCCGCCACATGGATCTCAACTTCCCCCTGCTCCCGCAGCATCTCAACCAATGGCTTATGAAATTGGCAGATATGGCTTTGAACCGTAGCCGTTATCAAAATCTTTTTCAAAAAACTCAACCCATTTTCAAATTATTTTCAACGACCCGCCACAGTCTGTCCTGACTGTTGTCCCCTATAAAACTGTTGTGGGGTGTTATAATCACATTTTCCATTTGCCACAAGGGGCTATCCGGACACAGCGGTTCTTCTTCAAACACATCCAGCACCGCGCCACCCAGCCTGTTTTCAAGGGCATCGATCATGGCCTGCGTATCCACCACAGGCCCTCTGGCGATATTGACCAGAACCGCACCGGGTTTCATCAAGGCGAAATGGGCGGCATTCATCAGGTGCTCCGTTTCCGGTGCCAGCGGCACTGCCAGAATGACCACATCCGCCTGAGGCAGCACTTCCTCAAGATGCTCCAAAAGGACAATTTTTTCAAAATAAGAGAGGGTCTTGGGCCGGATGTTTACACCCACCACCCGGCAATCAAAGGCAGAAAACCGTTTTGCGCATTCCTTGCCCACATCGCCGCAGCCAACAATGCAAACTGTCTTACCTGACAATTCCAACAGCGTTCGATGCTTTTCCCACCGGCAATCCGCCTGGTTGGTGGCGAAAAATCGGCTTTGCTTGTAAAGCTGCAGCACGCCGCAGACCGCCATCTCTGCCATCGGGACACTGTAAACGCCCCGCGCATTATGGATTTGAATGCCCTTCCGCCGGATATATGCCATTGGCACCCGGTCGAATCCCGCGCTGGTGAGTTGAATGTATTTTAGAGATGTAAACCTCTCTATGGCATGGTGTACAAAAAGACCATTACAGATCACACCCTCCACCGCATCATACGCCAGCGGCAAAGCATCCTGTTCATTCTGCAAAAACCAAACTTGATGCCCTGCATCCCGCAAAACATCCATTTGCCCTGCGTGCAGGTGAGCTGCCCCTGTGACTAATAAATTCATACCCTTGCCCCTTTAGCGCGTCCTATTACTCGTTCACCCAGTTTTCGGGTTCCCTAAACGGTATTAACATGATAACAGGACTTATCATATGCAAGCAGAAACCCGATACGGCAAAAAGATCACACTGCACCACTTCCTACAATTTGCCTCACAATTTCGGAAACCCGTTCCCGGTTGGCTTCAAGCATTTCCGGACATCTGGAACATTCATCCTCAAATTTCCGTATGTCGCCGACTCCTCGTGTGAAAATTTGCCGAATCTGTTCTATATCGTCAATTTTTGCCAGATTACAGAAGCTTCTGGAAAGAATAACACCGTTTGATCCCAGACGGTAGTGCTCCATAATAATGTGCTCTGCAGAAAGCAAGCCCTTGCCGAGGGATGCTACGCCTCCAAAGCCGAAGGGAATTCCCTTTTGGCGAAACTTTTTCGCCAGCATATCAACCGTTCCGTCAGCCAAAGGCTCGAACAAGAACCGCATACCATATCCTAAGCTCAAGTCATTCAGGCCGATATGGATTTCATCAATTCCCGGAACTTCAAGGATCTCATCCAGGACAGAAACAGCCTCCGGTGTTTCTAACAGCAGCATCGTCTTGGCCCTGCCGTTAACAGCAGCAAGGAATCTATGTACCTCTTTCAATGTTTTAAAATACGGCAGCATAATCACATCTGCACCGCTTTTTATAATTTCGTTGATTTCTTCCTCCGAGGAATCGTATTCCTCTGTTTCATCATGGATGGGGTTGCAGCGTACTAGAAGCTCTGCGCGCTTAATCGCTTCTCTAATCCGGACAATATCTTCTATGGTGTGATGCAACTGAACTGTGTTCATCCCTTTTTGACGCAGTTCTTTCCCTATGTACTCCATGTCTATGAAGATTCTGTCAACACCAGCTGCCTCTGCAATTTCTGCAACATCCGGTCTATTTGTAATATACATTAATTTTAAAGACATATATTCTCCTTATCTAACCGGATTCTCCTCATTATGAGTTTCCTTATTATATGTAACGGTAGCGCCTGTGTTTTCATTGTCCGCATTGGTAAAAACTTTTGCAACAGTCTTAAGTAAGATCTTTACATCCAGCAGGAAGGTTACATTGTCAACATACCAGGTATTCAAACGGATCCGCTCGTGCCATTCCAGACACTTTCTGCCATGTATCTGTGCCCAACCCGTTATGCCGGGACGGACATCAAACATTCTGCGCTGCTCCTGTGTATATTGCTCCAATGGCCAGGGATGATATGTAAGGGGTGGGCGCGGGCCGATAAAGCTCATATCGCCCCTGAGAATGTTAATAAACTGGGGAAGCTCGTCAATGCTGGTGGCACGGATAATTCTACCAATCCCCGTGACCCTTGGGTCGCCCTTACCGGAGTACACACCGCTGCCGGTATGCTCCGAATCCATTCTCATGCTTCTGAACTTATATATTTTAAAAATTTTTCCCCCTAGGCCCAGCCGCTCCTGTTTAAAAAGCGCCGGCCCCGGCGATGTGCATTTAATCAGCACTGCAACGATCAGCATTGGAATACAAAGCAGTATCAGTCCAAATAAGGCAAGAATAACGTCCAATATCCGCTTTCCACATTTCTTGTACATGGTGTCCACCTTGTTCCTGTTTTCTAGAATAAAAATCAGATATTACTTTACTCCGTATCAGATTTTTCTCCAAACCATTTTGTTGACGATGCCGGTATAGGACTGAATGATCTTGACCACCTTGGTGGAAACATTTTCCTCCACATAGTCCGGCACGGGAATTCCGTTTTCTCCATTTTGGTTCATATCCACCGCCAGCTCCACCGCCTGAAGCAAACCGGCCTCATCGATTCCCGCCAGAACAAAGCAGGCCTTGTCCAGCGCCTCGGGCCGCTCCGTGCTGGTGCGGATGCACACCGCGGGGAAGGGCTTTCCGATGGATGTATAGAAGCTGCTTTCCTCCGGCAGTGTTCCGGAGTCGGACACCACCGCAAAAGCATGCATCTGCAGGCAGTTATAGTCATGGAAGCCCAAAGGCTCATGGCAGATCACCCGCTTGTCCAGCTGGAAGCCGGACTGTTCCAGCCGCTTGCGGCTGCGGGGATGGCAGGAATACAAAACCGGCATATCATACTTTTGGGCCATCCGGTTAATTGCGGTAAACAGGGAGGTAAAATTCTTCTGTGTGTCAATATTCTCCTCCCGGTGAGCAGAGAGCAGGATATACCGGCCCTTCTCCAGACCCAGCCGGGTATGGACATCGCTGGCCAGGATTCTATCCAGGTTTTCCCGCAGCACCTCCGCCATGGGAGAGCCGGTGACATAGGTGCGCTCCTTGGGCAGGCCGTTTTCCGCCAGATACCGGCGGGCGTGCTCGGAATAGCACATATTCACATCGGAAATGATATCTACGATCCGGCGGTTGGTCTCCTCCGGCAGGCATTCATCCTTACAGCGGTTTCCCGCTTCCATATGGAAAACAGGGATATGCAGCCGCTTGGCGCCAATGGCAGACAAGCAGGAATTGGTATCTCCCAAAACCAGCACTGCATCCGGCTTTAGCTGTACCATCAGCTGATAGCTTTTTGCAATGATATTGCCCATGGTCTCGCCCAGATCGCTGCCCACAGCATCCAGATAGACCTCCGGATCCTCCAGCTGAAGATCCCGGAAGAATATCCCATTTAAATTATAATCATAATTCTGCCCCGTATGGGCAAGAACGGTGTCGAAATACTTTCGGCATTTTTTGATCACCGCGGCCAGGCGAATGATCTCCGGCCGGGTGCCCACAATGATCAGCAGCTTCAGTTTGCCGTTATCCTTAAAGGCGGCCTGGTATTCCATTTATTTCACCTTCTCAAAATAGGTATCGGGACGGTTGGGGTCGAACTCCTCGTTGGCCCACATGACCGTGACAAGATCGGCTTTTTCGCTGAGATTGATAATGTTATGGGTGTATCCGGGAAGCATATGCACCGCTTCGATTTTTTCTCCGGACACTTCAAATTCCAGCACCTGGTCAGAATCGATCTTCCGCTGCTGGATCAGGCCGTGGCCGGATACAACGATGAAGAATTCCCACTTGCTGTGGTGCCAGTGCTGTCCCTTGGTGATCCCCGGCTTGGAGATATTGACGCTGAACTGGCCGCAGCCGGCTGTTTTCAGCAGCTCGGTAAAGCTGCCCCGATCGTCCACATTCATTTTCAGCGGAAAACTGACTTTTTCCTCGGGCAAATAGCTAAGGTAGGTGGAATACAGCTTCTTTTCAAAGCTTCCCTGAGGGATTTGGGGCATCAGCAAACTTCTGGGCTGATTCCGGAAAACCTCCAGATCGTCCACGATCTGACCCAGTGTTACCTTGTGGGTCACAGGCGCAGCGCAGTATTTGCCGCTGTCCTGCAAAACAGTTTCGATGCCATCAAATTCGCAGCGGTGCTCTTTGCCCTCCAGAGCATCCAGCATTTCTTCTACCAAATCATCTATGTACAGCAGCTCCAGCTGAACGGAGCGGTCAGTGATCGTAATGGGAAGGTCGTTTGCCATATTATGGCAGAAGGTAGCCACCGCGCTGTTGTAATTGGGGCGGCACCATTTGCCGAACAGGTTGGGAAACCGGTAGACCAGCACCCGGGCGCCGGTCTGCTCCCCATAGGAAAAGAACAGCTCTTCTCCTGCTTTCTTGCTTCTTCCGTATTCGCTGTCATAACGGCCGATCAGGGTCGCCTGAATGGAAGAAGAGAGCATCACAGGGCAGGTATTGCCGTGGCTTTTCAATGTATCCAGCAATCGGGAGGCAAAGCCAAAATTGCCTGCCATAAATTCGCTTTGTTCCTTGGGCCGGTTTACGCCGGCCAGATTGAACACAAAATCCGCCTTAGCACAGTATTCCTCCAGCAAAGCAGGATCTGTATCCAGATCATATTCATAAAGCTCCCCGACGCAGATACTGCGGGTACGGTTTTTGCCGTCACGAATGGTCTTGAGGGTATGGCACAAATTTTTGCCAACAAACCCTTTTGCACCTGTTACCAAAATATTCATAGCAACCCTCAATACGTTAAGCCCATGGCTTCCAGCTCTTTGCGAATGTACGGCAGTGTAAGCAGCTTCTGCTTTACCTGCTCCACATTCAGAAGGTCAGTATTGTGGGAATCAAATTCTGCCAGATGGTCCCGTTCTACATTTCCTTCTTTGAAGTATTTATCATAGTTCAGTCCCCGCTTGTCGCAAGGCACCCGATAGAAATCACCCAGATCGACGGCCTGAACACACTCTTCGTTTGTAAGCAGTGTTTCATACAGCTTTTCGCCATGGCGGATTCCGATGACCTTGATCTCATGTCCGGGTGCAAACAAAGCGGTCACCGCATTGGCCAGGGTCTCAATGGTGCAGGCAGGGGCTTTCTGGACCAGAATATCGCCGGATTCGCCGTTTTCAAAGGCAAACAGCACCAGATCCACCGCTTCCTCCAATGACATGACAAACCGGGTCATAGACGGCTCTGTGATGGTAATGGGCTTTCCGGCCTTGATCTGATCGATCCACAGGGGCACCACGCTGCCCCGGCTGCACAGCACATTTCCATAACGGGTGCAGCAAATCTTTGTCTTTTCCGGACTGACAGTGCGGGACTTTGCCACCACCACTTTTTCCATCATCGCCTTAGAGGTGCCCATGGCATTGACCGGATACGCCGCCTTGTCTGTGGACAGGCAGATGACGGATTTTACCCCTTCTTCAATGGCTGCCGTCAGCACATTGTCTGTACCCAGCACATTGGTCTTGACTGCCTCCACAGGGAAAAACTCGCAGGAGGGCACCTGCTTCAGTGCCGCGGCATGGAAGATATAGTCCACCCCGTGCATAGCATCTTTCACCGATGCCAGATCCCGGACATCGCCAATGTAAAAGCGGATCTTTTCTGCTACCTCCGGCATATTCACCTGAAACTCATGGCGCATATCGTCCTGCTTCTTTTCATCCCGGGAAAAAACGCGGATCTCGCCAATATCCGTATTTAAAAACCGCTTTAATACCGCGTTTCCAAAAGAACCGGTTCCTCCCGTAATCAGGAGGGTCTTATCCTTAAACAGTGACATTTTTTTACCCCTTTAAGTAAATTTCAGATACTTACCCAACGGTAATTATAGCACAATCTTTCCTATCCCACAACCCTAAAACAAAAAAACATCCTGCTATTTTGAGGCTTATTTTTCATTTTTCGAAAAAGCAGTAGCTATTTTTCCCTTTGCCCTGTATAATGTTCTTATCTAAACAAGGGAGGTTCAATATGGAACCCAATCACCCTTTTTTTGCTTTGCTCCGTGCCAGTTTGTGGGGTCATGCCTTTTCCCCCGACCCGGACACAGATATTTCTTCGCTTTACAAAGAACTGCGCGCCCATGCTATTGCCAATCTGGCTGCCGACACACTGGCGGAGGCAGATCCCGAAAACCGCCTGCTCTATGCACAGACCGCTGCCAAAGGCTACCGCCACTGGTATGGTCTGATGCAGGTGCAGCAGGACTGCTTCCGGGTGCTGGAGGGGGCCCGAATCCCCTGCTGTGTATTAAAAGGTGCGGCGGCAGCCATTTACTATCCCCAGCCGATGAACCGCACCATGGGTGATATTGATCTTTTGGTGCAGCCCAAAGATATAGACCGAGCTGTTGCGCTTCTGCTGGAAGACGGCTGCACTCTTCTGGATGACCGGAATCCCCGTCATACCATTCTGACCAAAAACAAGATCCACATTGAGGTGCACCGGCAATTTGCAACTCTGGACCGCATTGACCGGGCCAGAATGATGGACGATCTGCTGTTTTCCGCGCTGGCGCAAACCTCACGCCAGCAAATTGAGGGCTTTGAATTTACCATGCTGCCGCCGGCAGAAAACGGGTTTGTTTTGATGGAGCACATTAACAGCCATATGGCGTCGGGTCTGGGCCTGCGGCAGATCATTGACTGGATGTACTATGTCCATCAGGAACTGGACGATAATAGCTGGCAAAACGTCCTTTGCCCCGTTCTTTCCGCGGCGGGACTGAAAAAGCTGGCTGTAACCGTGACCCGAATGTGTCAAATCTATCTGGGACTGCGGGAAGACATCACCTGGTGCCAAGAGGCAGATGATGCGCTTTGTCACAAGCTGATGGCCCATACGCTGATGCAAGGCAATTTCGGCAGAAAGCAAAATCAAACCCTCCAGGGTACTATGCGTGTGCTCAACGCACTGGATAGCGATCTGAATTTCTTCCAGCTGTTGCATCGCCACGGCTGTTACAACTGGAAAGCGGTGAGGAAACATCCCTGGCTCAAGCCCTTTGCCTGGATCTATCAGCTATGCCGGTACATCCGTAAAGCATTCCGCAATGGTCTTCCCATTGGTACACTGCGCAAGGCTTCCCGCCAGCAAAAGAAAAACACAGACCTTCTGGACGCGCTGGAGGTCATGCGGAAAGATCCTACACTGTAAAAAACACAAGAACCTGCCGGCAGGAGTTTTCCTACCGGCAGGTTCTTTTACAGCTCTTCCATATACACGAGGCCTTCGATCTTCCGGAGCTTTTCCAGAAGCGTTATGTGCTCGCCCCGTTTTTTGCTTTTCAGGGTGACGATCAAACCGCGGACACCCTCCTCGGGAACATTGCCGCTCTCCAGCTGAAGCTCCTCAATTTCCACATTCAGCGCCCGCAGCCTGCGGATCAGCGTTCCTATGCCCAGCTCCTGGGATATCTCTATATACAGCTCCAGATACCGGGCTCTGCGGTGCATTCTTCTATCCAGATACTGCATCAGGGTCAAAATGGCATAAATGGCAAAGCCCGCCACAATGGCCGCCTCATAGAAGCCCACACCCAGAGCCAGTCCTACGCCGGCCGCCGCCCACAGGCCCGCGGCGGTGGTCAGACCCTTGATCTGATTGTGCTTGGTCACGATGATGGTGCCGGCACCAAGGAAACCGATGCCGCTGACCACCTGGGCACCCAGACGCATAGGATCTCCTGCGGAAGTAACCTGAAAGAGGTACTGGTTGGTTAACATAATCAAGCAAGAGCCCACACATACCAGCATATAAGTACGCAGTCCGGCAGGCCGGTTTTTCAGCCCCCGTTCCATGCCCAGAATGCCGCCGAATATCACCGCGGCCACGATCCGCAGGATAACCGCAAGATATGTCACTTCTCTCAACGCCATAGGATAACCCCCTTTTCAGACAAGTAATGATTGGGAATTTTATATCGAATCAGCTTTTTTGTCAATCGCGCACGCGCACATTCTCCCATTTTGCCAAATGGGAGTCTTTGTTTTTGTGGATTGTGCGAGCTTACCCGGAATATTCTTGTTTTTGCCGGCAGGATGTGCTATACTGGGCGCAAGAATGCCCTTTTTTCGGCAGAAAGGCGGCTGTATTATGGAAAAAACCAAACTCAGCAAAAAATTCTATCTGGCTCTGGTAATCTTTTCCCTGGTGGGACAGGTGGCATGGGTGGTAGAGAATATGTATTTAAATGTATTCATCTACAAAATGTTCCACGCCAGCGCCCAGCAGATCTCCCTGATGGTGGGCGCGTCGGCGGTAACTGCCACGGTGACCACCCTGCTCATCGGCGCTTTGTCTGACAAGCTGGGTCGGCGGAAGGTCTTTATCTGCGCAGGCTACATCCTCTGGGGCATCTCCATATGGAGCTTTTCCCTGATCCGGCAGGGCTTGATCCAGGGTCTCTTCTTCCCGGCTGTCTCCACTCTTGCGCCGGTGTATGGCCTTTGCATCAGCCTGACCATTGGGCTGGACTGCCTGATGACCTTTTTCGGATCTTCTGCCAACGATGCCTGCTTCAACGCCTGGCTTACCGACACCACGGATGCCACCAACCGGGGCAGGGCAGAGGGCATCAACGCCATGATGCCCCTGATGGCGATTCTTGTGGTTTTCGGCGGCTTTATGGGGCTGGATCAGAATCTGGAGGGCAGCTGGAATGTGATCTTTACGGTGATCGGCGCGGTGGTAGTGCTTTTGGGCATTGCCGGCTTCTTCCTGATTGAAGACAAAACCCACCGCTGTGAAGAAAACAGCAAATATTTTGCCAACATTTTTTACGGCTTCCGCCCCTCGGTGATCAAGGGAAACTACAAGCTGTATGTAAGCCTTGTGGGCTTTGCGGTTTTTAACATTGCCATTCAGATCTTCATGCCCTATCTGATCCTGTATTATAATGTATCGCTGGGACTGACGGATTATGTGCTGATCATGGCACCTGCCATCTTGCTGGCAGCGGTTTTCACCGCCATTTACGGCAGAGTATACGACAAATTCGGCTTCCAGAAAGCCGCCATCCCTGCCTTGGCTCTGCTGATGGGTGGCTTTGTGGTGCTGTATCTTTTCAAAAACACTGCCCTTGTGTTTATCGGCAGCCTTCTCATGATGTGTGGCTACCTTTCCGGCATGGCCGTATTCGGCGCGCTGCTGCGGGATCACACGCCGGAGAAGAAAGCGGGTATGTTCCAGGGCCTGCGGATCGTGGGTCAGGTGCTGATCCCCGGCATCATCGGCCCTGCCATCGGCGCGGCGGTGCTTTCCGGCGCGGAAACCATCGTGGGCGACGACGGCACAGCCTCCTTTATCCCCAATGAGAACATTTTCCTTGCGGCGCTGATTGCCGCAGCCGCGGTATGGCTGGTGCTGATCCCCCTGTTTAAAATGCTCAAAAAGAAGGAAAACCCCAATCTATGAACGCCAAAAAAGTAACCACGCTGGGGCTACTCACCGGCGTGGCCCTGATCCTGTTTATTGTAGAGGCCCAGATTCCGGCTCTCGTGCCCATTCCCGGCGTGAAGCTGGGTCTTGCCAACATCGTTACGGTATTTACCGTGTTTTTGCTGAGCGCAAAAACCGGCTGTGCGGTGCTTTTCTGCCGGGTCTTTCTGGGCGCGGTATTTGCCGGCAATTTCAGCACCATCTTCTACTCCGCTGCCGGCGGACTTTTGGCCATTGCGGTGACCATCGGCCTGAAAAGAGTGGTGACGAAAAAACAGCTGTGGGTGGCAGGCATCTTAGGCGCCATCGCCCACTCCATCGGTCAGATGCTGGCGGCGCTGCTGCTCACCGGCGTGCCTGCGGTGCTGCTGTATTTGCCCTTTATGGTGATTATCAGCATTTTTACCGGCACTTTTACCGGGCTGACCGCCCAGATCCTGCTGAATCGAGGAGATAAACTGTGGAAAACTATTTTCAAATGAATCTGCCCAAGCAGAAAATTGACGCCATTTCCAATCTGGGTCTTGCCCACATCGGCGACGGCGTTTATGAGCTGATGTGCAGAAGCTATCTGTGCGCCCGTGGGGATCTGACGGTGAAGCGTCTGCATAAGGACTCTGTGGCGCTGGTAAAAGCCCCCACACAGGCAAAATTCGCGGACAAATTACTGCCTCATCTGACGGAGGAGGAACAGGCCTACTACCGGCGGGGCAAAAATGCCCATTCCCATGCCGCCCCCAAATCCGCCACACCTCAGGAGTATGCCAAAGCTACCGGCTTGGAGACGCTCTTCGGCGCGCTGTATCTGGCGGGAAATATTTCCCGTCTCAACGAACTGTTCGGCATCATCATGGAGGACGAAAATGGCATTTGACGCGTTTTATATGGCCAAAGTGCTGGATGAAGTGCGCGCCCTTTCTCAGGTTCGGGTGGAAAAGATCCACCAGACCAGCCGGGATACGGTGATCCTCCACCTGAAGCACAGCGAGGGACGGGCAAAGCTGCTGATCGCCGCCAATCCTGCCGGCCCGCGGCTGCATCTGACGGCGGAAACCCCGGAAAATCCTCCGGAACCGCCGATGTTCTGCATGCTGCTGCGCAAGCATCTGTCCGGCGCGCGGCTGGTGGACACCCAACAGCTTCCCATGGAGCGGTGCGCAATTTTTACCTTTTCCTGCATCGATGAGCTGGGCGACAGCGTGGAAAAGCGGCTGGTTGCCGAGTTGATGGGCAGGACCTGCAATTTATACCTGCTGTCACCTGAGGGGCGGATCATTGACTGCCTGCGGCGCGTTGCGCTGGATGCTTCCGCCAAACGACAGGCCCTGCCGGGGCTGTACTATCAAAGCCCGGATCCCGTGGAAAAGCAGGACCCCCTGTCCTTGACACAAGAAGATTATGTAAACCTTTTGGAGCAGGAAGGCAGCGACCTGCTTTCTCAGCGATTGATGGACACCCTTGGAGGGTTTTCGCCCCTGATCTGCCGGGAGGCGGCGCTGTTTGCTGCAGGAGATACGGAAGCCCGGGTCTCGGCGCTGGATGAAAAAGCGGTGGGAGAGAAGCTGTTTCTCTTCTTTTCCGAGCATTTGCGACACGGCGCGCCTTATTATTATGAGAGCGACGGGGCGATCCGGCAGTTTGCCTTCTGCCCTCTGCACCAGTATGGGGACTTCCGTCAGGCAGAGAGCTTTTCCCTGTTGCTGGACATGTTTTATGTTAACCGTGACAGGAAGGAAGCCATGCGCCAAAAGGGGCAGGGCATCCGCAAGACGGTGCAGAATCTCTGCGCCCGCCTGACAAGAAAGCTTGCTATTCAGGAAAAGGAGCTTGCCCAGACGCTGGATCGGGAACGGCTGCGCCAACTGGGCGATATCGTTACCGCCAATATCCACCGGATCGTCAAGGGGAGCACGACCCTGGAGGCGGAGGATTTTTACGACGAGGATATGAAGATCATTTCCATTCCCATTTCTCCCATTTTGTCTCCCCAGCAAAATGCCGCTAAATTCTACAAGGATTACACCCGCATGAAAAACGCCGAAAAGGAGCTGACCCGCCAGCTTGCCATCGGCGCGGAGGAGCTTTCCTACCTGCAGAGCGTGCTGGAGGAGCTGGATCGGGCCCAGAATCAGCAGGAGCTGGAGGAGATCCGGCAGGAGTTGGCATTGGGGGGCTATGTGAAGGCGGAAACCGGCAAAAAACGGATGAAGATCGCCAAATCCAAGCCCATGCAGTTTACCTCCACCGACGGATTTTCCATTTATGTGGGCCGGAACAACCGGCAAAATGACGAGCTGACCTTCCGCTCCGCCCGAAAGGACGATCTATGGCTTCACGCCCAGAAGGTTCACGGCAGCCATGTGATCATCGCCTGCGCCGGTGCGGCTGTGCCGGACGATACGGTGACCCAGGCCGCCCAGCTGGCGGCATACTACGCCGAGACTTCCGGCGGACAGAACATTCCCGTGGATGTGATGCCGGTGAAGCAGGTGAAAAAGCCGCCGGCTGCAAAACCCGGCATGGTGATCTACCACAGCTACCGCACGGTGATCGTCAATCCCTATCCGGATATTGTTGTGGATGCCCTCAACGCAGAAAAAAAGCCGGAAGATTGAGGTTTTTATGCACCCAAGCCTCCCTTGGGTGCTGCCGCGCCATCGGGCTTTTCTGCACATGGAAAGGGCGCGTCTTGCGACGCGCCCTTATATTATTTCAGCAATTGGGCGATGACCTGCATCCGGTCTGCGGGGAGCTTTACTACCTTGCGGTCATAGCTGAGTAAACCGTTGGTCTCGTCCTCCACATCGCTGACCTGGGTATAAATAGCGGCGCAAAGCCCCTTTTCATAGGCCGGCACCACCTGCTCCCGATACAGCTTTTCCACCGCATGGGCAAATTCCTCAGGATTTTCAAATTTTCCGTAGCCGTAGGTCTTTTCCATATTGAACACATGACCCTCCGGCTTATAGGAGTAGCCGCCGAATTCGCTGAGCACCAGGGGCTTTTCTCCGGGGCACAATTTGATATCCTTAAAATACACATGGCGGCTGTCTACATCCGACAGCTTTCGACGGAACCAGCCGGAGGTGGCATCCACAAAGCGGGTATCATCCAGCTTTTTAAACCACAGGAATACATTGTCGCTGTCAAACTGGCCCCAGCCTTCATTAAATATGGTCCAGTAGCAGATGCTGGGATGGTTTTTCAGCTGACGGACCGTCTTTTCCGCGGCATCATAAAAGGCCTGACGGGTAGCCTTATTCCGATGCAGCCAGGTGTCCGAGAGCCGCTGCAGGCCCACCGTAGGCAGGGCGGTATCCCGCAGGAAGCTGTAATGGCCGTTATTGACCATATCCTGAAAGACCACCATACCCAGCCGGTCGCAATCGTAATAAAACTGCTCCGGCTCTACCTTGATATGCTTGCGCAGGGTGTTGAACCCCAGCGCCTTCATGGCAAGGATGTCATCGGCATAGCTTTCCGGGGCAGGAGGCGTCAGCAGGCCGTCGGGCCAGTAGCCCTGATCCAGCAGGCCGTGGAAGAAATAGGGTTTTCCGTTGAGACACAGCCGCAAAACGCCGTCCACTTTCTGAATATCCAGCGTCCGCAGGGCGAAATAGCTTTCGATCCGGTCCTGCGCCGTTTCCACGGAAAATTCATAAAGATAGGGACCTTCCGGACTCCACATATGAGGATCTTCCGGTGAAATGGTCACACTGCCGTTTTCCAGGGGGAACTCCCCCAAACCAGCCACCAGAACCTTGCCGGACAGGGGAGGGGTAATGGAAACCGTAACCGATTCGCCCCGATTTTCGATGGAAAGCTCCTCAATATAGCTTTGGGGCACGCTTTCCAGCCACACGGTCTGCCAGATGCCTGAGACCGGCGTGTACCACATGCCGCCCCGCTTGAGGGTCTGCTTGCCATAGGGCATGCGGGTATTGTGCAGGTCATCCTTTGCCCGCACCACAAGCTCATTTTCCGCCTCCAGTGCGTCGGTAATATCCAGCGCAAAGGCATCGTAGCCGCCCACATGGCTGCCCATATGCTTTTGGTTTACATAAACTTCTGTTTCCTGATCCACTGCGCCAAAATGGAGCAGCACCCGATCCTTCCGGAAGCCCTCCGGCAGGGTGAAACGGCGGCGGTAGAACAGGTAATTTCCGTCCTCCGGGTGGAATTTCAGGCCGGAAAGCTGAGATTCCGGGCAAAAGGGGACTAAAATCTTCTGATCATAGCTTTCTGGCAGGTCCGGCGCGGGGGACACAGTAAAGTCCCACCGGCCGTTTAGGTTTACATAACTATCCCGTTTCATCTGGGGGCGTGGATACACCTGCCAAGGGTTTTCGCCGGATTCCAGCAGTGCCTGCCCTCGGACGGTCATAAGATCAATGGGCATACGCCTTTTCCTTTCCGATCCGGTGATTCCACTTACTGGGCGCCCAGCAGAATCTGTGCCAGGGCGGAATCCTTATCCAGAATGATGGTCTTTTCCTCGCCGGTCAGGCTCTGCTTCAGGGCGTTCAGAGCCAGAGTGAACTCATAGAAATCCTTCTTGTCCGCGGTATCATAGGCCTCAGCCAGCAGGCGCATATACTCGGCTTCGCCCTCGGCCTCCAGAATGGCGGCTTCCTTTTCCGCGTCGGAAACGGTGATATTCACAGTTTTATCCACCTCGTTGCGGATGACAGAGGCTTCATAATTGCCGTCGGCGGTGTACTTTTCCGCCATCTGATTCCGCTCGGAGATCATGCGCTGGTAAACTGCGTTCAGGTTGCTTTCCGGCAGGTCAAACTGCTTGATCTTCACATCCTCCACATGGATGCCGCGGCTCTTGGCCTGGGCGTCCACAGCGGTAGCGATGCCGTCGTAGATCTCGTTGCGCTCCGCGCCGTCGTTCATATTGATAATGTCTGCCTGAGCCAGGGTGCCCATGACGGTCTTCAGCTCGTTGTAGGTGATGTTATCCAGACGGTCCTCTGCCACGCCGATGGAACCCAGAGACTGATAGAACAGCTTGGGATCGGAAATGCTCCAAAGAATGTAGCAGTCCACGGTCATATTCTGCTTATCCGCGGTCAGAACATCGGAAGGGGGGATGTCATAGATCATGGTGGCCTTGGGGAAAAACTCCACGGTATCCACAAAGGGGATCTTGAAATGCAGGCCGGCTTCTTCCTCGGTGTTAATGATCTCAGAGAACCGGAAGGTGCAGGCGTACTGATTTTCTTCCACGGTATACATAGAATTTGCCGCCACAACGATGAGGATCAGGGCGATCACTGCAAAAATAATGCCTTTTTTCATAGCTTAGTTACCTCCTGTCAAAGATTCCAGGGGCAAAAGCATGTCAATGCTCTCGCCGCTGCCGGTGTTGATATAGAGTCTGACACCGGGAAGGATCTGCTGAATCGCTTCATAGTACATCCGGGAGCGGGTGATCTCCGGATCGTTCTCATACTCTGCGTACATGGCGTTGAACATAGCCACGGATTCTTTTGCCTCGTTGATACGCTTCTGCTTCAGATACTGGGCGTTCTGCAGCAGCTTGTCGGCCTGAGCCTTGGCTTCGGGGAGTTTGGCGTTCTGATAGGCCTTGGCTTCGTTCACCACAGCCTCTGCCGTCTGCTTGGCGGTCTCCACCGCCTTAAAGGCCTCGATGACCTGGGCCGTGGGAGGCTCGGAATCCTGAATTCTTACATCCACCAGAGAAAGGCCGATATCATACTCCGCCAGAATGCCGGCGACCAGCTCCTTGACCTGCCGCTGGATGTCTTCCTTACCGGTGGTCAGCACGCTGTCTACGCTGGAAGAGCCTACTACATTGCGGACCTGGCTCTGGATCAGGTTGCGCAGGATCAGTTCCGGATCATTGGAGGAATACAGGTACTGCACCGGATCGGCGATCTTGTATTCCACAAAGAAATCCACATTGACGATATTGTAGTCGCCGGTGATCATGGTGCTTTCATTGGTTTTGCTGACTGTGCCGCCGTTGGGACCGGTGGCATAGCCCAGCTCGATCTTCTGGTACACATTCACATCCACCATCCGCACCTGCTGGATGCCGAAGGGGAGCTTAAAGTGCAGGCCGGGGGCGGTAATGTCCGTGACCTTGCCGAAGGTGGTCACCACTGCCTGCTGCTTGTCATCCACCGTGTAGAAGCAGGTCAGCGCACCGGCAACGAGAAAAAGCACCACAACTGCCGCAATGATATAGCCGCGAAGCTTTTTCCAATTCACCGGTTTGGGGAATTGCTTTCCGAAGGAATAACTGTAAGTGCCATTGTTTTCCATTTTTTATTGCTCCTTTTATTGATATTTTGCCGTGTTTTTCTTTTTTTATTGGGTTTTCAACTGACGGATCATTTCCTCCGCCGTCTGGCGAAGCTGGGCTGCCGCCCAGGCGGTGAGCATGATCCGGAGCACCTGTTTTACCCGCTCCGCACCACCGGGGACCGGTTCATGGTAGGTTGCGATCAGCTTTTCCAGATGCTGATCCCGCCCCTGCGCGTTTTGCATGATGGCAAAATCCGCCGCCAGACGGACGAAGAGGAAATACAGCACCGCATCGTCGATCAGATCATCGCTGTCGTCCTCCAGATCGCCGTTGACATAGGTCAAAAGCCCGCAGATCTGCTCCAGCGGCAGGACGGATTTGAGCATATTGATGTTCAAGATCCGGCAAAGCTGGTTCATGGTATAGCGCTTTTGCACCGGTGGGGACAAAAACCCCCGCTTGACCCAGTTCTGGATCACATAGGGCTCCAGCCCCGTGACACTGGCCACCTGACTAAGGACCATACCCCCGGCAAAGAACATGGCGCGAAACTGCTCCTCTATATATGGGGCATCTGCCCGCTTTGCGGTTAGGGTAGTACCGGGAAGGATCCAATCCATAGGTTTCACCTCTTTCTTCTGTGGTGAGATGATAATATCACATGGTCAGTTGATTGTCAATAGGGATTTTATGATTTTTTAAAATATTTTCTTTCGGCCCGCGCTGCATTTTTTCTTTTCCCTCTTTACGGAAAAGAAATTTTGTTGTACAATAGGATATCATCATTTGGGGAGGTGGCGCTATGAACTGCTTGAAATGCGGCCGTACACTGAAGGACCAGCTGGTTTTCTGCCCGGACTGTCAGGCGGATATGGAAAACTATCCGGTCAAGCCCGGTACGCCCATTCAGCTGCCCACCCAACCCAAGCTCGTACCTGCCAGGAAAAAACCCGCCCGCAGAAAAAAGGTGCTGAAACCTGAGGAGCGGATTCCCCGTATGCGCTCCGCCATCCGTTGGCTGATTTTTGCCCTTGTGGTAAGCCTGCTGGCCTTTGTGCTGACAGCAGCCATGGTGCTGGTGCTTCTGGACCAGCGGGACGGCAGCGGCCTGCCTAGCGAAACGCCCGGCTTGGCATGGCAGGCGGATGTTTCACGTGAAACATCGGTAATTTGATCATCAGTTTTGTGTTTCACGTGAAACACAGTATCAAGGAGGAACCAAATGGGTAAAATCGTTGCTGTGGTAAATCAGAAAGGCGGCGTGGGGAAAACCACTTCTGCCGTCAACCTGACTGCGGCCCTCCACGATCTGGGGCTGAGGGTGCTGCTCTGCGACTTCGATCCGCAGGCAAATGCCACCTCCGGTCTCGGTATTGAGAAAAAGAAAGTAAAAAAGACAGTTTATGACGCCATTATTAACGGCGTTCCCACGCAGGAGGCTATTGTACATACCAAATTCGGAGATGTGCTGCCTGCCTCTGCGGATCTGGCAGGTGCCGGCGTGGAGCTGGTGACTATGGAAAACCCCCACTACCGGCTGTCGGAGACCTTAAAGGCAGTGAAGGCTGACTATGATCTGATCCTGATTGACTGCCCCCCGTCTTTGGAAATGCTGACCTTGAATGCCTTGGCGGCTGCGGACGGAATCCTTGTGCCGGTCCAGTGCGAGTATTACGCCCTGGAGGGTCTTTCCGACCTGATGAGCACTATGCGGATGGTCAAGCGCCGGATCAACCCGGATCTTGAGATCTTCCGTGTGATCCTTACCATGTACGACGGAAGAACTAACTTCTGCGCACAGGTGGCACAGGAAGTGCGCCGGCATTTCCCCGGCAAAGTATGCTCCGAGGTGGTTCCCCGGAACATTCGCCTTGCAGAAGCCCCCAGCCACGGTCTGCCGGTAACGGTCTACGACCGAACCAGCCGGGGCGCACTGGCCTACAAGGCCATTGCGGAAGAACTGAAAGGTAAACTGTAAGGTATCATAGAAAGGATGGATACTATGGCATCAGCAAAAGGTCTCGGCAAGGGCCTTGGCGCGCTATTGGGCGATTTTGCGGAAGAAACCACAGAAAAAAGCCCCTATCAGCATCTGCCGTTACACAAGGTAGAGCCCAATCCCCACCAGCCCCGTCAGAACTTTGACGAAGAGGAGCTTCAGGCCTTGGCAGACTCCATCACCGAGCATGGCATCCTGCAGCCCTTGACGGTGCGGGAACTGGCAAACGGATACTATCAGATTATCGCCGGTGAGCGCCGCTGGCGGGCTGCCCGTCTGGCAGGCCTTCAGGAAGTTCCTGCGGTGATCATCGAAGCAGACGATAAAAAGGCCATGGAGCTGGCCCTGATTGAAAATCTGCAGCGGCAGGATTTGAACCCTGTGGAAGAGGCGCTGGGTTACCAGAGTCTGATGCAGGATCACGGCCTGACCCAGGAGGACGCCGCCCGACGGGTGGGCAAATCCCGCCCCGCGGTAGCCAATGCTCTGCGACTTCTGCAGCTTCCGGAGGAAGTGCTGGAAATGCTCCGCTGCGGAAAGCTGACCGCCGGTCACGCAAGGGCTGTTCTCAGCATTGGATCTGAGAAAAAGCAGCGGGAAGCTGCCCAGAAGATCGCTGCGTTAGGGCTTTCTGTCCGGCAGGCAGAGCTGCTGTGTAAAAACATGAACAAAGCCCCCACCCCTGAAAAGCTGCCGACGCTGGCGGTGGATTATATCGGAGAATGTGAAAAACAGCTGAGCAAGCACCTTGGCCGTGGCGTAAAAATCGTCAGCGGCAAGCGCAAGGGCCGGTTTGAATTGGAATTTTACGGCGCGGAGGATCTGCAGAATCTGCTGGACGCGCTGCTGAAACTGAAAAAATAAGAAGGCTGTGCCATGAAAAAACTGTATAAATCCGCTGAGGATAAGAAAATCGACGGCGTCTGCGCCGGTATCGCAGAGTATTTTTCCATCGACCCCACGCTGGTGCGGCTGGGTTGGGTGCTGCTGACCGCGCTGGGCGGCAGCGGAATCTTTGCTTATATCATCTGCGCCATCATTATGCCGTCTAAACCCAAAGCCATTGAGGAATAAGGAGAATTTGCTATGTTAGACATTCGTAAAATCAAGGAGAATCCCGACGCAGTCAAAGCTGGCCTGAAGGCCAAGGAAGTGGACTGCGATGCCATTGTGGACAAAATTCTGGAGCTGGATGTGCAGGTTCGCACCCTGAAGACCTCCACAGAAACCAAGACTGCCGAAAAGAACAAGCTGGCCAAGGAAAACGGCAAGCTGTTCGGTCAGAAAAAGGGCGCAGAGAAAAGAGGCGAGGATGTTTCCGCCATCGAGGCTCAGATCGCTGCCAATATGGCCGCATCCGTTGCCATCGACGAAACCATCGCCAGCGACAAGGCCCTTCTGAAGGAGCTGGACGAGCAGCTTTATCAGAATATGCTGGCCCTGCCCAACCTGCCGGATGCCGATCTTCTCCCCGGCGGCAAGGAGAACAACGAGCCTCTGCGCTATATCGGCGAAAAGCACAGCTTTGATTTTGAGCCCAAGCACCATGTGGATCTTTGCACCGATCTGGGCCTCATTGACTACGAGCGGGGCGTTAAACTGGCAGGCGCCGGCAACTGGATGTACACTGGCATGGGTGCCCGTCTGGAATGGGCGCTGCTGAACTATTTCATCGACACCCACACCGCCGACGGCTACGACTTCATCCTGCCGCCCCATATGCTGGAGTACCAGTGCGGTCTGACCGCCGGTCAGTTCCCCAAGTTTGCCGACGAAGTGTTCAAAATCTCCAACCATCCCACAGAAGGCGGCACCTTCTATATGCTGCCCACCGCAGAAGCCGCACTGGCATCTGTTTACCGGGATGAGATCCTGACTGAAGCAGATCTGCCCAAGAAATATTTTGCCTACACCCCCTGCTTCCGCCGGGAGGCCGGTTCTCACCGGGCTGACGAGCGGGGCATGGTAAGAGGTCACCAGTTCAACAAGGTGGAAATGTTCCAGTTCACCACTCCCGAGGGCTCTGACGAGGCCTTTGAAGAGCTGGTAAAGAAGGCCGAAAATCTGGTAGCCGGTCTGGGTCTGCATTTCCGTACTGTCAAGCTGGCTGCCGGTGACTGCTCCGCTTCCATGGCCAGAACCTATGACATCGAGATCCTGATCCCCTCCATGAACGGCTATAAGGAGGTCTCCTCCGTTTCCAACGCCCGGGATTATCAGGCCCGCCGTGGCAATATCCGCTACCGCCGTGCTGACGGAAAGATCGATTTCGTCCACACCCTGAATGGCTCCGGCCTGGCAACTTCCCGTATTTTCCCCGCCATTGTGGAGCAAAACCAGAGAGCAGACGGCTCTATCGTCGTTCCCGAGGTGCTGCGCAAGTACCTGGGCGGCATTGAGGTCATTGAAAAGAAGTAACTTTCAAACATAAAAAGAAAGGAAAGAAAGAAAATGAGCAAGAAAAACGGAAAGCCCTCCCTGTTGGACGAATTTAAGACATTTATCAACAAAGGCAACGCCATGGCACTGGCTGTTGGTACTATCATCGGCGGTGCCTTCAGCAACATCACCAAGAGCGTGACCAACGACCTGATCATGCCCGTGGTAAACATCTTCATGGGCGGCACGGATTTCTCCGAGCTGAAGTTTGAGCTGCCCCGCATCGTTCCCGTCTACCAGGATGTGCTGAACGAGGCCGGCGAAGTGATTGGCCAGGAGTATGTGCCCCACTATCTGACTTATGGCAATTTCATCTCCGCCGTTATCAACTTCCTGATCATGGCCATGGTGGTCTTCTTCATCGTCAAGGCCATGAACACCCTGACCGAGGCCGCCTCCCGGAAGGAGCGGGAAGCTGCTGAAGCTGCCGCCGCTGCCGCAGCCGCTGCTGCAGCTGAGGAAGCCGCCAAGAATCCCCCCGCACCCACCAGCGAAGAGCTGCTGGCTGAGATCCGTGACCTGCTGAAGAATAAATAATTTCCATACCCACCCGGGGCGAAGCATCCGCTGCGCCCCGGATTTTTTCAAATATTTCTTAGCCGCGGAATTCTGCTGGTAAGAGTATTTGACAAACGGGCATCTGTCCATTATAATGTAAATGTTAAGCATTTTCCCATTTTTCAGCCGGTTTATCAAAAGGAAGGATCTGATACCATGTTCAAAATCGTCCGCAAAAAAGAGCTGAATCCCTCCGTCACCTTGATGGAGATCGAAGCACCTTTTATTGCAAAAAAGGCCCGTGCTGGCCAGTTTATTATATTCCGTATCGACGAGCAGGGTGAGCGCGTTCCCCTGACCATCGCCGGATATGACCGGGAAAATGGTACCGTTACCATTATTTTCCAGAAGGTCGGTTTTGCCACCATCGCTCTGGGCAATCTGAACGAGGGCGACTATATCCGGGATTTCGTCGGTCCTCTGGGCAAGCCCACCCATACTGAGGGCATCAAGAAGGTCTGCGTGGTCGGCGGCGGCGTCGGCTGTGCCATCGCTCTGCCCTCCGCCGCTGCTTTTAAGGAAGCCGGCGCTGAGGTGGATGTGGTCGTAGGCTTCCGGAACAAGGACATCGTCATTCTGGAGGACGAGTTCAAAGCCGTCTCCGACAATATGTATCTGATGACCGATGACGGCTCCTACGGCGAGCAGGGCTTCGTTACCGTCAAGCTCCAGCAGCTGCTGGAGAGCGGCCGTGATTATGATGCGGTTCTGGCTATCGGCCCCATTCCCATGATGAAGTTCGTCTGCAAGACCACTGAGCCTTTTGGTGTCAAGACCATGGTGTCCCTGAACCCCATTATGGTGGACGGCACCGGCATGTGCGGCGGCTGCCGGGTTACTGTGGGCGGCGAAGTGAAGTTTGCCTGTGTCGACGGCCCGGAATTTGACGGCCACAAGGTGGATTTTGCCGAGCTGATGAGCCGCAACGCTACATACCGCACCCGTGAGGGCGAGGTAAAGGAAACCCATGCCTGCCGCATAGAGGCTATGGGCAAGGAACTGATCAAGTAAGGAGGAACATAAAATGGCAAATATGTCCAAAACCAAGGTCCCCATGCCTGAGCAGGATCCCAAGGTTCGTGCCCGCAATTTTAAGGAAGTTACTCTGGGTTATACCGAAGAACAGGCTGTTGAGGAGGCAAACCGCTGCCTGAGCTGTAAGAACCCTCTGTGTGTTCAGGGTTGCCCTGTGAATGTCCGTATTCCGGAGTTTATTAAAAAGATCCAGGAGCGGGATTTTAAGGCTGCTCACGATATTATTTTCTCCACCAATGCCCTGCCTGCAGTCACCGGCCGTGTCTGCCCGCAGGAGACCCAGTGTGAGGCCAAGTGCGTCCGGGGCATTAAGGGTGAGCCTGTTGCCATCGGCCGTCTGGAGCGCTTTGTTGCCGACTGGAACAACCGTCAGCCCGATCAGAAGATCAGCGGACGGAAAAAGCCCAACGGTATCAAGGTGGCCGTTGTCGGTTCCGGCCCTGCCGGTGTTACCTGCGCCACGGATCTGGCCCGGGAGGGTTACAGTGTAACCATTTTTGAGGCTCTGCACACCCCCGGCGGCGTGCTGGTCTACGGTATCCCTGAGTTCCGTCTGCCTAAGGATCTGGTAAAGTACTCCATTATGAAGCTGGAGCATTTGGGTGTTGAGATCATGACCAACATGGTCATCGGCCGTGTTCTCACCATTGACGAGCTGTTTGAGATGGGCTACAAGGCCATCTTTGTTGGCAGCGGTGCAGGTCTTCCCATGTTCATGAATATTCCCGGCGAGAGCCTCGTGGGCGTCATGTCCGCGAACGAGTACCTGACCCGTACCAACCTGATGAAGGCCTACGACGAGAATTACGATACCCCCATCATCAAAAGTAAGGCTGTGGCTGTGGTCGGCGGCGGTAACGTTGCCATGGACGCTGCCCGCTGCGCCATGCGTCTGGGTGCGGAGAATGTCTATGTTGTCTACCGCCGTGGCGAGGCAGAAATGCCTGCCCGTGCAGAGGAAAAGCACCACGCCAAGGAAGAGGGCATCGAATTCAAGACCCTGTGCAACCCCATCGAGATCGTGGGCGACGAAAATGGCCGTGTCTGCGGCATGAAGTGCATCCGCATGGAGCTGGGTGAGCCCGATGCTTCTGGCCGCCGCCGCCCTGTGGCGGTTCCCGATTCCGAATTTATGCTGGATGTGGACACCGTTATCATGAGCCTTGGCACCAGCCCCAACCCCCTGATCCGGTCCACCACCCCCGGTCTGGAAACCAACCGCAAGGGCTGTCTGATCGTCAATGAGAATGAAATGACCACCCGCGATGGCGTTTTTGCCGGCGGCGATGCGGTCACCGGTGCTGCTACCGTAATTCTTGCCATGGGCGCCGGTAAGAAGGGCGCTGCCGCTATTGATGCATACCTGAAGAACCAGTAATTTATCTACATTATGTAAACCGCCCTGTTTTCCGGGGCGGTTTTTCATTGTCATTCTGAGCGACCCTGAGCGTAGCTGAAGGGGAGTCGAAGAATCCGTAATTCTCAACAGGAAACGGATCCTTCGGCTTCGCGCTTTCAGCGCTTCGCTCAGGATGACATGCTAACTAGATGACTTTTGTTATTTCTGTCAATTTGACATTTTTTCTGTTTCGTGCTACACTGTGGCGGAAATGAGGTGATGGCATGAAGGTCCGGAATATTGCCCTTTGCGGATTGTCTTCCGCGCTGATGGCCCTTTGCGCCTGGATCAGTGTGCCGATTTTCGACATTGCCTTCACCATGCAAAGCTTTGCTGTCTTTTTCGCCCTGTTTGTGCTGGGCGGAAAATGGGGCAGCGCGGCCATCCTTGTCTATTTGTGTCTGGGCATTGCAGGACTTCCTGTATTTTCCGGATTTCAGGGAGGGCTCGGGGCGTTGCTGGGGGTTACCGGCGGATTTTTATGGGGTTTTTTGCTCTGCGGCCTATGCTACTGGCTTTTGTCTTCCTTATTTGGTAAAAAATGGAATATATTATGGGCAGCAATTTCCATGCTCCTATGCTACGGCTGCGGCTGCATCTGGTTTTACACAGTCTATGGTGATGGCTCTGCGCTGGGCCTTGGGGCTGTGATTTTCAAATGCGTTGTCCCCTATCTTTTGCCGGATGCTTTGAAAATCTACCTTTCCTGGCAGCTATCACGTAAGCTTATGCGATATATATTATAAAAAGCGGTGCTTTCAGCACCGCTTTTGTTATTCTTTTCTTCCCCATTCCCGGCGGAATCCGTCCTTATCAAAGCAGAAGATCACCGCGATATAGATGCCGATGCAGGAAACAAAGATCAGACCGATCTCCCAGAGCAGGCAGTTCACGGCGCTCCAGACCATTTCCATAGGTTCTTCCGGCTTCCATGCGTTGCAGATCACCGCCATCACAATGGTCAGCACCACGCCGAGGGCCGACCAGACCAAGCCTGCGATTTTCTGGGTAAACTGCCATGCCTGCAGGCTTGCCATGCCCCACCAGCACCGGAATCCCAGACCGTGGTTGGCCTCCTTGGGCGGGGCAACCAGATACAGCACGCCGAATCCCAACAGAAGCAGGGGCCCAGCCATAACAGAAATCCGCAGAAGCATTTCCACCCAGCCCATCACTGTGTCCAGCTCCGGCAAAAACGCGGCAATATCAAAACCCTCTAATAGGGACTTGATTTGTTCCAAATCCATGGGCTACTCCTTATTTTTCCTCAAGGAACTGATTGATTTCCTGGACAAAGCTGCCTACATCCTGGAAACGGCGGTAGACAGATGCAAAACGGATGTACGCCACCTCGTCAATGGCTTTGATGCGGGCCATGACCATCTCACCGATCTTGTCGGTGCTGACTTCCCGCTCCAGCGTATTTTGAATGGTCTGCTCGATCTCGGTTGTGATCCGCTCCAAATCCGCCATTTCCACCTTCCGCTTGTCGAAAGCACGGACCATGGCATTGAGGATCTTGTTCCGGTCGAAGCTCTGGCGGGTACCGTCCCGCTTGACCACAATAATGGGCAGGCTTTCCACGATCTCATATGTGGTGAACCGGCGCTGGCAGGCAATGCACTCCCGCCGGCGGCGGATGCTGTTGCCATCCTCACTGCGTCTGGAATCTACGACTTTACTTTCCTGGTCGCCGCAAAAAGGACATTTCATGGGACGATACTCCCTTTCCTTATAAGATTCTTTGATTATACCAGAATTATGTTCCCCTGTCCAGTATTTTTTCCTTGTCTTTCCTGCGGCGATGGGTTACAATAAGGGGGCACTTTCCCTTTTTAAGGAGTTTAGCTATGAAAAAATCCAATTTGTGGGCCGGTTGGGCGGCTATGTATAGTATCTGCCTTACCTTTTCCTTTATACCCAATCCCCAGGGCGTGCTTTCCGGCTTTATGCTGATCTTGGGACTTTTGTTCTTCCTGCCGCCGGCCATGCTGCTTTACTGGGCCATTCCCCGCCGGGAATTTAAGGTGATCCGCAGGATCCGGACAATTTCCCTTGTTAGCCTTGTCTTAACCTTTGTTTTGCTGATCCTGAACTTCATGTCTCTGGCCTTTTCTTACAATGTGGGCATGACCATTTATGTGGCGCTGCTGTTTGTATCTGTGCCTATGGTCTGCGCGCAGGCATGGGTCGTCAGCCTGTTTTTGTGGGCCTGCCTTTTGATGGTCTGCCTGACCCAGCTGAATAAGCAGAAAAAGAAGAAATAATTCTCTGCATGTTTCCTCTCCCGGGGCATAGATTGTCCCAGGAGGGGATTTTTTATGCGAAAACGGGATCTTATTATTCTCATCGGTGCCCTTTGCGCCGCCCTGGGATTTGGTCTGCATTTGATGCTGAATAGTGTTATATCAACCGGCTCGTGGGGCCTGAGCTTCCGCACCGAGGGAATTGCGCCCAACGGGCCTGCAACGGTGGAGCAGCTTGAAAAATATGATGCGGTTTATCTGGGAAACACCGAAGAAAAGGTGATATATCTAACTTTTGATGCCGGTTACGAAAACGGCTGCACCACAAAAATACTGGATGTTTTGAAGGCGCATCAGGTACCGGCGGCATTTTTTCTGGTGGGAAATTACATAGAGCAGAATGCAGATCTGGTGCGCCGGATGGTTTCGGAGGGGCATATTGTGGGAAATCACACCATGCACCACTATGATATGAGCAAGATCGCGGACCAGAATGCCTTCCAGAAGGAGCTTTCTTCCTTGGAGGAGCTGTATGAGGATACCATCGGAAGTCCCATGGAAAAGTATTACCGCCCGCCTCAGGGCACTTATTCGGAAACCAATCTGCAGATGGCCAAGGCCCTGGGATATAAGACGGTTTTTTGGAGTCTTGCCTATGTGGACTGGGATCAGAAGAAGCAGCCCACCGCGGATTACGCTTTTTCCAAGCTCCTGCCCCGAACCCACAATGGCGCCGTGGTGCTGCTGCACTCCACCTCTACCACAAATGCTGAAATTCTGGATGAACTTTTGACAAAATGGGAAGAACAGGGCTTCCGGTTTGCCTCCATTGACACTCTTTTTTCTTCATCGCAACCCTGATTTACTTTGCCCGCAGAAAAATCTGCGGGCAATTCTTTTTTTATATTGTATATTGCAAAAAATCCTTGTTTTTTACACAGAAATGTGATAAAATTTACGGTGAGAAACTATGACCGAAACACAAAAGAAAGGAGCCGCGCTATGTACTCATCCGCCTATGTCTGGGCAAAGATTGTAAACCACTTGGAAGCCTGTCTTGGGGATATTACCGTCTCTGCCTGGTTTGATGATGCGGAGGTTGTGGAGCTGAACGAGCAGCATCTGATCATCCATTCCTCTTCCGATTTCCGGCGGGAGATCATCCGCCTGCGCTGTACCGGTTACATTGAGGATGCCCTGAAGGAGATCTTTCATTCCGATGCCAAGCTGATCGTTTTTGACGATAAGGAGCTGGAAGAATTCCAGTCCAAAGGCAAACCCAGCACCTCCATGGATTTTAATCCCCAGTTCAGCTTTGACAGCTTTGTGGTGGGCCCGTCCAACCGGTTTGCCCATGGCGCGGCCATTGCCGTTACCAATCACCCCGGAGAGGTGTACAACCCCTTGTTTATTTACGGCCCTCCCGGCGTGGGCAAGACCCATCTTCTGTATGCCATTGCCAACGGTATCCGCAAGGAAAATCCGGATGCCAATATTGTCTATATCAAGGGCGATCAGTTTACCAATGAGCTGATCGATGCCATCAAAACCGGTAAAAATATCGAATTCCGGAGCAAATACCGGGAAGCGGATCTGTTCTTGGTGGATGACATCCAGTTTATTGCCGGTAAGGAATCCACCCAGGAGGAATTTTTCCATACCTTCAATAAGCTCTATGAGGAGCATAAGCAGATCGTTTTGACCTCCGACCGGAAGCCCGACGATATGCTGACCCTGGAGGATCGTCTGCGTAGTCGTTTCCAGTGGGGTCTGATCGCGGACATCAATCCCCCGGATTACGAGACCCGCATGGCCATCCTGAAAAACAAGGCCAAGGGTCTGGGTCTGAATCTGGATGATGATGTTTGCAACTACATTGCTATCAATGTGACCAACAATGTCCGGCAGATCGAGGGTACGGTGAAAAAGATTCTGGCCTATCGGGATCTAAACGATATGCCCCTGGATCTGAACAATATTTCCCGGGCCATCAACGATATGTTCAAGGTGGAGGGAAATGCCCTGCCTACTCCCAGCCTGATCATCAGTCAGGTCTGCAAATTCTACTCTGTGGACGAGATCGTTCTGCGGGGCTCTTTGAAAAACAAGGGCACAGCAGAAGCCCGGCAGGTGGCTATGTATCTGATCCGGAAGCTGACCAATCTCTCCCTGCCGGACATCGGCAGAGAATTTGCCCGGGATCATACCACCGCGCTCTACGCCATCCGCAAGGTGGAGATGGCTCTGAAACAGGGCGATACCACTCTGCAGAACAACATCCGGGACATTACTGCAAATATCAACTCCTGTCTGTAATTTTTTCCACAGAGGCTGTGGAATGTGGAAAAGTTTTCTGTGGAAAAACCCTCTTTTCCTTTCCTTCTTTTTCCCCTGTGAAAAACCTTCTTTTTATACACAATGGGCTGTGGAGAAAAAGTGGTTGCGCCCCTAAGAAAAATTCGAGTTTTCCACATAAGTTTTTTCTACTGCTGTTTCTTCTACAATAATTATATCTGAATATATATATCTTTTATTATATACAGAAAGGACGATCGCATATGCGTTTTACCTGTGAAAAAAGTATGCTTTTGCAAGGGCTGAATATTGCCAGCCGGACCGTTGCCCAAAAGAGCAGTCTTACTGTTTTGGAGGGTATTCTCTGCAAGGCAGGTCAGGACCTGAATTTGACCGGCTATAATATGGAAACTGCCATTTCCTGCCAGATCGAGGCAGAGGTTTTTGATGCAGGTGAATGCATCCTGCCGGCAAGACTTTTCGGGGATATCATCCGCCGTCTGCCGGAAGGACCGGTGACGGTGCTGGTGGACGAAAATTACAAGGTCTCCATCCGGGCGGGGTATGCGTCTTTTACCATTTCCGCGGAAGCTTCCAGTGATTATCCGGAACTTCCCGATGTGAATACGGGAAGAAGTGTGCAGATTCCCCAGAATGCCCTGAAAAACTTAATTTCCGGCACGATTTTTGCGGTTTCGGATAATCAGGCACGACCCATCCACACCGGTGTGAAATTCGAGGTAGAGGAAAATTCCGTTTCTGCCATTGCGGTGGATGGCTTCCGCCTTGCTCGCCGGACCTGGCATCTGGAATCTCCTGCCGGCAGAACTTTGAACTTTGTAGTTCCTGCCGCAGGACTTAAAGAAGTGGAAAAAATCCTCACTGACAGTGATGAAGAAGCATCCTTCACTCTGGGACCCAAGCACATTCTGTTCCAGATCGGCACTTCTATCTTGATCTGCCGTCTGCTGGAAGGCGATTTTCTGGATTGGAGAAAGGTAGTGCCTGCCAATTGCCCGGTGAAGCTGGTGGCCAATGTATCGGATTTGGCCAGCTCCATTGAGCGCGTGGGTTTGATCGTCTCGGAAAAATATAAGAGCCCTGTGCGCTGTGTGTTCTCCGATCAGGTGCTGCAGCTGCGGACCAATACCACCATCGGCGCTGCCGAGGACCGCTGCGCCATCGCCGGCGACGGCAAGGAGCTGGAGATCGGCTTTAATGTCCGGTATCTGGCAGATGCTTTGCGGGTAGTTCCCAGCGAGGAAGTGGTGTTGGAGCTGACAAACGGTCTGAGTCCCATCGTTTTGACACCGGTGGACGATAAGCATGATTTTGCTTACATGGTGCTTCCGGTAAGAATTAAAAACAGCTAACCTTGGAGTAATTTATGAAAGTTACAGTTAAAAGAAAGCTCCCTTATGTTCCTGTGGTCATTGAAACAGAGTTCATTAAGCTGGAATCAGCCATGAAACTTGCGAACATCCTGCCCACCGGCGGCGCAGCCAAGGCGGAGATTCAGGATGGTTTCGTGACCGTCAACGGAGAAGTCTGCACCATGCGGGGAAAGAAGTTATACCCCGGTGACAGCTTCGGCTATGAGGGGCAGGAGTATAAGATTTGCAGCCATGAAGCTTGAAGCACTGAAGCTGCAAAATTTCCGGAATTATGAAGATCTGGAAGTGGAATTTGACCCCGGTGTGAACTTGATTGTGGGTCAAAATGCCCAGGGAAAGACAAATCTTCTGGAAGCCATTGCCTATCTTGGCTCGGGAAAAAGCTTTCGGGCCCAGAAAACCGGAGAAATGATCCGGTTTGGCCAGAGCTATGGCCAGATCGAGGGAAAAATCTTCTCTCAGGAGCGGACACAGAGCCTGCGTTGGGTGCTGTTTGACCATGGAAAGCCCCGACAAATTTGGCATAACGGCGTGAAAAAGAAGACCGCAGGGGATATTTCTGGAGTTATGTCAACCGTTTTATTCTGTCCGGAGGATCTGATGGTCCTGAAAGCCGGTGCATCTGCCCGCCGGCGGCTGGGAGATCAGGCGCTTTGCCAGCTGCGGCCCAATTATGACGCGGCCCTTGCAGAATATAACCGGATCTTGGAGCAGAAAAGCCGGATCTTAAAGGATCGGCATGAAAATCCGGCACTTTTGGAAATTCTGCCGGAGTATAATGCCCGGCTGTGTCAGGTGGGCGCGCTGCTGATCTCCTATCGGGCCAGATTTTATGATTCCCTTGGAAAAGCGGCGGCGGAGTACCACAAGGAGTTTTCCGGCGGTGCGGAGGAATTTTCTCTCCAGTACCGGACGGTCTCTACTGTAAAGGATGCCTTTGCGCCGGTAGAGGAGCTGAGAGCTGCCCTTTCGGAGCATCTGCAGTCCCATTACCGGGCGGAATTGGAGACGGCTCAGTGCCTGACCGGCCCTCACAAGGATGATTTTGATGTTTTTCTTTCCGGCATCAGCCTGAAGGCCTTTGGTTCTCAGGGTCAGACCCGCACGGCGGCCATCAGCCTGAAGCTGGCCCAGCGGCAGTTGCAGAAGCGGGAGTCCGGCGAAGAGCCGGTGCTGCTGCTGGATGATGTGCTCTCTGAGCTGGATCCCAAGCGGCAGGATTTTGTGCTGAATAAGATTGATTCCGGTCAGGTGTTTATCACCTGCTGCGAGCCGGACCGGTTTACCAAATTGGGTAAGACAGTGGAAATTGAAAAAGGAAATATAAAGGCTCCCCTTGTCAAGGGGTGACTGGGGAGTAATTTCTCTCCCTCCGTCTCTGCTTTGCGGAGCCACCTCCCTCATCAGAGGGAGGCTATGGAATATGAATTAGGAGGACAATCATGTCTGACGAAACGAAAGTAACACAGGAATACGGCGCGGAACAAATTCAGGTTCTGGAGGGTCTGGAGGCTGTCCGTAAGCGCCCCGGTATGTATATCGGCTCCACATCCAGCTCCGGTCTGCACCATCTGGTGTATGAGATCGTGGATAATTCTATCGATGAGGCGCTGGCGGGCTACTGCAAGAATATTTCGGTCACCATCAATGCCGGTAATTCCATTACCGTTACCGATGATGGCCGCGGTATCCCTGTTGACATTCAGGCCCAGACCGGCAAGCCTGCTCTGGAAGTTGTCTTTACGGTGCTCCATGCCGGCGGTAAGTTCGGCGGTGGCGGCTACAAGGTTTCCGGCGGTCTGCACGGCGTTGGTGCGTCTGTTGTCAATGCCCTGTCTTCCTGGCTGCAGGTGCGGGTCTATAAGGAAGGCAACATTTATGAAATGAAGTTTGCCCGCGGCCAGATCACCCAGGAAATGAAGATCGTTGGCAAGACGGATAAGACCGGTACCGAGGTCACCTTCCAGCCGGATCCCGAAATGTTTGACGATACGGTCTATGATTATGAGATCCTCCATACCCGTATGCGGGAAAAGGCATTTTTGACCGCCGGTCTGCGGATTTCCATTACCGATGACCGGGCTGATGAGCCGGTTTCCGACACCATGTGCTACGAGGGCGGTATCCGGGAATTTGCCACATGGTGCAACCGGAACAAAACTGCCATCCACAGCGATGTGATCTACATGCAGGGAATGAAGGGCGATGCCTCCGCGGAGATCGCCATGCAGTATAACGATGGATACAATGAATTCCTGCTCTCCTTTGCTAACGAGGTCAACACCCCCGAGGGCGGCATGCATGAGACCGGCTTCAAGACCGCGCTGACCCGTGTGCTGAACAACTACGGCCTGAAAAACGGCATTATTAAAGGCGATGATAAGGTCTCCGGCGAGGATTGCCGTGAGGGCATTACCGCCATTATCTCCGTCAAGCTGACAGATGCGCAGTTTGAGGGCCAGACCAAGGCAAAGCTGGGCAATGCCTATATCCGCACCCTTGTGGAGCAGATCGTTGGCGAGCAGCTGGCCACCTATTTCGAGGAGCATCCCCAGACCGCCAAGATCATTTTGGAAAAGGCCATGATGGCTAACCGCGCCCGGGAAGCTGCCCGAAAGGCACGGGAAAATGCCCGCCGCAAAACAGGTCTGGAATCCGGCGGTATGCCGGACAAGCTGCAGGATTGCAACGAAAAAGATCCCACGCTCTGCGAACTTTACATCGTCGAGGGTGACTCCGCTGCTGGCTCTGCCATTCAGGGCAGAGACTCCCGTTTTCAGGCGATTCTGGCCATGTGGGGTAAGATGCTGAATGTGGAAAAAGCCCGTGTGGACAAGGTTTACGGAAACGACAAGCTGTCCCCCCTGATCATCGCCCTGGGCGGCGGCATCGGCGAGGATTTTGATATTGAAAAGCTGCGCTATCACAAGGTCATCATCATGTCCGATGCGGACGTGGACGGCGCCCATATCCGGACGCTGCTGCTCACCTTCTTCTTCCGATATATGCGGCCGCTGATCGAAAACGGCTTTGTATTTTCCGCTGTGCCCCCTCTTTATAAGCTGAAGCGGGGCAAGACTGAGCGAGTGGCCTACTCCGATGAGGAGCGGGATCTGGTATCCGCCGAAATGCGCGGAGACAGCAATGCCAGAGTGGATATCAGCCGGTTTAAGGGTCTGGGTGAAATGGACCCCCACGAGCTGTGGGAGACCACCATGGATCCTGAAAAGCGAACCCTGCGCCGGATCACGCTGGAGGATGCCAGAAGGGCAGATGAGATTTTTACCATCCTCATGGGCGAGCAGGTAGAGCCCCGTAAGGAATGGATCGAGCGCAACGCAAAGTACGCCATCAATATTGATATTTAAGTGGGAAAGCCTTGGCCCCCTCGTTTTGAGGGGGCTGTCAGCCGAATAGGCTGACTGGGGGAGTTATTATGCCATATAAATCATGCAATGTAGCTAGGGCAAGAAAACTTCGAAAGGAAATGACCCCATGGGAAAGAAAACTATGGTATTGTTTTCTTTCAAAGTATCCGGTTCGCTTTCAACGGCAAAAAATGATCGATAAATATATCGTAGACTTTTATTGTGCGGCAGCAAAACTTGCCATCGAGTTAGATGGCGGTGGGCATTATTATAAAGATGCAATAAAAAAAGATGAGCAAAGGACGAAAATTATCAATCAGTTTGGTGTTGAAATAGTGAGATTCTGCAATACCGATATAGATAAACATTTTTACGAGGTTTGCAGTGTGATTGATCAAACAGTAAAGGGGAGATATCGTAGGGGAACTCCCCCAGTCAAAACACCGTAAAACAGTGTTTTGACAGCCCCCTCAAAACGAGGGGGCCGAGCACACCCAACCGAAGTAAAAAGTCAGAGCGTAAAATAATTGGAGGTGCTTTATGGCACATAATCGAAGCTACAAGCCAGAGGATATTCTGTTCCCGGATCAGCACATCACCCAGAGCAATCTGGTGGATGAAATGGAAAAATCTTATATTGAGTATGCCATGTCCGTCATCGTCGGTCGTGCGCTGCCCGATGTGCGGGACGGTTTGAAGCCTGTCCACCGCCGCATTTTGTACACCATGTATGAAAGCGGTCTGACCTCGGACAAGCCTTTCAAAAAGTCTGCCACCTGTGTCGGTGATGTGCTGGGTAAGTACCATCCCCATGGCGACGCGTCGGTTTACGATGCCATGGTCCGTCTTGCCCAGGATTTCTCCATGCGCTATATGCTGGTGGATGGCCACGGCAACTTCGGCTCTGTGGACGGCGACCCCGCGGCGGCTTACCGTTATACAGAAGCCCGCTTGAGCAAGCTCTCCAATGAGATGCTTCGGGATATCGACAAGGAAACCATTAACTGGGATCCCAACTTTGACGAAAGCCGCTCCGAGCCCCGGGTTCTGCCCAGCCGGTTCCCCAACCTGCTGGTAAACGGCTCTTCCGGCATCGCCGTCGGTATGGCTACCAATATTCCGCCCCACAACCTGACGGAAGTCATCAATGCCTGCGTGGCCGTGCTGGATGATCCGGAAGTGACCATGTCCGACCTGATGGAGCATGTATCCGGTCCGGATTTCCCCACCGGCGGCATTATTATGGGCCGCAGCGGTATCCGCGCCGCCTATGCCACCGGCAGAGGCAAGGTGGTGGTCCGCGCCCGGACGGAATTCGAGGAATTTGGCAAGGACCGGATCCGCATTATCGTCACCGAGCTTCCTTATCAGGTCAATAAGCGTCAGCTGATCAAGACCATCGCCGAGCAGGTGAAGGACAAGCGCCTGGACGGCATTTCCGACCTGCGGGATGAAACTGACCGCAACGGTATGCGTATGGTCATTGAGCTGAAAAAGGATGCCAATCCCCAGGTTGTGCTGAATAACCTGTTTAAGCAGACTGCGCTGCAAAGTAGCTTTGGCATCATTATGCTGGCACTGGTAGATGACCAGAAGCAGCCCAAGATCCTTAGCCTGCGCCAGATTCTGGACGAGTATCTTGCCTTCCAGATGGAAGTGCTGACCCGCCGGACGGAATTTGACCTGCGCAAGGCAAGAGAGCGTGCCCACCTTTTGGAGGGTCTGATCATCGCTCAGGACAACATTGATGAAGTTATCCGCATTATCCGCTCCGCTTATGACGATGCCAAACTGCGGCTGATGGAACGCTTCAGCCTGTCGGATGTGCAGGCACAGGCCATTCTGGATATGCGGCTGAAGGCCCTGCAGGGTCTGGATCGGGAAAAGCTGCAGAACGAGTACAACGAACTGCAGCAGAGAATCTCTTATTTCCTGGAGCTGCTGGCGGATCCTGAAAAGATGAAGGCTGTCCTTCGGGAAGAGCTGGTGGAGATCCGGGACAAGTTCGGCGATACCCGCAAGACGGAAATTCAGGATATTGAGGACGAGATCGACATTGAGGATCTGATTGAGGAGGAGACCTGCGTCTTTACCCTCTCCAATCAGGGCTATATCAAGCGGATGCCGGTGGATACCTACCGTACCCAGAGCCGCGGCGGCCGTGGCGTCAATGCCCAGAATCTGAAGGATGAGGACTATGTCAAGAGCCTGAATGTGGCATCTACCCACGATCATATCCTGTTCTTCACCGATAAGGGCAAGGTCCACCACCGCAAGGGCTACCAGATTCCCGAGGCCGGTCGTACCGCCCGTGGCACAGCTATTGTCAATGTGCTGCCGCTGGAGGGCGGAGAATCCGTCACCGCCATGGTGGTCACCCGGGAATTTGACGAAAATGAGTACCTGATGATGGTCACCCGCAACGGCACCGTCAAGCGCATTCCCTTTATTGCGCTGAAGACCAACCGCAAGGGCGGCATTCGTGCCCTGACCCTGGATGAGGGCGATCATCTGATCAATGTGATCCGTACCCTTGGCGACGATAAGATCATCCTCGCCACCCGGGAGGGTATGGCCATCTGCTTCCATGAAAATGATGTCCGTCCCATGGGCAGAGATGCCATGGGCGTCCGGGGCATCACCCTCACCGGTGAGGACTATGTCATCGGCGCGGAAAAGGTGGAGGAGGGCAAGACCCTGCTCACCGTCACCGAAAATGGCTTCGGCAAGCGCACCGAGCTGCAGGAGTACCTGCGCACCGGCCCCGACGGGGAGAAGATCCCTCAGAGCCGGGGTGGCAAGGGCCTGAAGAACTATAACATTACTCCCAAGACCGGCGCCATTGCAGGCTGCCGTGTGGTGGGCGAAAACGATGATGTGATGCTCATTGAAAACAGCGGCGTCATTATCCGCATTCCTGCCTCTACCATCAATATTTACAAGCGGGATGTGCAGGGCGTCATCGTTATGCGCATCGAGGAGGGCAACAGTCTGGTTTCCATGGAGCGGATCGACGCCATGGAGGAGACGCAAGCATGAAGACCGTGACCCTTTATACCGACGGGGCTTGCTCCGGCAACCCCGGTCCCGGTGGCTGGGGCGCGATCCTCATGTATAACGGCAGCCAGAAGGAGCTCTGCGGCGGCGAGGAGAATACCACCAACAACCGCATGGAGCTCACCGCGGTGATCAAGGGATTGCAGGCGTTGAAAGAGCCCTGCATTGTGGAACTGTATTCCGATTCCAAGTATGTCATTGATGCCCTGGAAAAAGGCTGGGCCTGGGGCTGGCGGAAAAAGGGCTGGATCAAGTCGGATAAAAAGCCGGCCCTGAATCCGGATCTGTGGGAAGTGCTTCTGAATCTTACCATGCGCCACGAGCTTCGCTATCACTGGGTCAAGGGCCATGCCGAGAACCCCTATAACAACCGCTGTGATGAGTTGGCTGTGGAACAGTGGAAACGGATCAAGGGGGAATAAGGATGTATCTTTCTATCGGCAATGATATGGCGGTGCGGGATTCGTCCATTATCGGCATCTTTGATCTGGACAATACCACCATTAACGCCCGGGGACGTGAATTTCTGGAGCGGGCAGAAAAGGAGGGGCAGGTAGTCCCCTGTGATGATCTGCCCAAGGCCTTTGTGCTGACGGCGGAATATGGCCTGACAAGGCTGTATTTATCCTCGCTGAACACATCCACCTTGGAAAAGAGAATGAAATAAGGAAGGGCGCGGCTTAGGCCGCGCCTTTCTTATATGAAAACAGCCCGCTGCAAATGCAGCGGGCTGTTCTTCTAAATAGTATGCTTAGCCACCGAAAACGCTGAGCAGGAAGCCTGCTTACGCATCCTTCCTGCCACGCTGTGGCTGGAAAATGCATAACAGTCTGCTTCGCAGCCTGTTGGCTTAGCCACCGAAAACGCTGAGCAGGAAGCCTGCGGCGATGGCGGAGCCGATAACGCCGGCCACATTGGGACCCATGGCATGCATCAGCAGGAAGTTGGAGGGGTTGGCCTTCTGGCCTTCCAGATTGGCAACACGGGCTGCCATAGGAACGGCAGAAACACCGGCAGAGCCGATCAGGGGGTTGACCTTGCCTCGGGTCAGGATGCACATAATCTTGCCGCCCAGAAGACCGCCGACAGTGGACAGGATGAATGCGCAAACGCCAAGCACGACGATACTCAGAGTCTGTACAGTCAGGAAGGTAGAGCCCACCATGGTAGCGCCAACAGCAGTGGACAGCAGAATGGTGACAATGTTCATCAGAGCGTTCTGCACAGTGTCGGAAAGACGGTCGGTGCAGCCGGTCTCCTTGAACAGGTTGCCCAGCATCAGGCAGCCGATCAGAGGAGCGGTGTCAGGCAGCAGCAGAGCCACGAAAATAGTGACCAGGATGGGGAAAATAATCTTTTCCGTCTTGGAAACAGTACGGCTCTGGATCATCTTGATCTGACGCTCCTTGGGAGTGGTCAGCAAACGCATAAAGGGCGGCTGGATCATGGGGATCAGCGCCATATAGGAGTAGGCAGCCACAGCGATGGCGCCCAGCAGGTGGGGTGCCAGTTGGCTGGTCAGGAAGATGGCGGTAGGACCGTCCGCACCACCGATGATGCCGATGGAAGCGGCTTCCGTGCCGGTAAAGCCCATAGCAATGGCACCGAAGAATGCGGCGAACACGCCCATCTGGGCAGCAGCACCCAGCAGCAGGGACTTGGGATTACTGAGCAGAGGGCCGAAGTCGGTCATAGCGCCAACGCCCATGAAGATCAGACAGGGATACAGAGAGGTCTTAACGCCGATGTAGAAGATATCCAGCAAGCCGCCCTCACGCATGATGGCGCCGTAGCTGTGATATACCGGGCTGTCGGGATTCATAAAGGCATCCCACAGCTCCTGATGGTACAGACCTGCCTTGGGCAGGTTGGTCAGCAGACAGCCGAAAGCGATACCAACCAGCAGCAGGGGCTCGAACTTCTTAACAATGGCAAGATACAGCAGCACACAGGCGATGACCAGCATCACCAGGTTCTGCCAGCCGCCGGTCATAAAACCGGAGGACAGGGCCGCAAAACCGGATTTCTCCCACAGGCCCAGCAGAATTTCACCAACATTTACCATTGGTTGCCCTCCTTACGCGAGGACGACCAGAACATCGTCGGTGTTCACGGTAGCGCCCTTCTGTACCAGCACCTGTGCAACGGAGCCGGCTCTGGGGGCCATGATCTCATTTTCCATCTTCATAGCTTCCAGTACCACCAGCACCTCACCGGCCTTGACAGCCTGACCGGCAGCCACATTGACCTTCAGAATGTTGCCGGGCATGGGAGCCTTCACAGCCTCGCCGGCCACGGGAGCAGCAGCCACAGGGGCAGGAGCAGCAACAGGAGCAGCTACGGGAGCAGGAGCAGCCACAGGAGCGGGAGCAGCAGCGGTAACGGTGCCGCCGATAGCCACCAGCAGATCGCCGGTGTTGACAGTAGCGCCCTTGGCTACGGGAACAGCAGAAACCACGCCGTCACAGGGGGCCATAATCTCGTTTTCCATCTTCATGGCTTCCAGAACAACCAGAACCTCGCCCTTCTTGACGGACTGGCCCACGGAAACATTGACCTTCAGGATGTTGCCGGGCATGGGAGCATTGACACTCTCACCGCCGGAAACGGTAACGCCGGCTGCGGCAGGTGCAGCCACGGGAGCAGCAGCAACAGGAGCAGCTGCGGCAGCCACAGGAGCAGCTGCGGGGGCAAAAGCCTCGTATTCGGCAACGCACATGGCCTTGCCGGCCTCGACCTCCACCTCGTAGGTGCGGCCGTTGAGGGTTACTTTATATTTCATTATTCTTGAACCTCCTTGATGGAAATGAAGCGCAGCTCATTCAGGGGCTTACCCATCTTGTCAGCTACGATGGCCATAAGCATGGCGGCAGTCTTGGGGGGTGTGTCGTACAGCTTCAGCTGGCCGGCAGTGCCGGGAGCAGCCTCATCGCAGACAGGCGCAGCCACAGGAGCGGGGGCAGCGACGGGAGCGGCAGTAGCAGGGGCCTTCTTTCTGTTGCCGGCAGCAATGAAGATCTTGCCCATGACGGTAAGGACGATCATCAGCAGGATCAGGCCGAAGAAGACCACACCGTAGCCCAGCAGCGCCACGATACCGGCGTCCAGGATACCAATGTTATCCATAAACTGTCCTCCTTAGGCTTCCACGATGGAGTAGGTAGCCACATTCTCTTCCTTGGCCTTGCGTTCCTCCAGGAACTTCTCGGCCAGGTTGGGGAATGCGATGTAGCTCAGCACATCCTCATCGGTCTTGGCGAGATCCCCTAATTTCTTGCGGGTGTCTTCCACAACGGGAGCCAGAGAGTCAGCATAGCGGCCCTCCAGGGGCTTCTCGTCGCCCAGGATCAGCTTCTGAACCTCGGGATCGATGGGAGCGGGGGTACGGCCGTACTCACCGCGGCAGTAAGCCTTGATCTCCTTGGAGACCTTCTTGTAGCGCTCGCCCTGGAGCACGTTGGTAACCGCCTGCACGCCGACCATCTGAGAGGTGGGGGTGACCAGGGGAGGATAGCCCATATCCTTACGGACCTTGGGAGTCTCGATCAGGGCCTCATCGAACTTATCCAGCGCATTCATCTGCTTCAGCTGGCTCAGCAGGTTGGAGAGCATACCGCCGGGGATCTGATAGGTCAGGCACTGGGTGTCGGTAGCCATGGACTTGGGCATCAGAGTGCCGTCAGCCAGGAAGCCGTCGCGAATGCCCTTGAAGTAGTCGGCCATCTTCTTGGTGCAGGTATCATCCAGATCCACCTGATAGCCCAGCTGACGCAGTGCGTAAGCCATGGTTTCGGTAGCGGGCTGGCTGGTGCCGCCGGAGAAGGGAGAAATGGCGGTGTCGATGATGTCCACGCCGGCTTCCACAGCCTTCAGGTAGGTCATGAAGGCAAGACCGGTGGTGGAGTGGGTGTGCAGGTCGATGGGCAGATCCACAGCGTCCTTAATGGCGGAGACCAGATCGTAAGCCTCCTGGGGACCCATGATACCGGCCATGTCCTTGATGCAGATGGTGGAAGCGCCCATTTCCTTCAGCTCCTTGACCATCTCCACGTACTTGGCGTGGGTGTGAACAGGAGAAGTGGTGTAGGAAATGGTGCCGGAAGCAATGGCGCCGGCCTTAACGGTGGCTTCCATGGCGACCTTCATGTTGTTCACGTCGTTCAGAGCGTCGAAAATGCGGATCACATCGATGCCGTTTTCCACAGCCTTGGCAACGAACAGCTTTACGAAATCATCGGGATAGTGGGAGTAGCCCAGAACGTTCTGGCCGCGCAGCAGCATCTGCAGCTTGGTGTTGGGCATCTTGGCGCGGATCTTGCGCAGACGCTCCCAGGGATCTTCGTTCAGGTAGCGCAGGCAGACGTCGAAAGTAGCACCGCCCCAGCACTCTGCGGCATAGTAGCCGGCCTTGTCGATGGTCTCGAGCATGGGCTCGAACTTCTCGAAGGGCAGGCGGGTTGCGATGAGGGACTGGTTTGCGTCACGCAGCACAGTCTCCACAAACTGAACTTTTTTTGCCATTGTGTATGTAACCTCCGTAGATTAAAATATGAATTTGGATGTATCAAAAGGCTTTTGAAAAGGAAAGAAAAGCCCAATCTTCACCACATACATTCTAACATAAGGGGTCTGGAAAGTAAATACATTTTTCTCCTTTTCAGGTTTCCATATCTCGTTTTTTGCCGAACTTTAGTTCCTTCGCGGGAAACAGCACCGGCTGTGGCGAGATATGTAAAAATTAAATCGCGATTATTATTGATTTTCCCTTTTTGATAGTGTATGATAACATTGCAAAATATGGGATACCTCGTTATGTGCGCGGTATTACTATTATATTATAATGAAAGAGGTTATAAAAAATGGCAAATCTTGATCTGACCAAGTATGGCATTACCGGCACCACCGAGATTGTCTACAATCCCTCCTACGAAGAGCTGTTCGCAGCTGAGACCGATCCCACTCTGGAAGGCTTTGATAAGGGCCAGGTTACCGAGCTGGGCGCTGTCAACGTTATGACCGGCATCTACACCGGCCGTTCCCCCAAAGACAAGTTCATCGTCATGGACGAGACCTCCAAGGACACCGTGTGGTGGACCTCCAAGGAATTCGCCAACGACAACAAGCCCGCTTCCGTGGAAGCTTGGAACGCCTGCAAGGAGCTGGCTCTGAAGCAGCTGTCCAACAAGAAGCTGTATGTCATGGACCTGTTCTGCGGCACCAACCCCGACTCCCGTATGGCGATCCGCTTCATCGTGGAAGTGGCATGGCAGGCTCACTTCGTTAAGAACATGTTCATCACTCCCTCCGAGGAAGAGCTGAAGAACTTCGAGCCCAACTTCGTCATCTACAATGCTTCCAAGGCTAAGGTCGAAAACTTCAAGGAGCTGGGTCTGAACTCTGAGACCGCAGTTCTGTTTAACCTGACCTCCCGTGAGCAGGTCATCCTGAACACCTGGTACGGCGGCGAGATGAAGAAGGGCATGTTCTCCATGATGAACTACTACCTGCCCCTGAACGGCATGGCTTCCATGCACTGCTCCGCCAACACCGACATGAACGGTGAGAACACCGCTCTGTTCTTCGGTCTGTCCGGCACCGGCAAGACCACTCTGTCCACCGATCCCAAGCGTCTGCTGATCGGCGACGACGAGCACGGCTGGGACGACAACGGCGTCTTCAACTTCGAGGGCGGCTGCTATGCTAAGGTCATCAACCTGGATCCCGAGTCCGAGCCCGACATCTACAATGCCATCAAGCGCAACGCCCTGCTGGAGAACGTTACTGTTGATGAAAACGGCAAGTGTGACTTTGCTGACGGCTCCGTCACCGAGAACACCCGCGTTTCCTACCCCATCAACCACATCGAGAAGATCATTCGCCCCGTCTCCGCAGGTCCCGACGCTCAGAACGTCATCTTCCTGTCCGCTGACGCTTTCGGCGTTCTGCCTCCCGTTTCCATCCTGACCCCCGAGCAGACCAAGTACTACTTCCTGTCCGGCTTCACTTCCAAGCTGGCCGGCACCGAGCGCGGCATCACCGAGCCCACTCCCACCTTCTCCGCCTGCTTCGGCGCAGCCTTCCTGGAGCTGCATCCCACCAAGTACGGTGAGGAGCTGGTCAAGAAGATGGAGAAGTCCGGCGCCAAGGCTTACCTGGTCAACACCGGCTGGAACGGCACCGGCAAGCGTATCTCCATCAAGGATACCCGCGGCATCATCGACGCCATCCTGGACGGCT
>SVKX01000007.1 GCA_015068225.1 Oscillospiraceae bacterium
GTCCAAAAGGAGGTGCAAACAACATGGCTAAGATCACCGGTAAGTACGAGGTGCTCTACATCATCGACCCTGCTCAGGGCGAAGAGGGCATCGCCGCACTTGTGGAAAAGTTCAAGGCAATGGTGGAGGCGGAGGGTACTCTGCTGAACATCGATGAGTGGGGCAAGCGTCGCCTGGCCTATCCCATCAATGATCTGCCCGAGGGCTACTATGTTCTGATGAACTTCGAGTCCAAGCCCGAATTCCCCGCTGAGCTGGAGCGCGTTATGAAGATCACCGAAGGTGTCATGCGCTGCCTGACCACCGTAGTGGAGGAGTAAAATTATGCTCAACCACATCACCATTATGGGTCGCCTGACCCGTGATCCCGAGCTTCGCCGGACCGGCAGCGGCATCGCTGTTGCCAGTTTCACTGTGGCTGTCGACCGTGACTTCGGCGGCAGAGACGGCGGTGAGCGGGAAACCGATTTCATCGACTGTGTTGCCTGGCGCAATACCGGAGAATTTGTCTCCAAGTATTTCACCAAGGGCTCCATGGCCGTGGTTTCGGGACGGCTCCAGATCCGCAGCTGGACCGACAAGGACGGCAACAAGCGCCGCACCGCAGAGGTAGTAGCAGACAATGTCTACTTCGGCGAAAGCAAGCGCGCCAGCGAGGGAAATGCCTATGGCGGCAATTCCTACTCCGCTCCCGCTTACAGTGCCCCTGCTTCTGCTCCCGCATCCGACTTTGCGATGCTGGATGATGACGACGCACAGCTTCCTTTCTAACGAACTTTTCTACTAGACTTACAAGGAGGGAAATCCCATGGCTAACGAACAGCGTGTTCGCCCCCGCAAGCGCAAGAAGGTTTGCGCATTCTGCGTGGATAAGGTGACCAGCATCGATTACAAGGACACCGGCAAGCTCCGCCGTTTCCTGTCCGAGCGTGGCAAGATCCTGCCCCGCCGTACAACCGGCACCTGCGCCGCTCACCAGCGTGACCTGACCACCGCTATCAAGCGCGCTCGTCAGATCGCCCTGCTGCCCTACGTTGCTGACTAATAAGCATTGAACTCCCGAAGCCGATGGCTTCGGGAGTTTTCTTTTTCAATTACAAAAGCGGCCCTTTATTCTCCTCTTGCCATGCAAATCCTGCGCAGCACCATGATAAACAGATCGCTCCATGTGAGCTTCTCCACGCCCTCCTGGGCAACCATGGGCACTTGCAGCAGCACCTGCTCTCCCACCTGTACCGTCAGTGTGCCCAGCCGCTGGCCCTTGCTCACAGGAGCCGCCACCGATTCCTCCAGCACTGTCTTCACCTGCACCTGATTGCTTTGGGCCTTGTCGATGAGCAGCTGCACCGGCTCTGCAGGCACTGCCTTTACGCTGTCCTTCTTTCCCAGCCGCACCGGCACTGTTCCTTCCGTCACCTCCGGCTCTACCTGGGCAAAGTTGGCAAAGCCGTAGTCCAGCATCTGCTTGCAGGCGGCAAACCGCTGCTGGGAGCTTTCACAGCCCATGACCACGGCGATCAGCCCCAGCCCATCCCTCTGGGCAGTGGCAGACAGGCAATACCCCGCACCGGAGGTAAAGCCGGTCTTTAGCCCCGTTGCACCGGGATAAAACCGCACCAGCTTGTTGGTATTAGCAAGGCCAAATGCCCCATTTCGCACCGTATCCATCCAGATGGTGGTAAATTTCTGAATATCCGGATGGTTTTTCATCAGCTCCCGGCTCATAATGGCAATGTCATAAGCAGAAGTCACATGTTCCTTTGCCGCTGGATCATCATCCAGACCGGTGCAGTTGACAAAATTGGTGTCATTCATCCCCAGCTCCTTTGCCCGCTGGTTCATCAGCTGTACAAACCCTGCCTCCGAGCCGGCGATATGCTCTGCCATGGCGCAGGCGCAGTCATTGGCAGAGGACACGGCGATGGACTTTACCATGTCCGTCACCGTCATGGTCTCCCCTACCTTCAGGTAGACCTGACTGCCGCCCTTGGCCGCTGCCGCTTCCGAGGCCGTCACCGTATCATCCCATCCAATCTTGCCGGAGTCAATGGCCTCCATGATCAGCAGCATGGTCATGACCTTGGTGACCGAAGCCGGTGCCAGCTTTTCATGGGCGTTTTGCTCATACAGCACCGTTCCCGTACCAATATCCATCAGCAGTGCGCTTTTTCCGCCGATCTGCATATCCACCGCCCCTGCCGGCACTGCCAGCGCCGTCAGCAGCAAACACACCGACAAAACCATTGCCATCCATTTCATAACTGACCCCTCCGTTTTTCAGGTGGTACAGCCTATGTATCTTGTCCCGGGAATAGACCGAAAAAAGAGCTGCCTGCCGGCAGCTCTTACTTCATAAACTTGTCCACGGCCTGACACAGATCGTCAATGGCCTCCATATCTCCGGCGCTTACCGCGTCCACCATGCAGTGGCGCATATGGTCCTGCAAAATGACCTTGCCGGTATTGTCAATGGCGCTGCGCACAGCCGCCAGCTGCACCAGTACCTCGGAGCAATCATACCCCTCCTCCACCATTCGCTTCACCTTTTCCAGATGTCCGATGGCCCGGGCCAGACGGTTGATCACCGCTCTTTGGTTTTCGTGGACATGGCCGTGGCTGTGGGCAATGCCGTGCTCATGCATATAGGCATGATCGTGATCATGATGCTGGTGATGGTCTGCCATGGCACATCCCTCCTTCTTTTTTCTGCATTATACCCCAGAAATCTTGTCGTTGCAAGCCCGTAGGGGGGATATTTCAGAAAATGTTTTGACGAAATGTACGCCGTCTGTTATAATAAAAAATTAGAAATGCCTTATTTCCCTGTTTGGAGGAATCCTGTATGAGAATGAGAAAAATGAAAAATCTTGAGCCCCGCATGGAAAAATGCGCCGCCTTCCGGATCGCTGAGCCTGCCGCGTCAAAGGGCAGCTGGCGCAGCCTGAAGCCGGATGCTGCCGCCCTGTGGGTGGAAGTCGGCTGCGGCAAGGGTAAATTCACCGCGGAGACCGCCGCCGCCAACCCCGATGTGCTGCTTATCGCAGTGGAGCGCTGCCGGGAGGCCATGGTGGTGGCCATGGAAAAGGCCCAGAGCATGGGCCTGAAAAATGTGTTTTTTATTGATATGGACGTAGCTCTCATTGAGGATATTTTTGCCCCCGGCGAGATCGACCGGCTGTTTATCAATTTCCCCGATCCCTGGCCCCGGAAGAAAAACGCCAAGCGGCGGCTGACCCACCGCGGTTTTCTGGACAAATACTGCCGGGTAGTTCGCACCGGCGGCGAATTCCATTTCAAGACTGATAACGCACCCCTCTTTGAGTTCTCTGTGGAGGAGTTTGCGGCCTGCGGTCTGGAGGTCAAGAACCTGACCCGGAATCTTCACGAAAACGGCATTGTGGGCATCATGACCGGCTACGAGGAGAAATTCCACGCCCTGGGCACACCCATCAACCGCTGTGAAGTGGTCTGCAAGCCCTTTGTCCTGCCTCCGGAGGAGAAGAAGGCTGTGGAGGAAGAGGCATGACCTACTACGCAGGAACCTGCGATGTTGCCGTCATCGGTGCCGGCCACGCCGGAATTGAAGCCGCGCTGGCCGCTGCCCGTCTGGGACACGCCACCATTTTGTTCACCATCAATTTGGATGCGGTGGGCAATATGCCCTGCAACCCTGCCATTGGCGGCACGGGAAAGGGCCATCTGGTGCGGGAGCTGGACGCCCTGGGCGGTGAAATGGGCATTGCCGCGGACAAAGCCTGTATCCAGTACCGGATGCTGAACCGGGGCAAAGGGCCTGCCGTCCATTCCCTGCGGGCGCAGGCTGACCGCAGACTTTACCAGCAGGTGATGAAGCACACTCTGGAAATGCAGGAAAATCTGCAGCTAAAGCAGGCGCAGATCACCCAGATCCTTACCGAAAACAGCCATGTGACCGGTGTCCGCACCCAGTTGGGGGCGGAATATACGGCAAAAGCTGTGATCATCGCTTCCGGAACGTATCTGGACAGCACTATCATTACGGGAGAAAGTGTCATCTCCTCCGGCCCTGACGGGATGCACCCCAGCATTGGCCTTGCGGACAACCTTCGGGCATTGGGGCTGCCCCTGCGCCGGTTCAAAACCGGCACGCCCCCCAGAGTCAACCGCCGGTCCATCGATTTTTCCAAACTGGAGCTGCAGCCCGGCGATGACCAAATCGAGCCATTTTCCTTCCGCACGGAGCACACCCCCTATAATGCCGCCGTGTGCTACCTGACCTACACCAATGAGCAGACCCACGAAATTATCCGTGCCAATCTGCACCGCAGTCCCATGTATGACGGCACTATTTCCGGCGTGGGCCCCCGATACTGCCCCAGTATCGAAACGAAGATCGTCCGCTTTGCGGACAAGCCCCGGCATCAGCTCTTCATTGAGCCCTGCGGACTGGACACAGAGGAAATGTATATTCAGGGCTTCTCCTCCAGCTTGCCCGAGGATGTGCAGCTTCAGATGCTGCGCACCGTTCCGGGCCTTGAAAATGCGGAAATGATGCGCCCTGCCTACGCCATCGAATACGAGTGCATCGACCCCACCTGTTTGCTCCCCACATTGGAAACCAAGGCCATCTCCGGTCTTTACGGCGCAGGCCAGTTCAACGGCACCTCCGGCTATGAGGAAGCCGCCGTTCAGGGTCTGATCGCCGGCATTAACGCCGCCCTGAAGCTGCAAAATAAACCACCCCTGATCCTGACCCGGGACACCAGCTACATCGGCACTTTGATCGACGATCTGGTGACCAAGGGCACGGAAGAGCCCTACCGGATCATGACCAGCCGCTCGGAATACCGGCTTTTGCACCGGCAGGACAATGCCGACCAGCGGCTGACCGCCATTGGCGCGGCTGTGGGTCTGGTACCGCCGGAGCGTCTGCAGCAGGTGGAGGAGAAATATGCCAGCGTTCAGAAAGAGATCCGGCGGCTGGAATCCACCGGCATCGCCGCCAGCGACGCTCTGAATGCCATGCTGGCAGAGCGGGATTCCGCGCCTGTGTCAAATTCCGCTCGGCTTGCCGACCTTTTGCGCCGGCCCCAGGTCTGCTATGAAGATCTTGCCCCCTTTGACCCTGACCGGCCGGAGCTGCCCAAGGGCATTACCGATGAGGTGCAGATCCAGCTGAAATACGCCGGCTATCTGGAGCGCCAGAAAAAGCAGGTGGAGGAATTCAAAAAGGAAGAATCCCGTCTGCTGCCACCGGATCTGGACTACGAGGCCATCGCCGGTCTTCGTCTGGAGGCCCGGCAGAAGCTGTCCCAGATCCGTCCCGTTTCCATCGGTCAGGCAGGCCGGATCTCCGGTGTCAGCCCGGCGGATATTGCGGTGCTGCTGATCTGGCTGGAACAGGCTTGACATTTTCCGATTATTGGCTATAATACTATCAGATCGCAAAGCAAACACGTCTTCGGGGAGCCGGATGCATCCGGCTGAGAGGAAGCTGCCGCCGCTTCGACCCGTGAACCTGATACGGTCAGTACCGTCGGAGGGAAAGATGCACATATGGGATACCTTTCGTATCGCATTGCACCCAGACGGATGCAATGCGGTACTTTTTTTACTGGCAGGTATCGTCCCTGCCGAAAGGAGTAAACCCCATGAAAAACAAAGCCCATCTGCACATCCGCGCCCTGTGCGAAGGTGCCATTCTGGTAGCCCTCGCCTTCGTCCTCAGCTTTATCAAGCTGTACACCCTTCCCAATGGCGGCTCTCTGACGCCGGCCATGTTCCCTTTGCTGCTGTTTGCCCTGCGCTGGGGCTTAAGCAGAGGTCTGGCTGCCGGCTTCGTATTCGGTCTGCTGCAGCTGCTTTTTGACGGTGCCTACGCCTGGGGCTGGGAGTCTATGCTACTGGATTACCTGCTGGCCTTTACCCCTCTGGGTCTTGCCGGCCTGTTCAAAGGCAAGGCCTGGGGCATTTTCCCCGGTACTGCCATCGGCTGTGCCGCCCGCTTTTGCGTGCACTACATCTCCGGCGTGACCATTTACCGGATCGTTCAGCCCACCGAGCTGCCCGGTTTCGGTATGTTCAGCGATGCTGCCCTGTATTCTCTTGCCTATAACGGCAGCTACATGCTCCCCAATATGCTGCTGGCTATGCTGCTGGCAGGCGTACTGTATGTGCCTATGAAGCGCTACTTCGCAGGAAATGACATTCTAAAATAAACAAACAGGGCGCGTCGCAAGACGCGCCCTTTCTTTTTACTGATACATAGCAAGGCCGGGGGCTTCTTCCGCCAGGCAGCTTGCCTGATAGAGGATCTCGGCCACCTGACCGCGGGTCAGCACATCCCCTTCGGTGATGGCGATGCCATTTTCATTCATGGCCGCCACCGCAGCTGCTGCCCAGGAATCCTCCCCATTCTCCAGCGCAGCGGCAGATACGGTCAGATCCATGGCATTTTGCAGCATCACCGCTGCCTCACCGCCGGTAATGGAATCATGGGCACCAAAAGCGCCAGTCTCCAGCGTCTGAACACCGGCCGTCAGGCCGGAGCGCATTGCCGCAGCCAGATAAGGCTTCAGCCACTGGGGCACTTCATCGGTGTAGCCGGTAAAATCGGCTTTCTCATCCACAGGGATATTCATCGCCTTGACCATCATTGTCAAAAATTCTCCCCGACTGACAGGCTTGTCGCTGTTAAAGCACAGTGCGCCGCCAATCTTTTCGCCCACAAACAGGCCGGTATTTTTCATCCACTCCGCAGCAAACCGGCAGGACTGACCGACCGTATCGGTATACTGGGTGGCATCCGTGGGCTTCATGATCTGAATGGTCACAGTGGCCTCCCGGGAAACATTGCCTGCAGGATCCGTTGCTGTATAGGTAAACGAATCCACGCCAACCTTATTCTTCTTGGGGGTATACAGGAAAGTGCCGTTTTCCCGAACCTCCACCGTGCCCCGCTTAGGCTGGCGGGTAACCGTAAAGGTCATGGTCTGACCCTCGGGATCGGAAACCTTCAGCCGCCCCTCATTGGGCAGATTTTTGTAGGTCTCAACGGCAGAATCCTCCGCCACAGGGGCCTTGTCCTCCTTGCCGCGAATGGCAATGGTCATGGTAACCGCCGGCGCTACCCGATCCTCGTAAATGGGAAGGTAGGTAACCACTGCATCCTGATCTTCCAGCGTCTGCAAAGGGGAAAAGGTCATCTGCGCCAGCTGATCCGCTGTGAGAATATCCCCTGTCCGCAGAACACGGCTGCCCAGCATCACCGTGCCGGTGCGGGCATCAGGAAGACCGGTGATGCAGATGCCGGAAATGGCCTCCTCCGCGCTAAAATCCTCCGCGCTGAAGCAGTAGGTGCTGTCGCAATCTACTTCCAGAGCGGAAACGCCTGCGCAGACCCCCAGCAGACAGCATGCCGCCACAGCCGCGCAAACAATACGGGTACGAAACATAGAAAAACCTCCTAAAAATGGTGTCCGCAGGTATTGTTTGCCAGAAGCGGAGAATTTATTCAAAAGTTCCAAATAAGACGCAAACAGCCGCCGACCGTCAGGTCAGCGGCTTTGTTTATCTGTTCAATATATTGCAGATTATAGATTTGAAATGCAGCATTCGGTCCATGTCCCCTGCGCCTTCTCAATGCCCACGAATATCCAACTCCGAAAAAAGAGCATTTCCGCTGCCAAACAGATACACAATATAATAATCTTCTGTAGCGGTGATCTGTGTCTTAAAGGAAAGTTCCCCGTGTTCCACGCACTGGATTTTTTGTGTGTTTTGCTCTTTTACAACAACATCGGCAAGTTTCTGTGAATAGTAGGCAGATAGTTCATCGAGTGTTTTTTCACTCCTAATTAGTATGGCACCGAAATACTGCATACCATTGCCATTTCCAACGAGTTTATCGGCCTTGGATAGAGATTCAACAATCTGTGTATTATCGGGAAGGGTTATTTCCATGAGATGTTTTTCAACATTCTTTGCCGAGAGATCGTTTACCAGCGGAATGGACACATTAAAACCAAGGAGAAGAATAATAGCTATTAAAACAAGGATCATCACTATTTTCACTGTTAGCAACCTCCTTCCTCAAACTGAAGTCTTCGCACAGTCAGATTGGAGCCACATAAACCCGACGGTCTTGCATCATTCAGTTACTGCTTTCTTTGCCTTTACCTGCCAATTCTGACACAAAGTTATAAAGCTCTTCGCTATTGATATAATACCACGCATTTGGGGATCCATCTGTATTATAACGTGCTACTTCAAGATCCTTGCCCAAACAGCCAAAATCATTTACACACAAGTATGCTCCGTCGCGGAAATACACGTATATCCCGAACTCTGGGGTGCCACCTTCGCCCGTCCCTTTGCCGCCATATTTTGAGAAGTTGTATAATTCTATGAATCTGGCAGAATCGTCTGCGGATAGCTCAGTCTCTTCCGTGTACTGAGACCAAACGACTATTTTCTCCACCTGATTCTCTTCAATTCGCTCAATTTTTTGGCAAGCAGCAAACAATGATGCACACAAGATTATAATAACTAATACAGAAAAACCCAACTTGATTCTTTGTTTCTTCATACAGGTTATCCTCCTTGTCAATTCATCGTTTGTTAAACTGTCCGCTCAAATAAATTATACTCCAATAACCTGCAGAAATCAAGCCATTCCGTCTCCCCTCCGGTTTTTCGCTCCCATACCGTATATGTTATTGTATGGTTTCCACCGTTTGCAAGGAGATTTCCATATTTGTACTGCTGCCATACTACTTTTGAAAATAACCATATTATGCCCCAACATGGCAATAATAACAGCCGCCGACCGTCAGGTCAGCGGCTGAGTTTATTTGTTCGGGAATCAGATGGGTTTTTTCTCCATGGATTGGATATCGGTTCTCTGCGGCTCTTGATGTTGCTCCGCTCTTGCCGCCCTTTCCTCAAATTGTTTTCGAATATCTTCATATTCAGCAGGCAGATTTTCAATGCGATATTTTAGATTTGCCTGCTCCGTTCTTTTGATGGAGTAATGGCGAGGAACAAAGTACAAATAGCTCTTTTTCTCTCCGAATGTGGAATACTTTTCCACCCGGAAATAGAAAAGATTTTTACAGATATACGTATTTGTGTCCATGCGTTTGGCGCGCAGTTTGTGGATATCTTTCAGTGATGCTGCTGAATGAACATACGTAATAAATTCCGCATTCGCAAACCTGCTGCGCATTTCAAGCAAAGAAAGCGGCGTTTTGGTTTCATCGATAAAATACCCATCTGTTGTGGGGTCAAGCATAATCCATTTTTCCAGAGCTCTGTCATAGATTTCTGCAACAACATGATTGTCAAAGTCATAGGGGGAGAACGGCATTATGCTGACGCGTCGTGCATAAATGCCTATTGCCAGGCAGCATTCCACCAGTATCTTGGATTTGTTCAAGCAGTTGATGCCCTGTTCCGGATTATCAAGACTATACTCCAAAAGCCGCAGCGCATTGCATTCAATGTGATTATCATACCAGGAGGAATGGGTCAATCTGGGTGCCAGGTAATGGAGCAATCTCTTTGCCCGAATAAAATCGCTGCCTTTTCCCGCAATCCTGATCAGATTGTATTTGCTCCGCAATTCTTCATACTCAGGGCAATTAAAATCGTAGATAATTTCTTCCGCATTCCCGCTTTCGAATTCCAGATTCTGGAATAGTGTTCCACTATATACATCCAACATCCGTTGCGCAACTTCTTGCATTTCTTTTCTTGTCATCCGTATACCTCCTTGTCGTGTTTGCGGTTTACCAGAATTATATTCCCACCGCCCACAGAAATCAAGACCTTCTGCCCCCTCCGGTTTTCCGCTCCCCTGCCAAAGCCTCCCTCGTCAGAGGGGGCCTTTGTTGCAAACCTTGCGAAACTGTGCTACAATATCCCCAACGAAAGCGAGGGCATTTTATGGTAAAAATCTTGTTCGTATGCCACGGGAACATCTGCCGCAGTCCCATGGCGGAATTTATTATGAAGGATTTGGCTGCCCGGGCAGGGAAAAGCGCGGAATTTGAGATCGCCTCTGCCGCGGTCAGCACCGAAGAGCTGGGAAACCCTGTCTATCCTCCCGCCCGGCGGGAGCTGCAGAAGCACGGCATTTCCTGCGCCGGCAAAACTGCCCGGCGGATCACAGAGGCGGACCTTTCCTATTTCGACCGGATCTACTATATGGACGAAAGCAACGCCCGGTATCTTCGCAGACTGTTTGGGGACAAGGCCGCCAAGTGCCGCCCCCTGCTGTCCCGGGATGTAGCCGACCCCTGGTACACCGGTGATTTCAGCCAGACCTGGGATGATCTTCTCACCGGCTGCAGCCGGATTTTGGAGGAGTGCCTATGCTAGACAGAGAAAAACTGGAGGCTCAGCTTGCCCAGCTGCCCCTGTACACCTATCATTTCCTCTCTCCGGAGGAGCTGGAATTCTCCCAGCGGATCCGCTGGATCTGTGAAAACGAGTGTCCCATGTATGGCAAGACCTGGGCCTGCCCCCCCGGCGTGGGTAGTGTGGAAGAATGCCAGCAAAAGTGCATGCGTTATGTAAACTGCCTGATGATCGCCACCATCACAGAGGTAAATGACATCGCAAATATTGAAGAGACCCTCTCCACCCGGGGTCCTCATGAGGCCCTTACCAATCAGGTGCGGGATCTGCTGCAGGAGCAAGGCGTGTGCCCCTATACTCTCTCCACCGAGGCCTGCGCCCTGTGTGAGCGCTGCGCGTACTTAGATGGTCTTCCCTGCCGGCTGCCGGAAAAAATGCACCCCTGCGTGGAAAGTCACGGCATCAATATCCTCCCCCTGCTGGAAACGCTGGGACTGGAATTTCAGTATGGAGAAAATGTAGTCACCTGGTTTTCCCTTTTGTTTTTTAATTGACCCACACCCCCATCCACCTGAAAAGGGCGCGTCGAAAGACGCGCCCTTGTTTTTTCTTTACAGGTGCAGCACCCGATCCTTGATCTCCTGGGTACGGCCCTGATTCCAGTATTGTGTTCCAATGTAGCCGCAGGTACGCCGGGCTACATTCATCTTGCTCTGATCCGTATTGCCGCACTGGGGGCAGACCCAGATGAGCTTCCCGTCATCCTCCCGGATCTCGATCTCACCGTCAAAGCCGCAGCACTGGCAGTAATCCGACTTGGTATTCAGCTCCGCGTAGATGATATTGTCATAAATAAACTTCATGACCTCCAGCACCGCGTCAAGGTTCTGCTGCATATTGGGAACTTCAATATAGCTGATGGCACCGCCGGGGGAAAGATGCTGGAACTGGGCTTCAAAGGCCAGCTTGGAGAAAGCGTCGATCTCCTCGGTAACATGGACATGATAGGAATTGGTGATATAACCCTTGTCGTTGATGCCGGGGACGATGCCAAATCGCTTCTGCAGGCACTTGGCAAACTTATAGGTGGTGGATTCCAGAGGCGTGCCGTAGAGGGAGAAGTCGATATTGTGCTTTTCCTTCCACTTCTTGCAGGCGGCATTGAGTGCATCCATCACCTGCAGCGCAAAGGGCGTTGCCTCCGGATCGGTGTGAGAGCGGCCGGTCATATACTTGACGCACTCATAAAGACCTGCATAACCCAGAGAAATGGTGGAATAGCCGCCGTAGAGCAGCTTATCGATGGGCTCACCCTTGGGAAGTCTTGCCAGCGCGCCATACTGCCACAGAATGGGGGCAGCATCGGAGAGCGTGCCCTTCAGCCGCTCATGGCGGCACATCAGCGCCCGGTAGCACAGGTCCATGCGCTCGTCAAAGAGCTTCCAGAACTTATCCTGATCCCGGCCGGAGGACAGGGCAATATCCGGCAGGTTGATGGTAACCACACCCTGATTGAACCGGCCGTAATACTTATGCTTGCCCGGCTCATAATTGCCGGCATTGGCGATATTGCCCACCCCTGCATCGGTGAACCGGTCCGGTGTCAGGAAGGAGCGGCAGCCCATGCAGACATACACATCACCCTTGAGTTCCAGCATCTTCTTTTCGCTGATATAGTCCGGGACCATCCGCTTGGCGGTGCACTGGGCAGCCAGCTTGGTCAAATACCAGTAGGGGGAATCCTCTGTCACATTATCCGGCTCCAGCACATAGATGAGTTTGGGGAATGCAGGGGTGATCCACACACCCTTTTCATTCTTTACACCCTCATAGCGCTGGCGGAGCATTTCCTCAATGATCAGGGCCAGATCCTTCTTCTCCTGCTCGGATCTTGCCTCGTTCAGGTACATGAACACAGTGATGAAGGGTGCCTGTCCGTTGGTGGTCATCAGAGTGACCACCTGATACTGGATGGTCTGCACGCCCCGGCTGACCTCGTCCCGCAACCGGGCTTCCACCACTGCGGAGATCTTCTCCTCAGAGACTTCCACGCCGAAAACAGCCATCTCCTGCTCCACATTCTTGCGGATCCGCTCCCGGCTGATCTGGACAAAGGGCGCCAGATGGGTCAGGCTGATGGACTGACCGCCGTACTGGTTGGAGGCCACCTGGGCAATGATCTGGGTGGCAATATTACAGGCGGTGGAAAAAGAATGGGGCTTTTCGATCAGTGTTCCGGAAATGACCGTGCCGTTTTGCAGCATGTCCTCCAGATTCACCAGATCGCAGTTGTGCATATGCTGGGCAAAATAATCCGAATCGTGGAAATGGATGATACCTGCATCATGAGCCGCCACAATATCCTGGGGCAGCAAAAGCCGGCTGGTAATGTCCTTGGAGACCTCGCCTGCCATATAGTCCCGCTGAACGGCGTTGATAGTGGGATTCTTGTTGGCATTTTCCTGCTTGACCTCTTCATTGTTGCACTCAATGAGGCTGAGGATCCGGTCATCGGTGGTGTTGGACTGGCGAAGCAGGCTGCGGGTATAGCGGTATGTAATATACACCTTGGCCACTTCAAAAGCGCCGTGGGCCATAATGGCCTTTTCCACCAGATCCTGAATCTCCTCAACAGAGGGGCTGCGGCCCATTTCCTCGCAGGAGATGGTCACGCTCTGGGCAATCCGCTGGATCTGCAGGGGCGTCATGCGTACCGATTCCTCCACCGCGTTGTTGGCCTTTGTTACGGCATTTATGATCTTTTCAATATCAAAAACTACTTCCGAGCCGTTTCTCTTTATGATCTTCATCGTAAAATCCTCCTTCTGGGATAAATCTGTCAACTTGGGGCGCGGGATTCATTATACTACATCTTTTGATTTTTGCAAGAGGAAATCACAAAATAATGTGGATTTTTTTGCTGGCGACCACAACATGTTGTGGTTCAGGAAAATCCAGTATATGGAAAAGAATGGATTGAAAAAAAGTGGATAATATAGTATAATCAGGAAAATTGTCTTTTCCCTCTTTCTGGCAGAAAGGAGCCTGTCCCATGAAAAAACCTTTCGGCACACTGCCCGACGGCAGCGTCGCTTCTCTATATACCATTTCCGGCGGTGGACTGACCGCCGTGATCTCTGACTACGGTGCCACCATCGTGAAGCTGTTTGTTCCGGACAAAAACGGCATTTGCGCCGATGTTGTCCTTGGCTTTGACAACCCCAACGATTACACAGCCAGCGGCACATTTTTTGGAGCTGTGGTGGGCCGGAATGCCAACCGGGTGAAAAATGCCGCGTTTTCTCTGAGCGGAAAAACCGTTCAGATGACACCAAACGACAATATCCGCAATAATCTCCACAGCGGTCCGGCTTTCTACAAAGACCGGCTGTGGACCGTAGAGAAAGCTACGAAAAGCAGTCTGCGGCTGAGTCTTTTCAGCCCTCACGAAGATCAGGGCTTTCCCGGAAACGCCCAGATCCATGTGACCTATTCGCTGGATGCTGACAGCACCCTGCGGATCTGCTATGATGCCATCTGCGATAAGGATACGGTCTTCAACCTGACCAATCACAGCTACTTCAATCTGGCCGGCCACGACAAGCCGGAAAAAGCCATGGATCAGATTCTTTCCATGCCCGCCCGTTTTTTTAACCCCGACGATGCGGAAAGTATTCCCACCGGTGAGCTTCGCAGTGTAGAGGGTACACCCATGGACTTCCGTACCCCTAAGCCCATCGGCCGGGACATAGATCAGGACTATGACGCGCTGGTGCTTCAGGGGGGCTATGACCACAATTTTGAGGTGTTTACCGCGCCCTGCGCCATCCTCTCCGATCCGGAATCCGGCAGGACCATGTCTGTCATCACCGATTGCCTGGGCATGCAGCTGTATTCCGGCAACTTCCTGAACGGTGAGACCGGCAAGGACGGTGTCCGCTATTGCAAGCGGGGTGGTGTGTGTCTGGAGACCCAGTTTTACCCTGACGCGGTGAACCATCCCGAGTGGCCTCAGCCCTTCACCAAAGCAGGACAGCGTTACCATTCCGAGACCCGCTACCGGTTCCAATTTTAAAAATTCAAAGGGGTGCGCCTTGGCACACCCCTTGCTTTTTACCCCAACGCCGCCGTGACCAGCAGCGGCAGATTGTCCTGATAGATCTGATCAAACTGGCTCAGAGGCAGGGGATTGATCCCCTCGCCAACCTCAATGGTATACCCCGGCCGGCGGAAATTCTGAATAAACCAGTCCTTATATCCGGCGAAGGCGGATTCAAAGGGCGTCTCCTCCAGAGCATATCCGCTGACCTGCGCCATCCGTTCGCCCAACTCCCGGGCGCCGGGCACCTCAATGTCCGCAAACTGCCAGTAGATCACCCTGCCCTGAGAATGATATGCCAGCACCAGCGCCGGATCCACCGCCTCGGTATAGCCTGCCAAGGCTCGGGTCTCCAGCTGATTCAGGGGCGCTCTGCCCACATAATCCCGGGGTCCGGGGCGGGTAAAGCCCTGAGAAAACTTGATCTCTCTTGCCTGCCGCCATCCGGCAGGATAATTCAGGTTCAGATCCACTCCCAGAAGGTTGGCCTTCCAGCCATCCGGAAAGGGTATACTGGGATAATTCTGGGACAGCGCCGCCGCAGTCTCATACTGAAGCTGTCCCGGCTGGGTCAGGCCCGTCACCAAATCCACGCCGTCCGGATTTACCATGGGCACAGTGTAAATGGTCACCCTTTCCCCCAGCTCCCGGGCATCCACGCCGGCAAGCTGGCCGCCATTTTCCATAGCCTGGGCCATTTCCTCCACAAATTTCAATATCACCGGCGTGGTGATCCACTCATTGGCATGGTGGGCCGCGGTAAACAGCACCTTTCGCTCCCCGGATCCAATGACCAGCGTCCGGATGGGCCGGTCAAAGGCGGTGGTGGTCAGCAACTCACTGCGGCAGAAAGGGTAGGTCCGCACCAGCTCATCTATTATCTGCTCACAAAGCCAGGATGTCATAGGGACATCGGTTCTTACAATGGACATAAAAATCACCTCCGGCTATTGTATGCCGGAGGTGTTCGTTTCGTTCCTGATCAGGCCATATTGACGGTCAGCTCTCTGCCGCCCAGAATATGAAAATGCAGATGATGGACAGTCTGTCCCGCGTCGGGGCCGCAGTTGGATACCACCCGGTATCCGTTTACAAGGCCCTCTGCTTCTGCCACTTGGGCAATGACTTCAAAAATGTGCGCCACCAGTTCGCTGTTTTCCCCGGTAATTCCGGCAACAGAGGGAATATGGGTCTTGGGAATTACCAGAATATGGGTCGGAGCCTGAGGCGCAATGTCCCGGAAGGCCAGAACCCGTTCGTCTTCATAGACTTTTGTGGACGGGATCTGACCCGCCACGATCTTACAGAATAAACATCCGTCCATAATAACTCCTCCTTAAAAACCCAGCACGCTGAACACGCCCATGCTGGCAAGTCCCATAATAATTCCGGCGATGATCACGCCCAGAGAAACGGACACGGTGGTGGATTTAATTCCCATATTCAGAAAACTGGCCGCCAGTGTTCCCGTCCACGCGCCGGTGCCCGGCAGGGGGATGCCCACAAACAGCATCAGGGCCACAAACAGGCCGCCCCGACCAGTCCTTTTTGTAAGCTTTTGTCCGGCCCGCTCACCCTTTGCCAGAAAGCGGCGGAAAAATTTGCCCACATATTTTCTCTCTGCGCCCCACAGCAGAACTCTGCGGGCAAAAAAGTAGATAAAGGGCACCGGAAGCATATTGCCGATGACGCACACGGTCAGCGCGGTAAAATAATCCAGTCCCCAGAAGGTCGCAAAGGGAATTGCGCCCCGGAGCTCAACCACCGGGATCATGGAAATGAGAAAAATTAAAATATATTTTTTCATTTCGCCTCCTGCCGCAATCAGCCGCGCTCCTGCACGATCACAAACCCATCCACCAGATTGGCCTGAACAAGTTCGCCCTCAATGGCCATCTGGCGCTCCATCAGGTCGGTGATGATCACACAACCGTCCTTGCACTCAATACGCATCACATTTCTCATGACCACCGATTCCGGCGTCATGGTATTCTTATAAACTGTAGAAAGGCACATCGTCTTTCTCCTTATTCCAAACTCGCCAGCACGACACTCAGGCGCATATTGCCCTTTTCAAAATCGGATACAGCCGCCATGACCTGCTCATAGGCAGTGTGCTTTCCGGCTTTCTCCAGCTGAACGGCCAGCTCTGCCAGCTCCCGGGCATGGGCAGCATTGTGACCGGCCATGTACTTCATCAGGGCAGTCAGTTCCTCCATGGGGGTATGCTCGCAGCCGCCTGCACAGCCGGCACAGTTTCCGGCGCAATCGTGGCTGTGGGTATGCTCCGCGCCCTCAGCGTGGAGATGATCGTGGTCGTGGGGATGCACATGGTCATGCTCGTGGGCATGGCTGTGGGCATGGGAATGAGCAACGCCGTCGTGGGTATGCTCGTGGGTGTGGGTATGTTCATGGTCATGGGAATGACCACCGATATGATCATGATGCAGATGCATTTTGGTTTCTCCTTTATATTTTTTCTCTATTATAAACGCAGACCCTTTTCTTGTCAAACAAATAAATACACAGGGGGCAGCGGTTCCTGCCCCCTGTGGGATATTATGCGTTGGGTTTCAGTTCAAAGGACAAAACCTCGTCGGATGCGTTGGTGGCCACAATGGTAACGGTGGCGATGCGCACCAGATTCTTGTCCTTGCTGGCCGGCGTCTTTTTATAGCTCCACATCTCTTCCGTGATCTCAGCGCCCTCCACAGCTTCATAAAGGGCCACCGTATAAGTGGTCTCGCTGCCCCAGAAAGGCTTGCTGGCAAACTCGATCACAGCCAGAGTGGTGTCCTTCTGCACCGTCTCATCCTGCTCCAGAATGATCTCGTGCATGGCCTTGTTCCGCTCCACAACCTGTTCGGCGGAGTAATCCTTGGTTACGGAGTTATTGTTATAGTAGTAGGTCAGGTAGCCGCCGGCGCTGCCAACGCCAATGCCCAGCAGCACCAGCAGTGTAATGATCTGCTTTTTGCTGAAGCTCAGGTTGGCGTTGTTGTCATAGGTCAGCTTTACCCGGGCAGTCACCGGTACCAGCACCTTCAAAAACAGGGTGATAACGACTGCCTCAATGGGGAAGAAGAACAGGTTCTTAAAGATCCGGGCGATGGTTGTAATGCCCATAATGGCATCCTTGGCCTTGTCCGGGTTGCCCATGTAGGTATACTGCCAGGCAAAGATCAGCTGCTGCAGCACCACATTCACCAGGAAGCAGATCAGAAAACGGGCAATGATCACCCGGGTGGCGCTGGGCTTTGCCCGATACAGGCACAGAGCATAAATCAGAGTGCTTGCGATCTCTGTGAGCATAAAGGGCAGGAAATAATCGCCGGTGGGGAAGATCATAAAGCCGATGGTGTCCGAGATTATGGCCGCGGGAATAGCCATCACCGGTCCGAAGATCATGGCGCCCAAAGCCGTTGCCAGAGTAGCGGTCTGAATGGCCATCTGGGGTCCGATGTAAATGGCAAAGGGCTTCAGGGCGATCCGCAGGGCGATCATCAGGGCGGTGATCACCAGCATTTTGATGTCCTTCAGCTCCGCCGCGGCATCCAGCCAGTAGGCTTTGGAAAAGGGATGGGAATACAGGGCTGTGCTCTTTGTGTTTGTCATAAAAATATCCTCCTTTGTTTGCAGCAAACGGTGGCCAACGCGCCTGCAGAAGCAAAAAAATCCCCCACGCACAGCGTAAGGGAGCTTTCCGCAGATACAGTTGAGCAAGGGCAGCCAATATCAGCCGACCGTTCGCCCGACCGAGTATCGTTGCTACATAAAGGAGGCTTACTTCCCATATGCAACAGCGGGTGCGGAAACAGCATCGTGGAAAAATCCTTCGTCCTCCGGGCAACTCCCCGTCCCGGTGGCACTTAACGCGCCGTCTCCTACTCTGTTCTTCGTTATCATACACGATTGGGAAGAAATTGTAAATACTTTTTTTGCAGATATTTCCCGGCAGAAATTTTCTCCCCAAACCCCGCTGGATCCTCTGTCGGGGATTGCCAACAGAAAAAAAATGTGCTATAGTACAATTTATACGAAAAAAAGAGAGGAGGCTGCATTATGATTTTCGGAAAACATATCAACCGGTACTATGTCCGGTACGCCGGCTGGCTGATATTGGGCCTGTTATCTCTGATAATCGTGGATACCATGCAGCTGCAGATCCCCAAGCTTTACGGCATGGTGATCAACGGCATGAACGAGGGCGTTGTGTCTGTAAACGGCACTACTGTACCCTTTGATCTTGCCTTTTTGCTGGATCATATTTGTATGCCCATGGTGCTGATCATTCTGGCCATGGTCACCTGCCGGTTTTTGTGGCGCATCTGCTTTTTCGGCAGCGGCATCAAGCTGGAGGAAGACCTGCGCAACCGGATGTTCGGCCGCGCCAGACTTTTAAGCCGGGAGTATTATCAGGTCAACAAGGTGGGCGATCTGATGAGTCTGTTCACCAACGATCTGGATACCGTGCAGGAATGCTTCGGCTGGGGCGTTATGATGTTCTTCGACGCCGTGATCATGGCCGCTATGGCCATGTGGAACATGCTGCAGATGGATGCTGTCCTGACCCTGCTTTCCATGATCCCTATGGCCTTTTTGCTGGTATCTGCCACCATTGTAGGCAAGCAGCTGACAAGAAAATGGGATGCCCGGCAGGAGGCCTACTCCCGCCTGTCCGACTTTTCTCAGGAGAGTTTCTCCGGCATTGCCGTGATCAAGGCTTTTGTCAAGGAAGCCAAGGAGCTCTGGGCCTTTAAGAAGCTGAATGTGGAAAACGAAGACACAAACCTTGCCCACACCAAAGCCTCGGTGCTGTTCCGGGTGATGGTGACCATGTTCGTGGAAAGCGTGATCTGTGTCATTCTGGGCTACGGCGGCTATCTGGTCCATGAAGGCAAATTCAACGCCGGTCAGCTTCTGGAGTACATAGGCTATTTCAACGCCGTGATCTGGCCGATCATGGCAGTTTCCGAGCTGATCGATATGACCAGCCGGGGCAGAGCCTCCCTCCTGCGGCTCAATGCATTGCTGGATGCACCCATTGATGTAAAGGACCAGCCCGATGTGCAGGAGTTGGAGAATGTCCGGGGCGGCATTGAATTCCGCAACCTGAGCTTCCGTTATCCGGATGGCGAATTTAACGCTCTGTCCAACATTTCCTTTACCATTGCCCCCGGCGAAAATGTAGGCCTTGTGGGCCGCACCGGCTCCGGCAAGACCACACTGGTAGATCTGATCCTCAGAATGTACAATGTGCCCGACGGCACTTTGTTTATCGATGGTCAGGACGTAAACACCGTCTCCATCCATTCCCTTCGGGAAAACTGCGCTTATGTGCCTCAGGATAATTTCCTGTTCTCCGATACCATTGAAAACAACATCGCCTTCAGTGCGGGCAGCCCCGACCACAAGACTGTGTCTCATGCCGCCCGTATGGCAGATGTGGACAGCAATATCCGGGAATTCTCTTTGGGCTACGGCACAATTCTGGGCGAGCGGGGCGTTACCGTCTCCGGCGGTCAGAAGCAGCGGATCTCCATTGCCCGGGCACTGATGAAAAACGCTCCCATCCTGATCCTGGATGACAGCGTTTCTGCTGTGGATACCAAAACCGAGCGGACCATTCTGGAGAATCTGCGGGCCACCCGGGCCGGAAAGACCACCATTCTCATCGCCCACCGGATCTCTACCATTGAAAAAATGGACAAAATCCTTTTCATCGACGATGGCCGTCTGGCAGCCTGCGGCAAGCATGACGAGCTGTACGAAACCTGCCCCGACTACCGGAAAATGGTAGATCTGCAAAAGCTGGAAGAGGAAGGGGGCGCAAACAATGGCTGATCTTGTTCTGGAATTTTTGCCGGTGATCATCGTTGCGGCTATCATCGGCGCGTTTACCATCGCTTTTCTCATCGCCTATGCCGCCCTGCGCAAGCACAAGGATGAATCCGAAGACCAGGACCGGAGGATGTCCGACCGGGAAATCGTCACCCGGCTGCTGCGCTACGCCAAGCCCTACCGGAAAAGCTTCATCGGTGTATTCTTCATCATGCTCTTTTCCATCATCTACGAGCTGCTGTCCCCTGCCCTCATCGGTGACATCCAGAGCCTCATTAAGAACAACAGCTTCCGTCTGGAAGATCTGTATGTCCGGGTGGGCGTCTATGCCAGCATTCTGGCTGTGAGCCTGATCTGCACCTATCTGCAGGCCATGCTGCTCCAGAAAACCGGTCAGAAGATCCTCTCCCAGATCCGTCAGGATGTATTCACCCACATCGAGACCCTCAGCCACGAACAGCTGAACAATATTCCTGTGGGTAAGCTGGTGACCAGAGTCACCAACGACCCCAACCGGATCTCCTTCCTGTTTACCAACATTCTGGTGACACTGGTGAAGAATTCCATGGTGGTGGTAGGCGTACTGGCCGCTATGCTGGTAATGAACTACGCCCTGACACTGATGGTACTGTGCTTTGTGCCCTTTGTGGTGCTGTTTACCATCATTTTCCGGAAATTCTCCCGCCGGGCACACCGGCAGGTGACCAACGCCACCACAGACATCAACACCTATCTATCCGAAAACCTTTCCGGCATGAAGATCACCCAGATTTTTAATCAGGAGGACCGGAAGCAGCAGGACTTTATGACCCGCAGCGCCAAGCTGCGCAGAGCAAAGCGCAACCGCATGTATGTCTTCGGTGTTTTCCGTCCCCTGGTCTATATGCTCTTTATCTCCAGCCAGATGTGCCTGTTCTACTTTGGCGCAAAGGGCTATATCCAGCAAACCGAGTTTCTGGGACAGATCGTGGACAGTGCCATCGTAGTATCTTTCTACATGTATATCTCCCGGTTTTTCAACCCCATCCAGACCCTTGCGGAGCAGTTTGATATGCTCCAGCAGTCCTTTGCCGGCGCGGAAAAAATCTTTGGCATTCTGGACATGGTCCCCCAGGTGGTGGACGAAGAGGATGCCATTGAGCTGGACGAAATCCGGGGCGAGATCGAATTCAAGGATGTCTGGTTTGCCTACAAACCCGGCGAATGGGTGCTGCAGGGCGTATCCTTCCACGTAGAACCCAAGCAGACTGTGGCCTTTGTGGGCTCCACCGGCTCCGGTAAGACCACCATTCTCAGCCTGATCTGCCGCAATTATGACATTCAAAAGGGCCAGATCCTCATTGACGGCATCGATATTAAGCGCATCAAGATTTCCAGCCTGCGCCGTCACTTCGGCCAGATGCTGCAGGATGTGTTCCTGTTCTCCGGCGATATCCGCAGCAATATCGTACTGCGCAAGGATGATGTCACCGATGAACAGGTCTGGGAGGCCTGCCGCTATGTCAACGCCGAGGGCTTCATCCGGAAGCTGGAAAAGGGCCTGGATGAGCCGGTGCGGGAGCGGGGCAACAACTTCTCCGCCGGTCAGCGGCAGCTATTAAGCTTTGCCCGTACCATTCTCCACAAGCCCAGCGTCATGATCCTGGACGAGGCCACGGCAAACATTGATACCGAGACCGAGATCCTGATTCAGGATTCTCTGGAAAAGATGAAAAACATCGGCACTATGCTCATCGTTGCCCACCGGCTTTCCACTATTCAGCATTCCGATAATATCATCCTGCTGAGCAAGGGAAAGATCATTGAGCAGGGCAACCATCAGCAGCTTCTCCAGCAAAAGGGCCGGTACTACCAGCTTTATACCCTGCAATTCAGCAAGCAACAGCTGCTGGATAAATAAGCATTCCCGCCGCCGGAAAATTCCGGCGGCGGTTTTTCGCGGCAGATGAGTGCGGGGAAAAATCCTTGCATATTCTCCTGCCCTTTGGTACAATAAAATAAGAGAAAAATGGAGGTGGACAAACATGGCAAAGCTCTATTTCAAATACGGCGCCATGGGCTCCAGCAAAACCGCGCAGGCGCTGATCACCAAGTACAATTACGAGGAAAACGGCCTGCGGGTATGGCTGATCAAGCCCAGCGCTGACATAAGAGACGGTGTGACCGTACTGCGCAGCCGCATCGGTCTTCAGGCGCAGGTAGAGGTCATTTCCCCTGATGGGGATATTTGCCGGCTGTTCGAGAATAGCCAAAAAGGCGCCTGCGATGTGATCATCGTAGACGAGTGCCAGTTTATGACCCCGGCACAGATTGATCAGCTCCGGTCCATCGTCAACGACTACAATATCCCCGTCATGTGCTTCGGCCTGCGTACAGACTTCCAGACCAAGCTGTTCCCCGGGTCTCTTCGGCTGATGGAGGTAGCCGACACCATTCAAGAAATCAAGACCATCTGTGACTGCGGTGCCAAAGCTACGGTCAACGCCCGTGTTTCCAATGGCTACATCGTCACCGAGGGCGCGCAGGTGGTGCTGGGCGGCAATGACAGCTATATCGCCATGTGCCACCGCTGCTATATCCGGGGCATCCGGGAACATAAAAAGATCAAACTCCACGGCCAGAATTAAAAAACATGTCATTGCGAACCAGTGCGCACACTGGTGCGGCAATCCCCCAGATTGTCCGGAAACCTATGGAGATTGCCACGTCGGGCTTTGCCCTCCTCGCAATGACAGAAACAAAAAAGGAGAATATACTATGGAATTAAAAGACATTCTCGCCAAATGCGACCACACTTTGCTTGCCCAGACCGCCACATGGGAAGAAATCAAAGCCATCTGCGATGACGGCATGAAGTACAGCACCGCGTCAGTCTGCATTCCCGCCTCTTTTGTAAAGCAGGCCAAGGAATATGTGGGCGGGAGACTCGCCATCTGCACTGTCATCGGCTTCCCCAACGGCTACGCCACCACGAGAGCCAAGTGCTTCATGGCTAGCGATGCTGTGGATAATGGCGCGGACGAGGTGGATATGGTCATCAATATCGGCTGGGCCAAGGAAGGCAAATGGGATGCCATTACTTCTGAAATCGCCGCCATTAAGGCCGCCTGCAAGGGAAAGCTCCTGAAGGTCATTATTGAGACCTGCCTGCTGACCGATGATGAAAAGATCGCTCTGTGCAAATGCGTTTCCGACTCCGGCGCAGATTATATCAAAACCTCCACCGGATTCTCCAAGGCCGGCGCTACTTTTGAAGATGTGGCGCTGTTCGCAGCCCATGTTGCCCCCCATGTAAAGATCAAGGCCGCCGGCGGCATTTCCAGTCTGGAAGATGCGGAGAAATTCATCGAACTGGGCGCAGATCGTCTGGGCACTTCCCGGATCGTGAAGATCGCCAAGGGCCTGGAAAACGACGGCACTTACTAAAATTATGTTGTCATTGCGAACCAGTGCGCGCACTGGTGTGGCAATCCCCCGGATTGTCCGGAAACTTATGGAGATTGCCACGTCGGGCTTTGCCTTCCTCGCAATGACAGAAACAAAAAAAGGAGAATCACTATGTCCAATTTCCCCACCACTCCCCATATCAATGTTCTGGATGACATCGGCTTTGGCAAGACCGTACTGATGCCCGGCGATCCCCTGCGCAGCAAATTTATTGCGGAGAATTTTCTGGAAAACCCGGTGCTTGTGAACAATGTCCGGGGCGTCCACGGCTATACAGGCTTTTATAAGGGCGTCAAGGTCTCCGTGATGGCCTCCGGCATGGGTATGCCTGCCATCGGCATCTATTCCCACGAGCTTTTCAACAATTTCGGTGTGGAAAACATTATCCGCGTGGGCTCTGCCGGCTCTATCCAGGATCATATCAACCTTTATGATATTGTCATTGCCCAGGGTGCCTGCACCGATTCTAATTGGGCAAGCCAGTTCCACCTCCCCGGCACATTTGCCCCCATTGCATCTTTCGAGCTGCTCAGCGAGGCAGTCAAAGCCTGCGAAAATGCCGGCGCTACCTACCATGTGGGCAATGTCAACTCCTCTGATGTGTTCTACGGTGACCATGTGGGCGTCCCCGAAGGGCTGGACAGTGTTTATGGCTTGAAGAAGATGGGCGTCATGGCGCTGGAAATGGAAGCCGCCGCCCTGTACATGAACGCCGCCCGATATGGCAAGCGGGGTCTTTGCATCTGCACCATCAGTGACCATGTCCTCAAGGGCGTGGAAACTACCGCCGCTGAGCGCCAGACCGCCTTTACCCAGATGATGAAGGTGGCGCTGGATGTGGCGGTAGCCATGGAGAATAAGTGATGATCGCTTTGTCATCCTGAGCGGAGCGAAGCGGAGTCGAAGGATCCGTTTTTCCCATTCTGAAAGAGACGGATTCTTCGACTCGCCTGCGGCTCCCTCAGAATGACATAAAAATTGAGGTGACTCTATGAAACGGATCTTTCTGATTGTTTTGGATTCCTGCGGCATTGGCGCAATGCCGGACGCTGAAAGCTTTGGCGATGTGGGGGTCAATACCCTGGGCGCCTGCGCCGCTTCTTCCAAGCTTCACATTCCCAACCTGATTGCCGCCGGCTTGGGCAATATTGACGGCGTGGACTGCTTGCCTAAGACAGCCGCTCCCACCGGCGCGGTGGCCCGCCTGACGGAAATGAGCATGGGCAAGGACACCACCATCGGCCACTGGGAGATCGCAGGTCTTATTTCCCCCGATCCTCTGCCAACCTATCCTCAGGGCTTCCCCCGGGAGGTGCTGGATGCCTTTGAAGCCGCCACCGGACGGGGCTGCCTGTGCAACCTGCCCTATTCCGGCACAGATGTGATCCGGGATTACGGCGAGGAGCAGCTTAGGACAGGAAAATGGATCGTATATACCTCCGCGGACTCCGTTTTTCAGGTGGCTGCTCACGAGGAATTGATCCCTCTGGAGGAGCTGTACGACGCCTGCCGCAAGGCCCGCTCCATTTTGCAGGGAAAGCACGGCGTAGGCCGGGTCATCGCCCGTCCCTATGTGGGCACACCCGGTAATTTTAAGCGAACTGCCAACCGCCACGACTATTCTCTGGAACCCCCGGCCCGAACCCTTCTGGACGCGGTCAAATCTGCAGGCCTCGACTCCATCGGCGTTGGCAAGATCTATGATATCTTTGCCGGCGTGGGAACTACCGAGCATGTCTATAACAAGAGCAATGCCGACGGCATGGCTCACACGCTGCATTATGCAAAAAAAGACTTCTCCGGCCTGTGCTTCGTCAATCTGGTGGATTTTGATATGCAGTTCGGTCACCGGCGGGATGTAGACGGTTACGCCAGCGCCCTCAGCGAGTTTGACGCATGGCTCCCCTCTCTTCTGGAAACGCTGAACGATGAGGATCTCGTTATGATCACTGCTGACCACGGCTGCGATCCTTCCTATACCGCCACCACCGACCATACCAGAGAGTATGTACCGCTGCTCATTCTGGGCAAGCAGGTAAAGCCCGTAAACCTTGGCACCCGCAAAAGCTTCGCCGACATTGCCGCTACCGTGGCGGAATTGCTGAATGTACCGCTGGACACCCCCGGTATGAGCTTTGCAAAAGAAATCCTGTAGAATTTATGCAGATTGGCAGAAAGGAAGGTCATTTATATGACACCTGAAAAGCTTTGCGCCCTGGCAAAAGATGCCATGCACCACGCCTATGTTCCCTACTCCGGCTACAAGGTGGGCGCTGCTCTGCTTTGCGCGGATGGCAGCGTGTATCAGGGCTGCAATATCGAAAACGCAGCCTACTCCCCTACAAACTGCGCCGAGCGCACCGCCTTTTTCAAGGCTGTATATGACGGCCACCGCAGCTTTCAGGCCATTGCGGTCTGCGGCGGCAAGGATGGCATCATTACCGGCGCTTTTCCCCCCTGCGGCGTCTGTCGGCAGGTGATGCGGGAATTCTGTGAGGACGATTTTACGATCTATCTGGCAGGACCCGACGGCACATGGGAAGCGCTGACTTTGGCACAGCTGCTTCCCCACAGTTTTTCAGCCAAAAAGCACATGAACGGGGATGCAAAGTTGTAATTTCCTACAAACCTTTCTAAAACAGTTGATTTTTGTTTCCTTTTATGCGACAATAAGTGCGGTATAAAAATACCGGAAAAAACCAAAATTATTTGGAGGAATGAAACATGAAGAAGACTCTGGCACTGCTGCTGGCTGCCCTGATGGTCATGGGTCTGTTCGCCGGCTGTGCTGGCAGCGAGACTAACCCCACCGACACTACCGGCGCTGCATCCAAGTACAAGATCGCTATGGTTACCGACTACGGTGATATCACCGACCAGTCCTTCAACCAGACCACCTGGGAAGCTGTTGTGAAGTTCGGCAAGGACAACAACATCCCCACCAAGTACTACAAGCCCACCACCAACGACACCACCGGCCGTGTTGCTTCCGTGGAGCTGGCCATCGCTGAGGGTCACAATGTGATCGTTATGCCCGGCTACGCTTTCGGCGGCACCATCGTTGAGTGCGCTTCCGAGTACCCCAATGTCAAGTTCATCGCTCTGGACGTTGCCAAGGGTGACCTGCTGGAGACTGCTGTTGCCAACAAGGGTGAGCAGTACGACTACAACCCCGATAACTGGGATCTGAGCAAGTATGTGGATATGAGCAATGTCTACTGTGCCATCTATCAGGAAGAGCTGGCCGGTTACATGGCTGGCTACGCCGCTGTCAAGCTGGGCTACACCAAGCTGGGCTTCCTGGGCGGCATGGCTGTTCCCGCTGTTATCCGCTATGGCTACGGCTTCGTGCAGGGTGTTGACGCTGCTGCCAAGGAGCTGAATATCAATGTTGACATGAACTACATCTACGGCGGTCAGTTCTTCGGCGATGCTGACATCACCGCTGTCATGGACACCTGGTACAAGGGCGGCACTGAGGTCGTCTTCGCCTGCGGCGGTGGCATCTACACCTCCGCTGCTGAGGCTGCCAAGAAGGCCGGCGGCAAGGTCATCGGTGTTGACGTTGACCAGTCTGCTATCATCGACGGCGATTACGGCGAGGGCATGACTGTTACCTCCGCTATGAAGGGTCTGGCTCCCACCACCATCGACACCCTGACCGACGTTCTGATCAACGACAAGTGGGATGACTACAAGGGCAAGATCGAGACTCTGGGTCTGGTCTCCGGCGATGACGCTTCCCTGAACTACGTTCAGATCCCCGCTACTACCCAGTTCGTAGAGGGCAAGTTCACTGCTGCTGATTACGCTGCCATGGTCAAGGCTATGTTCGAGGGCACCATCAAGGTTTCCAACGACACTGCCAACGCCCCTGCCGTTTCCAATGTTGACGTCGAATACCTGGGCAACATCAAGGGCTAATTCCTATGCTATGAAAGAAACCGGCTTCGGCCGGTTTCTTTTTTGTTTATTTCTCAAAAAACCGGATAAAACTGCCAAAAACATCAAAATATATTTTGCAAAACTACCTATGCTATGGTATATTGGACTATATAGCCGCGGTACGGAGATTCACATCCTTCACCGCACAAGGAGGTATGCAGAATTGGAAAACTACGCAGTGGAAATGCTGCACATCACGAAGCGGTTTCCCGGTATCATCGCCAATGACGATATTACCCTGCAGCTGAAAAAGGGTGAGATCCACGCATTGCTGGGCGAGAATGGCGCCGGTAAATCCACCCTGATGAGTGTTTTGTTCGGCATGTATCAGGCCGAGGAAGGCATCATCAAAAAAGACGGTGTGGAGGTTAAGATCAACAACCCCAACGATGCCAACACCCTTGGCATCGGCATGGTGCATCAGCATTTCAAGCTGGTGGAGTGCTTCTCCGTTCTGGATAACATTATCCTGGGCGTGGAAAATACCAAAAACGGCATGCTTCAGCGAGGAGAGGCCCGGGAAAAGGTCTTGGCCCTGTCTGAGAGATACGGTCTGCGGGTCAACCCCGAGGCCCTGATCGAGGACATTTCCGTTGGTATGCAGCAGCGCACCGAAATTCTGAAGATGCTCTATCGGGACAATGAGATCCTGATCTTTGACGAGCCCACCGCAGTTCTGACCCCGCAGGAGATCGAAGAGCTCCTGCAGATTATGAAAAATCTGGCAGCAGAGGGCAAATCCATCCTCTTTATCTCCCACAAGCTCAATGAAATTATGTCCGTAGCCGATCGCTGCACCGTTCTCCGGAAGGGCAAGTATATCGGCACGGTAGACATCGCCGCCACATCCAAGGCAGAGCTTTCCCGGATGATGGTAGGCCGGGATGTGGAATTTGCCGTCAGCAAGGACGAGGCAAAGCCCGGCGATGTGGTTCTGGAGGTAGAAAACCTCACAGTTGCCTCCAAGATCAGCAAAAAGAATGCTGTGAGCAATGTGTCCTTCCAGGTTCGCGCCGGTGAGATCGTTTGCATCGCCGGTATCGACGGTAACGGCCAGACCGAGCTGGTTTACGGCATCTCCGGTCTGGAGCCCACCATGGGCGGCAACGTCCGTCTGTTGGGGCAGGATATCACCCACGCCCCCATCCGCAAGCGCTCTGTCTCCGGTATGAGCCACATCCCCGAGGACCGGCATAAGCACGGTCTGGTGCTGGATTACACGCTGGAGGACAATATGATCCTGCAGCGCTACTTTGAGCCGGAGTTTACCAACAAGTTCGGCTTCCTGCGTCGCAAAAATATTCGTACCTATGCTGAGCGGCTGATCGAGGCCTATGACGTCCGCTCCGGTCAGGGCCCCATTACCGTCTCCCGGGCCATGTCCGGCGGCAATCAGCAGAAAGCCATCATCGCCCGTGAGATCGACAAGGATCCCCAGCTTCTCATCGCCGTTCAGCCCACCCGCGGTCTGGATGTAGGCGCTATTGAATTCGTCCATAAGCAGATCGTAGCCCAGCGGGATGCGGGCAAGGCGGTGCTGCTGGTCTCTCTGGAGCTGGACGAAGTCATGACTGTGTCCGATCGCATTCTTGTAATGTACGAAGGTGAGATCGTCGGCGAGCTGGATCCCAAAAATACCACCGTAGAAGAGCTGGGCCTTTATATGGCCGGTGCCAGAAAGGAGGGGTGAGCGCTGTGAAAAGAGAAAGAACTTCCCTGATCCGCAAGGACGGTGTGCAGACATTGCTTGCCTCTCTGGCCTGCGTTCTGGGCGGTCTGCTGGTTGGCTACCTTGTGCTGCTGATCATTGAGCCCAGCGGTGCTTTTGATGCCATCGTTGCGGTAATGACCAGCTTCTTCCGCTTCCCCGGTGCGCTGAAAATGAAATACTTTGGGCAAACCCTGGTGCGCACTGTGCCGCTGCTGCTGTGCGCCCTGTCTGTTCTGTTTGCCTATAAGGTTGGTATGTTCAACATCGGTGTTGCCGGCCAGTATGTAGCTGGTGCCTGCGCTGCACTGTATGCCGGCCTTGCCTGGAACCTTCCCTGGTATCTGTGCCTGCTGATCGGCATGGCCGCCGGTGCCCTGCTGGGCGCGCTGGCCGGTGCTCTGAAGACCTGGTGCAATGTAAATGTGGTTATTTCCGGCATCATGCTCAACTGGATCGTGCTATACCTGACCAATCTGATCCTGACAGAGGTAAAAAGCCCCAACAGTCCCTTTACCAAGACTCTGCAGGGCACCAATCCCGATGCGCTGCTGCCCACTCTGGGCTTGGGCGCACTCTTTGGCAACGAAAAGAGCGTAACCATCGCCCTGCCTCTGGCCATTGTGGTGGCGGTGGTGATCTGGATCGTCCTGAACAAGACCAAATTCGGCTATGAGCTGAAGGCCACCGGCAACAACTACCATGCTGCCAAATACTGCGGCATGAAAGAAAACCGGAATATCATCCTGACCATGGTGATCTCCGGCGCGCTGGCAGGTCTGGGTGCAGGACTTTTGTATCTGACCGGCATTGAAGAATGGGAGACCACCATCTCTTCTGTTCCTGCCATGGGCTTTAACGGCATCGCTGTTGCCTTTCTTGGCGGTCTGAACCCCATTGGTTCCATTCTCTCCGCCTTCTTCATTCAGTATATTACTCTGGGCGGCGGCAATGTGGATCTGCAGGTCTATTGCTCCCAGATCTCCGGCCTGATCTCCAGCCTGATCATCTACCTGTGCGCATTTGTGGGCTTCTTCCGCTTCTTTATCCAGAACCGCATCCGCAAAAGCGACGAGAAAAAAGAAGCCGCGTTAAAGGAAGGAGGGGCAGAGAAATGATCCTTTTGACCCAATACACACTGATCTTTGCCTCCGTGCTGCTTCTGGTGGCGCTGGGCGGGTGCTTTGCCGAGCGCAGTGGCGTGATCAACATTGGCCTGGAAGGCATCATGGTCATTGGCGCCCTGGGCGGCGCACTGGTCATGAAGTTTATGCCCGCTTCTGTGGGCGCGCCTGTTCTGATCCTTTCCACTATTGCAGCCAGCGCTCTGTTTGGTCTATTGTTCTCCCTGTTCTTAGCGGTAGCCGCTATTAACTTCAAAGCAGACCAGACCATTACCGGCACAGCCATGAACATGCTGGCTACCGCTGCTGCCACTGTGGTGGTCAAGGCCATGAATACCGCGGCCTCCGGCGGCAACGATGTTTCCTCTGACATCGCCTATACCCACACCAAGGATCTGCTTCTGGTGCGCATCGGCTCTTTTGAATTCAACTGGTTCATGCTGGTGGCCGTGATCTGTCTGGTGGTGTCCTTCATCGCCCTGTATAAGACCCGCTTCGGTCTGCGGCTGCGTGCCTGCGGCGAGCATCCCCAAGCGGCAGACAGTGTCGGCATTAATGTCTACAAAATGCGTTATGCCGGCGTCCTGATCTCGGGCCTGTTGGGCGGTCTGGGCGGCATCGTATACATCACCGCCGGTGTCAGCGTTTGGAAATTTGAAAACGGCGTTGCAGGCTTTGGCTTCCTTGCTCTGGCTGTTATGATCTTTGGCGCATGGCATCCTGTGAAGATCGCCCTGGCGGCGCTGCTGTTTGGCTTCTTCCGGGCACTGGGCAATGTGTACTCCGGCTTTGACTTTATGCTGGCGCTGAACATTCCCAGCGTAGTGTACAATATGCTGCCGTATATCATTTCCCTGATCGTCCTCGCCTTTACCTCCAAAAAGTCCCGGGCCCCCAAGGCCGAGGGCATCCCCTACGACAAGGGCAGCCGATAGTCCCATCTTCAAGACCGTTCTTGCTCCGGCAAGAACGGTCTTTGAATTATATTTGGACTTTTTGTAAAATTTTCTTGCTTTCTGGAAGAAAAAAGGATATACTTTTGCTTGGAGATAAGATTTGATGAAGGAGGAAATGCACAAGTCTTTTGGGGCATTTTCTCTTTTTTTGGATCGCATTTCAAAAACAAAACATACTGGAGGATACAAAATGAACCTGATCTATGGCATCAAAGACAAGCCCAAGTTCGGCCAGATGCTGATCTTCGCTCTGCAGCAGGTCTTGGCCATCCTGGCAGCAACCATCGTCGTACCCGTTATCGTCGGTAACGGTATGAGCCAGTCTGCCGCCCTCTTCGGCGCAGGCGTCGGCACCATCGTTTACCAGCTGTTCACCAAGTTTCGCAGTCCCGTGTTCCTGGGCTCTTCCTTTGCTTTCATTGGCCCCATGGCCGCAGCCTTTGGCGGCGCGGTTTCCGCATCCGCAGGCTTTGCCGGTCTGATCATCGGCGCAGCCTTCGCAGGTCTCGTTTATGTGATCATCGCTGCTGTTGTTAAATTTGTTGGTGTTAACTGGATCAACAAGCTGATGCCCGCCGTGGTTATCGGACCCACCGTGGCTTTGATCGGTCTGTCCCTGGCTGGTGCTGCTATCAACGATGTGTTCTCCTACGGTGAGAAGACCACCTTTGGCACATCTTCTTACTTTATTATGAATTCCATCACTTGGCCCTCTCTGGTCTGTGCCCTGGTTACTTTGCTGGTGGTTGTTGTCACTTCTACCTACGGCAAGAAGATGTTTAAGCTGATCCCCTTCATCTTCGGCATCCTGGCCGGCTATGTTGTAGCCGTCATCTTCACCCTTTGCGGCATTCCCGTCGTCGACTTCTCCCTGTTCCAGAATATGCAGATCTTTGCTGTTCCCCAGTTCACCTTCCTGGAAGCTATGAACGGTGTAAAGGACATTGATCTCAATTATATTGTCACTATTGTTGTAGCATACGTTCCCGTAGCTTTCGTGGTCTTTGCGGAGCATCTGGCAGACCACAAGAACCTCAGCTCCATCATCGGTGAGGATCTGCTGGAGAACCCCGGCCTGCACCGCACCCTGCTGGGTGACGGCATTGGTTCTGCTGTGGGCGCATTCTTCGGCGGCTGTCCCAACACCACCTACGGCGAGTCCGTTGGCTGCGTTGCTATCACCCGTAACGCTTCTGTCATCACCATCACCACCGCTGCCATTATGTGCATCGTGATCTCCTTCTTTGGACCCTTTGTAGCTTTCCTGGATTCCATTCCCGGCTGTGTTATGGGCGGTGTGTGCATCACCCTGTACGGCTTCATCGCCGTCTCCGGCCTGAAGATGATCCAGAAGGTAGACCTGAATCAGAACAAGAACCTGTTTGTGGTCGCCGCCATCCTGATCCCCGGCATCGGCGGCATGGCTATGGATATTAGCCATGTTTACATTTCCAACATCGCCTGCGCCCTGATCCTGGGTATCATCATCAATGTGCTGCTGTCCAAGGGCAAGGAAGAATAATTTCCCACTCCAAAAATCTAGAGGGCGTCTTACGACGCCCTCTCTTTTTTACCGTTTCAGGTGCTTTATCTTTTTGTTAAATGCCCAGGCCTGCTTTCTTCCAACGAAGAAGTTCACGCAGAACCGGACAAGGCCCACAAAGGTATGGCCATTGACCAGATAAATAATGTCCTGCACCATCTTCCGGGTGATCTTTCCCTTTGTCATCTGGAAGAAGCCCCGGATGGGCATATTGTACATATACAGCTCAGCAGAAGCGGGATCGCCCTTTTTCCGTTTCTTTTCGATCTTCCCTTCCACAATTCTGAACATAAGCCGAGCCAGAGGACTCTTGGCATTGCGGAAGCGGCGAACCGTATCGTAAGCCGTCAGTTCTTCCCCAAAGCCGCTGTCGGGAATATCCCGCCCCAGAAGCAGGGTATATTCGGCATCGGGCACATCCTTGATGTTGCCGCTGCGGTAGCTGGGCAGCGCCAGCTCCGGCACAGGAGCATCCGTACCAAAGATCCGGATGGTCTGGCTCAGCTTCACATCCGAAACGCTGGAGGCGATCAGAATATCATAGTTTGCCGTTTCCACCTCATATTTTCCGGTGACGGTATTGAAATACCGGAAAGCCTTGTCGTCCAGCCGGATGGTGACCCGCTTACTCTCGCCTACCTTCAGGAATACCTTTTGGAATCCCTTCAGTTCCTTTTTGGGCCGGTACATGGTACCACCCCGGCAGGAAATATAAAGCTGCGCCACCTCCGCGCCATCCACATCACCGGTGTTGGTCAATGTAAAGCTGGCGCTGTGGCTGTCCGCCGCCAGATCGGAATAAGCGAAGCTGGTGTAGCTCAGGCCGTGGCCAAAGGGATAGCGGACCTTCACGCCGGCGGTATCATAGTACCGGTAGCCCACAAACAGGCCCTCCCGATACTCCGATGTGACCTCCTTACTGGGATAATAGTTGTAACAGGGTGTATCCTCCAGTGCTTCCGGCCAACTCTCTGCCAAATGTCCGGAGGGGTTCACCGCACCGGTAAGTACATCTGCCATCGCCAGCGCTCCAGCCTGTCCGCCCAGATAGCCGTGGACTGCCGCCCGGAACAGACGGCTCTCCGGCATCCGGAAGGGTGCACCGCCGGAAAGCACCAGGATAATATTCGGGTTGACCTGTGCCACCGCCTGCAAAAGGGCGCTGTGACTTTCCGGAATCTCCAGATGCTCCCGATCCGCGCCCTCGCACTCCGCCAGCTCATCCAGACCCATGCACAAAAGCACCGTTTCCGCCCATTGGGCAGTCTGTACCGCTTCGTCAATAAGGATCTGGTCTGGCTGTGTGCCCACTCTGGGGTAGCCCGCCGCATAAGTAGCCTTGATTCCCGCCGCTTCCAGCGCCTGACGCAGGCTGACAAGCTCTGTAGGATTGACCAGAGAAGATCCGTCTCCCTGATACCGGGGCTTGTCGGCAAAGGCGCCGATGAGGGCAATCTTGCTTTTGGTTTTCAGGGGCAGGATGCCGTCATTTTCCAGCAGGACAATGGACTCTGCCGCGCATTTCCGGGCGATGGCTTGGTGGGCCGGGGCATCATAGGTCTTCGGCGCATTGGAAACCGCCTGAGAAACCTCTCGTGCCACCTTTGCCAGCTCCCGAATCCGGTCATCCAGCACGGACTCCGGAAGTCTTCCCTCCCGCACCGCGGCGATCAGGGACAAGGCCGAATCCGGGCCGGGATTGGGCATTTCCAATGTAGATCCGGCAAGAACGCCCTCCACATGGTCGTTGCTTCCGCCCCAGTCGGACATGACAATGCCGTCAAAGCCCCAGTCTTTTTTCAAAACATCCGTCAAAAGCGCCTTGTGCTCATTGGCATAGATGCCATTGACCCGGTTGTAGCTGGTCATAATGGCCTTGGGATCGCTTTCTTTGACGGCAATTTCAAAACCGGTGAGATAGATCTCCCGCAGGGTTCTTTCGTCCACCACAGAGTCCATGCTCTGGCGTTCCTTTTCCTGAGAGTTGGCGGCAAAATGCTTGGGGCAGGCTGCCACGCCCTTGGACTGAATACCACGAATGTAGGCCGCCGCCATTTTTCCTGCGAGGTAGGGATCTTCGGAAAAATACTCAAAATTTCTGCCGCACAAAGGGCTTCTTTTCATGTTCAGGCCGGGACCCAGCACCACATGAATGTCCGTAGCCGCTGCCTCTGTGCCCAGCGCCTGACCCAGTGCCTCCCCCAATTCCGGATCCCAGGAGTTTGCCATGGTAGCAGCCGTGGGATAGCAGGTAGCAGGCTGGGAAATATTCACACCCATATTGTCCTGCTTTCCGATCTGCTTGCGCAGACCATGAGGGCCATCGGACAAAAAGATGGAGGGGATGCCCAGCCGGGGAATTCCCCAGGTATTCCAGCTGGTCCTTCCCTGGAGCAGGAGGGCCTTTTCCTCCAGCGTCAGTTTCTGGAGATCTGTATCAGTCAGCAAAGAAATCTCTCCTTATCGCCTGTTTTTCTGTATATTATAGCAGAAATCTTTTCATTTTTCAATACCAACAGCTTACACATATTACCAAACGAGAAAGAGGAGCGGTTTTTCCGCTCCTCTTATACTTCATAGATTGTTTCCACTTCCGCCGGCCCTTCCAGATAAAGGCCGGTGACCTGTCCGGCCACACCTTCCACCTTCAGTTTCAGCAGGCCGCCCCGATTCTCCGCAGCCAGCTCTCCGCCGGGAAGCAGTCCTTTCAGCCAAAGGGTCACCGCCGTAGAGCCAGAGCCTGTGCCGCAGGCAAGGGTGTAATCCTCCACCCCTCGCTCATAGGTCAGAACACGGACTGTCTTTTCATCCAGCCAGCTGTACAGGTTCACATTCGCGCCCTTGGGAAAAGCAGGATCATAGCGCAAATCCTTTGCCATATCCCGCAGCTCCTCTGCCATATCCCAGGAAAGGTCCTTGACCTCCATCACCGCATGGGGCACGCCGGGATCTCCCAGCTCCACATAGGCCACCTCACCCTTGCGGTGCAGATCCACCACAGAGGGGTTATTCAGCTTCACCACATACCGATCCTCCGCCAAACGCCGGCCCTCAATGATGCCTGCGTCGGTCTGTACCGTCATTCTCTCGCCAGCCATGCCCTTGTCATAGGCAAACCGGCAAATGCACCGGCTTCCGTTGCCGCACATTTCTCCCCGGGAGCCATCAGCATTGTAAAAATGCAGCCGCAGGTCCGCCTTGTCCGATACATCGGCGGCCATAAACCCGTCGGCGCCGGTCATTTTGCATAGCTTAATTGCCAGTGCTTCAAAATCCAGCGTCTTTCCCCGGGCGTCAATGACCATAAAGTCATTTCCCGCGCCGTTCATATACCATACTTTCATAGCCGCGCGCCACCTGCCTAATAAATCAAAATTTAAAGATCAGCTTCCCAAAAGATCTTCCATATTGTAAAGGCCCTTGCTCTTGCCTTCCATAAACCGGGCGGCATCCACCGCGCCCTCGGCCAGCATATCCCGGGTAACCGCCTCATGGCGCAATGTCAGGCACTGGGAACCGGTGTGGATATGCACCTCATGGACGCCTACCACACTGCCCATACGCAAAGAGGCAATGCCGATCTCATTTTTCTTGCGCTTGCCCTCACCGGCTCTGCCGCAGTATTCCACTGCATCCGGACGAACCTGCCGCAGGGCGTTAAACAGCATGTGGGCGGTGCCGCTGGGGGCATCCACCTTCCGGTTGTGATGGATCTCCACGATCTCAATATCCGCCTCGGGGAAACAGGCAGCCGCCTGCTTCGCCAGCCGGCACAAAACCGCGATGCCAAGACTCATATTGCCGGAGTAAAACACAGGGATCTCCTCCGCCGCAGCATAGATCATGGCCTTTTCCTCCGCCGTATGGCCGGTGGTGCCGATCACTGCTGCACTGCCAATGCTTTTGGCATAGGCCAGAACCTGCTCTACCGCGGTATGGTGGGAAAAATCGATAACTACATCCGCATCCACCTTGCCCAGTTCCTCAAAGGTCTTGGGAACGCCGTTTTCTCCGTCGATGCTGACTCTGCCCACCACCGCATCGCCTAAAATGCCGTCAATGAGCTTGCCCATGGCGCCGTTGGCGCCGCAGATCACTGCCTTCATACTTCGATCCCCAGCTTTCTCATTTCCTCATAGAGCTTTGCCCGGGTGGCATCCTCCATGGGAGTCAGGGGCAGGCGCAGAATATCCTCGCCAAAGCCCATGGCGGAAACTGCCGCCTTGGCAGGAATGGGATTGACCTCGCTGAACAAAGCATTGACCAAAGGCAGCAGCTTGCACTGCAGCTTGGCTGCGGTCTCATAGTCACCGGCCAGGGCCGCATCGGTCATCTGCACGGCCTCCTTGGGCACTACATTGGACAGCACGCTGATGGTACCGGCTGCGCCCATGGACAGGAAGGGGACAGTCAGGGCATCCTCGCCGGAATAGATATCCAGCTTGTCGCCGCAAAGAGCCATCAGCTCCACCATCTGGGACATATTGCCGGTGGCCTCCTTAATGGCCACAATATTGGGATGCTCGGCAAGCTTTGCCACTGTCTTGGGCAGCAGGTTGCAGCCGGTACGGCCGGGAACATTATAAAGGATCACAGGCACAGTGGAAGCATCCGCCACTGCGGTGAAATGCTGGATCAGGCCGTTCTGGGTGGCCTTGTTGTAATAAGGTGTTACCACCAGCACCGCATCCGCGCCCACCGCGCAGGCATTGCGAGTATTTTCCAGCACATGAGCCGTATTGTTGGTGCCGGTGCCGGCAATAACAGGCACCCGCTTATTGACCTTGTCCACCACAAACTTTATGACCTTAGTCTGATCCTCATGCTCAATGGTGGCATTTTCGCCGGTGGTACCCATGACCACGATGGCATTGATGCCGTTTTCGATCTGGAATTCCACAAACCGGCCCAGCGCCTCATAATCAATGTCCGTCTGGGTCATAGGGGTGACAATGGCGGTGGCCATGCCCTTAAAAATGGTTTTCTTCATAATCTTATCTCCTTTACAGAGTATATCTTTTGCGTTTAAACCTGAAAACGGTTAAAGTAATCATACAGCGGGGTCAGATCCTCAAAGAACTTTCGTACCCGTACCGCCAGCTCCGGTGTGAACACTGCATCGCTGAAGGGCTCGCTGCGGACACAGCCGATCTGCTTTTTCCACGCGAAAAACCGCTTCAGCTCCGGGTCCTCCGTGGGCTTGGGCCGCTTGTATTCCTCCGCCGTCACAGACTGACCTACCGCGTCTTCCACTCCCCGGATCATGGTGAGAAATTCCTGCTTACGGGCGGTAATGTCCCGACGGAATTCTTCCATCACCGACACCCGGGGCTGCCAGATGAAAAATCCGTAGTGGATGCCGTCCGGGTTGATCTCAAAGTACAAACAGGGATTTTCTCCCCACCAGCTGACATCCTGCCGGATGCAGATCCACAGGCTCTCTTTATAAGGCAAGGGGTGATGAAGCCGGGCATCCCGGTAGATCCGGCTGACCTTCAAGAGCTCACCGGGCTTGTCCACAAATGGCTGGAACAGTTCTGCCCCCAGGGCTTTCATAGGCTCATACAGCTTCTGCACATAGTCCTTTTTATGCTCCAGAAACCATTCCCGGTTGTTGTTCAGCCGGATGCCCCAGAGAAAATCCACGGTTTCGGGTGTAAATCCTTCAAACATAGCCGTTCCCTCCTCCGGTGATCTGGATGGGAACGCGCTCCCCGTCATCCAGCTTTGGCTTGCCATTTTTCCAGATCAGACAGCCCCGCTTTTTTTCGGGAAACGGTACATCCGGAATTTCCAGCACATACCGCTCCGAGGTATTGATGACCGAAGTCTTCCCATACTGCCGCAGGCGGGTCATGTCCTGCCCGTAGCGCAGGTGAACATGCCCGTGGAGCATAAATTTCGGCTGATACCTATCCAGCAGCTCTGCCAGGGCCTCAAATCCCCGGTGGGCAGGATCATCCCCATCCCCCACACCCCGGATGGGTGCGTGGGTCACCACGATATCCACACCACCGGCGCGCCACAGGGCAAAGCGAAGGCGGCGGATCCGTTTTCGCATTTGTTTTTCTGTATACTGATACTGACCGGGATGATACTTCAAACAGCCTCCCAATCCCAGGATCCGCACACCGTTATACACCACCAGCTTATCATCGATGCAATCGCAGCCGGCAGGCGGCTTGCGGTCATAGCCGGTATCATGATTTCCGTGGACATACAATACCGGGCATCTGGCCATGGTCACAAGAAAGGACAGATACTCTGCCTTCAGGTCGCCGCAGGAAATGATCAGATCATATTCCTTCAGCCGTCCGGGAACATAATAATCCCACAGGGCAGGGCACTCCTCATCGGATACTGTCAGTATTTTCACAGCGTGCCCTCCTTCTCCATGGGGATCTTATCCCTGTGCAGGCCCAATTCCCGCACCATAGGCCGGGCAAAGGGCTCTATCTCTTCAAATTCCGGTATTTTGCCATCTATATTTTCACAAAGCCAATCTATATGCAGCAGCGCATCCGGTGTAAAACCTTTGCTTCCATCGTTTTTCACTGTGCCGTCCTGGGCCACGATCCTCCGCCGGAAGGGATCCAGTACGCCGGACTGGATGCCGTGGCGCAGCATCTGCGCCAGCGCCCGAAGCCCATCGGGAATACTCTTGGCCAGTTCCACATCAATGACGCCGCTGTCCATGCCCCACCAGTAATTGACCGCCCGGGGATTATCCCGGTCTTTATCCCATGTACCGGCCAGAATGGAGCGGATCACATTTTCATAAAGCTTGCCCCACAGCCACACCGGCGTGCCCATTGCCTGCATATTCCCCTGCTCATCAAAGGCATAAGTACCGTAATTCAAATAAGCAGCAGTTTGCGTAGGCGCATCCCGGTAGGAGATCACCTGAACACCCTGTCTCAGAAGATCTTCCTGATGAGCCCCCGCCTGGCAGGACCAGCGAAGCAGGATCTTCGCCCGGGGGTTGGTAAGCTGGGCACCCAGGGCAAAGGCATTGATGGATGCCGATTCTCCAAGGATCGGCGCAGAGCCGATATAGCCGATCCGGTCATTGTTTGCCATCGCACCGGCAATGGCTCCGGTAATAAACTTGGCCTCATACATCCGGCTGTAATAAGTACGGATGCTGGCATAGGGGGTATCCATGGCACAGTTCAGAAAACGGACTTTTGGATGCTTTACCGCGATCTTCAGGGTCGCCTTGCTTAGCTGCGGGGTGGTGGTAAAGACCACATCCGCACCGTCTGCCACAGCCTGCTCCAAAAGAAGCTCCGCCTGCTCCGGTGTGTCCGCATGAAAATAGCTGCGGACGGTCACCCGGTCTGCCATTACCTGCTCCAGATACTGTCTGCCCAGATCATGCCCCTTGATCCAGGGACTAACCGCAGGATCCAGCGGATGTACATAGGCAACATTTACCCGATCCGGCGTGCCGGTCATGATTCGGGTCAGCACATTGGGCCGCCCCTGAGTCTGAACCGGCTTGGTATGTACCTCCACCGGCTCCGGCAGGCTCTGGGCCTGTATGTCCTCCCACAGGTCGGAAATGGTCTTTTTCAGTTCCTTATCCGACAATTTTCCCAGATCCTGAAACGGATGCAGCTGAAGCCACAGCAGCAGCGCTTCCTCGGGAAGCAGCTCCGGATCTGCGCGGCTCAGGCTGTCAAAGGCATCCCGGAAATATTGATAGTAGGCGCAGAAGGTCCGCACCTCCCGCTCTTCCCATTTTTCATTGTTCTCCTTGCCCAGATGGGACAGCAAAATCCCGTAATCTCCGGGCCGCCGGAACTGGATCTGATACAATCCGGAGTCCCGGTAAAAATCCATAAACTCAAAGTATGCCCGAATCTGGGGTTCCTCTGAATACACGGGCACGATCCGCTTCACCTGCGCCGGGATCCGGGGTGCCCCCAGATGCCGCAGGACGCTGACCCGCTTGTTGCCCTCTTGAACGTAAAACTTTCCCAGATATTCATAGCATACGATGGGATCCCGGATCCCCTCAGACAAATGGGCTTCACAAAGGTCGATCCATTTATATGCAAACTCGCTGTCTTCACTGAGCAGCGGTAAAAAACCGGCTGTAAATGCGGTGATCCGTCCGGCAGTTTTCACGCCAACGATCTGATCTGCCGGAATCTCCACCACGCCCAGCTCCTGAACGGAGTCTGTCACGCGGCCCTCCAGCAACTTATCGAGAACAGCAGGGTAGGGATTCTTGCCGCTGGCGAGCAGCGCCCGGCATTCCCGGTGACCCTGCCGCAGAGCCTGAAGATATTCCTCTTTGGCTTCCTGTCGATACATAAATACCCATCCTTCCGAATGAATAATTTCACACATATAATATACCCAATTTCCCCGTATTTTGCAACCAGAATCTATTCCCAAAGAAAGAATGTCCCCCTCCCGCAGCTTATGGACATTATTCACAGAAAATATAAAAAAACCTATTGACAAGTACTTGAGAAAGTGATACTATCATATCGGTACATCCGTACTGAATGTTTCTACCGGACTTGTTTTATCTTGACAAACCCGGGAAACTGTACTACAATGTCTATGGCATCACACGACTGACGGTAATCGCGGAGCACTGCGGGGGAATGTGATGTTATATTGAGCCGACCGTCTGGGCAATTCGATTCCGCAGAATCGAGTTGCCTTTTTTGCATGTTTTACAAGGAGCGTCCTATGGGTTTTACTTATAAAGGGCTCAGCGCCCGGCTGAATAAACATATCGTTACCGATGAAGAGGTGGACCGCCAGCTCCAGAAGCTGGTGCAGCAGAATCCCCGGATCGCCGAGGTGACAGACCGCCCCGCCCAGCTGGGTGACGAAGTGGTGCTGGACTATTCCGGTTTTTGCGGCGAGGAGCAGTTTGCCGGCGGCACTGCCCAGAATCAGACCCTTGTGCTGGGAAGCGGCATGTTTATCCCCGGCTTTGAGGAGCAGCTCATCGATAAGGTCCCCGGTGAAGCGGTCACCGTCCGCGTCACCTTCCCCGAAAGCTATCATGCCGAGGAGCTGGCCGGTAAGGAAGCCCGCTTTGAATGCGTGATCCGGCAGATCCGGATCAAGACCGCTTACGAGCTGGATGATGTATTCGCCAAAGAAGTCGGTCAGTGCGAAAACCTTGCCCAGATGTACCAGAAGCTGAAGGAAGGCATGCAGAGCTTTGCTGACGAGCGTGGCGAAATGGATCTGCAGGATCAGCTCCTTCGTCAGGCTGCGGAAACTTTGGAGTTTACCCCCAGCCAGGCGCAGATTGATGCGGAAGTGGAAAACCAGATCCAGAATCTTTCCGCCCAACTGGCACAGCAGGGTCTGAATCTGGAGATGTACTGCCAGTTCATGTCCACAGATATGGATGCGCTCCGCGCCGATATGCGGGCCAATGCGGAAAGCGCTGTGAAAACTCAGGCCGCCATTGAGCTGATTGCAGATCTGGAGCAGCTGGAAGCCACCAAGGAAGAGCTTGGCGAGGCGTTAGCTCTGGTTGCCCGCCAAAACAATATGACCGTTGACCAGATCAAACCCTACTATGATGCAGAGTTTGAGCAGGCACTCACAAGAAGTATACTCACCAGCAAGGTCATGCGTCTGATTCGGGATGCAGCGGACATTGCAGTGGTATAACATAAATTCATCAAATATTGTGCCTTTGGCACCGAAAAACAAGGAGGAAACTTACTATGGCAATCGTTTTCGACGAAAATGGCAAGTACGTAGACGAAAAGGGTCTGGTGAAGCTGGATCCCACCAAGTTCGCTGACTGGCAGATCGCTGAGGAAGCAGAAAAGACTCTGCCCTCCGTGGAATTTTTCCGCGAGAAGCTGGGCCTGCTGCCCGAAGAAATTATCCCCTACGGCAAGATCCCCAAGATCGACTTCATCAAGGTCATGAACCGTCTGAAGGACAAGCCCGACGGCAAGTTCATCGAGGTCACCGCTGTTACCCCCACCCCCTTCGGCGAGGGTAAGTCCACCGTTTCTCTGGGTCTGATCGAAGGCCTGGGCTACATCGGCAAGAACGCCGGCGGCGCTCTGCGTCAGCCCTCCGGCGGCCCCACCATGAATGTTAAGGGCACTGCTGCCGGCGGCGGCAACGCTCTGCTGATGCCCATGACCGAGTTCTCTCTGGGTCTGACCGGCGACATCAATGACATCATGAACGCTCACAACCTGGCTATGGTTGCCCTGACTGCCCGTATGCAGCACGAGCGCAACAACACCGACGAGTGGCTGGCTAAGAAGGGCCTGCGCCGTCTGAACATTGACCCCACCCGTGTGGAAATGGGCTGGATCATCGACTTCTGCGCTCAGTCCCTTCGTAACATCGTTATCGGTCTGGGCGGCCGTCTGGACGGCTTCACCATGCAGTCCAAGTTCGGCATCGCTGTCGGTTCCGAGCTGATGGCCATCCTGGCTGTTGCCAAGGATCTGAAGGATCTGCGCGAGCGTATCGGCAAGATCGTTGTGGCTTACTCCGTCACCGGCGAGCCTGTCACCTGTGAGGATCTGGACGTTGCCGGCGCTATGGCTGCCTGGATGCGTAACGCCATCAACCCCACCATGTGCTACTCCGTGGAGCATCAGCCCGTGCTGATCCACGCCGGCCCCTTCGCCAACATCGCTATCGGCCAGTCCTCTGTTATCGCTGACCGTCTGGCTCTGAAGCTGTTCGACTACCATGTCACCGAGTCCGGCTTTGCTGCCGACATCGGCTTCGAGAAGTTCTGGAACGTTAAGACCCGCCTGTCCGGCCTGACTCCCAACGTTTCCGTTCTGGTTGCCACCGTCCGTAGCCTTAAGATGCACGGCGGCGGCCCCAAGGTCACTCCCGGTGCACCCCTGCCCAAGGAGTACAAGGAAGAGAACCTGGAGCTGCTGGAGAAGGGTACCTGCAACCTGTTCCACCATGTCAATACCATCAAGAAGTCCGGCATCAACCCCGTGGTCTGCATTAACCGGTTCTACACCGATACCGATGCTGAGATCGCTCTGCTGAAGAAGCTGTGTGCTGAGCGCGGTGTCCGCTGCGCTGAAAGTAACCACTGGCGTTACGGCGGCGAAGGCGCTGCTGAGCTGGCCCGTGTGGTTGTTGAGGCTTGTGAGGATCCCGTGGAAGTCAAGTTCCTGTACGATCTGGAGATGCCCCTGCGTCAGCGCGTTGAGCTGATCGCCAAGGAAGTTTACGGCGCTGACGGCGTTGTCTGGCAGCCCCTGGCCGTTCAGAAGGCTGAGCGCTTCGAGAACGATCCCAAGTACGCTGACTACTGCACCATGATGGTTAAGACTCACCTGTCCCTGTCCGATGATCCCACTAAGAAGGGTGTTCCCACCGGCTGGAAGCTGACCATCCGCGACATTCTGGAGTACGGCGGCGCCAAGTTCCTGTGCCCCATGGCTGGTACCATCTCCATGATGCCCGGTACTGCTGCTGACCCCGCTTACCGCCGCGTCGACATCGACACCGAGACCGGCAAGGTATCCGGCCTGTTCTAATCGATTTTTTCCCCAAGGCACAGGCAATTTCGCCTGTGCCTTGCGTGGCGTTTATATGCCGCAAAATATATGTCATCGCGAACCAGTCCGCAGACTGGTGTGGTGATCCCGTGAGGTTTGAGGAAACTTTAGGGGATTGCCACGTCTGCCTGTGGCCTCCTCGCAATGACAGCCTAAATAAGGAGAAATACATTTTATGGATATGACTATGGAAAACTGCCGCAAGTTTGTGGAAGTTCTGGCCTCCGATGCCCCCGCCCCCGGCGGCGGCGGCGCTGCTGCTCTGGTTGGCGCCATCGGCACCGCTCTGGGCAACATGGTGGGCTCCCTGACTGTTGGCAAGAAGAAGTACGCCGATGTGCAGGACGAGATCATTGACCTGAAGGCCAAGTGCGACGCCCTGCAGACCGAATTGCTGAATCAGGTAGAAGCTGACGAAGTCAACTTCCTGCCTCTGGCCAAGGCCTACGGCATTCCCAAAGACGACCCCAACCGGGATGCCGTCATGGAAGAGGCTACCATCATCGCCTGTTCCACCCCCATGAAAATCATGGAGCTGTGCTGCCAGGCCATCGACTACATTGCTGTTTTTGCTGCCAAGGGCTCCCGTCTGGCTGTCTCTGATGCCGGCTGCGGCGCTGTGATCTGCAAGAGCGCCCTGCAGGCTGCTTCCCTGAACGTTTTCATCAACACCAAGACTCTGAAGAACCGCGAGGTTGCTGAAGAGATGAACGCCAGGGCCCTGAATATGCTCAGCATTTACGGTGCAAAGGCCGACGAGATCTTCAACACCGTCAAGGCCGGCTTCGGCGTGTAAAAACAACTTTTTGGAGGATATAAAAATGGCAAAGAGATTGCTGGGCAAGGAAGTTAACGAAGCCCTCGTTGCTTCTCTGCAGACCCGTACCGCTGCCCTTCGCGAAAAGGGCGTCACCCCCACACTGGGCATCATCCGTCTGGGTGAGAACCCCTCCGACCTGTCCTATGAAAAGGGCGCTACCAAGCGGGCCGAGGAAGTGGGCGTTGCTGTTAAGAACTACATTCTGCCCGAATCCGCCACCAAGGAAGAGGTTCTGGCTGTTATCGATCAGGTCAATGCCGACGAGACCGTTCACGGCGTGCTGATGTTCCGTCCTCTGCCCAAGCATCTGAAAGCAGATCAGGACGAGATCTGCAACCGTCTGGATCCCAAGAAGGACGTGGACTCCATGACCCATATGTCCAACGCCGGCGTTTTCGAAGGTCAGGATCTGGGCTATGCCCCCTGCACCCCCGCCGCCTGCATGGAGATTCTGGATCACTACGGCATCGACTGCAAGGGCAAGAATGCCGTCGTCATTGGCCGCTCTCTGGTGGTTGGCAAGCCTGCTGCCATGATGCTGATGGCTAAGAACGCCACCGTCACCATCTGCCACACCCGTACTGTCAATACTGCCGAGATCTGCCGCAATGCCGATATCATCGTCACTGCCGCCGGCGTGCTGAACAGCCTGACCAAGGACTTTGTCCGGGAAGGCCAGATCGTCATCGACGTTTCCATGAACTGGAATCCCGAGAAGATCACCACCAAGGGCAAGGGCGGTATGTCCGGCGACTGCGTGTTTGACGAAGTCGAGCCCATCGTAGAAGCCATCACCCCCGTTCCCGGTGGTGTTGGCGCTGTTACCACCTCTGTGTTGATGAAGCATGTGGTAGAAGCTGCGGAAAAAATCTAATTGTTTCCCAATAGAAAGCGGAAGGCTGCGGTCTTCCGCTTTTTTGTTGAAAAAATGCCCAAACAGCGAGGTTTTTTATGGAAATATTTGTTGGTTTTTTGGCTTGAATTGCCTCCGTTTTGGTGGTATGATACGGCAGATTGAATAATTCTGGTCGATGCCTCTTGCAGACACCTCTCCGGACCGATCTTTTATTGTGAAAGAAGGCATTTTTTTGGAAACCTATCTGATTTGCATTGCCGTCGCTCTGATCGGCGGTCTGATGCTTTCCCGGCTTACCAAGCTGGTCCACCTGCCTACCGTTACCGCATACCTGATTGCAGGCCTGCTTCTCGGACCTTTTTGTCTGGGCGCGCTGAACCTGCCGGGTCTTGGCTTTAACTCCCCCTCTCAGGTAGAGGGCATGAGCATCCTTACCCAGACGGCCCTTGGCTTCATCGCCTTTACCATGGGCAACGAATTCCGTCTGAGCCAGCTCCGCGCTACCGGTGCCAAAGCCATCACCATCGGCATTTTGCAGGCGGTGATCACCACCGTTCTGGTGGACATTGTCCTGATTGCACTGCATCTGTGCTTCCCGCAGGTTATCTCCCTGCCCTGCGCCATTTTGCTGGGTGCCATCGCCTCTGCCACTGCCCCTGCCGCCACACTGATGGTGGTGCGCCAGTATAAGGCGGACGGCCCTTTGACCAGACTTCTGCTTCTGGTAGTCGCTATTGATGACGCTGTGGGTCTGTTGCTGTTTTCCGTGTCCTTCGGTGTTGCCTCTGCCCTGTCTCAGGGACAGGTAAGCCTGCTGGCTGTGGTGGCTGAGCCGCTGCTGGAAATCGTTCTGTCTCTGGGTCTGGGCGCAGTTATGGGATTTCTTCTCAACTGGGTTGAGCAGTTCTTCCATTCCCGCAGCAAGCGTATGACCATTTCTGTGGCCTTCGTGCTGCTGACTGTGGGCCTTTCCATGGTGAAATTCACCGTGGGCCCCGTCCATTGCGGTTTCTCTCTGCTGCTGGTTTGCATGATGACCGGCACCGTGTTCTGCAACATCTGCTCCACCTCGGAAGAGCTGATGGAGCGTGTGGAGCGCTGGACAACCCCCGTTAATGTGCTGTTTTTCGTGATCTCCGGTGCGGAGCTGGATCTGAATGTGCTGGTCAACCCCACTGCCCTGCTTGTGGGCGTGATCTACATTCTGGCCCGGTCTGCCGGAAAATATTTCGGCTCCAACCTCAGCTGCCGCCTTACTGCCCAGAGCAAGCCCATCACCGATAATCTTGGCATCACACTGCTGCCTCAGGCCGGTGTTGCATTGGGCATGGCGCTGACCGCGTCTTCCCTTCCCGGCGGCGATCTGACCCGGAATGTGGTTTTGTTTGCCGTTCTGGTCTACGAGCTGGTAGGCCCTGCCCTGACCAAGCGCTCCCTGCTGGCTGTGGGCGAGATCCGTCCGGAAGGCCGGACCAGCGCCCGAAAGCACAACGAGCCGAAAGACCGATAATTTCCTTTTTTCTGTTGACAAACAGGCATTTTTTTCATACAATACATATAGTATCCTGCATGACTGACGGATTAGCGGAGTACCGCAATGGAGTGCAGGAGTTCTATGCCGACCGTCTGGGCAATTCAGTACAAAGCTGAATTGCCCTTTTATTTTTCAGTAAATCCAATTAACGAGGTGCGCTATGAAGAAAATCAAAAATCTTGCAGAAGGCAAATTTTTAATGCTGCTGTTCGGCTTTTTCACTGCTGCTTTTGCCATTGCCGCAGTATGTATGCCCGATCGGAGCACAATGTTCAGCGGCTTGTGGAACATCCTGACCAGCACTGCCAAGATCTCCACCAACTATTTTTCCGTAGGCGGCTATGCCGGCACTTTCCTGAATATGGCACTGGTGGCTCTGAGCAGCATGGTGCTGTTTCTGGTATTTAAGGGCACGCCCAACAATGTGTCCACTCTGGCCTTTTTGCTGACGCTTGGTTTCGGCTCCTGGGGCATCAATGTGCTGAACATCTGGCCCACGGTGCTGGGCGTGATCCTTTACGGCCTGATAAAGCGGGAAAAGCTGGGCTCTCTGGTAAACGCCATGCTGTTTTCCACAGGTATTGCCCCGCTGATCTCCGAGCTTCTGCTGCGCTACCCTTCCACCGAGTATATCGGCTTCAACTGGGCAGGTCTGGGTCTTGCGCTGGGTGTTGGTCTTCTCATCGGCTTCTTCCTGCCGGCAGGCCTTGCCCACTCTCCCAAGGTACATAAGGGCTTTGACCTGTACTCCGCCGCCTTGCCCATTGGCATGACCGCATTTTTGCTCAATGCCACCTTGTTTAACACCATGGGCCTGAAGGTGGATGACCTTTCCGCCTCCGGCAGTATGGCTGTTGCGTCCCAGATGACGGTGAATATTTTCTGCGGCATCGTGTTCGGCCTGTGCGTGATCTTCGCCTTTGTGCTGGGCTGCCGTCCCAAGGATTACTGGCAGCTGCTGAAAGACCCTGCTCTGGTGACCAATTTCTCCTCCACCTATGGCAACGCCACCTTCCTGATGAATGTGGGCGTATTCGGCCTGTTCATTCTGGGCTATTACAATCTCATCGGCGCCAGCTTCAACGGCGTTACCTTCGGCATCATCTTCTGTATGCTGGCTACCTGCAATTCCGGCTCCCATCCGGCAAATGTGCTGCCCATTATGCTGGGCTATGCTGCAGCTTCTCTGGTCTGCGGCTGGCTGGCGCCCCTGACCGGCGGCAATTTCACTCTGACCATCAACGCCCAGGCCATTTGCGTGGGTCTGTGCTATGCCAACGGCCTGAGTCCCATCGCCGACAAGTACGGCTGGCGCTACGGCTTTATTGCCGCGGTGCTCCATTACCTGCTGGTGACCTCTGTGCCCAAGCTCCATGGTGGCTTCTGCCTGTATAACGGCGGATTTACCGCAGCCCTGATCTGCATGATGCTGGTGCCCGAGCTGGAGCGGTTTTTCCGCACCAAGGAGGAGCGCAAAGCCCGCCGCCTGCAGAAACAAGTATAAAGATTTTGCCACTGTTCCGGGTGTTTCCGGGCAGTGGCAATTTTCTTTTTTATTTTCCAAAAAGCTATTGACTTTTACAAGCAGGAGTAGTATAACGACGGCAAACGGGCACTGCCGGCCTGTGCCGATGCCCCTACAACAGGGAGAACCTCCCCCGAAACAAAAGGCAGGTCATAGTTATGATCACTGCAAAAAGAATCGATGCCACCAGCGGACCCTTGGTCCGCCAGATCCTCCTTTACAGTCTTCCGCTGATTCTGAGCACGGTGCTCCAGAATCTTTTCAACGCGGTGGACACTGCCGTCCTTGGAAACATGGCAGACTCGACAGCTGTTGCCTCTGTGGGCGCCACCGGCTCGGTAGTAGGCCTGATCGTTAACGCCTTTATCGGTTTCCCCGCCGGCACCCGGATCGTTCTGGCTCGGTTTATCGGGGAAAAGAGCCCGGAAAAGATCCGTGCTGCTGTAGATACTTCCGTGATTCTGGCCATCGTCGTCGGTCTGATAGTCGCAGTACTGGGCTGGATCTTTTCTCCCATACTGCTGCAATTGCTGAACTGTCCGGCAGACTGCTTCGACGGTGCAGTGCTGTACCTGCGTATCTATTTCACTGCAGCCCCTGCAATCCTGCTTTATAATTTCTGCTCCGGCATTATTTCCACCGCCGGCAATACCCAGAGCCCCCTGTATTACATGATCGCCGGCGGCATTTTGAATGTAGTGGGCAATATCCTTTTGTGCCTGATCCTGCCCAATAAGGTGGCCGCTGTTGCCATCTCCACCGTGGCCTCACAGATCCTGGGCGCGGTGCTTTGCCTGCGCCGTCTGCGCCGGGGCGAGGGAGATATCCGTCTGAAATTGCGGGCTATGCGATGGAATGGCAGCGCTTTCCGAAAGATCTTTTCCATGGGTCTGCCCCTTTCCATTGCCAATGTGATGTATCCTCTGGGCTCTTTGCAGATTCAGTCCAGCCTGAACGGCTTCGGCTCCGCCGCCATTGCCGGCTGTCACGCATCCGCTATTTGGGAGACCTTTGCCCATGCCTTTGTTTCCAGCATTGGCGCTGCCGGAGGCGTATTTATCGGTCAGAATCTGGGGGCACAAAAGCACGACCGGGTGAAAAAAGCCATTTTCCATACTCTGTGGATCAATACCTCTCTTGGCGCGGCAGTGGGCGGTCTGCTGTTGCTGACAGCTCCCTTCGGACTGCGGATCTTTTTGGCAGGCGATCAGGCCGCGCTGGAATTCGGCATGATCCGCTCCTGCTGTCTTTTAACGGCGTTCGGCATTGCCGGTGTCAACAACGCTTTGGGCGCCTATCTTCAGAATTTCGGCTATTCCTCCCTCAGCTCTGTCAATGCTGTGGTCTGGGTTCTGGGCTTCCGATTCGTATGGATGACCTGGATCTACCCGCTGAATCCCACCTTTTTCATGCTGATGATCTGCTTTGCTGTTTCCTGGGCACTGACTATGGTGACCAATGTCATTATGGGCAGCATCGTCTACGTCCGCTATCGCAAGGGAAAATACCGGCGATTGTAATCAACAAAAGGGCGCGGTTTGCACCGCGCCCCATTTTTTACCGTATTTTTTCGCCGTTAAGCACCGCTTCCACCAATTTATCCCCGTCGTAACGGAGCTTCAGCAGGAAAAACGGCGCATCCTGCCACAAAAGATCCAGAAAGATCTGATCGCCCTCCCATTTGGGCAGCTGATCGAGAAACTCCCGGCTTACCCATTTCAGCTCCCCTTCATCGCAATCGCAGAGAGTCCCTTCAAAGCCATCGGCGGTAAACAGGTACATATATTCCCCGTCCCAGGGGCCGTTGGTCAAAAATGTCACCACACCCCGGCACCGCCAGGAGGTCAACGTCAGACCGGTCTCCTCCTTTGCCTCCCGCAAAAGGCACTCATCCGGCGTTTCATCTGCCTCAAATTTTCCGCCGATGCCGATCCACTTGTCCTGATTGACATCGTTTTTCTTCTTGATCCGGTGGAGCATCAGCACCTGATCCCCTCGGGTAATGTAGCATAATGTGGAATTGATCATGTTCTCTCTCTCCTTTCCACAATCGCATTTGGTTCTATTGCAATTTATTATAACACCCCTGAGGTGAATGGCAAGAGATTTCCTGTCAAATTTCCGCATATATTACCAAATGTTCACAAAATATTCACAATTCTCTTTTATAATTTTTTTATGGAGGGAAGTATGATGGAATTGCTTTGGTGCTTTATATATGTGGCGCTGATTGGCTTGTTCTCCCATGTTATCGGACAGCTCATGCCCCGGGATTGGATCGACCCCGACGGTCTGCTCTTCCGCAGCCGCAGCTGGGAACAAAACGGCGCGCTTTATGTCCGCTTGAAGATTCGCAAATGGAAGGATAAGCTTCCGGATGCCAGCAGGAAGCTTCGTTTTTTATACCCGAAACGGGTAGATTTGAGCCACAATGAAGAAAACCTGCTCCGGATGATCGAGGAGACCTGCGTGGCGGAATTTATACATTTCCTTTTGATCATTCTCTCCCTCGGCGTTACCAGAATCTGGAGAGGCACCCCCGGCTGGATTTGCTGGCTGCTGTGTGTTGTCGGCAATCTTCCCTTTATCATGATCCAGCGGTTTAACCGACCCCGGCTGCGCGCCGCCCTGAAGCGGACGCAACGCCAAAAAGTCCACTGATAACCCCGCCGGCGGCGGGGTTTTGCATTTTACTTGGGGATGGTAATGGTCAGCACGATCTGACTATCCGTTTCCCGCCGTTCCGACACCGCCGGAATTCCGGACAGCTGGATCCGCTGCAGGGTCTGGTTCAGATTATTCAAAAATGTTCCCACATTTACCTTCCCGCCCCTTTCCGCCTTTCCTGCCAGCAGATCCTCTATGTACCGCTCCGCTCTGGCAACACTCATGCCCAAACGGGAAATCACAGCGATGGCCGCCATTTTCTCCGGTTCGGATGGCAGCTTCAGCAGCGCCCGGGCATGGCGCTCTGTCAGACCATTTTCCCGCAGGGCATTCAAAACCGGCTGAGAATGCCGCAGGATCCGCAGCTTATTGGCAACCGCACTTTGGCTTTTTCCCAAAAGCCGGGCTGCCTGCTCCTGACTCATGGACCACTCTTGCATAAGCCGGGCGATCCCTGCCGCCTCTTCCACAAAATCCAGATCCTGCCGCTGAAGATTCTCGATCATAGCCGCCATTGACGATTCCTTTTCGTCCATACTCATGACAATGCAGGGGATCTCCGTCAGACCCGCAAGCTGCGCCGCCCGCAGCCGCCGCTCTCCGGCGATAAGCTCATAGCTTGTCCCCACCCGCCGGACGGAAAGGGGCTGCAATATTCCATGCTGGCGGATAGAATCGGCCAGCTCTGTCAATGCTTCCTCCCGGAATATCTTTCTGGGCTGGGCAGGATTGGGTCGAATGGCCCGGGCCGGAAGAAAAACCACCCGTCCGGTCTCCATATAAGTTTTCAGCTTCTGGCAATGCATTGCCCTTCCTCCTTCGTAGATGGTGATTTCCATTGTATGCGCCGGGAAATGGGAAAATCCACGAAACCCGCCAATCCTCACAAAAAACTGCACGACAGGTTTCGCACAGATGCTGAGAAGTTCCTGAAATTCCAAAAATAGACTATGATTTTCCATGCCGCTGTGCTATAATGTTTCATAAATACAAATAGAATTTCCCCTCTAAAAATCTGAATGTGACGAGGTATGACCCCATGGGACTTTTTACAAAGCTGTTCGGCACCCGCTCGGAGCGGGAGCTGAAAAAGATCCAGCCCATCGTTGATAAGATCCTTGCGCTGGAACCGGAATACAAAGCCCTGAGCGAGGATGCGCTCCGGGCAAAGACTGCCGAATTTAAGCAGCGGCTTGCCGAGGGCGAGACGCTGGACGACCTGCTGCCCGAGGCCTTTGCTGCCATCCGGGAGGCTGCCGACCGGGTGCTGGGCATGCGCCCCTACCCCGTGCAGCTGATGGGCGGTATCATTCTGCATCAGGGCCGCATTGCCGAAATGAAGACCGGCGAAGGCAAGACCCTGGTGGCGATCCTGCCCTGCTATCTGAATGCTCTGACAGGAGAGGGCGTCCATGTGGTCACCGTGAATGACTATCTGGCCCGCCGTGACTCCGAATGGATGGGCAAGGTCTACCGCTACATGGGCCTGACCGTGGGCCTGATCGTTCCCGGTATGACCCCGCCGGAGCGCCGGGTCAGCTATGCAGCGGATATCACCTACTGCACCAACAACGAACTGGGCTTCGACTACCTGCGGGACAATATGTCCATTTACAAATCCGAGCTTGTCCAGCGGGGACATGCTTTTGCCATTGTGGACGAGGTGGACTCCATCCTCATCGACGAAGCAAGAACCCCCCTGATCATTTCCGGCAAGGGTGAGAACTCCTCCAAGCTCTATGAAATGGCAGACCAATTTGTAGCCACTCTGCGAAAGCAGGTATTTGCCAAGACCGAGGACAAGGAAGTCCATGACGATTACGATTGCGACTATTTCGTGGACGAAAAGAGCCGCACCGTATCCCTGACTGCTTCCGGCATTGCCAAGGCTGAAAAGTTCTTCGGCGTAGAGAACCTGTCGGACATGGAAAACACCACCCTTTCCCACCACATCAATCAGGCTATGAAGGCCCGTGGCCTGATGAAGCGGGATATCGACTATGTGATCAAAGATGGTCAGGTCATCATTGTTGACGAGTTTACCGGCCGACTGATGTATGGCCGCCGCTATAATGAAGGCCTGCATCAGGCCATCGAAGCCAAGGAAAAGGTCACCGTGGCAGAGGAAAGCAAGACTCTGGCCACCATCACCTTCCAGAATTTCTTCCGCCTGTATCAGAAGCTCTCCGGCATGACCGGTACCGCTCTGACCGAAGAAGAGGAATTTGCCACCATCTACCAGCTGGATGTGGTGGAGATCCCCACCAACCGTCCTGTGGCCCGTCAGGACCATACCGACGTGGTGTACAAGACGGAGGCAGGAAAATTCCGGGCCATCCTGCAGCAGGTGCAAAAATGCCATGAAAAGGGTCAGCCTGTGCTGGTTGGCACCATTTCCATTGAAAAAAGTGAGCTGCTCAGCAAGCTGCTGAAGCGGATGGGCATTCCTCACAATGTTCTGAACGCCAAGTATCATGAGCAGGAAGCCCAGATCGTTGCCCAGGCAGGTAAATTCGGTGCGGTCACCATCGCCACCAATATGGCCGGCCGTGGTACGGACATCAAGCTGGGCGGCAACGCGGAGTACCTTGCCAAAAACGAGCTGCAAAAGGCCGGCGTTGCCGAGGAGCTCCTTGCCGAGGCCGATAGCTATGCGGAAACCAACGATCCGGAGATCCTTGCCATCCGCAAGCAATATGAGGATCTTCTGCAGCAGTTCCGGGGACAGATCGAAGAAGAGGCGGAAAAGGTCCGCAATGCCGGCGGTCTGTTTATCATCGGCACCGAGCGCCATGAATCCCGCCGGATCGACAATCAGCTCCGGGGCCGCGGCGGCCGTCAGGGCGATCCCGGTGAGAGCCGGTTCTACCTGAGCCTGCAGGACGATCTGATGCGCCTGTTCTCCTCTGACCGGGTCTTTGCCATGATGGACAGCCTGGGTCTGGATGAGGACACCCCCATTGACGCCCGGATCCTTTCCGGCGCGGTGGAAAACGCCCAGAAGAGCGTGGAAAGCCGGCATTTCCGTTCCAGAAAGAGTGTTCTGGAATATGACGATGTGATGAACACCCAGCGTGAGGTCATCTACGCCCAGCGCCAGAAGGTGCTGGACGGCGAGGACCTGCGGGAAAGCATTCTGGGTATGCTCCGCGCCTATGTGGAATCCACCGTTACCGATGCGCTCTCTGCCACCGGCGGACTGGCAGAACCGGAATCCATCGCCCAGCTGGAAAAGACCTTTGGCGGCATCTTCTTCGCCCCCGGCACCCAGCTTCAGGGAAGCAATGCCGAGGAGCTGACGGAGGCTGTATACGCCAAAGCACTGGAGACCTACGAAAAGAAGGAAGCCGCCTATACCCCCCAGATCATGCGGGAGCTGGAACGGGTGGTCATGCTTCGGGTGGTAGACGAATACTGGATGGACAATATCGATGCCATGGACGATCTGAAGCAGGGCATCGGCCTGCGGGCTTATGGCCAGCACGATCCGGTCATTGCCTACAAAGAAGAAGGCTATGAGATGTTCCAGAACATGATCACCGCCATCCGGGAGGAGACCGTGCGCCGGATGTTCCTTGTCCGGCTCGCTCCCCAGCAGGAGGTCAAGCGGGAAAAGGTGGCCAAGGAGACCTCTGCCGTGGGCACTGCCGATTCCATTGTAAAGAAGCAGCCGGTACGCAACAAGGATAAAAAAGTCGGCCCCAACGATCCCTGTCCCTGCGGCAGCGGCAAAAAGTATAAAAAGTGCTGCATGCAAAAGGACAAAACTGCCGAACTGGAGTAAATCTCACCCCCTTTTGGAGAAACTATGCCTGTAAAACCTATTAAAACCGGCGCGCTGGAATATCTGGCGTCCGAAAACATCTGCGTGCCCCACGCCTTCACCACCCGTCTGGGAGGCGTCAGCACCGGCGCCCTTTCCAGCCTGAATATCAGCTTTCACCGGGGCGATGATGATGAAAATGTGGTGGAGAATATCCGGCGCCTTGGCGATGCTGTGGGCTTTGACCCCCGGAAAATGGTGCTGTCTCATCAAGTCCATTCCGACACGATCCGCGCCGTTACTGCCGACGATTGCATAGGGCACGACCACCACTGCTATCCCCAGTGTGACGCCCTGATCACCAACACCCCCGGTCTCTGCCTGATGATATTTACCGCAGACTGCACCCCCATCCTGCTCCATGACCCTGTCACTGGCGCGGTGGGTGCTGTCCACGCCGGCTGGCGGGGCACTGTCCTGGATCTGGCAGGAAAAACAGTTCGGGCCATGGAGGCCGCCTACGGCTGCAAGGCGGAAAACATCCGGGCTGCCATTGGCCCAAACATTGGTTTCTGCTGTTTCCAGACCGATGCCGATGTGCCCCGGGCTATGGTAAAAACCTACGGGGATGCAGCACAGATGTATATCCGTCCCCAAGGGGATAAGTATTATGTAAACCTTAAAGCCATTAACGCCCTGTCTCTGAAAAATGCCGGCGTGACCCATATTGAGATCAGCGATGCTTGCACCGTTTGCCAGCACCATAGGTTCTGGTCTCACCGGGTAACAGGCGGACTTCGGGGCTCTCAAGGCGCTGTAATCCTGTGTAAGGAGGGAAGACCGTGAAGCGCATTATTTCCGCTCTTTTATCCATTGTGCTGGCTGCCGGTCTTTTCTGCAGCTGCACATCGGAAGATCCCGGCCCTTATATTCCCACCGGTGACGGTCTGAGCGATGTCACAGTCAGCACACAGCCCACCCTGCCGCCGGAGCAAAGCCTGACCCTGACCTACTATCCCCAGCGGGCGCTGAACCCCTATACCGCCACGGATTACACCAACCGCGTTCTTTTTTCTTTGCTGTATCAGAGCCTTTTCTTTGTGGACGGGGACTATCATGCCACCCCCATCCTGTGCCAGACATACAGCATTTCCGACGATATGAAGACCTACACCTTCCAGATCGCACCGGCGCTGTTTTCCGACGGCACTTCCCTCACCGCAGCGGATGTGGTGGCGAGCCTCAATGCTGCCAAGGCCGGCGCGTATTACAGCGGAAGATTTCAGCATATCCTTTCCATTTACGAAGATAACGGCAGCGTCGTAATCCAGCTGGATACGCCCTTTGAAAACCTGCCTTTGCTGCTGGATATTCCCATTGTGAAGGCATCTCAGGTGGATGCTGCCGAGCCTTTGGGCACCGGCCCCTATGTGATGGACAATTCCCTCTCCGGCAGGCGGCTGCGCCGGCAGGCCGGTTGGTGGTGCAGCTCCAGCGCATCTATGGTGGTAACTGCCGCCTACATTCCCCTGACAGAGGCCCAATCTCCCAGCCAAATCCGGGATCAGTTTGAGTTTGAGGATCTGGGTCTGGTCTGCGCCGATCCCGGCTCGGACACCTATGCCGACTATCGCTGCGATTTCGAGATCTGGAACAGCGAGACTGGCCTGTTTTTGTATCTTGGCTGCAACGCCGCAAGTCCCATCTTTTCCAACGATACGGTCCGCGCCGCGCTGACCCACGCTATTAACCGGGACTATCTGGTGGAATCCTTTTATCGGGATTTTGCCCACAGCGCCTGCCTGCCCGCATCGCCCCTTTCCCCTTACTACGATGCCGCTTTGGCATCCCGCTATGGCTATGACAGCGAAAAATTCGTAGGCGCCCTGACGGAAGCCAATCTTCAGGGCGCAGCAGTGACCCTGCTGCTGAATTCCGACGATTCTCTGCGGGTTCGGGTAGGTCGGGCCATTGGAAAAATGCTCACCGCCTGCGGTCTGGAGGTCACGATTCTGGAAAAGGAATCTGCTGATTTTATCGAGCATCTGCGCTGGGGCGAATATGACCTGTATCTTGCCCAGACCAAGCTATCCCCCAACATGGACCTGTCTGCCTTCTTCCAGAAAAACGGTAGCCTGAATTACGGCGGCCTTTCGGATGCCGCCATCTACGCCATTTCTCTGGAAGCACTGGCTAACAGTGGCAACTATTACAACCTTCATGAAATGGTTATGGAGGATGCCCAGATTTGCCCCATCCTGTTCCGCAGCTACGCCATCTATGCCACCCGCGGTCTGGTCACAGAGCTGACCCCCGCCCGGGATAATGTGTTTTACTACACCCTTGGCACAACGCAAGCTGATGCCTTAAACTGACTATTTTGCATATAAAAATTCCCCTGATCAAGTCAGGGGAATTTCTTTTACCTTATTTTTGCGCTGGATCAGGATCCATGCCACTGCGCCGCTGCAAAACAGTGTGGCCGCAATTGCGATCCATATTGCCCCGGCGAAATCCTTCGGCGGTTCGGGCATGACCTCTTCCACAATATCCTGAAGTCCATCCTCGGCTACGGGAGGTGCCTCCTCATACTCGGGAATGGTGAAAGAATGCTGCCAGCCAATGACCATCGCTCCGGCTTCATTGAAATAGTGAATAAAGTCTCCCACTTTCTGCCAGCCGGTCTGCAGCTCGCCCTTTTCATTCTGCAGGAAGGTCAGTCCTTCATAAATAAACATTCCGTCGAGGAATCTGCCCTTATAATCGTGATAGTGCCAGCTGTCATTGCCTTCATGCCAGCCCTGGGGAACTGTCTGCTCCTGAGACTGCTCCCATTGGGCATACAGCGTCACATTGTCTTCAAAAACAGTCTGGTCTGTAACCAATTTTGTTCCTTCCGGATCCAGCGACCAGCCAGTAAGCACATAGCCAGCGCGCTCCCCTCCCGGAAGCTCGCCCAGCTCTTCTCCGGCAGTCAGCACCCGCTGATCCAGCAGGGGATCTCCGCCGTTTCCGTCGAAGGTAACCACACAGGTCTTATTCCAATTTGTTGTAATCAGGAATTCACTGTTCCAGATCTCTTTTTCACTGGTCTGCGCAGTGGGCACACCTTCGGACAGAATATAATTTTCCACCGTTGCGGTGATGACCAGACGATGCTTTCCGGGTGCCAGACTCCGGAAGGTCATGGCGTTATCCAGTCTGGAATCGCTAAGGGATATGCTGTTTCCGGATGCGCGCAATGCACCGCTGAACGCAAGCGTCTCTTTTCCGTTTTCTCCTGCGCTGTACACCGCCACATAGATCCCACTTAAGCTACTGTTGCCGGCGCTGGCCGTGCCCCGGAGCCAGAAGCCGTAGCCCCGGTAAAGGGCCGTGGGCACCTTCAGACCCGACAATTCTACCTGACTTTCGCAGAAGACGGCACAGGCAAGCTTGTCCGCAATCACATAGCCCGTCTGCCCGTCAAATTCGATCTGATAGAAAAATTTCCCCTCCGGTGTCTTCAAAAGATTGGTAACCCGCACCATCTGGCCGGGAATATATGATTTTTCCAGTTTTTCAGCCTGACTATACTGGGCGTCAAAGGGTTCTTCGTATACAGTCAGCTTTTCCTTGGCCATTGCATACATATCTGCAGGATAAACTTCACAAGCATCCGCATAGGTTTTCAGGCCAAAGTAGGCAATGCCGTCAAAGACCGTCCAGCGGTTGTAATAGTCACAGAATGTATCAATGGAGCAGGAGATGGCCGATCCCTCGGGCCAATATTGGCCGCCCAGAGAGGTGCTGTAGCACTCCATAAAGTACACCACGCCGTCAATAATGCCATGGATCAGCAAAGCGTGGCCATAAATACTGCCCTGCTGGGTGTTGGTGCGCTGAAAGCCCACCAAAATATTATACGCATCTATCGTGCCGTTTTTGGTGATGGCATTGAGGGCTTCCCTCAATGTATAACGGGAAGCAGGATAACTCTCGACCCGATAGCCACCGGTGGTCATACCAAGCTGGCTGTACAGATCAAATTCATTTTTTCCGTCACACCCATATTTGCTCTGGTCGATCCCCAGAATGTAGGTCTGCCAGTTGACCAGAGAACCGCAATAACCATTAAAGCTACTTTTGCCAGATCGCCACTGGGCAGTGCGATATGTGCTCTCAATCTGCTTTTGAATGGCCTGGGCATCCGACCCGGCAGCGGATGCCGTCGCCGGAAGCATGATAAGCGCCAACGCCATCACAAGCAGCAGAGAAATTATCCGGAGCTTCACTGTCTTTTACTTCCTTTCTTCTGAATTTCAATTCAGAACCAAAGCCATAAGAATACAAATGAATGGTGGGAAATTTTCCCAACTGTAACGAATTGTAACATATTCACTCGCAATAATCAATACCCAATTTAAAGAATTTTCCATTTAAAACACCCATTTTTTGATATTTTTCCATTCTTTGATTTGCCAAAATCTAAAAACCGCCGCAGTTTTACAGCAGCGGCGGTGTAACCAATATGCAACAATTTTGAATAATATTCAAAGGATCCAGTAAAAATCTGTAACCATCTGCCTTCTTTGCAGCAAAAAGGCGCGTCAAAAGACGCGCCTTTTGATATGTTGGTTTACATAAAACTCTTTATGGTGGAGATCAGGATATCCCCTGCCACCACCCGGTCCTCCGCTGCGAAGCCATCGGCAAAATTATCGGAATACAGTACCTGGGCATTGGGAGGGAACTCCTCGTCACCGGCCCAGACCAGAATCTGCATCCGATAACCGCCCACCAGATCAAAGCAGAAGCCTGCATCGCCATGTTTGACCGCCATAGCGCCCATCTTCTCACAGGCCGCCTGGAAAGCCGCCACCCGTGTACCAAAGGTAAAGGCCGCCCGGGTCAGCACCCGTCCCGTATAGGGCTTAATGTACAGCTCCCCCCAGGGCATCTCCCGAAAGGTCTTCCACTCCCCCTGCCAGGGAACACGTTTGCTCTCCAGCAGATATCGCAGCAAAAATGTCTGGGTAGGCAGCGCAGGCACTTTGCCGCCATCCAGCGCCCGAATGGCATATACCGGATGGGAAATGGCATAGTCTCTTCCCAGTAGGTTTACATAAAACTCTTTCCCGTCCCATGTTACATCGGTTAGCCGCTGCACCGCCTCCTCAGGACGCAAAGCAGAAAACAGACCCTCATAGTAGGAAAAGGGCACTTCTTCCTTGTGATTTTCTATTTGCATATTACACCTCCTGCACACCGTTGGGGAACATTCGGGCATCCGTATGGGGCAGGAAGCAGGCGGCCACAAAGGAATCCATATAGCCGGGATAGGTGCTAAGCTCCAGATAGGTCATATTGGCAGCCACCTCTGCGCATTTTTCATTGGCTGCGTCACTCATGACCATGGCATACGCACCGGTGAGGGAGGAATTTCCGATATAATGGAATTTTTCCAGCTCCACATCAGGGAACATACCGATATTGACTGCGTTTTTCATATTGATGCCGGAGCCGATGCCGCCGGCCACATAAACCTTGTCGATGCAATCCACAGTCATGTCCACAGATTGCAGCAGGGTATCAATGGCGGAGAAAATGGCACCCTTGGCGCGGATGAAATTGTCGATATCCACCTCATTGATGGCCACTTCCCGGCCGGTCTCCGACTCGGTGGCATCCGCAAGCACATAGCGGCCCATGCCATGCTGATCCCGCCGGACCCGATCGCCCTCCCGGACGAACAGACCCTTGGCATTAATGATGCCGCAGCGGAACAGCTCCGAAATAATATCAATAATGCCGCTGCCGCAGATGCCCACACACCGCTGATTCTCCTCTCCGATGATGGACAGGGTAGGCTCCATGGTCACGTTGTCAATGGTGCAGGCTTCCACCGCGCCATCGGTTGCCCGCATACCGCAGGAAATATCGCCGCCCTCAAAGGCAGGACCGGCAGAGCAGGCGCAGCTCATGAGAAAATCCCGATTGCCAAATACCAGCTCGCCGTTGGTACCCAGATCGATAAACAGGCTCATCTCATCCTTGTCCCAGATGTTTGACGCCAGCGTGCCGGCAGTAATGTCGCCGCCCACATAGGAGCCAATATTGGGCGCAATGAGCACCGGTGCCAAGGGGTTTGCCGGCAGCTTCAGATCTCCCGCCAGCAGCCCCTCCCAGCCAAAGAAGCTGGGGATATAAGGCTCCATCCGCACAGGCTCTGCATCCACACCCAGCAGCAGATGGTTCATGGTGGTGTTTGCACCGATTGCAAGGCGCAGAATGCTGCGGGCAGAAATATCCGCAGTTTTGCACAGATTAGCAATGATGGGCGTCAGGGTTTCCTTAATAATGGCGTCCTGCAGCTTCTTTTTTCCGCCGGAGCGGCCCTGCTCGATGATCCGGTTGATCACATCCGCGCCATAGCGGATCTGCCCGTTGCCGGATGAGCCCTTAGCCAGAAGCTTTCCCGTCTGCAGATCGGTGAGCACCATGGTCACGGTGGTGGTGCCAATGTCAATGGCGCAGCCGACAATGGCCGAGTCCTCCGGAGGGCAAAGCTCCATGCACAGGAAGGTATCCCCCTGCAGCTCTCCCTTGACGCATACGGAAAAATCATGCTCCCGAAGAGTGGACGCCAGCTTCACCATAACGCCAAAGGGAATTTTTACATTCTCGACTCCCAGCGCCTCCTGAATGGCCCATGTCAGCCGCTCATTGTCCGGCATGGTATCCTCCAGCGTGGGCGGCGTCATGGTCACCACCACAGACCGGAAACGGTTGGTAAAGGCAATGCCGCTATCCATCAGCTCCGCTTTTGCATCCTCAAAAATAGCGATCTCCTTGGGGCTGCTGAGGTCCGCGGTCTTCATCCGGGACTGGTAAGCAGAGGCTATATCCGGCACAAACACGGTGCAGTCTCCCAGCACCTTGGAATTGCAGCTTAAGCGCCAGCCGGCTTCATATTCTTCGTCGGTGATATGGCGGGACTGGATGGTCTCCAGCACTCCCTCGATCAGCTTGACCCGGCATTTGCCGCAGGAGCCATTGCCGGAGCAGGGGGCATCGATGGCCACATTGGCACGACGCGCCAGCTCCAGCAGGTTATCACCGGCGTTGCATTCAATTTGAACAGGGCTTCCGCCCTCAATTTGGAAGGTTACTTTCATTCTTGGAAGTTCCTTTCGGATTGTAGGTAGCGTCTCCCCCTGAGTATGGGGGTATTTCGCAAGGTGGTGCGGCGGTTTCCCGCCGCACCGAATTTCATCGCAAGAGACTACCGCAGAAATGAATCGAGCGGTACCCAATGGCGTAACGACCTGTACTCAGGTTCGTCACGAAATGCCCGCGGCAGCTTGCCGCTTACATCAGAGGCTCCAGGCCCAGAACGGGGTGACCCTTTTCGGTCAGCCAGCCGATCAGTTCCTCGGCATCGCAGGTGACGGTCTCGTCAGCCACCATATCGGAGAAGTTTTCAATGCCGTACAGTTCAAGCGCGGTCTTGTTCAGACGCTCTGCCACATCGTCCTTCAGCTCCTTGGGCATCCAGACGATCCGCTCAATGCCGCCTTCGGCAGCAAGGAACTTCTTGGAGGCGATGAAGTGACGGCCATGGCCCATAAAGCCGGGGGTCTGGACACCGCCGCCGGTGCAGGATGCCAGCTCGCCGAAGGTCATGCCGGCAGGAGTCATGCCCTTGTATTCCCGGTTGACCACGATAACACCATTACTAACCGCTTCGATACCGCAAATGCACTCGAAGCAGCCGCAGCTCGTCATGGGATCTTCCAGAATGGAGTACAATGTGACATTTTCAACAGCGCCGTGGGTAGCCTCCGCGATCATGCGGTTGACTTCCTCATACCGGCCGGTGCGCTCGTCGATCAGGCCCTTCTTTTCGATGGGCTGACAAGGACCGTTGGGATCCAGCTCGTTGGTAGCCTTGGCATCCAGCCAGGAAACCGCACCGCACAGGCCCAGACGCTCGGGGGTGACCACGCAGCAGTGGGCAGGCGCGAAGCTCTGGCACAGGATGCAGGTATAGTAACGATCCACGGACTCGTCGGTCATAGAAGCAAGTCTGTCATCCCGCTGGGCATAACGGGGCATAGCGACCTCATCGCGGAATTTGGCGGCTTCGGCTGCATCGGTGATGATGGTCACCTGGCACTTATCCACAACGGCGTCAAATTCGTTTTTGACCATAACATACAGCACTTCCGCAAAGTCCTTCAGCCGCAGGCCGGCATCGTATGCCGCATTGGAAACGCGGACACGGACCTGATTGCGCTGGCCGGTGTGCATAACGCCTTCCATGTAGTTAAACCATGCGTGGAACTTCCGCTCGATAACGGACTCGAAGTCCACCTGCATCTTCTTGCCAGCCACTTCCACGTAAGTAACCAGAGCCAGATCCTTGGCTTCATCAAAGTCAGGACCCACAATGGTAATCTTGTGATCCTCCACCTCACCCAGCTCTCTCATCACCACCAGCTCGGCGGTGGGATTCTTGGAAGACCAGCACTCATTGTGCATATCTGCCTTACGGATGATCTCGCCCTCAAAGGCAGCGGCAAAGGCCACGGGAATGGGCAGCTCGGTGACCTTGATCTTGATCTCCCGCAGCTCCAGAGACTTCTTTACGGTCTCCTTGTGATCAACCACAGATTCCAGCGCGCCGGGAACCTGATTCTCGCCCAGATCGATATCCACCACCACGGGGAATCCCAGAGCGATGGCACCAGCACCGGCGGAAACCACCACAGCATCGATAGCGCCGAAGGTGTTAACAAAAGCAGGCACACGCTTTTTGGTGTAATCCAGCAGGCCTGCCAGATCGCCGGGCTGGACATTGCCGAAGATCAGCGCCGCACGGACAGCAACAGTGACAACATGGATCACAGAGGTCACATCATGACCCAGAGGGATCACACGGAACTCAAGGCCCATCTTCACGCCGCCCTCGGCGCACTGCTCGATGACATCGCCCACCATGAAGGTCATAATGCCCTTGGACTGGTAGTCCTTGACAACGCTCACCACATCTTCGGCGTTCTCGGCCTTACCCAGAACAACGGCAACACCGGGAATATCACCGGTAACCAGCGGCACACCCAGAGAACGGATGATGGGGTCGGGCACGAAACCGATACCGGCGTCATTTGCATAGGGGTCAGCATTATCCACCCATTTCAGGCCCTCCAGGATTTCAGCGCCCACAGCGGTGGCAAGGCCGGCATTCAGGGCCTGGCCCAGGTCCTCCTGATTGGTGATCAGGCTCTTCAGCACGCCAACACAGGGAACAAGGTCGCCCAGAGTCTTGACCTTGACGCCGGTGGCGGCATATATGGTGGGGAAGAAATAGGCAGTATCGGGGAATGCGATTTCCTTATCTGCGCCATACTTGGCAATGGCATCATTAACGGCACCCTCAGTCAGGCCCGCTACGGCGTTGGAACCGCCGTAAATAAGATCGGTTAATACACTCATGATGATTTTCCTCCCAGTAATGATAATGTAAATTTATATGAAGCCCGAAGGCTGGATATACGGTCTTATTTGCCCCTATTGAACTGAGGCAACCGGTTGGCGGTCTCTTCGCTGACTTCCACGGCCTTATAGGTATACTTGCTTTCCGATGTTTTCTGACCCTGGTCATAGGAAATAGACTTTATCTGATTGCCGTTCTCGTCGTATTCGGACTCCGTGCGGCTGATCTCCTGCCCGTCTGTTATGGTGACCTTGGCAACAAGGCGGTAATTCTTGTCGTACTCGAGCACATAAGAACTATTGCCCTCGGTATAGGTGCCCTTGCTGCCGGTTTCCGTGTCCACATAGGTATAGGTCTGGGTCTCGGTCACAGGCTCAGCCTTGTCAGGGTAATGGTACTTTGTAATCTGGGTCCGCTTTCTGCCCTGGGCATCATAGGTAAAGGCGAATTCCATCTTAGCTACCGTTGCGTTTTCAGTCAAAAACGGGGTGATCCGGAAGATCTGGCGTCCATTTTCGTCGTAGGTCGCCTCGCTGCGTTTGACGCCTGCCATCTCGGTGATGACAGTTTTTCCGTTGAAAATCATGGTGGGAACATCATTGCCAACGCCAAGGGCCTCCGTATTGCCGCTAAAGGTCACCCGGAAGCTCTCTTTCTCCTGCCAGCCTTCCTCGAAGATGTAGGTAACGGCAAGTTGTGACGAAACCGTATCGGCTTGAAAAACAGTATCGGTTTCGGGGATGTAAATGGTGACCTTGCTCTCCTTTTCCTTGCCACAGGCGGCGAAGGACAGCAAAATGGTCATTACCAAAAGCACGCAGAACAGTTTTTTCATAAAAACCTCTCGCTTTTTGTTATATGTCAAGCCCAAAGGCTGGATATACGAAGTTATTGGCTCTTCCAAGGAAGAAAGCAAAATCCGGGAGGGAGGTTTGCTCCCTCCCGGCTTGTGTGCGGGAAATATATCCTGAATTACAGATCCAGATAGCTGTCGGAGTACAGCACGTGATTCTTGAAGATGTCGCAGGACTTGATGGTCTCCATCAGGCGCAGGTCGTTGGGGTTGACGATAGCGGAGGTCAGACCCTGCATCATGCACATGGCAACCAGAGCGGAGTCCATGATGGGACGCACGTTCTTGGGAGCGCCGTTGGAGTTGTTGGACAGACCGCCGGTGGACTTCAGACCCTTGTCGGAGAACATCTTGATGGCCTCCAGAACCTCCATCTGCTTGTCCTGCATGCCCTTGACAACCAGGAACAGGGGGTCAAACCACAGGTCGTCAGAGCTCATGCCCAGAGACAGGCCGCGCTCCAGCATATTGTCACAGTGGACCATACGCTCTTCGTTGTCCTTGGCAATGCCGTCGGCAGAGCACAGAGCGATACAGATGGCATCGTTGGCAGCAGCCAGATCGATATAGCCAATACGGGAGCCGGCGTCAGCAGAGTTGACGATGGGCTTACCGTTCTGGCGGTTGTAAACCTTAATACCAGCTTCGATGGCCTTCATGTTGGCAGTATCCAGTGCCAGAGGAACATTGTTGAAGTTCTCCTGCAGCAGCTTAACAGCCCACATCATACGCTCGGGACCGTCCTTCTCAGCAGGTCCGATGTTGACATCCAGATAAGTAGCGCCGGCCTTGATCTGAGCAGCGGCACGCTCCAGAATGGGAGCGGGATCCCGCTCGTCCATAGCCTTGCGGATGGCGGGAGCGATGCAGTGGATGCGCTCGCCGATGGTGACGAAGGTCTTGGACTCGGGATTGTAGCCCTTGTACTTGACGCCCATGTCAACCACTTCGATCTTGGGAACCTTGGTTTCCAGCAGCTCCTCGAAGGACAGCTCCTTGACCACTTCCTGAACAGTACCGGCCTTGGCAGCACGCTCAGCCTCAGCAGCAGCAACGGCGGACTCGTACTCCTTGTCCTTCAGGTACTTGGGCAGCTGAACAGCCTCCAGAGGACCAACCACAACATTCCAGTTGGGCAGCTTCTCCTGGATCTCGCCCTTCATAACGGCAACCTTGCCGGGGATGATCAGGGTGCGGTTCTTAATCTTCTCCTCGATCTTATTCTCATCAAAGAACTTCTTGATGGTACCGGCGGAGAACTTACCGGCAGCCCAGGCAGTCAGAACGGACATGCCGGAAGCATCGGCAATGATCAGGTTAACAGGGGCATTGGAACGCTCCATTTCGCCGGAAACCAGGAAGTAGGTCAGGGCGAAGTCAACAGTCAGAGCGCAGGGAGCATTCTCATCAGCGCCGTTGATGGGATAGACCTTGGCTTCCACCTTCATGGGCTTCTGGGGATCGGTGTAGATGTTCTGACGCAGACCGTACAGAGGCAGAGCCTGTGCATAGGTCATGTTCTCCATAACGATGATGGAGCCGTACTTCTCGGTGAACAGGGCTGCATAAGCGGTCTGCAGGCGATCGTCGCCCTTAGCCAGCTTGGCCAGATTCACGATGGAGGGATAGCCGAAGGTGCGGTCGCCATCCTTGATAGCGGTGCGGCGGACCAGAACGGCGTTGGCCAGAGTTTCCTTGGCGGTCTTGCCGGTAACATCCAGCACCAGGTTCTTGTTGCCCTTGGCTTCCAGATTCTTAACAGTGTCGTACAGGTCGCTGAGGTTCTCAGCCCAGACGCCCAGAGTCACACCGGCAGCGGTAGCGACCTCGTTCATGGCCTCCCAGTTAGCAGGGGTAGCGCCGTCCAGGATCACATCCTTGCCGCAGACCGCCAGAGCAGCCTTGGCGCACTCCACATCCCAGCACTCCAGAACCAGGCTGCGGCCGGTAGCGGCGGCCTTCTTTACCAGCTCGGCGTAGACAGCGGGATCGGCCTGATTGTTGGCGACGAATACGAACTCTACGTACATTCTCTCGCCGATACGCTCGTAGTCGATCTTGGCCATATCAGCCAGCTTCTTCTCCACAGTAGCGTCGTCCATGCAGGTGCAGACGGAAACCGCGTACAGGTTCTTATTAACCAGAGTCTTCTCGTGACGGTACAGGACGGTTTCGCCGCCCAGCTTGTGCTCGCCAACGGAAATGGTCTTCATAGCGGGAGCAGTAGCCTCATTCAGAGAAGCCTTTGCATCCTCGGAGAAGTAGGGGCACTTGTCGATGGACACTGCGCCCTGAGCCACCTTCATGCAGAATGCCATACAGGTGGGGCTGCCGCACTCCTTACAGTTCTTCTTGGGAGACAGCTTAAAAATATCGAGACCCTTCAAAGCCATTGTATGTATCCTCCTTCCGATTAAACCAGTTCAGTGATGAACTTCTTGATGGTGGCGATAGCAGCGGGATGACGCATAATGACAGCGTCTGCGCCGCCGGTCAGGTCAGCAGCAGCGGTAGCGACTTCCATGTCGATCGCGCGCTCTTCCTGACTGCCCCATGCGGGCTCGTCTTCCTCGGAAGCGGTGGATTCCTTCACGCTCCAGGTATCGGCGGAAACAGCTGCCAGAATGGGCATCTGCAGGTCGGCATCGCTCTGTGCCAGAGCAGCCAGACGGATCCGGTCGAAGGTGGAGGCGGCATACTCATAGCCATAGCCCACAGCAGCGGTACCGATGTCCATCACGATATTTTCGGGGTTGATGGACAGGCCCTTGAGCATGATGTTCAGCTGCTTGGCCAGGTTGATGTCGTCAGCGGTCTCAGCGCCGACCTTCTGGCCGTAAGCCAGAGCGACGGAAGCGCCGACGGTCTTGTAATCCTCATTCTTGGCAGACATGACCAGAATGTTCTTGCCCTGCAGAGCCTCGGAGATCTTGCTGAACAGCTCGCCGTCCTTCTCCATGTTCTTGCAGCCCATGATCACGATGGGCATAGACACAGCCTCAGCAACAGCCTTGGCATCGGCAACGCAGTCGGCAACGGAGCGGTCAGCGCCGTTGGGATCGGCAGACTCAAAGCGCAGGCAGAGGAAGTCAGCGCCTTCCATGGTCTCAGCCCGCTTTGCGCGCTCGGCCATGGTGGTGCAGCCGGCGTAGAAGTCAACAAGACCCGGAGTGGTCCAGCTGTCAGCTGCGTCGGAGATCTCTACACCGATCTTGGGTGCGTTTTCGATGGGTGCATCGAAGGTATAGAACGGCATTACATTCTGGCCGCCGATGACGATTGCCTTGTCACCGGTACCCAGAGTTACAGCATTGATTTTGCCGCTGTACGGTGCCGTCTTGGGTGCGAAAGACATAATTGGTATCCCCCTTGTTTATATTAAAAAATTTGTAAACGTGTTTTACAGCCCCAGGGACTGCATGATGCCCCGCAGGGCCTCTTTTACCGGCTCAGACTCCGGCAGCTTGCTGGATGGCGCGCCCTCGCAGTCGCAGCGGTATACCGCCTCGCTGTGGGGAAGAACGCCGAACAGGGTCAGGCCGTGCTTTTCGATCTCCGCGCGGATGCCATCATCCAGCACGCCCTCCGGCGCACGGTTGATGATCAGGCCCATCCGGCCGGGATTCAGGTTCATTTCCTGAACCATTTCCGCGATCCGGGCCACCGCCTGCACACCTCTGCGGGAGCAGTCGGAGATCAGCAGCATAGTATCCACCTTTGGCAGCGTACCTCTTGCTACATGCTCCAGACCGGCTTCGTTATCCATAACGATGTAGGAATAGTTTTTGGCATACTTGTCCACCTGGGTCTTCAGCACGCCATTGACATAGCAATAGCAGCCCTTGCCCTGGGTTCTGCCCATGACCAGCATGTCGAAGTCATCCTCCTCCACGATGGCGGAGTTGAACTTGAACTCGGCATAATCAGCCTTGGTCATACCGGCAGGAATCGAGCCTCTCATTTCAGCCTGGGCCATCTCCTCGCGGATAGCACCCAGAGAGGTCTCCACCTCCACGCCCAGAACCTCATTGAGGTTGGCATTGGCATCGGCATCCACTACCAGCACAGGGCCATCGCCCTTTTTGCACAGATAGTCGATCATCATGCCGCAGGTGGTGGTCTTGCCTACGCCGCCCTTACCGGCGACAGCAATGGTATGTGGTGTTGACATAGACGCTTGCTCCTTAACTGGGAATTGCGGTGACGGGCATAGCCCGCCAAAGAAGGGCTGTCGCCCCTGTCGAATCCGGGCGGAATGCGCCCATATCGATACGACTATATCGTATCACATTTGCCCCGAAAATTCAACCCACAAAAGTGAAGAAAATCAGCTTTTTGCTTACCGCTTTCCATACAGAAGTAACAAAAATAAGGACGCCCTCTGGCGTCCTCGTTTTTATGGAGCGGGTAATGGGAATCGAACCCACCTCTCAAGCTTGGGAAGCTCGCATTCTACCGATGAACTATACCCGCATCGGTAACAGCATTATAGCAAAGGGCAAAGGAAAATGCAACCACTTTTTGTCGAAGGCTGCCCCTTGCTCCCAGAGCTTCGCCGTGTTATACTGAAAAGAAAAACGAGGTGTTTTTGATGGCGGAATATGAACTGGTCAGAGAAATTCCCAATCTGTGCCGCAACAATCAGATGCGGGACGTGTTTTTCAGCGAGGTGGAAACCGAGGATCCTGTCATCTACGTCCGGCAGTTTCTGAAAGGCAAGGACATTACCCTTTCTTCTGAACAGCGCTCTGACGGAACGGTCACTGTCTATGCTGTCTGCGACGGGCTGACCCAGAAATTTATCTTTACACCAATTTGAAAGTTGGACTTTACAAATTGCGGATTTTCTGCTATAATCCGTTTCGTTCCACCCTTATGGCCCTGTGGTGCAGTCGGTTAGCACGCCAGCCTGTCACGCTGGAGGTCGACGGTTCGAGTCCGTTCGGGGTCGCCATAAAGAAAAGCCCACCATCAGGTGGGCTTTTCTTTATGCTGAGTAAGAAACGGACTCGAAAGCCGGCTCTTGGCAACCTGCCGGTGGCAGGTTGCAACCGGCGTGGCTTTTCCGCAGAAAAGCGAGTCCGTTCGGGGATCTTTCCTCATAGGACGGACTCGAAAGCCGGCTCTTAGCAACCTGCCGGTGGCAGGTTGCAACCGGCGTGGCTTTTCCGCAGAAAAGCGAGTCCGTTCGGGGAGCTTTCCTCATAGGACGGACTCGAAAGCCGGCTCTTGGCAACCTGCCGGTGGCAGGTTGCAACCGGCGTGGCTTTTCCGCAGAAAAGCGAGTCCGTTCGGAGGTCTTTCCTCATGGGATAGACCCAAAAACCAGCTTTTCGTGACACTTTTCAAAAAATCTCTTCCATTTCCCAAAACTCTCCTGTATAATGTTCTTATCACACAGGAGGAGGCGTCCCTATGCACAAAAAAGTAGAGATCATCATGCGAAAGATCCTGCACATACTGGAATTTGTTATCGCCATTCTTACCCTGATCGTGCTGATTGGCATGCTGGGGCTGGAGATCTACAAAATGTTCACCGTGGCCGATTATTTCTCCTCCATGGATCAATTCCTGCACAATATATTGACCATCGTAGTGGGTCTGGAGTTTGTCCGGATGCTGGTGGATCTGACCCCCGCCAATACGCTGGAGGTGCTGATCGTCGCCCTGGCGCGGCAGGTCATCCTTGTCCATGACAATCCCCTGAGCAATGTGGCCAGTGTGCTGTGCATTGCAGGCCTGTTTGCCACCCGCCGTTTCCTGATCCCCAAAAAGGAAATGACCGTAGAGATGTCTCAGGTGGAATAAAATTACATAATGAAAGGGCGCGTCGAAAGACGCGCCCTGTTTTTTATCTTTTGTACTCGGGAATGCCGTAGTTTTCGATCACATAGTCCATATCCTTGTCGCCACGGCCGGAGAGGTTGATCAGCACAGAGCCATGGCCCATGGTCTTTGCCAGCTTCATGCCGTAAGCCACAGCATGGGCAGACTCGATGGCGGGAATAATACCCTCCATCCGGGACAGCTTGTAGAAGGCATCGATGGTCTCATTGTCATCGATCACATCATACTTGACTCTGCCGATCTCCTGCAGGAAGGCATGCTCCGGACCGGAGGAGGGGTAGTCCAGACCGCTGGCCACAGAGTAGACCGGTGCGGGATCGCCGTTTTCATCCTTCAGCATGATGCTGTTGAAGCCATGCATGACACCTTCCGTGCCGTATTTCAGGCTGGCGGCATGGTCGCCCAGCTTGGGCCCTCTGCCCAGAGGCTCAATGCCGTAAATATCCACCGGATCGTTCAGGAAACCTGCAAACAGACCCGCCGCATTGGAGCCGCCGCCCACACAGGCAACGATGGCATCCGGCAGATGGCCGGTCATGTCCACAAACTGCTCTCTGGCCTCAATGCCCACCACACTCTGGAAATCCCGAACCATCATGGGGAAGGGATGGGGACCCAGCACAGAGCCGATGCAGTAAATGGCGTGCTCATACTCTTTGCTGTAGGCGTCAAAGGCGGCATCCACCGCTTCCTTCAGGGTCTGCAGACCGTGGGTAACCTCGATCACATTGGCGCCCAGAATCTTCATACGGGCCACATTGGGAGCCTGCTTTTTGATGTCCACGCTGCCCATGTAAATGTCGCATTCCAGACCGAAATAGGCCGCGGCTGTTGCCAGCGCCACGCCGTGCTGACCGGCACCGGTCTCGGCAATGACCTTCTTTTTGCCCATGTAATGAGCCAGCAGCGCCTCACCCATGCAATGGTTTAGCTTATGGGCACCGGAATGGTTCAGATCCTCCCGCTTGGCATACAGCTGCACTCGACCGCCCAAAGCATCCGACAGCCGCTCCAGATGGGTCACCGGGGTAGGACGGCCCTGGAACTCCTTCCGGATTCGCCGCAGCTCGGCAATAAACTTCCGGGACTGGCAGATGGAGTAGTAGGCATCGGTGATCTCCGCCATGGCGGCCTTCAGCTTATCCTCCACATAGACGCCGCCGTAGCGGCCGAAATAGCCGTTGGCATCGGGATAATTGCGAAAATAAGTATCAAAATCCACATTGTTGAGCTTCATAACAGTTGCCTCCCAATTTTCATTGTTCCGGTGCTGCCGGGTACAAAAAAACGCCCCTGACAGACCAATTTTCTGTCAAGGACGAATACATGCATATCCGCGGTACCACCTTGCTTGCCTGTTTCCAGACCGCCTTATCACAGTGCTATCACACCGTATGCCCCATAACGCAGGCAACGCGTCAGCGGATACTCAGGTTTCCCCTTTCCCCCTGCCCTCAGCGGTCCATTTGCTGCCCCGCTTTTCGCCCCGCTTCCACCACCGGGGGCTCTCTGCAGATGCGCTGCGCAGCTTTATCTCCGCTTCAACGGTTTTTCGTATTGTAGATATTAAACTACATCTTTATCCCCTTGTCAAGAACTTTTTTCCCTGGGTCGCAGACACCGCAGCACCTGCGGCTCCCTTGCGCAAAGGGATGCTCTTGCGCATTATTTTTTCGGATAGGGCGTTTTCGTGTTGGTTCGACCCAGCAGATAATCTACACTGACATTGTAGAAATCGGCAAGTTTTTCCAGTACCTCAATGGGGTAATTCAAAACACCGATTTCATACTGAGAATATGTGTTCTGGCTGACACCCACCTGCTCTGCGATCTGTCTTTGCGTATACCCATTATCGATCCGCAAACTACGAATATTTTCATATTTCATCATTTCGTAACGCATACCATCACCCGATAGAAGCATACAATATCTCAAATTAAGATATTGTATTTTATCTGGTTTTAAGATATACTATGCACAAAGCAAAGGAGTGACCATGCATGTCAAATGATTTTTATACTCGCTATAATGCCATCGGGGAACATCTGGAAACAGATGAAGAATTAAACTATCTGAAACAGAAGCTGCAAGAGGCTTCAAAGCAGATCCGCGCCCTCATGTCCCAGTTAACCGCGGAACAGCGGGACATACTCACGGAATACTTCGGTATCTGTGCCGAGGTTGAACAGCGCATCATAGAAATTGCCTGCTTTTGTGAAAAGTGATTATTTGCGCGCACAGGGCTTCCCTTACGCAAAAACCACAGGCGGATTCACTGCTGATTCTACCCATTTCCCAATCTTCAAAATAGAAAAGGGCGCGCCGCAAGGCGCGCCCTTCCGTATTTTATTATTTACAGAAATCCTTGGCTACCTTTACAATATTCTCCGCGCTCAGGCCGTATTCCAGAAGCAGCTCCTTGGCAGGACCGGAACGACCAAACACATCGTTAACACCGATGCGGCGAACGGGAGTGGGCAGGTTTTCGCTGAGGAAGCTGCACACAGCCTCGCCCAGACCGCCGATGACGGAATGCTCCTCACAGGTGATGACCTTGCCGCACTTCCGGGCAGCGGAAAGCACCAGCTCCTCATCCAGGGGCTTGACGGTTGCCATGTTGATGATCATGGCGTTGATGCCCTCCTTGGCCAGCAGCTCGCCGGCCTGAATGGCCTCATAGACCAGAAGGCCGTTGGCAATGATGGCAACATCCGTGCCGTCCCGCAGAACTTCACCCTTGCCGATCTGGAAATTAAAGTCCTTTTCGTGGAATTCCGGAACGGCCAGACGGCCAAACCGCAGATACACAGGGCCTTCGTGCTCGTAAGCGGCACGGACAGCCAGCCGGGCTTCCTCGCCGTCGGCAGGGCAGATAACAGTCATACCGGGAATGGAGCGCATCAGGGCGAAGTCCTCACAGCACTGGTGGGACGCGCCGTCCTCACCCACAGAAATACCGCCATGGGTAGCGCCGATCTTTACATTCAGATGGGGATAGCCAATGGAGTTGCGGACCTGCTCAAAGGCACGGCCGGCAGCAAACATGGCAAAAGAAGAAACAAAGGGAACAAGGCCCATGGTGGAGGCGCCGGCGGCGGCCGCCATCATATTTCCCTCGGCGATGCCGCAGTCAAAATGGCGGTCAGGGAACGCTTTCTGGAACACGCTGGTCTTGGTAGCGCCGGCAAGGTCCGCGTCAAAAACGATCAGATTGCTCTTTTCCTGACCCAGCTCTGCCAGAGCCTTGCCATAGGCATCACGGGTTGCGATTTTTACTACATCTGCCATATCACAGCACCTCCAGTTGGCGCTCCAGCGCCTTCAGCTCGGTCATTGCCTTTTCATATTCCTCCGTGTTGGGAGCCTTGCCATGCCAGCCGGCTTCATTTTCCATATAGGAAACGCACTTGCCCTTAACTGTCTTCATAACGATGGCAAAAGGCTTGCCCTTGACCTGCCGAGCAGCCGTCATAGCCGCCTCGATGGCATCAAAATCATGGCCGTCAATGGCCTGTACCTGGAAGCCGAAAGCCTCCAGCTTATCCACAATGGGATAGGGGCTCATGACCTTGGCAATATCACCGTCAATCTGCAGGCCGTTGTTATCAATAATCACACACAGGTTGTCCAGCTTGTAATGGGCCGCCATCATAAAGGCCTCCCAGCACTGACCCTCCTGGATCTCACCGTCGCCCAGCAGCGCGTAAACACGGCAGGTATTGCCGGTGTGCTTTGCGCCCAATGCCATACCCACAGCAGCGGAAACGCCCTGACCCAGACTGCCGGTAGACATATCCACACCCGGAACATAGTTCATATTGGGATGGCCTTGAAGATAGCTGTCTGTACGCCGCAGGGTCTTTAAATCCTCCACAGGGAAGAAGCCCCGATGGGCAAGCGCCGCATACAGGCCCGGAGCCGTGTGTCCCTTGCTCAGAACAAAGCGATCCCGATCTGCCTTTTGGGGATCTGCCGGATCTACATTCAGCTCCTTAAAATACAGATAAGTAAACATGTCAGCCGCAGACAGGCTTCCACCGGGGTGTCCACATTTGGCTGCATAGGTGGATTCAATGATGCCCATGCGAACCTTGCAGGCAGTCAGCATCATCTGTTTCTTTTCGTTGAGAGTCATTGCATTGCCTCCTGATCCAATGTTTTATTAACTTTCATATGCTTGCATATGTTTTTGAAAGGCTTCAAAGGTCTCGTCGCTGATCACGTGCTCCATTTTGCAGGCATCCGCAGAGGCCGTCTGCCGGTCTACTCCCAAGTGCTCCAGCATCTGGGTCAGCAGAGTGTGGCGGCTGAGGATCTTTTCCGCAATCTGGCTGCCGGCGGGGGTTAGGCTGATGCTTCCGTCCTCATCCATGGTAATATACCCGCCGTTTTTCAGCAGGCCCACCGCCCGGGAAACACTGGGCTTGGAATAGCCCATATACTCACTGATATCAATGGAGCGGACATGGCCTCTTTCCCGTGACAAAATCAAAATGGTCTCCAGATACATTTCGCCGGATTCCTGCAACGCCATGGTAACCTCTCCTCTTTTCATTTTTTCATAGTATATCACGAAACGCTTTCTTTTGCAAGGAGAAATCCTTCTTGAACACCTGCGAGGACTATCAAATTCCGGTTGCAATCTGTACGGTTTTTTGGTATATTAATCCAAAGCCCTTTGGGTTTTCATTTATCCAATACAGGAGGTTGTCCTTATGGCAAACAAATACGCAGGTACCCAGACAGAGAAGAATTTGTGGGAAGCCTTTGCCGGCGAATCCCAGGCCCGCAACAAGTATACTTACTTTGCATCCAAGGCAAAAAAGGAAGGCTATGAGCAGATCGCAGCCCTGTTCCTGAAGACCGCCGATAACGAGAAAGAGCACGCCAAGCTGTGGTTCAAGGAGCTCAACGGCATCGGCGATACCGCCGAGAATCTGGGCGAGGCTGCCGCCGGTGAGAACTACGAATGGACCGACATGTACGCAGGCTTTGCCAAAACCGCTGAGGAAGAGGGCTTCCCGGAGCTTGCCGCCAAGTTCCGTATGGTGGCCGCCATTGAAAAGCACCATGAGGAGCGCTACCGCGCCCTGCTGAAAAATGTAGAGACCGCCGCGGTCTTTGCCAAGAGCGAGGTCAAGGTCTGGGAATGCCGCAACTGCGGACATCTGGTAGTGGGCACACAGGCCCCCGAGCTTTGCCCCACCTGCGCCCATCCCAAGGCATATTTCGAAGTCCACGCAGAAAACTATTGATCTTTCTATGTACAGCGGATGATCGGCAAGCCGATCATCCGCTTTTTTCGGGTTTACTGCAGACCCTGCTCGTAAGCCTCGATCATCTTCTTGAACGTGTGACCCGTATGACACTCAGCGTGAAAATCCGTTGATATTCCTGCATTTTCTTCGGTTCGGTCAAATGGGGTAGTGATGATACATACACGACCTTTGAGTTTTTTTAGGTATCTTTCAGTGGTTTCACCGGTGAATATCTTAATGCGAAGCTCCAGGGTTTTATCCTCAATGGGGGTCACGAAAATCTTGTCCACGAAGGTGCTGATGAACTCCTTGGAGATCTCGCCCTTTTCAATGTCCTGCTCAGCGGCTCTGAGAACGGCACGCACCTTCTCCATATGCACCCGGAACTCCTCGCTGGACTCCTGCTGACTTTTCAGCTCTGCAAGCTCCACCTCGGCATCGTGAATTTCCTGGTTGCAGGCCGTAGTCATCTCCTTGAAATCCTTGCCGTCAATGTTGCCCTCGGCAATGAGCTTCAGCAATGCCTGCTTTTTCTTGTTGGCCAGATCAATAATGCTTTCCTGGGCGGCAATCATTTTTGTAAGGTTACCGTCTGCGGTCATGGCCAGGTACAGTTTTTCATATTCCTTCATCATGGCAGCGGAGCTGTCCCGGGTATCCTTGAACACCTCATAGAGTACCGGCTTGATCTCTTCCTCGTATATGGGGAAGGAGGCGCAGGCATCCTTGCCGCTGTTGATTTTATTGGAGCATACCCATTTGCTGTTTTTGTTGCCCGCTTTGTCCTTGGATTCTCTGCGGTAATAGGGTGCGCCGCAATGGGTGCAGAAAAGCTTGCCGGTCAGCAAATTGGCGTGATTGCAGATGCCCTGGCGATTTTTCACATCCTCGCTTCTGCGGCGCAAAACGGCGTTGGCACTTTCCCAAAGCTCCTCGCTGACAATGGCCGGTACGATCTCACCGGTTTCATCCTTGAACATCACCCATTCCTCCGGTGGGAGGAATTTTTGCTTTTTGGTGAACATATCAATGACCTTCACCTTGTTGCCCACATAGTAGCCTTTGTATTTTGGATTTGCAATCATATTGGACATAGTGGTGTGGGAGATCTTGTTGCCGTTGTAATTGCGGTAGCCCTTGTTCCAGAAGATCACCTCAATCTGCTTCATACTGTAGCTGTCGGTAGCATACAGCTCAAACAGTTCCCGGACCATGGGGGCTTCTTCCTCGTCGATCACAAGTCGCTTGTTGTGCTTCTTGTAGCCGAAAATGCGGTTGTTGCCCAAAACAACATTTTGCTTGATTGCCTGCTGGTGACCAAATTTCACACGGCTGCTGAGCTTTCTCAACTCCTCCTGTGCGATGGAGGACATGATGGACAGCCGAAGCTCGGAATCCTCGTCGAAGGTGTTGATATTGTCGTTCTGAAAAAACACGCCCACGCCGTAGCTGAGAAGCTGACGGGTGTACTGGATGGAGTCCAGAGTATTACGGGCGAAACGGGAGATTTCCTTTGTGATGATCAGATCAAACTTATCCATAGCGGCATCGTCGATCATACGGTTAAAGTTTTCCCGCTTCTTTGTGGAAATGCCTGATAGGCCCTCATCGATATAGCCGCTGACAAACACCCAGGCGGGATTCTTCTTGATGAAATCCTCGTAGTAACGGATCTGGTTGCCAAGGGAGTTTAACTGCTCGTCCGATTCAGAGGATACACGGGCGTAATAGGTAACTCGCATCGGCACTTCATAGATTGACTTAAAGCGAATTTCCTGACGAATATTATGTATGTCCATAGTTGTCTCCTATCTCTTAAAAAGTTCGTTATATCATTATCTATACATATTATATCATACAGTTTTACTCTTTTCAATAGAAAAAGGCGGCAAACCGAAATTTGCCGCCTAAGTCCTAACCTTGCTTTTCTATACTCATAGAACGGTTCTTAATGATAACTCGCATTCTGTTATGCTCGTCCTTAGTAATCACGCCGTTCTTATAAAGACTGTCATTGAAATAGGTCAGCCACAGCTGGTCCATAATCAGGTTTTTTTTCTTTTCGCTTACAGGATAAGCGTTCGCTTCCGCAGCCATAGCATCCCACCTTTGCAAAGCATAAGCATCAAAATATTATGGTTCATAGTAAATTCCTTCCTTTTTATTATTGCCCGATTAAGCCTTCTTAATCGGGCAACATCAGTTTTTGTTGGCAATTTGTCCCTGCATATTACATTTCTGAAAATTTTCGTCTTCAGAAAATTGTTTTCAATTTGAAAGACTCCTTCTTAAATATAAAAATTACTTCTGTGTTTTGGCCTTGAGGAAGGGCAAGTAGATATCGGTTGCTTCTCCTCTGTTATGACCCAAATCATGGCTCACGACCTTCTTCGCCTTTTCGGGGGATACCTGAGATACTTCAGCAAATCTTCTCTGTGCGTAGCTGTGCCGAAGTCCATGCCAGGATATGGTTTCGTGTCGCTTCTTTTGGCCTTCTTCTTCCTTCTGTGCACGATCCTCGTCCATAAA
>SVKX01000001.1 GCA_015068225.1 Oscillospiraceae bacterium
TGGGTGGTGTCTTTTTTGCTGTACGGGAATCGAAAGGCCGTTAAGAAAAGTGTCCGGTGGACACTTTTTAGGCCGTGGGAGATTCCCTTTTTCTCTGATTGCGGTCCGTCAGGGCCGTAAGCAGAGGAAAACCAAGTGATTGCAGAGGCTGGACTGCATGACACCACCCTTTTGGGTGGTGTCTTTTTTGCTGTACGGGAATCGAAAGGCCGTTAAGAAAAGTGTCCGGTGGACACTTTTTAGGCCGTGGGAGATTCCCTTTTTCTCTGATTGCGGTCCGTCAGGGCCGTAAGCAGAGGGAAATCAAGTGATTGCAGAGGCTGGACTGCATGACACCACCCTTTTGGGTGGTGTCTTTTTTGCCGTACGGGAAAGTCAGGAAAACAGGCGGCTGTCCAGTCGCCGCAGCTTCATTATATAGAACAGGGTAGTGCCCAGGGTCAGGAGCACGGCGGCTTCTCCAATGGCTACGGAGAGTGCGTTCAGCCAGAACCCGCCGCCGATATATATGGAAAGCTCCCAGCCTACCAGCAGGGCATTCCAGAATGCGGGCATGAGCAAACCGAAAAGGGGGACCCCTTTTATCGTTACCCTGCGGGTCAGATACATGCATGTGGCGGAAAGACCGGAAGCAAGGCTTCCTACCAGAAAATCCAGAGGCAGCGCTCCTGAAAAAGACAGATTAAAGACCAGACAGCCAGTGGCAAGACCCGGTATTGCGGCAGGTGTAAAAAATGCCAGTACGCACAGTGCTTCGGATACCCGGAACTGGATCGCCCAGTTGGCGGAACCGGGGATTAAAAGATTCTGTAAATATGTCAAGGCCGCGTACAGCGCGCTGATCAGTGCGGCGTGGGTCAAAAGGCGGGTGCGCTGCTTCATAAAACTGCTCCTTTGCATAAAAAATGGGCGCAGTCCGCACCCTAAAACAAAAAAGCAGGCAAATTGCCCACCATAGTCCCTAGTTTTGTTTACCGACAGGATGGTTGCGAACTGTCCTATAAAATTAGGAACATTGTATGCGAAAGATGGTGGTTTGTCAAGGGTGCGCCAATAATCTGTTGACAAGAAAAAATAGCTATGGTACTATGTTTCGGTGATGATTTGCCTGTGAAATGGTAAAGAAAGCGGGAAATTCCGCAGAAATTGATACAGGAGTGTTTTTTGTATGTTGGACGCATTTTTTGCCTGGTACAATGGATTGACAGACTCGCTGATCGGCTCTCTGGCCCTGTTTGCGGTGGGTCTGGTGCTGCTGATCAAGGGCGGCGACTGGTTTGTGGACAGCGCCACGGGTATTGCCAAGCGGTTCCGGGTGCCGGAGATCATCATCGGTGCTACGGTGGTTTCTATCGGTACGACTCTACCTGAGGTCATGGTTTCTGCCACTGCCGCAGTCAATCAGAATGGCGCAATTGCCTACGGCAATGCCATTGGCTCTATTATTTGCAATACGGCGCTAATCGCTGCCATCACCATCGCCATTCGCCCCGCTCCGGTAAACCGGAAGGCCATTACCATGCCGGTTTTGTTTTTCTTTGTTTCCGCTGCCATTTATCTGGTGGCTGCCTACGGTTTTGGCCGCTTTGATCAGTGGCTGGGCATTGTCATGCTGCTGGTCTTCGGCGTGTACATGGCGCTGACGATTCGGCAGGGCTTTAAAAACCCTGTTGCAGCAGAAGAGCATGAAGAGGAATCCTCTGAGGGCGGCTCTCTGCTGACAGATGTGCTTGTTCTGGCGGCCAGTGCGGCGCTGATCGCCGTTGGTGCGGATATGCTGGAGGGATCCTCTGTTTCTCTGGCAGGTATGGCAGGTATTCCCACCGAGGTGGTGGGCGTTACCATCGTGGCTCTGTGTACCTCTTTGCCGGAGCTGGTTACTGCAATCACTGCCCTTGCCAAGGGCCATGGTGCGCTGTCCCTGGGCAATATCATCGGAGCCAATATCTTCAATCTGGTTCTGGTGTCCGGTGTGGCTGTGACGATCTCTCCCTTTGATGTGCCCACCGGAAGTGAAATCTTTGGTCAGAACACATCCCTTGTGATGGAGATCCCGGTGATGGTGGGCGTTATGGCGCTGATGACGCTGCCGGCGCTGCTGAAGAAGAAGCTTTTCCGCTGGCAGGGCGGCGTTTTGCTGGGCATCTATGCTGCATTTGTTGTGGTGCAGGTATTGATTGCGCTGAATGTGCTGTAAAATAATAGGAACGGGCGTCTGCTTGCGGCAGACGCCCGCTTTTTGTATTATAGTGCACAAATTGCGGCTTCCAGTGCCCGGCAGGTATCTGCCAGCGGCAAACTGGGACTGCCTTGCTCCGGAAGGTAGGGAACATGGATAAATCCGACCCGAACGCTGCTTCCGGAATAATGGTGCAGCAGAGTATACAATAGATCATTGCACACGAAAGCACCGGCACTGTTGGACACGGTGGCTGGGATTCCGATGAGTTCTACGGCAGCAGCCATTGTGGCTACCGGAACTGTGGTGAAATAGGCAGCCGGGCCTTTGGGATCTATAAATTCACCCTGGGGCTGATTGCCCTGATTGTCAGGGATCCGGGCATCCCGGATGTTGACTGCGATCCGCTCCGGTGTGACGGCGCTGCGTCCGCCGGCTTGCCCAATGCACAGAATGACCTCCGGTTGTATCCGGGCAGCCTCCTCCAGCACCCGCTTACCTGCAAGGGAGAAGACGGTGGGGATTTGAAGTTTACATAACATATATTCTCCCACCATATCCGGTAGCTGCTTCACAGCCTCCCATGCCGGATTGATGGATTCTCCTCCAAAAGGATCAAAGCCGGTGATCAACAATCGCTTTTCCATAAAATACCGCCCTGCAATTTTTTTATGATCATACCATACTGCAGAATAATTCGCAAGAAAAAGACTTCCGTTTTTCGATTTCCGGATGTATAATGGAGGCAGAATTGAAAAAGGGAGAGTCTACATATGTCTGTACCGAAATTATATCTGAAGAGCGATTTGCGCAAGTCTCTGGATGCCGGATTTCTGGCCGCCTTTGGCACTGCGCCGCAGCGGTATTTTTCTGCCCCCGGCCGCACGGAGATCGGCGGCAATCACACAGATCACCAGCGGGGCCGTGTTCTGGCGGCGGCGGTGAATCTGGATACCGTGGCAGCAGTGGCGCTGAACAGCAGCGACACCATCCGCATCCTGTCCAAGGGATATCCCATGTGTGAAGTTCGTGTGAAAGAACTGACACCGGTGGAATCGGAGATCAATACCACCCCTGCGCTGATCCGGGGCGTAGCGGCCCGCTTTGCCCAGCTGGGATGCAAAGTGGCGGGCTTTGATGCCTATGTGGAGTCTACGGTGCTGCCCGGCTCCGGCCTTTCCTCCTCGGCGGCCTATGAGGTGCTGATCGGTACGATCATCAATCACCTGTTCTTTGATGGCCGTGTGAGCCAACCGGAAATCGCCATGATCGGCCAGTACGCCGAGAATGTGTTCTTCGGCAAGCCCTGCGGACTGATGGATCAGACAGCCTCTGCTGTGGGAGGTCTTGTGACCATCGATTTCTTTGACAAGGAAAAACCGGTGATCCAGTCGGTAAACTTTGATTTTTCCACCTGCGGCCATGCCCTGTGCATTGTTGACAGCCGCGCCAGCCATGCGGACCTGACGGATGAATATGCAGCAGTCCCCGGCGAGATCAAGGCGGTTGCCGCCTGCATGGGCAAGGAGGTCCTGACCCAGATCGATGAGAAAGATTTCTATGCCAGACTGCCGGAGCTTCGCAAGCTCTGCGGCGACCGGGCAGTGATGCGCTGCATCCACTTCTATCAGGAAAATGCCCGTGTGCCCAAGCAGGTGGCTGCCCTGGAAAGCGGAGATTTTGAGACCTTCTTGAAGCTGATCCGGGAAAGCGGCTATTCTTCTTATATGTATCTGCAAAATGTCATTCCCGCCGGCTATAAGGAGCATCAGGACGTGGCGGTAAGCCTTGCCCTGTGCGAGCATTATTTAAATGGCCGTGGCGCCTACCGTGTCCATGGCGGCGGCTTTGCCGGCACAGTACAGGCCTTTGTGCCCTTCGATATTCTGGAAGACTTCCGCGCCGGCATCGATGCGGCGCTGGGCGAAGGTGCCTGCCATGTGCTCTCCATCCGTCCTCAGGGCGGTGTGGAAGCTTTCGTGGAGGAATGATCCATGAAAATTGAAACCTATATTGACTCTCTGGTGTCCTATGCCATGAATACCGGCCTTGCCCAGCCGGAGGATCATCAGGTGCTGACAAACCGCCTGCTGGAGGTCCTGAGAAAGGACGATTATGTCCCCTCCGATGAGCCTCAGACCGAGGATCTGGAGGAGATTCTGGCAGGTATGCTGGATTATGCCTGTGAAATGGGTTTGTGCGAAGATAATATTACAGCCCGGGATCTGTTTGATACCAAGATCATGGGACTGCTCACCCCCATGCCCCGGGAAGTGATCCGCACCTTCCGGGAAAAGTATGCCTGCAGCCCCGAGACGGCTACAGATTGGTACTATAAGCTCAGCTGCGACACGGATTATATCCGTCGCTACAGGATCGCCAAGGATATGCGCTGGAAATACGCAAGCGATTACGGCGACATCGATATCACCATCAATCTTTCCAAGCCGGAGAAGGATCCCAAGGCTATTGCCGCGGCGAAAAACGCGCCCCAATCCAGCTATCCCAAATGCCAGCTCTGCCGGGAGAATGAGGGCTATGCCGGCCGGATGAACCACCCTGCCCGCCAGAACCACCGGGCCATGCCCATTACCATTGATGGCAAGGATTGGTTCATGCAGTATTCCCCCTATGTGTATTATAATGAGCACTGCATCGTGTTCAACGGTGCGCATACGCCTATGAAGATCGACAAGGCCGCTTTCCGGAAGCTGCTGGATTTCGTCACCGCTTTCCCCCATTATTTTGTGGGCTCCAATGCGGATCTTCCCATTGTAGGCGGTTCGATCCTGAGCCATGAGCATTTTCAGGGCGGCCGGTATACCTTCGCCATGGAGACAGCCCCGGTGGAAGAAACGCTGGTGTTTGCAGGCTTTGATGACATTCAGGCGGGCATTGTCAAATGGCCCATGAGCGTTATCCGCCTGACTGGCAGCGATCCGGACCGGATCACAGAGCTGGCAGATAAGATCCTGAATGTCTGGCGGGAGTATTCAGACAAAAGTGTGGGCATTGTGGCATTCTCTGACGGTGAGCCCCACAATACCATTACCCCCATTGCCCGCCGCAGGGAAGAAGCTTATGAGCTGGATCTGGTGCTGCGGTGCAACATAACATCTCAGGAGCATCCCTTGGGCGTGTTCCACCCCCATGCAGAGAAGCACCATATTAAAAAGGAGAACATTGGTCTGATCGAGGTCATGGGCCTGGCGGTGCTGCCCAGCCGGCTGAAGAAGGAGCTGGCGGATCTGGAGCAGGCTATCCTGACAGGAAGCGATATTTCCGGTGACGAGGTGCTTTCCAAGCACGCAGACTGGGTGGATATGTTGAAGGCCCGGTATGTATTCACACAGAAAAATGCCATGGAGATTCTTCTAAAGGAGACCGGCAGAGTCTTTTCCGAGGTTCTGGAGGATGCAGGCGTCTACAAGAATACCCCCGAGGGGAAAGCCGCATTCCTGCGGTTTGCCGATGCAGTAAATAAATAAACAAAAAGATCCCCGACCGATTGGTCGGGGATCTTAATTATTGGAAATTACTTACCGGCGTTGGCGATCTGAGCAGCGACTTCAGCAGCGAAGTCGTCAACCTTCTTCTCGATGCCCTCACCCTTGGTGTAGTGGATAGCGTCCACGAAAGTGACCTTGCCGCCCAGCTTCTTGGAAGCATCAGCGATATAGCCGGCCACATCACCCTGGAACAGGTCGCCGCGGACGAAGTCCTGCTGCAGCAGGCAGATTTCCTTAAAGAAGGCGGCGATCTTACCGGCAGCGATCTTCTCCTTGACCTGAGCGGGCTTGGAAGCCATCTTGGGATCGTTGTCCATCAGAGCGACCTGAACAGACATTTCCTTGTCAACGACTTCCTGGGGAACCAGGGACTTGTCCCAGTACTGAGCCTTCATAGCAGCGATCTGCATAGCCACATTCTTGCCGATCTCGGTGGCATCAATGTCACCTTCCACAGCCAGATTGACCAGAACGCCGTGAGAACCGCCGGCGTGGACATAAGCAACGGAGGTGTTCTCAGCAAAGCGGGCAAAACGGCGGATCTGCATATTCTCGCCGATGGACATGACCTTCTCCTGCATGATCTCGGTAACGGTCAGGTTGGAATTGGGGTAGGTGCAAGCCTTCAGAGCGTCCACATCAGCGGGGTTCTGCTCGGCGACGACGACAGCCAGATTCTTGACCAGATCCATGAAGGAATCGGTCTTGGCGGCGAAGTCGGTCTCGGAGTTGACCTCGATGACAACACCCACGCCGTTTACGACAGTGGCGTAAGCAACGCCTTCAGCGGCAATGCGGTCAGCCTTCTTAGCGGCCTTGGCCAGACCCTTTTCACGGAGCCAGTCCACAGCCTTGTCCATATCACCGTCGGTAGCAGTCAGAGCAGCCTTGCAGTCCATCATGCCGACGTTGGTCATTTCACGGAGCTTCTTAACATCCAGTGCGGTAAAAGCCATTTCAGTTTCCTCCTTAGTAATTATTCAGCCTCGGGAGCTTCGACTTCAGCGGCCTCAGCCACAGCGTCCTCACCCTGACGGCCCTCGATGGAAGCGTTGGCCATGGTAGCGGCGATCAGGCGGATGGCGCGGATCGCGTCGTCGTTGCCGGGGATGACGTAATCGATCTCGTCGGGATCGCAGTTGGTATCAACGATGGCCACAACGGGGATGCCCAGCTTCTTGGCCTCGGCGATGGCGTTGCGCTCCTTGCGGGGGTCAACGATGAACAGGCAGGCGGGGATCTTCTTCATTTCCTTAACGCCGCCCAGATACTTCTCCAGCTTTTCGATCTCGCCCTGGTGCTTGATGACTTCCTTCTTGGGCAGCATTGCGAAGGTGCCGTCCTCTTCCATCTTCTTCAGCTGAGCCAGACGGTCGATACGGGTACGCATGGTGCGGAAGTTGGTCAGCATGCCGCCCAGCCAGCGGGCGTTGACATAGTAACCGCCGCAACGGGCAGCCTCTTCCTTGATAGCGTCCTGAGCCTGCTTCTTGGTGCCGACGAACAGAACGTTGCCGCCCTCAGCAGCGACTTCACGAACGAAGTTGTAGGCTTCCTCCAGCTTCTTAACGGTCTTCTGCAGGTCAATGATGTAGATACCGTTACGCTCGGTGTAGATGTAGGGAGCCATTTTGGGGTTCCAGCGGCGGGTCTGGTGACCGAAGTGAACACCGGCCTCCAGCAGTTGTTTCATAGATACGACAGCCATTTTTAATTTCTCCTTTTGTTTTTCCTCCACCCCGATCATTTCGGTGGGCCCACTTATAAAAGCACATGGACGGCCGATCACCGGGTGTGTGGTATAAATGTCATGGGAAATGCCCATGCCGAATCATTATACGGTATGGGCATTCAATTTGCAAGTATTTTTTCCAAAAAATTTTAAATTTATTCCTTTATTTTCCGATTATCCCAGAAACCAGGGGGGCTTAGGGCGGGGAAACAGACATTCGTTGGGCTTGGCATCCACCAAAACGATGTCCGGACCGATGCGTTTGATGCATTTCCAGGGGATCACATAGTTGTCGTGCCGGCCCAGAAGCCCCATAAACCGGCAGGGACCGGGGACGATGATGGCCACCACATTGCCGGACGGGATCTCGATCTCCACATCCGTAATGAAGCCGAGGCGGCAGCCGTCGGCGATGCAGATGACTTCCTTGCAGTTAAGCTCTGTGATTCTCGTGCCCATACCATGCCTCCTACTGTGGTTTTGGTACACACTATGCGCCAGGCAGGTAAATATTCCAAAAGGGCTTACATCAGGAAACGGACACGCTTTTGCGCATGGCTGAGATTGCCCCTTTTTCCAGCCGGGAGACCTGGGCCTGGGAGATCCCCAAAGCACCGGCCACCTCCATCTGGGTCTTGCCGTCGTAAAACCGCAGGCTGAGGATCTGCTTTTCCCGGTCTCCCAGATTGCGGAAGGCATTTTGCAATGTGATATGCTCCATCCAGTTGCCCTCGGTGTTTTTGGTATCCCGCACCTGATCCATTACCGTCAGCGGATCACCGCCGTCGGAATACACAGGATCATGCAGGCTTACAGGCGCGCAGACTGCGTCCAGCGCCTCGCTGACATCCTCTGCCGGCAGAGAAAGCTCCTTGGCGATCTCCTCCAGAGTGGGCTCTCTGCCCAGCTGGGATAGCAGTGCTTCCTTGCACTGCAGCACCCGGTAGGCCACATCCCGAATGGAGCGGGATACCCGGATGGCGCTGTTGTCTCGCAGATAACGGCGGACTTCGCCGGCGATCATGGGCACGCCATAAGTGGAAAAACGCACATTTTTTGTGGGGTCAAAGTTGGAAATGGCCTTAATGAGGCCAATGCAGCCTACCTGAAACAGGTCATCAGGGCTTTCCCCCCGTTTGTCGAATCGCTGGATCACGCTAAGCACCAGCCGAAGATTTCCTTCGATCAGTGTCTGCCGGGCGTTTTCGTCGCCGGCTTTGGCCTTGAGAAGCAGCTCGTCCATTTGAGCAGGAGACAGTGTTTTCAGCCTTGCGGTGTTCACGCCGCAGATCTCAACTTTTCCCTGCATGGTAATCCTCCTGTGAAAAAAGGTTGTTACCAGTATTTCCATTGCGGGGGGAAAGATACCGTTTTCTTCTTTGGCAGTTTTTCACAAAAAATTTTATTCCGGCAGGAGGGCGGGACGGGAAAAGCAGACGGATTTTTAAGAAGTTTGAACTTTTTCGCCAGAAATATAAAAAAAGCGGGAGGGTTAAACCTGTTTCCGTAACACACTTTCGGGAAAATATTTTATGCGTAAAAAATTGAAAAGGTTCGGTTTGCCCTGGGGTCCGGCTGTGGGAAATTCGGGAAATACCTGTTGAGAAATCAAATCTTTCCACACTTTCCACAGCTTTTTCCACAGGCAACCAGGAGTTGGAAAAAGTAGGGAAAGACTTTTATAAGTTGACATAATTATTTTCGACCGGGTTCGACAGATTCCCCACTTTTTCCACGCTGATGTTTTTCACAATGAGCCTTTTCGAGGGAGAAAAATCAGTACTTGACAGACTTCCGGAGGGTGGTTTCCTTTGCCAGAGAGATAATCAGGCCTTGAATTTCTCCTTATTTTTTGAAAAAAATCAAAAAAGGGGATTGATTTTATGGAAAACAAGCGCTATAATGCATATCTGTATGAATAAGTTTGGCGCATAGGAGGTGTAACACGATGCCCAACATTAAGTCCTCTAAAAAGGATGTCATTTCTTCCAAGATCGCTTATGAGAAGAACAAGGCCAACAAGTCCGAACTGAAGACCAACCTGAAGAAGTTCGAGGCTGCTCTGGAGTCCGGCGACAAGACCGCTGCCGAGAGTGCCTACAAGGTTGCTGTCAAGGCTGTTGACCAGGCTGTTATCAAGGGTCTTCTGCACAAGAACAACGCTGCCCGGAAGAAGAGCAGCATGACCCTGAAGCTGAACAAGCTGGCCTGATTTCTCTGAAAATATCTCCTTCCGAGCAGAGCTTGGAGGGAGTTTTTTCATTTTACCGGAGGTGATGACTGTGGCGAAGCTCTCAGACCCGATTACTATATTAAAAGGAATCGGTCCTACCAAAGCGAAGAAGTTCGCCAATCTGAATATCTTTACGCTGGGGGATCTGATCTGCCATTTCCCCAGAGGCTATGAGGACCGGACGAAGCTTGTGACCATCGATAAGCTGGAAACGGACAAGCCTGCCTGCTTCAAGGCCATGGTCATGAATGCCCCCAGAGTCAGCCATATTCGCAAGGGCCTGGACATTACCAAGGTGCAGGTAGCCGATCATACGGCACGGCTGACTTTAACCTTTTTCAATCAGAAATTCACAGCCGAGCAGCTCCAGTACGGAAAAGAATATATTTTTTACGGTGCTGTCAGCGGAGATTTTATCGGCTACAATATGACCTCCCCGGTATTTGAACCTCTGGATGCGCCGCCGGTGGTCACCCGACGGGTGCTGCCGGTGTATCCTCTGACAGCAGGGCTCTCCAACGCATCGGTGGTGAAGGCGGTGGCACAGGCGCTGGCATTGTGCGACCCTCCGGCGGAGGTGCTCCCGGAGCCGGTGCGCCGGCAGTACGGTATCTTAAGTGCGGACAGGGCCTACGCAGCCATCCATGCCCCGGCCTCTATGGCAGAGGCGGAGCTTGCGAAAAAGCGGATGGTCTTTGAGGAGTTTTTTGTATTCTCCGCAGGCCTTTCCCTGATGCGGGCGGCAAGATCCGTCAAAAAAGCTGAGTGTTATGAGGATGTGGATTTAACGCCTTTTTATCATGCGCTGCCTTTTACCCTCACCCGGGCGCAGAAAAGTGCCATTGATGAGGTGCTGACGGATCTGCAGCGGGGCACGCCTATGAACCGGCTGGTGCAGGGCGATGTGGGCAGCGGAAAGACTATGGTAGCGGCGGCTGCCGCTTACTGTGCCGTGAAAAACGGTCAACAGGCAGCCCTGATGGCTCCCACAGAGATCCTTGCGGAGCAGCATTTCGGGTCGCTTCGCAAATTGCTGGAGCCCCTCGGAATCCGGATGGCGTTGTTGACCGGCTCCATGAGCGTCCGGGAAAAGCGGGAGGTTCGGGAGAGAATCGCCGGTGGGGAAGTAGACCTTGCGGTGGGCACCCACGCGCTGCTGTCGGAAAGCACTGTATTCTCCAGACTGGGACTGGTGATTACTGATGAGCAGCACCGCTTTGGCGTGGCCCAGCGGGCGCGGCTTTCTGCAAAGGGGAATGACCCCCATCTTCTGGTCATGTCGGCAACCCCCATTCCCAGAACTCTTGCGCTTTTCATGTATGGAGATCTGGAGGTTTCCATTATCAACGAGCTGCCGCCGGGCAGACAGCCGGTGGAGACATTTCTGGTAAATGAGTCCTACCGAGCGCGGATCAATGCCTTCATCCGTAAGCAGGTGGGAGAAGGTCACCAGTGCTTTGTGGTGTGTCCTGCGGTGGAGGAGAATACAGATCTGGATCTGAAGGCGGCTAACGCATGGGCACAGACCCTGCAGCAAACCGTATTTCCGGACCTGCGGATCGCCCTGCTTCACGGCCAGATGAAGGGCAGTGAAAAAGAGGCGGCCATGGCTTCCTTTGCCAGAGGTGAGGCGGATGTGATGGTGGCTACTACCGTGATCGAGGTGGGTGTGGATGTGCCCAATGCCACGCTGATGGTCATTGAGGACGCGGACCGGTTCGGACTATCCCAGCTGCATCAGCTTCGTGGTCGGGTAGGCCGGGGCAGCAGCAAAAGCTACTGCATTCTGACCTCTCAAAATCGCAATCCCGAGACACGGGCCCGGCTGAAGGCGTTGTGCGCCACCACCGATGGCTTCCGCATTGCTGAGGAGGATCTGAAACTCCGGGGCCCGGGTGATTTCTTTGGCTCCCGTCAGTCCGGTATGCCTGCCTTCCGGGTGGTAAACCTGAGCATGGATATGCAGACCCTGAAGGATGCCCAGGAAGCTTCCGCACGGTGGATCGACACACAGGGCACCATGAATACGCCGGAAGGTGTTGCCCTGCGGCAGCGGATCGGAGAGCTGTTTTTGCGGGCCGAGGGAACTATGAATTGACGAAAGGAGCAGCAAAGGCTGCTCCTTTTTCCGCAGCAATATAAATTTTTTGATTTGCGTAATACTTTCTTAACATTCTACGGAGAAAATGCGCAAAAACAGATGTCTTGCCGGCAGCTTTTTGACAAATCAGGAAAATTAAAAAAATCGACTTGTAAGTTGCGCTGAAATGTTGTAAAATAATAGAACTGAAATTTTGCGAATTTCTCAATTCGCTCCGCTTTGGAGGTAAAACATGGAAAAACCGATCGTTCTTGTGATCATGGATGGTGTCGGCAAAGGTGACGGCGGCAGCGGTGACGCAGTCGTGGTAGCCAAGACACCTACTTTGGATAAACTGCTTTCTACCTGCCCCCATACTTACCTGAAGGCCCACGGCACCGCTGTCGGATTGCCCTCTGACGAGGACATGGGAAACTCTGAGGTTGGGCATAATGCTCTTGGCTGCGGCCAGGTTTATTCTCAGGGTGCCAAGCTGGTGGGTGAGTCCATTGAAAACGGCGCGCTGTATGCATCCAGCACATGGAAGGATCTGGTTGCCAATGCGGAAGGCAGAGCCATGCACTTTTTGGGCCTGCTGTCCGACGGCAATGTTCACTCCAATATCGCCCACCTGATCGCCCTGCTGAAGCAGGCCCATGCAGAGGGTGTGAAGAAGGCCTACTGCCACATCCTGCTGGACGGTCGTGATGTGCCCGCCACCTCCGCACTGGAGTATGTAGGCGCACTGGAGGCGGTCCTGAAGGAGCTGAACACCGAGGGCTGCGACTATGCCATCGCCTCCGGCGGCGGCCGTATGCAGGTGACCATGGACCGTTATGAAGCCAACTGGGGCATGGTGGAAAAGGGCTGGCGCACCCATGTGCAGGGTCAGGGCAGAATGTTTGACTCCGCCGCTCAGGCCATTGAGACCTACCGCGCCGAGACCGGCTGCATCGATCAGGATCTACCTGCCTTTGTGGTTGCCAGAAACGGCGAGCCTGTGGCAAGAATCAACAACGGTGACAGCGTGATTCTCTTCAATTTCCGGGGTGACCGCGCCCAGGAGATCAGCCTTGCTTTTGACCGCAAGGATTTTGACAAGTTTGACCGCCCCGGTTATGAGGGCGTCAAGTTCGCCGGTATGCTGCAGTACGATGCGGACCTGAACATCCCCGAAAACTACCTGCTGCAGCCCCCTGTTATCAAGAACACCCTCACCGAGGTCCTGTGCCAGGCCAAGGTTACTGAGTATGCTCTGTCCGAGACCCAGAAGTATGGCCATGTGACCTATTTCTGGAACGGCAACCGCTCCGGCAAGGTAGATGAGGCACTGGAGGTTTATGAGGAGATCCCCTCCGATGTGATTCCCTTTGAGCAGGCACCTGCTATGAAGTCCAGAGAGATCACCCAGAAGATGGTGGAGAATATGGCTTCCGGAAAATTCCAGTTCCTGCGCTGCAACTTCCCCAATGGCGATATGGTGGGTCATACCGGCGTGATGGATGCCGTAGTGTATGCCATGGAATGTGTTGACAACGGTCTGAAGGCTATTCTGGAGGCTGCTGATCAGTACGGCTACACCGTTCTGATCACCGCCGATCACGGCAACGCCGATCAGATGACCGAGACCAAGAAGGGTAAGACATCTGTTCGTACCGCCCATTCCCTGAACCCTGTTCCCTTTATCATCTATGATAAGGACCGCCAGTGGGTCATTAAGGAAGGCAACTACGGCCTTGCCAATGTGGCTCCCACCATTGTAAAGATGATGGGCCTGACCGCTCCCGATTGCTGGGAAGAGAGCATGATCTGATATTTTTTAAGGAGGTACTGCACTATGATCCGTCAGAATAATGAATTGGGTTCTGTTACTGTCAGCACCAATGTTTACATGGAAATCGCCGGAACGGTAGCCACCAACTGCTTCGGTGTCAAGGGCATGGTTGCCCGCTCCGTTAAGGATGGTGTGTACCATCTGCTGCGCAAGGAATCCATGTCCAAGGGCGTAAATGTGGAGCTTCATGACGATGATACCATTTCCATTGACCTGCATATTATGGTGGATAACGGTGTGAATCTGGGTGCTGTGGGCGATGCCATCATTTCCCAGGTCCGCTATGAGGTTAGTAAGTATACCAGCACAAAGGTGCAGGCAGTCAATGTCTATATCGATTCTATGATGGTCGATTGATTTCGGAGGTAAGTAATTTGAGTCAGACAATCAACGGAGCCGGATTTCGCAGACTGATCCTGAATGCGGCTGCCGCTATCGAGCTGAATAAGCAGGCTCTGAATGAGCTGAATGTTTTCCCGGTGCCTGACGGCGATACCGGCACCAACATGTCCATGACCATTAATGCCGCCGCTGCGGACCTGCGCAAGCTGGAGGATCCGTCTCTGGAGAAGGCTGCCGGTGCAGCCGCTTCCGCCATGCTGCGGGGCGCCAGAGGCAATTCCGGTGTCATCCTGTCCCTGCTGTTCCGGGGTATTGCCAAGCGCCTTAAGGGCGAAGAAGAATGTGACGGCAGACTGTGGGCCAAGGCCCTGCAGGAGGGCGTGGATGCCGCGTACAAGGCAGTTATGAAGCCTGCTGAGGGCACCATCCTTACCGTTGCCCGACTGGCAGCAGTCAAGGCACGGATCGCATACAGAGAGAATAACGATATTCTGTATGTCCATCAGGCTGCCATTGCAGAAGCAAAGATCGCCCTGGCCAATACCATCAATCAGAATCCGGTGCTGAAGAAGGCCGGTGTTGTGGATGCCGGTGGCAAGGGCTGGCTGGTTGCTCTGGAGGCTATGGAGCTGGCGCTGAAGGGCGAGGATGTGGTAGTCCCCGAGGGTGCCGTGGTAGAGGCCAAGGAGGCTGCGGACTTCGGCGACTTTAACACCGAGGATATTACCTTCACCTATTGCACAGAGTTTATCATCTCCCGGGAGAATCAGCTTGACCCTGAAAAGCTGCGGGAGTTGCTCAGCAGCCTGGGCGACAGCCTGGTGCTGGTGGACGATGAGGAGATCATCAAGGTCCATGTCCACACCAATGACCCCGGCAAGGCTCTTCACGAGGCTATGGACTATGGTTCTTTTGTAACCGTAAAGATTGAGAATATGCGCCTGCAGCACACCGAAAAGGTGCTGAGCGAGCAGGAGCAGGCACCCAAGATCGCAGAGCCGGAAAAGCCCTTTGGCGTGGTTTCCGTCTGCGTGGGCGAGGGAATTGGGGAAGTTTTCCGGAATCTGGGCGTGGACGGACTGATCTCCGGCGGCCAGACCATGAACCCCAGCACCCAGGATATTCTGGAAGTAGTGAATACCGTTCCCGCGGAAACGGTGTATGTGCTTCCCAACAACAAGAACATTATCATGGCCGCCGAGCAGGTGGATGCGCTGACTCCCAAGAATGTGGTGGTCATTCCCAGCAAGACCATTCCCCAGGGCGTAACAGCCATGCTGAACTTCAATCCCGAAGGCACCAACGAAGAGAATGTGCAGGCCATGACCGAATCCCTGGCTACGGTGGATACCATGCAGATCACCTATGCCGCCCGGAATTCCGACTTTGACGGCCACGACATCCATGAGGGCGACTACCTTGCCATATACGGCAGCGCACTGTTTGGAACCAGCAAGGATATCACAGAGCTGCTCCGTTCTCTGGCAGAAAAGGTCCGGGAAACAGAAAAAGAGTATATCACCATTTACTACGGTGCGGATATCACCGAAAAGCAGGCCCAGGAGGCTGCGGATATCTTTGCAGAGGTCTGTCCCAATGCAGATGTGAACCTCCTCAATGGCGGTCAGCCGGTATATTACTATCTGATCTCCGCAGAATAAGAAAAATGGAGTGCCCGCCGCCCGGGAATGGGCGGCGGGCACAGGTTTTTTTCTCCTTTTCCCGCATATGCTAATAGGAGCAATGGGAAAGGAGTGGATCGGATGGATGGCTTTCCACAAGGCGGCCTGATCGGAAAGGCTGTGGGTTACTGGAAAAAGCTCCAGGCAATGCAGATCCCCAGCCATGCGGCCAATGCCGGCTATTTTATTGTACTGTCTGTATTTCCGGCGCTGGTATTGTTGCTGAGCTTGCTGCGCTATACCAATCTGGATGCCCGGGATCTTCTGATGCTTCTGGAGGGGTTTCTTCCTGCCGCCATGGTCCCTGCGGCGGAGAAGCTGATCATCAGCACCTATGCCCACACCTCCACAGCTATGGTGTCCTTTTCCGCTGTGGGCGCGCTGTGGTCTGCCAGCCGGGGGATCTATGGCCTGCTGACGGGCCTAAATACGATTTACGGCGTGGAGGAAAACCGGGGCTACTGGTATACCCGTGCCATCAGCGCAGGATACACATTTCTGTTTCTGGTGGTGCTGCTGCTGACGCTGGTGCTGAATGTGTTCGGAACAGCCATTCTGGAGATGATCCCACCGGCGGTGACACCTGTCGGGAAATTTCTGACAGAGATCGTGGATCTTCGCTTTTTCCTGATGCTGCTTTTGCAGACAGCGCTGTTTACGGCTATGTTTATGGTGCTGCCCAACCGGAAAAACACCTTGGGAGAAAGCTTTCCCGGTGCGGTGCTGGCCTCCTTGGGGTGGCTGATATTTTCAAAGCTGTTTTCGTATTATATGGAGCGCGTTTCCGGCTACACCAATATATACGGATCGGTATATGCTGTTGCACTGAGTATGCTGTGGCTGTATTTCTGCCTTTCCATTGTGTTTTATGGCGGTGCGCTGAATCAGCTGCTTATGGAAAACGGGGGAAATAAGGATATATAGAATAAATGTAAATTTTTTCCTTGTTTACGCCCTGTTCACAACTTGTCTGTAGGATGATAAAAGGGGGGGATGACAGGTGTTTGGATATGTAACCGTGAATTTTGAGGAGTTGACTTCTCAGGAGAAAGTGCGGTATAATGCCATATATTGCGGCATCTGCCGGCAGATCCGGAACCGGTCTTCCCAGCTTTCCAGACTGGGTCTGAGCTACGATATGGCCTTTCTGGCGCTGCTGCTGATGAGCCTTTATGAGCCGGAGGAAGTGACTGGCAAAAAGGCCTGCGCCCTGCACCCCATAAAGCCCAGACCATGGGTGGACAACGAATATATCCAGTATGCCGCGGATATGAATGTGGCGCTGGCGTACTATCAGGCAGCTGATGACTGGCAGGATGACAGAAAGTTGTCAGCTAAGGTGATGACGGGTGTTTTTGGAAAGAATTGTGAGGCCATCCGCCAGCGGTTTCCCCGGCAGTGCGAAGCCATTGCCCGCTGCATTCAGGAGCTGAGCGCACTGGAAAGGGACAACTGTCCCAATGCAGACGCTACCGCCAACTGTTTCGGTACATTAATGGCAGAACTTTTGGTATATCACGAGGACATATGGGCCCCCACTCTGCGGCGAATGGGTATGGCCCTTGGAAGATTTATCTATCTGGCAGATGCGGCGGTGGATTACCGGGCAGACTGCAGAAAACACAAGTATAACCCCTTCCTTGCCATGCAAACCGGAGAGAACTGGCCCCTGTGGGAGGATTTTCTGGTGCTGGCTATGGGAAAGTGTACGGAGGAATTTGAGAAGCTGCCGCTGGTGCAGGATAAAAAGCTGCTGGATAATATCCTGTACAGCGGTGTGTGGTGCAGCTTTCGTGGAAAGAAAGAGCAGGAGGACGGGAAATGATCGACGATCCATATAAGGTTCTTGGGGTCAGCCGGGATGCTACGGATGACGAGATCAAGCAGGCCTACCGCCGTCTGGCGAAAAAGTATCATCCGGACTTGAATCCCGGGGATAAGGTTGCGGCGGAGAAGATGCAGGAAGTCAATGCGGCCTACGATCAGATCAAGAATCCAGAAAAGTATACGGCCTCCTCCAGTGGCAGCCACGGCGGCTACTCCTACGACCCCTTCGGCGGCTTTGGTGGCTATCAGCAGAGAAGCTATACCGAATCGGACACTTCCGACCGGTATCAGCAGTCTGCCTACCAGTATGTGCGGATGGGACGGTATCAGGAGGCGCTGAACATCCTGTCCAACAGCAGCAAGCGGGACGGCCGGTGGTATTACATCAGCGCTCTGGCCAACGACGGAATGGGCAATCAGGTCACCGCGCTGGAGCATATCCGCAAAGCGGTATCCATGGAGCCGGACAACTATATGTATTTGCAGACGCTGGAATATATCCAGAGCGGCGGTGCGGCCTATCGCCGGCAGGCGGGGAATTTCCGTGGTTTTTCCACACGGGGAGATATTTGCACCAAGCTGTGCCTGTGCTATGCGGTGCAGTTTTTCTGCTGCCGGGGAAGACTCTTCTGGTGCTAAGTTAAGAAAAAACCGAGGGAAGCCAACGCTTCCCTCGGTTTTTATACTTCTTTGTACATGGCGGCGGCATCGTCCTTGCGGACAGTTTCTGCCACCTGCAGGACCTCCACAGCTACCGTTCTGGGGCCCATGGTGATCTCAATTTTGTCTCCGATTTTTACTTCATAGCTTGCCTTGACCACCCGGCCGTTGACGCTGATGCGGCCGTTATCGCAGGCTTCGTTGGCAACGGTGCGGCGCTTGATCAAGCGGGAGACCTTCAGGTATTTGTCCAGACGCATGGGTTACTTGCCTACAATATCCTTCAGCGCCTTGCTGGCCTTGAAGGCGGGAATGCGGGTGGCGGGAATCTCAATGGTTTCTCTGGTGTGGGGGTTGCGGCCTACGCGGGCATCCCGGTCCTTGACCTCAAAAATGCCGAAGCCGGACAGCTGCACCTTTTCGCCGGCAGCCAGAGTTGCAGTGATGGTGTCGATAGCGGCGTTGACCACTCGCTCGGCATCCTTTTTGCTGACGCCGGAATTTTGAGCGACGGCAGCGATCAGTTCTGTTTTATTCATAAAATAACCCCTTTTCTTTATATAAGAACAAAATTAACCTACCACAAATTGGGATAAAAATCAAGGGTATTTTTCACAAATGGAGCATTTTTGCAATTTTTTCGCCCTTAGGAAGCAGCAAACAGTCCTCCCGGGTAATGGCCTTGAGCTTGATAGCGGAAACCAGATATACCACCACACCCACAAGGATCGGAGCGCCGCAGGCGATAATGTGGCTCAGGCTGCCGCCACTTAGATACAAAAGGCCCTGCCAGCTTCCGAAAACTGCCGCGCCCATGAGCAGAGCGGAGAAAACGGCTTTGCCCATATTCTTCAAAATAGCAGGCGAATGGGGGAGCACCTTGCGCATGGAGAACAGGTTCAGCACCGTGATACACAGGTAGCACAGCAGGCTTCCGATGGGTGCGCCCAGAATGCCGATACGGGGGTTGGCGGTGAGAATGGAAATGGTCACCAGCTTTACGATGCCGCCAACAAACATATTGACCACCGGCAGGATAACATGGCCGTGGGCCTGCATAATCGCATTGGTCAGCAGAACAATGGCATTGAACATAATACATACACCCAGAATGGCCATCAGGCTGGCGGCCAGCGTCAGATTCTCGCCGGAGTATCTGCCCAGCAGTCCGGTCACAGGCTCAGCCAGTACGGCAAGACCTACCGCGCAGGGGGCGCTGATCAAGGCGGCCACACGGGCAGAGGATTCTGCGGTGTCCTTTGCACCGGACATTTCCTTCCGGGTCAGCTGTGCGGTAATGGCAGGGATGATGCTGATGGTGATGGGGGTGATAAAGGCGCAGGGCATATTGAAGATCTTCTGGGTCATGTTGTAGATGCCCTTCTGGGTATCTGCCTGAGATTGGGTCATGAAGTTCAGAAGATGGCCCATATACCGCTCGGTTTCCAGAACCGTCAGAATCTGCAGACCGGCAGATCCAATGGTAATGGGAATGGCAATGGCCAGCAGGCTTTTGGCGATCTTTTTTCCGGAATCCACAGCTTCTCCCGACTGGGGGAGGGTTTTGTAGGACTTGCGGAAGCTGCTGCCCAGATACAGGCTGGATACCAGACAGCTGATGGTTACGCCGAAGATGGCGCCGCCTGCCGCCAGAGGAACACTTTTTGTCTGATGCAGCACCAGAAGTGCGGCGCCAATACCCACGATTAGCTTGCAGATGGATTCCAGCACCTGGGAGACGGAGGTGGGCATCATATTGCTCTGTCCCTGGAAGAAGCCGCGATAGGCACTCATCATGCAGATCAGGAAGCAGCAGGGGCCAAGAATGCCGATGGCGGTCCAGGCATCGGGCTGGTGGAGCACACCAGCAAGCCACTGGCAGCCGAGGACCATCAGCAAGGTTCCCACAAGACCAAGACTCAGAAAAATAGTACGGGAAACGGAGTAGATCTTCCGCACCTGACGGTAGTTGCCCACAGAACTGGCCTGAGAGATCATCCGGCTCATGGCCACAGGTAAACCGGCGGTGGAGATCATCAAAAGCACGGTATAGATCTCATAGGCGGTGGAGTAATAACCAAAGCCTTCCGGCCCGATAATGGCGTTAAGAGGGACGGAGTACACAGCGCCAATGATTTTGACGATGGCGGTAGACATGGCAAGCAGCATGGTGCCATGGAGAAAGGATTGTTTTTTCGGTTCAGACATAGTGTGCCTCCATTAAGCTTCCGCAAACAGGCGGGGAATGGCGTAGGTAGTCAGCTCCTCCACAACCTTCTTCAGGTCGATGGTGGGGAATTGACCATTCTGGTAAAGGATCTTGCCCCGGACCATGGTCATGGCTACATCGCCGCCCTTGGCGCTGTACACCAGTGCGTTCAAAACATTGTGACAGGGCATCAGGTGGGGCGCGGAGAAATCCACAAGGCACAGGTCTGCATCCAGGCCCTCCTTGATCATGCCGCATTCTTCTGCCCGACCCTGCGCCCGGGCGCCGCAGGAGGTTGCCATCATCAGAGCCGCAGCGGCAGGCAGGGCCGCAGATTTTCCTTCTCCGGCATTGACAGACAGAACCAGTCCCCGAATCGCCTCAAACAGATCCAGATTGCCGGACTGGGCAGTGCCGCCAGTACCCAAAGCGACATTCATACCGGCTTTCACGCAGGAAAGCACCGGTGTTTGGGGATAACCTGCCTTTGCGGCAGCAAGGGGACAGGCAACGGCGCTGACTTTTTTCTTGCCCAGCAGCGCCAGCTCCTCTTCGGAAAGGGTGGCACAGCCGGCGGCGGTGACAGGAACGCCGAAAATACCGTGGCAGTCTAAAAGCTGCGCCTGACCGAGACCGGTGCGGTCCAGACAGGATTCCGCCTCCCCCCGGGTCTGGGCAAGATGCAGCTGGAAGCCAAGACCGACTTCCTGTGCATAGCCTGCCAGCGCTTCCCACAGGGGATAGTTGCTGGTGTATTCGGCGTAAATGCCGGCGTCCATGCGGATGCGGCCATTGTCATGGCCGTTCCATTTTTCTACTACCCGGCGCAGCTCTGCGCACTGCTCGTCAGTCTCAAAATCAAAGTCTTCATTTTCATCGATGAAGCGGTAGGAGGACAGCGCAATGTTGGCCTTGATGCCGGCTTCCGCGGCGGCTTCCGCGGTGGCATCGGGATAATAGTACAGGTCGGAAACAGAGGTGATGCCAAACCGGAGGGCTTCCGCAATGGCAAGGCTCGCCGCGGCCTTGGCGATGCGGCTGTCCATTTTGGCCTCTTTTTGCAGCAGGCCTTCCAGAGCCTGTGCATTATCCAGATCGTCAAAATAGCTGCGAAGGGCAGCGGTGGCCAGATGGGTGTGGCAGTTATGGAGGCCCGGCAGCAGCACCATGCCGGTGCCGTCAATAATGGTCTTGGGCTGCTGGGCAGGAGCGGTTTTGCCGATATAGGCGATTTTTCCGTCCTTCACAGCCAGATATGCCCCAAAAAGCACATCCATCCGCTCATTCATGGTCACAATGGTGACATTGGAAATCAAAGTATCCAAATCAGACACTTCCTCTCATAATATCAAAAAGCTTTTCCTTATCCTCCAGAACGGAGCCGAGCATCTCAATATACTGCTCCGGGAATTTGGGGTTATGGAAGCGCTGCAGTGTGCCGTCGGGCAGGTTGACCTTGTTCATGCCACCACCGCCCAGTGACAAAATGGTGTGCACCTCTTCCATCATATAGATGTTGTAAAGACAGTCAAGTCCGTCCCGGCTCCAGCCCACATTTTCAAAGCTGCCGGACATGTATTTCTGGCGATACAGATAGTAGGGCTTGTATCCGGCATCTGCCAGGGTGCGGTTGGCGTAGGCTACCATCTCCGTAACGGCTTCGGCAGAGGGAAGGCTTGCCCTGCGCTCAAAAAGATCCGCGCCCTTTTTCAGCGCCAGTGTGTGCACCGTGATATTGGCAGGACGCAGAGCGGCGACAGTATTCAAAGAGTGGCAGAAGCCGGAAAGATCGTCTGTGGGAAGTCCTGCGATCAGATCCATGTTGATGGCATCAAACCCCGCATTTTGCGCCCAGCCATAGGCATCCAGGACGTCTGCGGCAGTATGCGGCCGGCCGCAGGCCTTGAGGACAGAGTCCTCCATGGTCTGGGGATTGATACTCATCCGGTCCGCGCCGTGGCGGCGGATGACAGAAAGCTTGTTTTCGTCCAAAGTATCGGGTCTTCCGCCTTCCACTGTAAATTCCAGACAACGGGAAAGGTCAAAGGCTTCGCCAATGGCATCCAGCAGCTGTGCCAGCTGGGGGGAAGACAATGTGGTAGGTGTGCCGCCGCCTATGTAGATGGTGCGAACTGTTTTCCCAGAGCGCTCCATCAGCTTTCCGGTAAACCGGATCTCCTGCAGCAGCGCCTCCAGATAGGGGGCAATCAGTTCCGTCCGCTTGCCGATGGTGCGGCTGACAAAGCTGCAGTAGCTGCAGCGGGTAGGGCAAAAGGGAATGCCCACATATAAAGATATATCGTCAGGGGACAAAAGATTTGCCGCTTTAACCGTGGAAACAGAGCAGTCCAGCGCCAGCTTGCGCCGGTCCGGCGTGACGTAATACACCTTTTCCAGCAGCTTATCCGCAGAGGCGGCAGTGCCGCCCTCCAGCAGATGCCGGGTGGAGATCTTGGTGGGCCGGACACCGGCCAAAGCGCCCCATGGGGGCGTTTGGGGTAAAAGCGCACAGGCGGCCAGATAATAGCTTTGCTGCAAAATCCGCCGGCGGTCCCGGACGGTTTCGTTCTGTATCTTCATCCGGCGGATAGCCCGGGCGGTCTTTCCGTCCAATGCAATTTTTGTGGATGCGGTGAGCCAGACTTTGCCCCGATGCAGGGAAGAGACCGCTTCTCCCGGCGCATCCGGAGAAAACAGGGCCATTTGCAGCTGCTCAACGGCATAACGGTCCTCATGACCGACAAGGGTAAGCTTCATGGTGTTACCTCATGTAAGGATTATACTGCTTTTCCGCAGCCAAAGTGGTCGAATCCCCGTGACCGGGGTATACCCGGAGCGCATCGTCCAGGGTGGACAGCCGGCGCAGGGATTTTTGGATCGTAGTCCAGCTTCCGCCGGGCAGATCCGTCCGGCCGCAGGAACCGGCAAACAAGGTATCGCCGGTAAAAAGGGCATTTTCTGTCAGCAGACAGACCGAACCGGGGGTATGCCCCGGAGTTTCCAAAACGGTAAAGGTCATGCCGGCGGCAGAAATCTCATCGCCTTCGGCATAGAAGTGCATATTGGGAAGATTATGGTTTGCCAGTGGATAGAAAGAAGGACTTGCAGGGTCAGCATCTTGCTGCCAGTCTTTTTCACTGAGCCAGAGGCTGCAGCCGGTGACTTCCAGAATTTTTTCCACTGCGCCCACATGGTCAAAATGCCCGTGGGTCAGCATAATGGCGTCTATGGTCAGATCCTTTTGCGCCAGAAATGTAAGAATCGTTTCCGGTGCAAAGCCTGGATCGATGATGACACAGCATCCATCGTTTTCCAAGATGTAGGTATTGGTCTGGTATGCGCCCAGAGGCAAGGAGTGGATGGTCATAATTACCCTCTTCTGGAGCTGTCCATCAGCTCCTTGGTGTCCAGAATCAATGTCACAGGCCCGTCGTTCACAGATGCAACCTGCATATCCGCGCCAAACTGTCCGTGCTGAGGGGGATATCCCAGCTCAGCGCAGATGGAGAGGAATTTTTCGTACAGGGCATTGCCAAGCTCGGCAGGTGCGGCATCGGTAAAGCTGGGACGGCGACCCTTACGGCAGTTGCCGTAGAGGGTGAACTGGCTGACTACCAGAACCTCGCCGCCTACGGCATCCAGTCCCAGATTCATTTTTCCCTGTTCATCTTCAAAGATCCGCAGACCCAGAGCTTTTTCGGCCAGGTAACGGCAGTCCTTTTCCGTATCCTCCGGGCCTACGCCCAGCAGGATCAGAAAGCCCTTGCCGATGCTGCCAACCACCTGACCGTCAATGGTGACGGAGGCGGAGGTCACTCTTGTCAATACAGCGCGCATGGAGGATCGCTCCTTTGTTTTGATTTTTAATTCTGGCCTCTTCTGGAGCCTACTACATCCCGGATATTCAGCAGCCGGTTGCGGATCGCATCCAGCTCTGCCACATTCCGGACTTCCATCTTCACAGTAAATACACTGTGGCCGCCGGGAAGATCCTTGCCAAACAGCTCCTTCACCCGAACCCGGGCGGTGGTCATAGTGGTGGCTACATCCAGAAGCAGACCGTCTCTGGTGATGCAGTCCAGCTCCAGTGTGGTCTCAAAGGGCTGGTCATCCAGATTTGCCCAACGGACCCGCACCCAGCGGGGGGCCTGAATGGGCTGATCCCGATTGGCGGCATTGGGACAGTCACAGCGGTGGACACTGACGCCGAAGCCCTTGGTAATAAAGCCAACGATGGCATCCCCGGGAACGGGAGTGCAGCACTTGGCGAATTTGATCATACAAGAATCAATGTCTTCTACAATAATACCGTTGACAGCGTGGCGATTCTGCTTGACAGCTTCACTGTCCGGCGTAATCCGCAGAGGATTGGCCTGAAGCTTTTCGTTGGCCTGTACCTTCAGTGCCCTGTTGATGTCATCCCGGATCCGGCCTACAGCCTTGGCTGCGGTCAGACCGCCATAGCCGATGGCGGCGTACATATCCTCCCAGTTGTCGAAGGACAGCTTTTTGAGAAGCTGGGGTCCAACCTCCGGATCCAGCGTAATGGAAAGGGGCAGACCAACCCGCTTCATCTCTCCTTCGAAAGAGGATCTGCCGTGGAGGACATTTTCCTCCCGCTTTTCCTTCTTGAACCACTGCTTGATCTTGGTGCGGGCCTGATTGGATTTGCAGATGTTCAGCCAGTCACGGCTAGGGCCTCTGGCGGATTTGGAGGTGAGCACCTCCACAATATCGCCGTTTTTCAGGGTGGTATCGATGCCGCAGATCCGGTTGTTGACCTTGGCACCGATCATGGCGTTACCAACACCGGAGTGGATGGCATAGGCAAAATCGATGGGCGTAGAACCGGCGGGAAGGGAAACGATCCGGCCCTTGGGGGTAAAGACAAAGACCTCGTCGTCGAACATATCGATCTTTAGGGACTGGACATATTCCTCTGCGTCGGAATCCTGCTGGCTTTCCAGAAGCCGGCGCACCCATTCAAAGTCCTTTTCGTTGCCGGAGCCGCCCTGCTTATAGCGCCAGTGGGCAGCGATACCGTATTCCGCTGTCTGGTGCATATCCCAGGTGCGGATCTGCACCTCAAAGGGGATGCCCTGGGTGCCGATAACGGTGGTATGCAGGCTCTGGTACATATTGGGCTTGGGGGTGGAGATATAGTCCTTAAACCGGCCGGGCACCAGATTGAACAGGTCGTGGATATGACCCAGAACGTTGTAACAATCCGGAATGGTATCCACAATCACACGGAAGGCATACACATCGTACAATTCGTCAATGGCCTTTCCCTGGGTCTGCATTTTCCGGTAAATGGAGTAAACATGCTTGATCCGGCCGTAGGCAGTGTTGTTGATGCCAACTGCTGCCAAACGGTGGGAAATGGTGCCCTGAATAGTGTTCATAAAGGCCTCGTCCTGCTCGTGATGGGCATTCAGATAGGACATGATGTCATTGTAATCATCCGGATCCAGATATCTTAACGCAATATCCTCCAGCTCCCATTTGATCTTCTGCATACCAAGCCGGTGCGCAAGGGGGGCATAGATATCCATGGTCTCCCGGCACTTGCTGACCTGCTTGGCAGGGGTCTGGTACTGCATGGTGCGCATGTTGTGAAGTCGGTCGGCGATCTTGATCAGCACCACCCGGATGTCCTTGGACATAGCCATGAACATCTTTCTCAGGTTTTCCATCTGGGCCTGCTCGGTGGAGGAAAAGTTGGCCCGGGTCAGCTTGGTGACGCCCTCTACCAGCTCGGCAACGGTCTGACCAAACAGATGCTCAATATCATCGTGAGAGGCGTCTGTGTCTTCAATACAGTCATGAAGCAGGGCACCGAGAATGGCGTCCATGTCCAGACCCATTTCCGCTACGATCTCGGCAACGGCCATGGGATGGATGATATAGGGGGATCCGTCCTTGCGCTTCTGATGCTGGTGCTTGTTGCTGGCGTATTCTATGGCCTTATGCATCAAATCTGTATCCGCGCCGGGCATTCGCTCTGCGACGGTGGCGCACAGGGATTCAAAATGGGCCTCAAAAGTTTCCATGGTAATTCAGCTCTCTTTCGCCTGGAGAAGGATTTGCATTGTGGTACTTGTGTTCAGATCGGCTTTTTCCGCACCGGGAGTCAGGTGGACGCATATGTATCTGTGCATGCGTTGGACCTGCAAAAGCCCCACATCCTGAAATATGTCAAGACAGGTCAGCATCTGCCCCAGACTCAGCGGGGCTCCGGACCGGCGGACGATCTTCCGACACAGGCACATGGGGTATTCCTGGATCGGGGAGGCAGAACTGGCAAGGTAACGCCAGATGGTGCCCAGTGTTGCCCGGCTGGGCAGAAGCAACTCGGCATCTGCCGGGGACAGGTTTCCGCTGCGGAGCTGCCAATAGCCGGCAGTGTCAGCAGGACAGTCGGCGCTGCAGCTGGGCCGGATATCCAGCACATTCAGCTGGGCAGACCGCTCTCCCCGAAATTCGTTGACCTGGGGGTGGAAAGCCACATCCACCACATCTCCCGTTTCTATGGAGGCGGTTTCCGGTGTGGCGGAGAAATAGATGGCATTGATCACATGACTGCCGCCGCGAAGCCGCAGCCGCATATGCCGGCCGTTTCCAACAGGATGGATGCGCTCGATGGTCAGATTCTTCATCATCAGCGTGGGCTTGGGACAGCCGTTGCCGCAGGGCTCCAGAGCAGACAGGGAATCAATCCCTTTTACGGTCAGAAGCTCCGGCGCAATGGCGCAGTCCACATCCAGCACAGTCCGGGGACCGGCGTGGGAATAGAAATCGGCAGCAAGGCGGCAAATCTGCTGACGGAAAGCGCCGATCTGATTGCGGGAAATGGTAAAGCCTGCGGCCAGCTCATGCCCGCCGTAGCTTTCAAGCAGGGGGGAGAGGGCTGTCAGAGAGGCGAACAGATTAAATCCGCCGTAGCTGCGGGAGCTGGCTTTTCCGTGATCCCCATCCAGACAGATCAGGAAAGTGGGACAGCAGTATTCCTCTGCCATCCGACTGGCAACGATACCCACCACGCCCTGATGCCAGCTCTCATCTGCAAGGACGATGGCATCGGGGGTATGTCCCTCGGGAAGCATGGATACCGCTTCGTCATAGATTTGGGATTCCACCTGCTGGCGCTGGCGGTTCAGATCACACAGAGCCTGAGCAAGGTACTGCGCCCGCTCCGGATCGCCGGTCAAAAACAGCTCCACAGCCCATTCGATCTTGCCCATACGGCCTGCGGCGTTGATTCTGGGGGCAAGCATAAAGCCAATGGAGGAGGCGTTGACAGCCTCCGGCGTGCAGCCGCTTTCCTTCATCAAAGCTGCAATGCCGGGGCGGCTTGTGTGTTTCAGAGATTCCAGTCCCCGGGCCACAAATACCCGGTTTTCTCCCTGCAGGGGCATGACATCGGCAACAGTGCCAAGGCAGACCATGTCCGCGTAATCCCGCAAAACCTCCTCCTGATCGCCGCAAAGGGCAGCGGCCAGCTTAAAGGCGATGCCCACACCAGACAGATTTTTGTGGGGATAACCGCCATCGATCCTGTGGGGATCTACGATGGCGATGGCGTCGGGCAAAATATCCTTACATTCGTGGTGGTCGGTGATTACCAGATCGATCCCCAGCTGACGGCAAAGTTCAGCCTCGGCAACAGCCGTAATGCCGCAGTCCACGGTGATGATCAGCTGGACCCCCTCGGCGTGGAGCTGATGGATGGCGATGGGGTTCAGACCATAGCCCTCCTCCAGACGGCCGGGGATATAGCTGACGCAGTCCCCACCGTGGCGGCGCAAAAAGTCTGTCAGCAGGCAGGTGGCGGTGATTCCGTCCACATCGTAGTCGCCGAATACCGCCATCTTTTCTCCCCGGGTCAGGGCAAGGCCCACCCGGCCAGCGGCCAGATCCATGTCCGTCATCAAAAACGGGTCCAGAAGCGTGCCGCTGCAGTCAAGATAATCCTTAGCCTGCTCGGGGTTTTGCATACCCCGGGCGGCCAGTACCATGGCGGTCAGGGGGGAGTAGCCTGCGGCGGCGAGGTTGTTAACAGCATTCACTTCCGGTTCTGATACATTCCAAATTCCATACTTCAAGGCAATACACATCCATTATAACTTTTTCTGAATATTATAGCAAAAATATGGTGAATGTACAATAGGGGAATGAGAATTTCCTATAAAAAGTAGACATATTTGCGTTTTAAATAAAAAGAGGGTCTGATGCTTTCGGCATCAGACCCGGAATATTTTATTTTACCAGAAGCTCCGCAATCTGGATGGCGTTGGTGGCAGCACCCTTGCGGACCTGATCGCCGCAGCACCACAGGGCGATGCCGCAATCGTCTGTCAGGTCGGGGCGGATACGGCCCACGAATACGATGTCCTGATCGGAGGTGTCCAGGGGCATGGGGTACATCTTCTTGGACAGATCGTCCACCAGCTTACAGCCGGGGGCGTTTGCGATTGCCTGCCGGACCTGCTCGACCGTTACGGGCACATCGAAATGGCAGGAGACAGAAATGGAGTGGCTGCGAACCACCGGCACCCGGACGCAGGTGCAGGTGACCTTCAGATCCGGCAGATGCATGATCTTGCGGCCCTCATTCTGCATTTTCATTTCTTCACTGGTGTAGCCGTCTACCTGCTCGCCGCCGATCTGGGGGATCAGGTTGTAGGCAATCTGATGAGAGAATACCTTGGGCTCGTATCTTCTGCCCTCCCGCAGGGCTTCCACCTCGTTCATCAGCTCCACAGGGCCGCCTGCGCCGGCACCGGATACTGCCTGATAAGTAGAGGCGGTCATGGTTCGGATGGGGGCGATGGAATTCAGGGCGTTAACCGCGGTGATGGTAATGATGGTAGAACAGTTGGGGTTACTGATAATGCCATTGTGCCAAGCCACGTCCTCGGGGTTAACCTCGGGAACGATCAGAGGAACCTTGGGGTCCAGTCGGAAAGCGGAGGAATTATCCACGAACACAGCGCCGGCGGCTACGATAGCGGGGGCAAAGCGCTTGGCAATGTCGTTTTCCGCGGCACCCAGCACGATGTCCACACCCTGGAATGCTTCGTCACAGGCTTCCTGAATGGTCACATCCTCGCCCCTGAACTTCAGAGTCTTGCCCGCACTTCTGGCACTGGCAAGGGGGATCAGCTTTCCAACGGGGAAATCCCGCTCCTGCAGGATTTTGATCATTTCCTGTCCCACAGCGCCAGTGGCACCGAGGATAGCAACGGTATATGTTTTCATATTGGATTACCTCCTAAAAATGCGATGCGTTACAGCTTATTTTACAAAGCTGTTGTACAGCACACGAATAGCCTGGGCAAAGTCCCGGTTATCCACGCCAAAAATAATGTTCAATTCATCGGGGCCCTGGTTGATCATGCGGATATTGATGCCCGCTTCGCCAAGGGCGGCAAAGATCTTACCGGAAATACCGGGGCGGAAGGCCATCTTCCGACCAACAGCGGCAACCACGGCGATCTGATCGTGGACATCCAGTGTGTCCGGCTCGGCTTCCTTCTGGATCTCAGCCAGAATGGTGTAAAGATGGGGGGCTACCGCTTCCGTGGGAAGAACCACAGAAACATTGTCGATGCCGTTGGGTACATAGTCAACGGAAATGTTGTGGCGCACCAAAACCGACAGCACCTTGTGCAGAACGCCGACCTGATTGCTCATACCCCGTTTGCTCATGGAGATGATGGTAAAATCCTTCTTGCCGGTAATGCCGGTAATAAAGCGGTGGGGATCGTGGTCGCCGTCGAAGCGCTCCTTGATCATAGTGCCGTCATCTTCAGGGGCATTGGTATTGCGGATGTTCAGGGGAATGTTCTTTTCCCGAACGGGGAAGATGGCGTCTTCATGAAGCACCTGAGCGCCGGAGTAGCTCAGCTCCCGCAACTCGTCATAGGTGACCTCGGGGATGGGCTGGGGGTCGTCAACGATCCGGGGGTCTGCCATCAGAATACCGGAAACATCGGTCCAGTTTTCGTAGACATCTGCGTCCAGTGCCGCCGCGGCCAGCGCGCCGGTAATGTCACTGCCGCCGCGGCTGAAGGTGCGGATGTGACCGTCGGGCATGATACCGTAGAAGCCGGGGATCACAGCGCCGCCCTTGAGAGGCATCTGTTTGCGCAGGGCATCGTAGGATGCATCCTCGTCCACAGTGCCGTCCAAATTGAATTTGACCCATTTAGCGGAATCAATAAACCGGAAGCCCAGATATGCCGCCATCAGCTTGGCGGAGAAATATTCGCCCCGGCTGACAAGCTCATCCTGAGAGATGGACTTGGAAGTGAGCTGCTGCTTCAGCGCGGCAAATTCTGTTTCCAGATCCAGTTGAATATTCAGCTCATCCCGGATCTCCAGATACCGGGAGGTGATCATTTCAAATACGCTGGTGCAGTCCACGCCGTACTGAATATGGGCGTGGCAAAGATAGAGAAGGTCGGTGATCTTGTGATCTGCCTTGTTGCGCTTGCCGGCAGCGGAGACGACCACTACCCGGCGGGCAGGATCACTGCCCAGAATCTCGCGGATCTTCCGGTACTGACCGGCATCGGCCATGGAGGAGCCGCCGAATTTTGTGACTTTTAGCATCTTTTGTCCCTACTTTCCAAAAAATGGGATTACTGCTGCTCCGGCAGAGCGGCGATGAAGGCGTCGGGATTCTCCTTGAGCCATGCGTGCATATTTTCTACGCTGACGGGCTTTGTGATCACAGCTTCGCCCCAGGTTTCTTCCCCATCTGCCCACTGACCGCCCCGGACATAGTAGCGCAGAAGACCGTCATTGACAGCGGCTACCTTTTCACCGTAGGGGCTGTAGAAGCCCTTGCCGGTAAGGATATCCACACAGTCCTGCAGCACATTGTATGCAGTGGGATAACGGCCTGCGCCCTGACCAAAGAAGCTCATCCGGTTGGAGGCGGTGCCCATCAGGGTGATCAGATTGTAGTTGGCGGGAACAGCCGCTTCCGGTGCGCCCTCAGGGCACAGTGTGGGCTGTACGTAAGCGCTGACCTTGCCGTTTTCCTGCTTGCCTGTGGAGATCAGCTTGCAAACAAGACCGTGGGCCTTAAAATTCTCCACATCTCCGGCGGTGATATGCCGGATGCCGGCTGCGGGAACACTATCCCGGTCCAGACTGACACCAAAAGCGATGTTGGAGGAAAGGATGATCTTGTGCCAGGTGTCGATACCATCCACATCGGTGGTGGGGTTGGCCTCGGCATAGCCCAGAGCCTGGGCCTGCTTCAGGGCCTCGTCATAGCCAAGACCCAGACGGGCCATGGAATCGAGAATGTAGTTGCAGGTGCCGTTCATAATGCCGCCCACCTGATAAATGGTCTGGGCACGGCGGGAACGCTCCACCTCGGAAAGCCAGCCGATGCCGCCGCCAACAGCAGCGGTGCAGCGGAACTTAAGACCCTTGGCCTCTGCCAGAGGGATCAGCTCATCGTAGTAGTGCGCTACCAGCGCTTTATTGGAGGTAACGATATTTTTGCCGGCATCCATGGCAGAGCGGACGAATTCATAGGCAGGGTGCAGACCGCCCATGGCTTCGATCACAGTATCGATGCTGTCATCGGTGAGGATATCCTGAAAATCCCGGGTGACCTGGGCGTCGGGAAGGGTAACATCCTCCAGACACAAAACCTTAGCCACCTGCATATCGGTGCGCTGACGGGTCAGATCATAAAAGCCTCTGCCGACTACGCCAAATCCCAACAGACCAATTTTCATGCAAAATGCCTCCATTTGCTTTTCTTTCGAGCACATTTGTTTTCCCTTGGAAAACACTTGCTTTTTTACCGGAAACAGTATATCATATACCCAACCAAAAACCAAGTATTTTCGGGAAAAAGTTCATCTTTTGTGCAGTTAGCAAAGAAAATGACTTTTTCAGAGGAGGAACTTATGCAATATCATTCTACCCGGGGCGGCGCAGCAGAGGCAAACAGCGCCCAGGCGGTGCTTTTGGGTCTGGCGGAGGACGGCGGACTGTACCTGCCCAAAACTTTCCCGGAGTTGGACTGGCGCCGGTGCATCGGGGTGGATACTTTGACCATGGCGGAGAAAATCCTGTCCGCATTCCTGCCGGATATTCCCAATATGCAGGAGCTGGTGACCCGGGCCTACAGTGGAAAATTTGAAACGGAGGATCTGACCCCCACCGTCAAAACCGATAGATTTACGGTACTGGAGCTGTTCCGCGGGCCTACATCTGCCTTTAAGGATGTGGCCCTTTCCATGCTGCCCCAGCTTATGACCGCGGCCAAGACCGAAGCGGGAATGCAGGAGGATATTCTGATCCTCACCGCTACCTCCGGCGATACCGGCAAGGCGGCGCTGGCAGGTTTTCAGGATGTGCCGGGCATCCGCATCTGCGTGTTTTATCCCGATGGCGGCGTGTCCGATGTCCAGCGGCGGCAGATGGTCAGCCAGGAGGGCAATAATGTGACGGTTTGCGCCGTCCGTGGAAACTTTGACGATGCCCAGACCGGCGTAAAGAATATCTTTGCGGCCTGTCAGGGGAAAGAGCTGCCTTTTGCCCTTTCCTCTGCCAATTCCATCAATATCGGCCGTCTTGTGCCCCAGATCACCTATTATTTTAAGGCCTATTCTGATCTGGTGGTCTCCGGGCAGATTGATCTGGGCGATCCGGTGAATTTCTCCGTGCCTACCGGCAATTTCGGCGATATTCTGGCAGGTTTCCTTGCCAAAAAGCTGGGACTTCCTGTGGGCAAGCTGATCTGCGCCTCCAATGCCAACAATGTGCTGACGGACTTTATCCGCACCGGTACCTATGACCGACGCCGTCCGCTGTACAAGACCACATCTCCTTCTATGGATATTCTGGTGTCCTCCAATCTGGAGCGGCTTTTGTATCTTCTGTCCGGCGATACCGCATTGGTGGCAGAGTTGATGGCAAAGCTGAATACCCAGGGGTATTATACTGTGCCCGCTGATCTTCTGGAGAAGGTGCAGCAGATTTTCTGGGCAGGCTACAGCGACGATGCCAGAGGCGCGGATACCATCCGTCGGGTCTGGCAGGAGCAGGGGTATTTGTGCGATCCCCATACCGCATCCGGCTGGGCAGTTGCAGAAGATTATGTAAACCAAACCGGTGACAACCGGCCCATGGTGGTGCTTTCCACCGCATCTCCCTACAAATTCCCTGCGGCGGTGCTTTCTGCCATTGGCGGCGATACGGCAGGGGATGAATTTGCCCAGATGGAGCGTCTGGAGGCGGTTACCGGTGTGAAGATCCCCGAGAATCTTTCCGGTCTGCGGCAAAAGCCGGAGCGCCATACCGGCGTGATCGACAAGGAAGATATGCTGACCTTTGTTCTGAAGCTATAAAGAGAGGATTGAGCGATCCATGAAACGAGTGACCATTCGTGTTCCGGCTACCACCGCGAACCTCGGCCCGGGCTTCGATGCATTTGGCTGTGCCCTGAGCCTGTATACCGATGTGACCTTTGAGGAGACTGACGCAGGTCTGGAGATCACCGGCTGTGATGAAGAATACACCGGCCCGGATAATCTTGCCTATGTTTCCTACTGCGCCGCCCTTGCCACCATGAGTGAGGAGCTGCGAGGCATTAAGATCCATATTGAGGCCCAGATCCCTGTCTGCCGGGGCTTGGGATCTTCCGCCGCTCTGCTGGTGGCAGGCGCTATGGGTGCCAATGTGCTGCGGGGCAACAAGCTCTCCACCCAAGGCTTACTGAACATCACCAATGCCATGGAAGGCCATCCGGACAATCTGGCGCCGGCATTCTATGGCGGCCTGACTGCCTCTATGGTGGATAACGGCCTGCCGGTGTGTGTCAATTTCCCTTTGCATCCCGATTGGGAATTTCTGGCGCTGGTGCCGGATTTCGACCTGCCTACCACCGTGGCAAGACAGGCGCTGCCTACAGAGTATGACCGTGCCGACGCGGTGTACAACATTGCCCACGGCGCTCTGGTGCTGAAGGCGCTGGAGCTGGGTGACGAAAAGCTGCTGCGCAATGCCATGCAGGACCGGATCCATCAGCCCTACCGGAAGAAGATGATCCCGGATTACGATAAGATCGAGAGCCTGATCCGTACCACCGGCGCGGCGTTCTGCCTTTCCGGCGCAGGCCCCACACTGCTGTGCATCACCCGCAATCCCGGACTGGAGGAGAAGCTGGCCAGGAAGCTTCATGATATTACCGAGGCCAACTGGCAGATGATCCCTTTGCATGTGGAATTTGAGGGTGCAAGAGTCATCTCACAAGAATAAAGCAAGGGCGCGGTGTAAACCGCGCCCTTTTGGCGTTTATTAGCTTAGTACATGCCACCGGCCTGTGCGGCAGCGGCTGCTGCGGCAGCATCGGCAGCGGGATCGGGCTTGTCGACAACCAGAGATTCGGTGGTCAGCACGCAGCCTGCGATGGAGGCGGCGTTTTCCAGGCTGGAGCGGGTGACCTTGGTGGGATCTACGATGCCTGCGGCGATCATGTCCACATAGGTCTCAGTGTAGGCGTTGTAGCCGTAGCCCACCTTCTTGGAGGAGCGGATCTTCTCATAGACCACGCTGCCGTCCACACCGGCGTTTTCAGCGATCTGGCGGATGGGAGCCTGCAGGGCGGAAGCAATGATCTTAGCACCGGTCTTTTCGTCACCGGAGAGCTTGGCGATCAGCTTCTCCACAGCGGCAATGGCGTTGACCTGGGCAGTACCGCCGCCGGCCACGATGCCTTCTTCCACAGCGGCGCGGGTAGCGTTCAGAGCGTCCTCCACTCTCAGCTTCTGCTCCTTCATGGCAACCTCGGTCTGAGCGCCGACCTTGATGACGGCAACACCGCCGGAGAGCTTGGCAAGGCGCTCCTGCAGCTTCTCCCGATCGTAATCGGAGGTGGTGGTGGCAATGGAGGCGCGGATCTGATGTGCCCGGGCCTTGATATCCTCGGGATCGCCTGCACCGTCAACGATGGTGGTGGTGTCCTTGGTGATGACTACCTGACGGGCGCGGCCCAGATCGGTCAGCTGGGCTTCGGTAAGCTCCATGTTCAGCTGGCTGGAGATCACAGTACCACCGGTGAGGATGGCGATATCCTGCAGCATTTCCTTGCGGCGGTCGCCAAAGCCGGGGGCCTTGACACAGACGCAGTTGAAGTTGCCCCGGAGGCGGTTGACAAGCAGAGTAGCCAGAGCATCGCCCTCTACATCCTCGGCAATGATCATCATCTTCTTGCCGGCCTTGACAACAGGCTCCAGAATGGGCAGGATTTCCTGAATGGAGGAGATCTTCTTGTCGGTGATCAGGATCAGAGCGTCGTCCAGAACCGCTTCCATCTTGTCAGTATCGGTGACCATGTAGGGGGAGATATAGCCCCGGTCAAACTGCATACCCTCAACCACTTCCAGGCCGGTCTCGGCGGTCTTGGATTCCTCAATGGTGATAACGCCCTCGGTGCCCACCTTCTCCATAGCCTGAGCGATCAGAGCGCCGATGGCCTCGTCGCCGGAGGAGACAGTGCCGACTCTTGCGATGTCTTCACTGCCGGAAACGGGAACGGAGTTTGCCTTAATGGCTTCCACAGCGGCTTCCACAGCCTTGTCGATGCCCTTGCGCATGACCATGGGGTTTGCGCCGGCGGAGAGATTCTTCAGACCCTCCCGGGTGATAGCCTGTGCCAGAACAGTGGCGGTGGTGGTGCCGTCGCCGGCTACATCGTTGGTCTTGGTGGCCACTTCCCGGATGAGCTGCGCGCCCATGTTCTCAAAAGCGTCCTCCAGCTCTACTTCCTTGGCGATGGTCACGCCGTCGTTGGTGATCAGGGGAGCGCCGTACTTCTTGCCCAGAACCACGTTGCGGCCCTTGGGACCCAGAGTGACTTTCACAGTGTCGGCCAGCTGGTCGATGCCGGACTGCAGCTTCTTGCGGGCATCCTCGCCGTAAATAATCATTTTTGCCATAGTTTCAATCCTCCTTAGTCGGTCACCACAGCCAGGATATCATCCTGCTTGACGAACTTGTACTCCACGCCGTCCAGCTTGATCTCACTGCCGGTGTACTTGCCAACGACCACCTTGTCGCCGGCCTTAACGGTCATGACCACGTCCTTGGTGCCTTCGCCGGCGGCGACGACTTCATAGATCGCGGGCTTTTCTTTGTTGGCGGTAGCCAGAATGATGCCGGAGACGGTGGTCTCAGCGGCCTCATGCTGCTTCAGCAGCACATTGTCTGCCATGGGTTTGAGCTTCATTTTGATTGCCTCCATACATAATATTTAGACTGCAGGTCGGCGTACCGCCTGCCTTTATCTATGCGTTTAGCACTCCTTTGTCCCGAGTGCTAACATATCATAACCCAAGCCAAAGAAAAAAGCAAGAGGAATTTTGGAAAAATGCGTAAATAATTTGTGAATGGGGTTTTGTGAAATTCAAATGTCATTGCTGGCTGTTTCCGTGCTGCCGGAAGGGATTTGTGGAATCTGATGAAAAAACCACAAGAAAGGCATGGCTTCCTCTTGCTTTTTGTGCGATATTGCTTTATAATGGTTTCGAATTGGTATTAGGAGGCGTTGGGATTTGGGCGAGCTGATCGCGGTTCTGTCCGGTAAGGGCGGAACAGGCAAAACCTCGGTATGCGCAGGCCTTGCCACAGCCTTGGCAAGCCTCGGGGAAAGCGTTTTGTGTATCGACTGTGATATCGGCCTGCGGAATCTGGATATCGCTTTGGGTCTGGCAGATGCCAACGCCATTTCCTTTCTGGAGGTCTGCCGGGGAGATTACGATCTTTCTGCGGCGTTGCGCCACCCTCAGTATCCCGGTCTTGCGTTTCTGACCGCGCCGGTAAACTGCACCCCCGAAGATATTGACAAGGCAGCGCTTTCAGCCATGCTCCGGGCTGCCCGGGAGCAGTATAAATATGTATTTCTGGATGCCCCTGCCGGTGTGGATCTGGGATTCAAGCTTTGCGCCGCTTATGCGGACCGGGTCATCGTGGTGACCAATCCCGAGCCTGCCGCGGTGCGGGATGCTGCCCGGGCGGGGGAGCTTCTGGAGCTGATGGGAAAAGAGAATGTGCGGCTGATCGTCAACCGCATCGATAAAAAGCTGTTTGAAAAAATGAGGGTCACGGTAGATGATGCCATGGACGAGGCGGGGCTGCCATTGCTTGGCATCGTGCCGGAGGATCGGAATGTGACACTTGCAGCAGCATTTGAAAGCCCCTTGCTGCGTTACACCAGAAAGGGGGCCGCCGCAGCCTGCCGGCGGATCGCAAAACGTCTTCAGGGGACATGGGTGAAGGTGCCTGTCCGGTAATCGGGAAAAGGAGTGGTTTGATGAATATTGCATTTTTGGCACACGACAAAAAGAAAGAACTGATGGTCCAATTCTGCACGGCTTACAAGAGCGTTCTCATGAAGCACGATCTGTATGCCACCGCCACTACGGGCCGTCTGATCGCCGACAATACGGGTCTGCCCATTACATTGCTGCTGAGCCATAAGCAGGGCGGACACCAGCAGATCAACGCCCGCATCGCCTACAATGAGATTGATCTTGTATTGCTGTTTACAGACCCCAATACCACTGACCCCTGGGATGACAGCCAGATGATCGAGACCATCCGCCACTGTGATAAGCATAATGTACCCATCGCCACCAATCTGGCCAGCGCGGAAATGCTGATCATGGGCCTGCAGCGGGGCGATCTGGATTGGCGGGAAATGCTCCACACCAAGCCCCGCTATTAATTGTAGCTAAAGAATTAGGAATTAGGAGTTGGGAATTGGCGTATCCGTGCCAATTCCTGATTTCTAATTATTTGGAAAGGAAATAAAAAACTATGGATATTATCAAACCCCGGACATTGTCCGGTTTTATGGAGCTGCTGCCCGGCAAACAGGCCCAGTTTGAAAGAATGCTGACCATTCTGCGCAATACCTATGCCTCCTATGGCTTTGCCGCGCTGGACACCCCTGTGATCGAGGATGCCCAGATCCTTCTGGCCAAGGGCGGCGGCGAAACGGAAAAGCAGATCTACCGCTTTCAGAAGGGCGACAGCGATCTGGCGCTGCGGTTTGACCTGACTGTGCCTCTGGCCAAATATGTGGCGCTGCACTGCAATGATCTGGCGTTTCCCTTCCGCCGGTATCAGATCAGCAAGGTCTACCGGGGAGAGCGGGCCCAGCGGGGCCGGTTCCGGGAGTTTTATCAGGCGGATATCGACATTATTGGCGACGGAAAACTGGATATTTTGAACGAGGCAGAGATCCCTGCCATCATTTATAAGGTATTTCGGGGCTTTGGCCTGAGCCGTTTCCAGATCCGTGTGAACAACCGCAAGATCCTCAGCGGATTTTATGCCATGCTGGGTCTTTCGGAGAAGAGCGGCGATATTATGCGCACCGTGGACAAGCTGGACAAGATCGGCCCGGAAAAGGTCAAGACCATTCTGCTGGAGGAGTGCGGCCTGACGGAGGCGCAGGCAGAGGAGATCCTGAAGTTTATTGCCATCCGTGGCACCAACGCCCAGGTCATCGCCGCTCTGGAGGGGTATCTTGGCAGAAGTGAGATATTTGATCTGGGCGTGGAGGAGCTGAAGGCGGTTACCGCCAATCTGGCAGCCTTCGGCGTGCCGGAGGATAACTTCGCGGTGGATCTGACCATTGCAAGAGGTCTGGATTACTATACCGGAACGGTCTATGAGACCACGCTGCTGGATCATCCGGAGATTGGCTCTGTCTGTTCCGGCGGCCGGTATGACAATCTGGCAGGCTATTATATTGAAAAGCAGCTGCCCGGCGTGGGCATCTCCATCGGCCTGACCCGGCTGTTCTATGTGCTGGATGAGCAGGGGCTTTTGAATCCGGAGCTTCCCAGCGCACCGGCAGATGCGCTGGTGCTGCCCATGACGGCTGAGGTTGGTCCTGCCATCGCCCTGGCAGAGCAGCTCCGGACCGGCGGCCTGCGGGTGCAGCTGTATGGCGAGCAGAAGAAATTCAAGCAGAAAATGGCCTATGCGGATAAGCTGGGCGTGCCCTTTGCAGTGCTGCTGGGTGAGGATGAGATCGCAGAGGGAAAATGCTCTGTGAAGAATATGCGCACCGGTGAGCAGGTAAAGCTGACCCCCGCCGAGGCGGTGGAATACATCCTAAGCGCACTGGCAGCCGGCAACGGTCCGGTGATCTTGGAGAAGTAATATGGAGCAAAAGTTCCTTGCCGCATGGGCGGCCAACCGGGAAAAAGCGGAGAAGCTGGGGGTGCGGATGCGCCCGGTGGATCCGGAAAAGGGCATGCAAACAGCCCACAGGAGTCTTTCCGGCACACGGGTCAGCGATGGCTTTGATTCTCTGGCACAAAAGGGACAGCTTTCCTTAAGCCTGGAGGCTCTGGCGGTGGACAAGCGGTTCACAGGCCTGTTTTCCGACGAAGAAGCCAATACTGCTCTGATCCGGCTTCTGGATGCCGGCTATAAGTTTTAAAAAAAGCAGCGGATGCATTGCATCCGCTGCTTTTATACATTTGGGGGGAATCGGGTTTGCATATCTGCCAGATGGGCGTCCTGACTGATCCGCACCGGTGTCAGCACGCCGGCATCCCACCGGAGCTCCGATACCGAGGCGTTACTGACCCAGGGGATATCCTTCATGTGGGACAGGGGCTGCCCGGTTATTTGCCATTGCAGCGTCCGGATAGGGGTGGCGTGGGTGGCGATGGCCACGGTCTTGCCCGGGTTTTCTTCGGCGATGCGGCAGATGGCATTATATACCCGCCCGGCAAGCTGTGCCACGGTTTCGCCGTCGGGGCAGCAGGCGTTGCCGATATCTGTCAGCCAGCGGCTGTAGCTGTGGGCAAAGTCAGTTTGCAGCTCGTTAAAGGTTTTTCCCTGCCATTGGCCGGAGAAGATCTCCCGCAGACCGGGCTCCGGATGTACAGGCAGTCCGAAACAGGAGGCGATATGGATACCGGTATCATAGGCTCTCTGCAGGTCGCTGGCGTAGACCCCATCCACATGGTAATTGGCGGCAATGAACGTGGCGGTGCACCGGGCCTGCTGGTGCCCAAGGGGTGTCAGGGGGACATCTAGCTGTCCCGCAAAAAACCGTTTCAAATTTGCTTCGCTTTCTCCGTGGCGGATCAGCAGAAAAGTAGTCATAGGGATCTCCTATCCAAAAATCTTCTCAAAATGGGATTCAAAAGGCGCGTTATAGGTCATATGGGCCTGAAGTTGGGAGAGCATCTCCGGGAATTGAGCGACGGCAGCTTCGTAACGCTCCAGCAGAGGTGTGTTCAACTGGGCGCAGCGGGAATTGGGGTCTTTGGCCATCCACATCCCGTTCAATTCCTTTGCCACAAGGCCAATGCCCTTCTGCAGAAGCGTGCGGCGGGGGCCCTCCGGTGTAGCAAGCAGGCGGATGAAAACACCCATGTTCCGAAGGCTGTTCTTTATGTTTTTTGCAGTGGCGGGGGGATAGAATCTGGCTACTGTCTCAAATTCTCCCGGAGTCAGCTTCAAATGGGAACTCAGATCCTGATTGCAGGGCGGCACTTTTCCGTCCTTTTCCAGAAGAAAACGGTCGAATTCTGTTTCAATCTCCAGATGGGATGCACCGCAAAGCTGGGCCTGCTCAGACACATAACTCTGGCACACACTGTCCAGACAGTAATGGCAGAGCACGCCATACAGATAGGCCTGTGCAGCCTCGGATTTATTTGAACGGATAGCCCGGCAGACCCGCTGGAAGAATTCCTGACCGGTCTGCTCGTGGAAACGAATGCCCAGAAAGCCGGTGTTTGTCTTCAACAGGGGGGAGCTGTAATAGAAAATGTCCGGCCCATGAAGTCCTACATCAAAAAGCCGGGGAAAGCGGGAAATGGTGCGGCGGACATCCCCGGGCATGGTGCGAAGCAGAGCCGTGCCAAACCGGTAGTGGGCATATGTCGAAGGCATAAAATCCCTCCTTCAGCAGTTTTCTCTATTTTTATTTTATACGATAACCAGCCGAAAGGCTAGTGATTTTCCCAAAATTCTCCAATTTTTTTCTGAGCCGTTAAGAAATACTTAAAAATGTAATTATTGACAGTGTAACAAAGCAATGTTATACTAACTGTACTAGTACAGTTAGTACACTTAATACGGAGGGATAAAAATGGTTATTTTGGATTACCGGGATTCCAGACCCATTTATGTCCAGATCGCGGATGGAATCCGGGAGCAGATCGTGACGGGGATCTTGATGCAGGGGGACCGGTTGCCGTCTGTGCGGGAGCTTGCCACAGAGCTGACCATCAACCCCAATACCATCCAGCGGGCCTATCGGGAGCTGGAGACCCAGGGCTGGATCACATCTGTTGGCGGCAAGGGCTGCTTTGTCAGCGGCGTGCCCTTTGGCAGCCGGGAAGAGCAGGCGGCACTGCTGCGGGAGTTTGACCGGATCACACAGCAGCTTCTGGCTCAGGGCGTAGACCCGAGGGAGCTGGCATTGCGTATAGAAAAAGGAGGGAAATTCCATGCTTGAGATGAATCATGTTACCAAGACCTTTGGCGGCTTTAAGGCGCTGGATGATCTGTCCATGGCGGTGCCAAAGGGGGCAGTGTACGGTCTGGTAGGCCCAAACGGGGCAGGAAAGACTACGGCCATCCGGCATCTGACCGGCGTTTACCGTCCGGACAGCGGTGAAATCACCATGGAGGGACTGCCTGTTTACGAGAATACCGCCCTGAAGGAACGGATCGGCTATATTCCCGATGAGGTGTTTTATTACCCTGCCGCTTCTTTGGAGGATATGCGCCGGTTTTACAGACGGATGTATAAAACTTTTGACGATGAGTTGTTTGACCGGCTGCACGAAGTGTTCCAGCTGCCGAAAAAGGGACATATCCGCCGGTTTTCCAAGGGAATGCAAAAGCAGGCGGCCTTCCAGCTGACACTATGCATCCGGCCGGATGTGCTGATTCTGGATGAGCCGGTGGACGGTCTGGATCCGGTGATGCGCCGGCAGGTTTGGAATCTTATATTGTCAGATGTTGCCCAGCGGCAGACCACAGTGCTGATCTCGTCTCACAATCTGCGGGAGCTGGAGGATATCTGTGACCATGTGGGCATCATGGACCATGGAAAAATGCTTCTGCAGCGCTCCCTTGCGGATATGCAAGGCGCTACCTATAAGGTACAGATGGTGGGAGATGTACCGGAAGGGTTGCAGGTGCTCCATGAAAACCAGTCCGGCAGGCTGAAGACCCTTGTAATCCGGGGCAGCGCCGAGGAGATCACCCAGCGGATGCAGGGAGCGGGGCTGGCATACTTTGATATTCTGCCTTTGTCGCTGGAAGAGATCTTTATCTATGAACTGGGAGGTGTGAACTATGAAGTCAAGAACATGGTGCTTTAATTTGGCAGCCTTTCGCAAGGATATTACCCGCTTTGTGCCGTTGTGGAGCGTATATTTTGCAGGTGGCATGCTGATTATGCTGGCTCTGGCGGCAGGCAATACGCCCCATTCTCTGGCAAAATCCCTTGGAAACTGCATCGGATTCTTCAGCCTGATCAATATGGTTTACGGCCCCCTGTGCGCCTTACTTTTGTTCGGCGATCTGTTCAATGCCAAGCTGTGCAATGCCACCCATGCCATGCCCCTGCGGCGGGAGCAGTGGTTTTTCAGCCATGTGGCGGCAGGTATTTGCTTCTCAGTAGTGCCCAATGCGGTGGGCATTTTGTGCCTGATGCCGGTGCTGCAGCAGTTCTGGTATACCGGCTTTTTGTGGCTGCTGGGTATGACGCTGCACTTCCTGTTTTTCTTTGGTCTTGGCGTCTTTTGCTGCCTTTGTACCGGCAGCCGGTTTGCTATGGCGGCAATGACGACCCTTTTGAATTTCCTGGTCCCCCTGCTTGTATGGTTTGTGCAGATTATCTATCTTCCTTTGCTGAAGGGTGTCCGGATAGATTTGAGTCCGGTTTCCCTGCTTTGCCCGGCGATCAGTCTGCCAATCCGCGGCAACTGGTTTATTTTCGGATACTACAAGGCTGTGGGCGTTTACCGCGATGATTGGTGGGCATTTGAGGGACTGGGCAGTTCCTGGTGGTATCTGGCCATCTGGGCGGCTGTGGGCATTGGCCTGCTGGCAGCGGCGCTGTGGCTTTACCGGCGCAGAAAGCTAGAGTATGCCGGAGATTTTCTGGCGATCAAAAAGCTGGAGCCTGTATTTGCATTGCTCTTTACCCTGTGTGTCAGTGTGGTATTTGCCGGAGTGGGCATGTTGCTGTTTAACCATCTGGTATTTCTGGCGGTGGGGCTGGTGATCGGTTATTTTTCCGGGCAGATGCTGCTGCAGCGGACGGTGAAGGTGTTCCGGCCGAAGGTGTTTTTGAAATTCGGCATCCTTGTGGCAGTGCTGGCCATAAGTATTTTCCTGACCAAGCTGGATCCTCTGGGTGTTACCCGTTGGGTGCCGGAGCCTCAGAGCGTAGCATCTGTTACCATACATGTGGGCAGTATTTACAGTAGCGACTATGTTCAACTGGATCAGCTGGAGGAGTTGCAGCAGGTTACGGATGTTCACAAGGAACTGATCGAACTGGAGGAGCAGAAGTTCAGCGCCACGCCGGTGACACTGACCTACAAGCTGAAAAGTGGGATTACAGTCAGTCGGACCTATGAGATGAGGATTGACAGGACGAATAATCCCCCCAGAGAAGAGCATATCTATCAGACCCTGCGGAAGCTGTTCAGCAAGCCGGAAACGGTGCTGGGCTATACGGCCTGGGATCAGTTTCTTAGGCAGATCAGTGCTGTTTGGGTGTCAGATGATGCAGAATTTTTTGTGCCGGAGGGGCAACTGCGGCAAAGCTTGCTGGAGGCCATCAAGAAGGACTGCGAGGCCGGAGATATGCCGCAGAAATGGAATCTTCAGGGGCATCGTATGCCCTACAATATTGTGATTCAGTTCGGGGTCGGAAACAGCAGCTATCAAACAGTTGTTATCAATGTTCAGGAGGACAGCACTTATACCGTCAACTGGGTCAACGCCAACCGGTCAAAGCTGCAAAAGGTCGGATAGCAGCAGAGGGAGTTGATTACAAATGGTTCAAAAAGTAATTATGAAACTATCTGCCATATGGATACTCATTCTTGCGTTGGCGGGCTGTGCCCCGATGGAAAGAGAATACCATGCAGATCTTGTCGTCCCCTTGCAGGATCCGTCAGAACAGCTCGTTATTAAGGAATGGAGCTTTCTGCAGGGAAGCGGAGCGGAGGTATATTATCAGAAGGATGGTGCTGAGCCTGTCCTGTTAGGCAAGACAACCGGCGGAGATGATGGCTTTTGCCCTTTCCAGAAGGGTTTATATGAAATCGCCCAGGATGGGGGAACTCTAACAGTCAGATGGTGCTTTCATCCTTCTGACAACGACAAAACCCACTGGCGCAGTGAGACATTTGACCTGTCTTTCAGCGAAAACGGATAGGAATGATTTATAGCTAACGCAGTTTCATTGCAAAGGGCGCGTCATAGGACGCGCCCTTTTTACTTTCCCTCTTTTGGGACGGCTGCCAGCTGGCTGATGGTAACGGCAAGCAGGGGGGAAAACAGCATCCCCAGAATACCCCAGAGCCGGTAGCCTGCGTATATGGCAAACAGGGTCACCAGAGGGTCAAGACCCAGCTGCCGGCCCACAAGCCTTGGCTCCAGAATAGAACGCAGCACAGAACCTGCAGCGTAGATGGCCAGCAGTCCTACCGCCCGAACGGGATCATCCTGCAAGAAGCAGACCAGACTCCATGGGATCAGCACTGATCCGGTGCCCAGAATGGGAAGCGCGTCCACCAGACAGATCAGCGCCGCCCACAATGGCGCATGCTGGATCCGCAGGATCAGAAAACCGATACAGAGCACCAGAAAGGTAACGCCCGTCAGTTTCAGCTGGGCAGAAAGCCATCCGGAAAGGTTTCCCCGCAGCCTGCGGAAGGCGGGGCGGTACCGCTTATGCCAGCTTTCCGGAAGATGCCCGGAGATCCACTGCCGGATACGGGGGAGCTTGGCAGAGATCATAAAGGAGGCAAGGATCCAGGTACCGAACCCGAAAAAACTGTCCGGGATCCGGGTCACCACCCCGGAGGCGAGCTGCAGGGCTTTGGCGGTGGCCTGATCCACCAGAGCGGTGCCATCGGAAAAAAAGCCTTCCACGCTTCGGGTCAGGATGGGGCTGACAGCATCCGGCGTGCCGGCAGCCAGATCCAGCAAAAAGCCCTCCAGGGATTGCAATCCCTGCAAAGCAGTGCCCTCCAGATCCGGCAGGACCCATACCAGCTGTCCCAGCTGGCGCACCACAAAAGCGCACACGGTCAGCACTACCAGGGATGCTACCAGCAGGGTGATGACTATGCCTATGCCCGAGGCGAACCCCCGGGAGAGTTTCAGCCGCCTGTGGAATACCCGCACCAGAGGCTCGGCGATCATAGCCAGAAGCGCTGCCAGCAGGAAGGGGAGGGCGATGGGAAGCAGATATCGGCTTCCCAGCCAAAGTCCCACTGCCAGTGCCAGCCCCACGCCCAGTTTGTGAAAAAAAGATTGCGTCATGGAAGACTCCTTTCCCTGTAAATGCAGATAAGGGTTGTAATTTTTGAAAAACATGATACAATGATGTTATAATTCCCACAAAAACATGGCAAAACACACGAAAAATACAGGGAGGGTTTTCCATGGCAAAGAAACCGAAGTATTACATTGTAGAAGCATCCGCGCTGCCGGAGGTGTTTTTAAAGGTAGTAGAGGCAAAGCATCTGCTTTCCACCGGTAAGGCGGCTACTGTGAATGAAGCTACCCGCATGACCGATATCAGCCGCAGTGCTTTTTACAAGTATCGGGATGCCATTATGCCCTTTCAGAACATGATGACAGGCAGGATCATTACCTTCCAGTTCCTGCTGTATGATGAGCCGGGTGTGCTTTCTGCCATTCTCTCCTCCTTTGCGAAGCAGGGGGCAAATATCCTGACCATCAATTCCATTATCCCCACCAACGGCTGCGCTTTGGTGACCATCTCCGCAGAGACTACGGAAGTTTCCGTCTCTCTGGAGGAGCTGCTGCACCTGCTGGGCAACACCCAGGGGGTCATCAAGGCCGAGGTTCTTGCCGGCTGATGCATATATGATACCGCCCTGTTTCCCCAGGGCGGTTTTGCACAAATTGTCACCCTTTGGCGTAGAATGCAGTGGAGGTGATGGATATGCGGATCGTCCAAAAATTCGGGGGAACCTCGCTTATGGACACGCAGAGGATCCTAACGGCTGCCGGCAGGGCGGTACGGCTTGCCCGGCAGGCAGATCAGGTAGTGGTAGTGGTATCTGCCCAGGGACATACTACAGACCAGCTGGTTGCCCAGGCCCGGGAACTCACAGAACAGCCCTCTCCTCGGGAGATGGACGCTTACCTTTCTGCCGGGGAGCAGATGTCTGCAGGGCTTATGGCCATGGCTATTCAGTCGCTGGGCTGTGATGCAGTGAGCCTGACCGGCTGGCAGGCGGGTCTGCGGACAGACGAAACCTATGGAAACGCCCGGGTGCTGGGACTGATGGGCAGGCGCATCGAAGAGGTGTTGGAGCAGGGAAAGATCGTGGTGGTGACAGGCTTTCAGGGGATCAATGACCGGGGAGATATTACCACATTGGGCAGAGGCGGCTCAGATACCACAGCTGTGGCGCTGGCGGCATTCCTGAAGGCAGATCTTTGCCAGATCTATACCGATGTAGACGGTGTCTATGATGCAGATCCGCGAAAGTTCCCCGATGCGGTGAAATATGAACGCATCGGCTATGATGCCATGCTGGAACTGGCCCGGCAGGGGGCGCAGGTGCTGCATGACCGCTCGGTGGAGCTGGGAAAACAGTACAAAGTGCCCATTCAGGTGCTCTCCTCTTTCCGGCCGGGAGACGGCACATTGGTCTCAGATTGAGTTTTGCCATTTCCGGGGGAGGATATTCCCGTTTCCGGGCAGAGGCGGTATTTTTCCGGGCATAAGTCGGAAAATCTTTTGTAAAATACTATTGACAAAAGCAAAAGGGTATGCTAAAATACCCCAGTAATAAAGAAGGCTGAACATCCGCCTCACCGTAAGCAAAAGCGAAACGGTCCATATTCCACTTTCCTGTATAGGGAAATGCTGCGAATTGTGCGGATGCTTTGGCATCCGCTTTTTTGTTGTTAATTGGAGGTGCTTATCATCGCAAAGTTAGATCATCAGCTGAATGAGGAGATCCGCGACAAGGAGATTCGTCTGATCGGTGCTGACGGTGCTCAGCTGGGTATCGTGTCTGCTGCTGAGGCCAACGCTATGGCTGAGGAGCAGGGCATGGATCTGGTAAAGATCTCTCCCAATGCTGTCCCCCCCGTCTGTAAGATCATGGACTATTCCAAGTTCTGCTTCGACCAGAAGAAGCGGGAAAAGGAAGCCAGAAAGAATCAGAAAGTGGTGGAGATCAAGGAGATCCGCATGAGCCCCAGCATTGACACCAACGACTTTAACACCAAGGTAAAGGCTGCCCAGAAATTCCTGGCAGACGGCAACCGGGTCAAGGTCAGTGTCCGTTTCCGCGGCCGTGAGATGGCCCATACCAATCTGGGTGAAAAGCTGCTGATGGATTTTGCTGACAGCTGCGCAGAGATCGCTTCCATGGAGAAGAATCCCAAGCTGGAAGGCCGGTTTATGGCCATGTTCCTGACCCCCAAAAACAGTAAATAAGCTGCTAAGCTTACCATAACGAAAGATACGGAAGGAGAACCTACTATGCCCAAGCTGAAAACCCATAGCGGTGCCAAGAAGAGATTCAACCTGACCAAGACTGGTAAGGTTAAGAGAGCTCACGCTTACAAGAGCCACATCCTCACTAAGAAGACCACCAAGCGTACCCGTCATCTGCGCGCGACTGCCTACGCCGACCAGACCAATGTCGAGGCAATCAAGAAGATGATCCCGTACAAGTAAGCAAGAATAGGAGGATACAGAAATGGCAAGAGTTAAAGGCGCAATGATGACGCGCAAGAGAAGAAATGCAACCCTGAAGCTGGCTAAGGGCTACTGGGGTTCCAAGTCCAAGCACTTTAAGATGGCCAAGCAGGCCGTCATGAAGTCCGGCAACTACGCATTCGCAGGCCGTAAGCAGAAGAAGCGTGATTACCGCCGCCTGTGGATCACCCGTATCAGCGCTGCTGTGGCCCCCTACGGTCTGAACTACTCCAAGTTCATGAACGGTATCAAGAAGGCCGGCATTGAGCTGAACCGCAAGAGCCTGTCTGAGATGGCTATCCAGGATACCGCTGCTTTCGCAGCCATCGTGGAGAAGGCTAAGGCTGCTCTGAACTAAGTATTTTTGGCTCTGCTGCATTGCAGCAGAGCCTTTTTATAACTGCGCAGCCAAAAACAGGAAGGAGGGGCATTTGTGGAACTGAAGCATACGGCAGTCCGGCAGGGACGGCTGTCGTCATTTTTGCAGGAGGAGCTGCAGATGTCCACAGGACTAATCAACCGGCTGAAGTGGCATGGAAAGATTCTGGTGAATGGAAATCCGGAGCATACGGATTATCAGGTGCAGCCGGCTGATGTGCTTACTGTGCTGCTGGACGAAAATGAACCGGAATATCCGGCAGAGGATGGCAGCTTGACCGTTTTGTATGAGGATGACCATTTGCTTGCTGTGGATAAGCCGGCGGGAATGCTGATCCACCCTTCCCGCAGCTGCAATACCGGCACCCTTGCCAACCTGGTGGTGGGATTCTATCAAAAAACCGGACAGAAATCCGCCTTTCACCCCATTACCCGGCTGGATCGGGATACCTTTGGCATTGTGCTGCTGGCAAAGAATTCTCATGCTCATGGCCTGATGCAGCGCACCAGGCTACAAAAGATTTACCATGCCCTGACCTTTGGCGGACCAAGGCAAGACAGCGGAACCATAGACGCGCCCATCGGCAGAAAGCCTCTGCCCAGCCTTTTGCGGGAGATCTCACCGGAGGGCAAGCCCTCTTTGACCCGCTTTCAGGTGCTGGAGCGAAAGGACTACGTGTGCAAGCTGGCCCTGGAGCCGGTAACGGGCCGGACCCACCAGCTGAGAGTCCACTGTGCCCATATGGGCTTTCCCATTCTGGGAGATCCCCAGTACGGATCTGAGGAAAGCAGGGCGTTTTCCGGTATTTACAATCTGGAAAGCCAGCAGCTGCTGGCAAAAAGTGTAGAATTTATCCATCCCATTTTAGGCAGTTCTATGGCGCTGGAAAGTGCCATGGTGCTGCAGCTGTAACAGCAGGAGAGCGCTATGCGATATTATTTTGCCCCTATGGAGGGGCTGACGGACGGCATTTACCGCCGGCTGCATCACCGGTATTTTGGCGGTGTCCATCGCTACTATATGCCTTTTATTTCCCCCACTGTCCATCGCAGCCTGACCAATCGGGAGGATCGGGAGCTGCCGGTGGCAGACAGCGAGGCGTTCACAGCAGTTCCCCAGCTGATGACAAAAGTCGCGGAGGATTTTCTCTGGGCGGCCCAGCAGTGCGCGGATCGGGGCTATACAGAGGTGAACTTAAATACAGGCTGCCCTTCCGGCACGGTGGTCGCCAAGAAAAAAGGGGCGGGCATGCTGGAAGACCCGGACAGTCTGGACCGGTTTCTGGATAGCATATTCTCTGCCTCGCCCCTGCCTGTCTCCATAAAGACACGACTGGGGCTTGCTGACAGTGAGGAATTTCCTCGAATTCTGGAGGTTTTTAACCAATATCCCGTAGCGGAGCTGACCATCCACCCCAGAGTGCGAAAGCAGTTTTACAGCGGGGAAGTGGACATGGAAATGTTCCGTTACGCAGCGAAAAACAGCCGCAACCGGCTGTGTTACAATGGGGATATTACCGCCCGTTCTCAAATCGGTCAGCTTGAGCAGGCGTTTCCGGAGCTGGAAGCCGTGATGATCGGCCGGGGGCTGATCGCCGACCCCGGTATGCTTCTGCCGGGAGGGACGAATCTGGTAGCGCTGGAGGAATTTATGGAGGCACTGCTGGAGGCATATCTTTCTGCCTTTGGCGGCAGCCGCAATGCCATGTTCCGTATGAAGGAGCAGTGGGGCATGGTGCTTGGCCGCTTCGATTGCGGTGAAAAGCTGAAAAAACGCCTGCGGAAAACAACGGATCTTGCCGAATACCGGCAGATCGTCAAAGAGATCTTTCAGACCCTAACCGTGGCATGCAACTGAACTTTGTGTCTGCACCGGAAAAGCCAATGCCGCATAGCATGGCTTTGAGGTGATCCTATGAACAGAAATTTTGCCGCAGCCGCGGCAGAAGCGCTGGTATCCGGCGGCGGCCGGTATCCCCGGTTACGAGGACGGGTGCTTTTTATACCGGATGGAAGGGAAACCCTGATAATTGCGGATATTTCCGGCTTGCCGGAGTCTCAGTCGGGATTTTTCGCCCTGCATATCCATGAGGGAGACAGCTGCGAGGGGGAGGGCTTTCCCAATACGGGAAACCACTATAATCCCACCCGGACAGACCATCCCCGCCATGCGGGAGATCTGCCGCCACTGCTGTCCAACGGCGGAAATGCTTACCTTGCGGTGGCCACAGGCAGATTCTCCGTAAAGGAAGTGATCGGAAAAACTGTGGTGATCCACAGCGGCACCGATGATTTCCGTACCCAGCCTGCCGGCGCAGCCGGAGAGAAGATCGCCTGCGGTGTGATCAAAAAACTGTAAAAAATAAGGGCGCGGTGTAAGCCGCGCCCTTATTGCCATTAATTTTGAAAAACCGGTGGAGGTGCCCAGTCAAAAAGCCATTCCAGGGTCTACTCAAGCGGCTGCCTGGAGAGATAAATGGGAGTGACTCGCTGCCACCGGGGAACTCCTGATATGCTATAGCCGGTAAAGATCAGCTGTGAATAGTCATACTGGCTGCCAACATAACCAGAGGGGGTGCGCGTGTCAGCATCCGGCGTATACTTGCGGATAATGACGTAGCCGAATCCCGTAGAAAAGATGTGCAGATTCGTTAAATTCTCCGACGGCTGGATAAGGTCTTCTGCCAGGGGCAGAGCATCACCGGTTTGATAGTTAAAGATGGGATCATTTGACCACACGGCGTTTCCACCCAGATAACCCAGAATTGCTGTCTTTGTGTTCATATCGCCAAGCTCTTCAACGGAGGTGATATTCAGCTCCGAATCCATGTAGGCCTGGAAGTATCCAGGGTAGGGGAAATCACCTTCTGTATTGGTGGAACGGCCGCGGATCCGGATGCTGTTCCCCAGGACTTCTGCGCCAAAAAGAACAGAGGTATTGTTGCCGGCAAACTGTTTTTTAGCCAGAAGCGCTCCGTCCATGGAGATCTTTTCCACAGCAATGCTGTAGCGGAACATGATGTCGAGGCTATCGTTAACTCGGCCAAAGCAGTAGATAGCGTTACCCATTACACAGGGAAATGTGTCGCCAGGGGGGAGGTTATAGGTCCATAGAACAGCGCCGTCACTGCTGTAGCGGGCAAGGATAGGGCCGTTGTCACTATAGGTCATAAGGAAACCGCCATCAGAAAGCTCGCAGAATTTGGCGCTTGTGGCGGTCTGGGGGACCTCTGCGGTACACAGCAGGTTGCCCGAATAATCGTAGCGGTATAATGTGAGGGACGGCTTTGAAGTGGGAAACCACAGGTCATCCTCTTTGGAGTCAATCAGGAAGAATGATTTTTCCATATAGACACCCTGCTCAAATTCCAAACAGCCAATGGCACTCTGCCGGATAATGGAGGGGACGGTGCCGTAGCTTTCCACAAGATCTGCCAGCTCCACATAATTCGCAAACACCACAATGGCGGAAGGGTTTGCGCCCAGAGCGTCCGCATAGGTGGCATCCGGTTTGTTGGACAGCAAAAACAGCTCGTAGAAGTTTGTACCAAATCCGGCGGCGTGGCGGGTGGCGATCAAATGAGAAAAGGTACGGGATTCCCCGTCTGCCTGATAAGTAAAGGCCTTTTTCTCTGGATCATATTGGATCTGGATCTCGGTTTTTGTCTTGTCGGGATTTGTACGCTTAACTCTAACAGAGAAGGCTTCTCCCTTGCGGGCCGAAATCTGAAGCTGCTGCAGCAAGGTCGTACCGGCGAAGAAGGCCGTGTCATCACTCGCCGTATAGGTACTGTCGATGATCTGTGCCGGATTGGAAGTATTTGTGGGCTGTGTAGGTTGTGCAGGAAGCGTGGTCAAAGAAGGCGCAGTGGTGCTTTTTGTGGGGTTGTCAGGATTTATGCTGCAGGCGGATAGGAACAGGGCAGCTGCCATGACACAAATAAACAGTTTCTTTCTCATAATTCCCGAATGCCTCCTTTATTGCAATACCCAAAAGATCGAAATTGGATAATCTTCTTGCTAAAATTATACCACAAGATGGAAAAATGTCAATAGCGATTTGAAAAAATAATCAATAGAAGGTTTTCAAAGCAATTAGTTGATAAAAATAAGACCAGGCAGAAGAAATGCCGGGGTTTATTGACAGCTATGGTAAAATAAATACAGAAAAAGGAAAGGTCGTGGGGCAAATTATGGACAAGCAATGCACCATTCGGGATGTGGCCAAGCTGGCAGGCGTATCGGTTGCCACCGCCTCAAGAGCGCTGGGAGACAGTGATTACCCGGTGAGCCCTCAGCTTCGGCAAAGGGTTCGGGAAGCGGCGCAGGCGCTGAACTATGTGCCCAATACAGTGGCAAAATCCCTGCGGCAGGCAAGCTGCCGGGATGTTGGCGTGGTCGTTCCCAATATATCCAATCCCTTTTACCTGCAGGCCATTGTGGGTATCAATGAGGTCTTGTCGGAGGCGGGCTACAATATGATCCTGTGCAATACCATGCACCAGCTGGATCGGGAACGCAAGTGTCTGCGGCAGCTGACAGAGCGGCAGGTCAGTGGAATCATTTTGTCCTCTGTCAGCGATGATGCCCAGGGGATCACGGAGTATGCCCACAGGGGTGTCCGGTTCGTCATGCTGGACCAGAAAATCGGAGGCATCGACTGCCCCAGCATCCATTTCGATACCCGTGCCGGTGCCAAGGCGGCAACGAAGCATCTGATCGCTCAGGGACACCGGCGGATCGCCTTTGCCTCCACCCCTGTGACCCGGTGGACCAGAATGGAAATGCTGAAGGGTTACCGGGATGCGCTGGCAGCGGCGGCCATTGCCTTTGATGAATCGCTGGTATATATCTATGACAGCGACGGCCGGCAGCAGGAGCAGGAGCAGGAGCTGACCGCAGGCCGCAGTATTGCCACCAATTTGATAGAGAAGAAGATGCCTGCGACTGCCGTACTTTGCGTCAATGATATGCTGGCCATCGGCCTGATCCAGACTATGCGGAAAAACGGCGTGCAGGTGCCGGGGGATATTTCTGTGGTGGGATTTGATGATATTCCTCTGGCGGAGGCGCTGGTTCCTGCGCTGACCACTGTTCGCTATCCTGCCGAGGAGATCGGACGGCTGACAGCCATGGTGCTGCTGGATCCCATGATCAATACCATGACCCGGACACCGCTGACCATGAATCTGACCCCGGAACTGGTTTGCAGGGATACGGTTCGTGATATTCGATGACAGGTTCCAGAGAAAAAGAAAACGATTACTTAAAGAAAATATCATAATTACTATTGCAAATACTGGCCATACGCGCTATAATGATCGTGAGATGTCAGCATTTATTGAGAATAATAGACAATTATTTCCCAGCTGCGGGAGGAATTGCGGAACCGATAAATGTCTGCAAAAAGAAAACATAGAAAACGATTTCTAAATTCAGGAGGGCATAAAACAATGAAGATCTGGACGAAAAAAGTAGTAAATCTGCCGGTACATACCTTTGAGACCCGGGAGGAGATGGGCAAGGCTGCCGCTATCGATGCTGCAGAGCGCATCAATGCCGTTATCGCGGAAAAGGGCGAGGCCAATGTGGTTTTTGCCGCCGCTCCCTCTCAGAATGACCTGCTGGAGAATCTGCTGAAGCAGGACATCGACTGGTCCAAGGTTCGCGGCTTCCATCAGGACGAGTATGTGGGCATTGATGATACCGAGCCTGCAGGCTTCGGCAACTTCCTGCGCCGGGCGATTTTCGATAAGGTGAATTTCAAGGAGCTGCACTTCCTGCTGTGCGATGCAGACAAGGCAGAGGCAAAGTGCGAGGAGTACACCGCACTGCTGAAGAAGTACCCCATCGACCTGATCTTCCTGGGCGTTGGTGAGAACGGCCACCTGGCTTTCAATGATCCCGCTGTTGCGGATTTTGAGGATCCCAAGATGGTCAAGATCGTAGAGCTGGATGATGTGTGCCGCCAGCAGCAGGTCAATGACGGCTGCTTTGCTACTCTGAACGATGTTCCCAAGCAGGCTATGACTCTGACCATGTCCTGCATCATGAGCATTCCCCATGCTATCTGCGTTGTTCCCACCGACCGCAAGGCCAATGCCATCCGCGGCGCCCTGGAGGGACCTGTTACCACCGAGTGCCCCGCCAGCATCCTGCGCAACCATAGCAATGCTGCTCTGTATCTGGATCAGTACAGCGCATCCAAGCTGGAGGGCTGAGCATGACCCTTCCTGAAATCATGGAGGTCTTGATGATCCTGAGCTTCGGCGCGTCCTGGCCTCTGAATGTGATTAAATCCTTCCGCTCCAGAACCACAAAGGGTAAAAGCCTGCCGTTTCTGCTGCTGATCTTTTTCGGCTATATCTGCGGCATCATCGGCAAGCTCACCGCACCGGTGCTCAATGGCTTTGTTCTGTTCTTCTACGTCCTGAACCTGGTGATGGTAGGTACGGATCTGGTGCTTTATGCGCGCAATTACCGTCTGGATAAGCAGGCGGAAAAAGAAGCTGTGTGATCAGCACAGCAGATAAGGAGGCAAACGATGTTTTGGAATACCGCTGACGAGATCATGGAAAAAGATCCCGATCTTGCTATTATTCCCGTTGGCTCTTTGGAGCAGCACGGCCCCCATCTGCCGGTTATGACAGACTGGGCCATTGCTTTTGAGCTGGGCAAGCGGGTGGCAAAGAGAATGGGTGCTTTTCTGGTGCCTGCGTTGCCTATCTCCACCTGCCGGGAGCAGATGGGTAAGAAAGGCTCTGTGTGGATGGAACCGCCTACCTTCTATCAGATGATGACGGACATTATCATGAGCCTGAAGGTACAGGGCTTTAAAAGAGTGGGCATTCTGCAGTGCCACGGCGGCATCTTCATTATGACTCCGCTGGTGCGGGATCTGAATGCCAAGTATAACCCTGACCTGATGGTGGCAGTGGTGGATTCCGGTACATTTGGCCCCACGCTGCTGAAGGAAGGAATTATTGAAACCACCGAGCTTCATGCAGGCGAGGGCGAGACCTCCAAGATTCTGGCCATCGCGCCGGAAACGGTACATATGGATAAGGCGCTGGACTTCGTGCCCGATGTTCCCCGTCCCTACTTAAGCTATGGCAGCATTTTCCGGGCATCTCCCACTGGTGTGTGGGGTGAAGCTACCAGGGCAACGGCGGAAAAGGGCGAAAAGATGTTTGCCCGCAGCGCTGAACTGGCAGAGGAAGAGCTGAATAAGGCGTTTGCTTACATGCAGTCCAAGGAAAAATTCAATTACAGTTATTTTTAAATAAGGAGTCGTACATATGAACAAACTTCGCGTACTGCTGGTCGGCGCTGCTTTCTCTGCTGACCTCCACTCTGACGGCTATAGCCGTATTCTGGACAAGGTCCAGATCGTTGGTATCTGCGACAAGGATATCAGCCGCATCCATGCTCTGGCAGAGCGCTATGGCTTCACCGGCTACACCGCCTATGATGATTACAACACCGCTATCGCCGAGTGCGAATGTGATCTGGTGGACATCTGCATGCCCAACTTCCTGCACCATGATGTGGCCATCAAGGCCATGAACGCCGGCCGTGACATCATCTGCGAAAAGCCTCTGGCTACTACTGTTGAGGATGCGCAGGACATGGTCGACACTGCCGAGCGTCTGGGCAAACACATCTACTACGCTGAGGACTGGCTCTTTGCTCCCGCCTTCCGCAAGGCTAAGGCGATCATGGAGAGCGGCCAGCTGGGCAAGCCCCTGTATATCCGCGCCCGTGAGTGCCACTCCGGCTCTCACAGCCCCTTCGCACAGCTCATCAAGTACTGTGGTGGCGGCTGCATGGTCCATCTGGGCGTGCATCCCGTCTGCTTCCTGTTGGCCCTGAAGGACAACAAGTGGAGTGAGCTGACCGCCATGACCTCCGGCGGTCTGGAGAACAATCTGATCCATCATAAGATGGAGGGCGAGGACTGGGCAGGTGCATTCGTCCGCTTCGCCGACGGCACGTTTGCCACCATGGAAGCCAACTATGTCACCATCGGCGGCATGGAAGACATCATGGACATCTACTGCGAGCGCGGCACCATCCATGTGGACCTTTCCTTCCGCGGCCCCGTGCAGGCATTCTCCATTGACGGTCTGGACTACACCATCGAAAAGGCTGAAGTCACTACCGGTTGGTCCAATGTAGCTGTTGATGAAAAGTATCAGCTGGGCTACTGCGGCGAAATCAATCACTTTGTGGACTGCGCCATGAATGGCCAGGATGCCCAGGTGGGTCTGCGCGGCGTAGACGGTCTGGAAGCAATGCGCGTGATCAATCTGATTTACAAATCTGCCAAGGAAGGCGTAAACGTAAAAAATGACAAGCTGGAGGCATGATTATGAAGCAGACATTGCCTGATATTCAGATCCCCGTCACCATTGGCGGCGTGACCTTTAAGAACCCTTTCTATGTGGCTTCCGGCCCTACCACCAAGTCTGTCCGGCAGCTGGTGGAAATCGAAAGAACCGGATGGGCTGCTGCCAGCATCAAGCTGAGCATCGACCCCGCTCCCTATATCAACCGCAAGCCCCGCTACGGCATTTTCAAGGACCGTAACGCTTTGGCCTTTACCACAGAAAAGCGTCTGACCTTCAAGCAGGGTCTGAAGCTGGTGGAGGATGCCAAAAAGGTGCTGACTGACCTGAAGCTGATGGCCAACATCACCTATGCCGGTGATGAGGGTGTTTCCGGCTGGGTCAACATGGCAAAGAAGTTTGAAGAAGTGGGCGCAGACATCATTGAGCTGAATATGTGCTGCCCCAATATGTCCTATAATCTGGAGCTGACCAGCGGCGGCAGCCAGTCCGCTGCCAAGCAGACCGGCGCCAGCATGGGTCAGAATGCCAATGTGGCGGCAGAGATCGTCAAGGCGGTTAAGGAAGCTATTTCCATCCCCCTGTTCGTCAAGCTGACCCCCGAGGGCGGCAAGATCGCACAGGTGGCAAAGTCCTTGTACGAGGCCGGCGCGGATGCAGTTGGCGGCACCGGCAACCGTATGGGCATTCCTCCCATCAATCTGGACAATCCCGAGCGGGCTTTCTATCACCTGCAGGATGAGGTCAGCATGAGCTGCTACTGCTCTTCCTGGCTGAAGCCTCTGGCACAGAGAGATACATATGAGATCCGCAAGGTCTGCGGCAAGGAGCCTCCCATCATGGCTGCCGGCGGCATCCGGGATTGGAAGGACGCTGTGGAAATGGTCATGTGCGGCGGCAACCTTGTGGGTGTGTGCGCTGAGACCCTGATCTCCGGTTACGACATTGTCCGGCCCATGATCTCCGGCATGCATGATTACATGGAAAAGCACGGCTACAAGACTCTGGATGACTTCCGCAGCATTCTGGTGGATGAAGTCAAGACTGCCACCGATGTTACCTTGTACGACGGCTATGCCCGGATCAAGGAGCCCAACCTTTCCGCTCCCTGTAAGAGCAGCTGCCCCCATCATGTACCGGTTCAGGCCTATGTGCAGAAGATCGCCAAGGGCGAATACAAGGAAGCCTTCGATCTGATCACCGGAAAGAATGCGCTGCAGAATCTGTGCGCTCTGGTCTGCACCCATCCCTGTGAGGATGCTTGCATCCGCGGCGGTTTTGATTCTCCTGTGAAGATCCGGGAGCTGAAGCGCTTTGTACTGGAGTACGGCAAGGCCCAGGGCTGGAAGCCCGCATGGTGTACTGCCGAGCCCAACGGCCACAAGGTGGCTGTCATTGGTGCAGGCCCCTGCGGCCTCAGTGCAGCTGCCGAGCTGCTCAAGGGCGGCTATGATGTGACAGTATTCGAGAAAGAGGCCAACGCCGGCGGTATGCTGCGTTACGGCACGCCCAACTATGCCTACAACAAGCAGATTCTGGACGAAGAGATTGAGAATCTGAAGCAGTACGGTGTGAAGTTTGTGTTCGGTGCAGAAATCACCGATACAGCCGATCTGAAGGCACAGGGCTTTGAGCGGGCCTTTGCTGCGGTCGGCGCCAACAAGTGCTGCGATATGGGCGTAGAGGGCGAGGATGCGCTGTCCTTCCTGTATCAGCTCAACTGCGGCGAAACTCCCAAGGTGGAAGAGCGGGTAGCGGTGATCGGCAGCGGCTTTGCCGCACTGGATGCAGCCCGTTGTGCCGTGCGTCTGGGCGCGAAGAATGTAACCGTTCTTACCGATGGCACCATCTCCAAGCGCAGCGCCGATCAGGAATCTGTGAAGCTTGCCAAGGAAGAGGGCGTTGCGGTTCTGGAGGGCGTGTGCGATGTGAAGCGCGTTGATGGCGGCATCTGCTTTACCAAGGACGGCGCTTCCATGGAACTGAAGTGCGCCCAGGTACTGGTTGCCAATCCCTATGTCACCCAGCTTCCTGCAGGTGACGAGGACTTCCTGATGGTAAGCGGCCAGCGTATCACCAATGTGATCTCTGCCATTTCCGCCGGCAAGAATGCAGCAGCGGCCATCGATGCCCAGCTTCGGGGTGAAAATGCGGTGATCCAGCCTGTTTCTACCGTCAAGACCGTCAGCGCAGAGCTGGTCCGTAAGCGCACCGGCTATCTGAAGCGGGATGTGAACCCTGTCAAGCTCAATGCCGATGCGGCTACCCGCGTTCAGGGATTTGAAGCATACAGCCGGGTCATGACCGAGGCCGAGGCAATGAAGGAAGCTTCCCGCTGCCTGAACTGCGGCTGCGGTGAGGGCTGCCAGCTGTGCAAGACCATTTGTACCGACTTTGCTCCCGAGGTCATCGATGCCGACACCATGCACATCCGTAAGGAAGAGTGTGTGGCCTGCGGTATGTGCTTCAACCGCTGCCCCAACGGCAACATTGAAATGGTCAACCTGGGTGAGAAGGTATAAGGGACGCAGTAATGACTTCTACGCTGAAAAAATTATCGATCGTCTACATAGTTCTTGCGGTAATCACAGGGATTATTGGTCTTCTTGTATACGAGAAGGTTAAGTATATTCTAAACCTTCGTTTTATAGCAGTTTGCATTGTTGCTGCTATTCCTGTTTTGTCTGTGCTAACTGCTATAGCACTACGCAAGATCCATGAGGAGTTGGAGGCAGAGAAAGTATCTACAGCGCAGATGATCGCGGAACTGAAAAAGAAACTGGAAGAACAGCCCTGACGGGGCGAATAATCATACATAACACAGGAGGTTACTATGTACAACATTAGCTTTGATATTACCGGCCAGGTGGCCGTCATTACCGGTGCCGGCGGCATCATCTGCGGCACCATGGCCCGTGAAATGGCCAAGAAGGGCGCAAAGATCGCTCTGCTGGACCTGTTTGTAGACAATGCCCAGAAGATCGCCGACGAGATCAATGCCGCAGGCGGCGACGCCATCGCGGTAAAGGCCAACGTTCTGGATCGGGAGAGCCTGGAGCAGGCCCGTGAGGAAGTGGTTGCCCACTTCGGTCATATCGACATCCTCATCAACGGCGCCGGCGGCAACAAGAAGGAAGCCACCGTTTCCGCTGACCGGGATTTCTTCCACCTGGACCTGAATGCTTTCAAGTGGGTCTTCGACCTGAACGTTACCGGCGCTGTGCTGACCACCATGGTTTTCGGCGAGCTGCTGGCCAAGCAGGGCCGCGGCAATGTTATCAACATTGCTTCCATGTCCAGCTACCATCCCCTGACCAACACCGCCGCTTACTGCGGTGCCAAGGCTGCGGTTGCCAACTTCACCGAGTGGATGGCTACCCACTTCAACCAGAACTACAGCAATGACATCCGCGTCAATGCGATCGCTCCCGGTTTCCTGCTGACCAACCAGAACCGGTTCCTGCTGACCAAGGAAGAGGACGGCTCTCCCACGGACCGTGGTATGCGTGTTCTGGCCAAGACCCCCATGGGCCGCTACGGCGATCCCGAGGAGATGGTCGGTCCCGTGATCTTCCTGTGCAGCGAGGCAGCTTCCTTCGTCAACGGCGCAGTCATTCCTGTTGACGGCGGCTTCTCCTCCTACTGGGGCGTATAAGGAGGTAAAACTATGCAGTATCATCACGTAGAATATGGCAAGCTCCATGAGTTTTGCATCAAGGTATTCCAGGGCTACGGCTTTAATGAAGAAGAGGCCGGCCAGATCACCGATGTTCTGCTGGCAGCAGACCTGAGCGGTATCGAGTCCCACGGCATTCAGCGCCTGATCCGCTACCACAAGGAGATCACCGGCGGTATGGTCAAGCTGGGCGCCAAGCCTGAGATCGTTTTCGAGACCCCTCTGTCTGCCGTCATCGAGGGCAATGACGCCATGGGTCAGACCCTGGGCGTGCAGGCTATGCAGCTGGCCATCGATAAGGCCAAGAAGTCCGGCTTCGGCATGGTTACCGTCCGTAACTCCAACCACTATGGCATCGCCGGCTACTATACCAAGCTGGCTGCTGAGCAGGGCCTTGTAGGTATGTGTATGACCAATACCGAGGCCATCATGGTCCCCACCTTCGGCAAGCAGGCCATGCTGGGCACCAACCCCATCGCTTTTGCGATGCCCGCGCAGCCCACCATCTACTCCTTTGACGCCGCCACCACCGTTGTCCCCCGTGGCAAGCTGGAGGTGTATGTCAAGCGTGGCAACGGCCTGCCTGTTGGCTGGGCTGTGGACGAGGAGGGTCACGACAGCGACGATGCTGACCGCGTGCTGAAGAACATCATTGCCAAGACCGGCGGCGGCATTCTGCCTCTGGGCGGCTCCGGCGAGATGACCTCCGGCTACAAGGGCTATGGCTTCGCTATGCTTTGCGAGATCGCTACCGCCATCCTTTCCGGCGGCACCACTTCCAACTATATTTACAAGACTCCTGGCCGTTCCAACATTGCCCACTGCTTCATCGCGCTGGATCACGGCATGTTCGGCGACAAGGCAGAGATCGAGGCGAACCTGTCCAAGTATCTGCAGGAGATCCGGGAATCTGCCAAGGCAGAGGGTCAGGACCGCATCTTCATCCACGGCGAAAAGGAAGCCGAGGCCAAGGAGCGGGTGCTGCGTGAGGGTGTTTCCCTGAACGAAAAGACCTACGCCGAGATGGAAATGATCGCCGAGTACACCGGCGCTACCGCCTATCTGCCTGCTTACATCGACTGATACGAAGAGGCCGAATATGGATCTGGAAAGTATTAAAATCAATTTTCTGGGTGACAGCATTACATTCGGCATCCGATCCACCACACCGGAAAAGAGCTTTCTTGGCCGACTTCAGGAGAAGTATCCCAACAGCGTGATGCGTAATTACGGAGCATGTGCCTCCAGCATTGCCAATCAGAATGTGTGGGGAACGCCTTCCTTTTGCAAGCGGGCAGAGGAGATGAATCCGGACGCAGACGCGGTGGTGGTATTTGGCGGCACCAACGATTTTGGAACCGGCGTCCCTCTCGGGACGCCGGAGGACCGCACAGAAGATACTTTTTACGGGGCTTGCTTCAGCTTGTTCCGGAAGCTTCTGGAGCGCTATCCCGGAAAGCCCATTATTGTGGTGACCCCGCTGCACAGGCTTTTTGAATGTGCCAGTGTGTATCAGGAACGGCAGCTTGCTGCTCCGCTTAAGGAATATGTGCGGGTTTTAAAGGAAACTGCGGAATACTTCGCCTTTCCTGTGATTGATCTGCATGCCACCAGCGGACTGCAGCCTGCATTCGATATGATTTGTGAGGGCTTTATGCCCGACGGCATCCATCCCAATGATGCCGGCCATGAAATTTTATTTAAAAAAATGGATGCCGCTCTTCGGCAGCTATAATAGAAAGGAAAATGTGTTATGGATTACGCAAAGGAAAGCCTTAAGAAGCACGCCGAGTGGGGCGGCAAGATTGAAGTGATCTGCACTGTGCCCTGCAAGACTAAGGACGATCTGTCCCTGGCATATACCCCCGGTGTTGCACAGCCCTGTCTGGAGATCCAGAAGGATGTCAATAAATCTTATGAGCTGACCCGCCGTCACAATCTGTGCGCCGTTATCACCGACGGCACCGCCGTTCTGGGTCTGGGCGATATCGGCCCCGAGGCCGGCATGCCTGTTATGGAGGGCAAGTGCGCCCTGTTTAAGTCCTTCGGCGATGTGGACGCCATTCCCCTGTGCGTCAAGAGCAAGGATGTTGACGAGTTTGTCAATGCTGTTTATCTGATGTCCGGCTCCTTCGGCGGCATCAATCTGGAGGATATTTCCGCTCCCCGCTGCTTTGAGATCGAGCGCAAGCTGAAGGAAAAGTGCGACATTCCCATCTTCCATGACGATCAGCACGGTACTGCTGTCATTACTCTGGCAGGCCTCATGAATGCGCTGAAGGTTGTTGGCAAGAAGAAAGAGGATGTGAAGATCGTTACTTCCGGTGCCGGTGCCGCTGCCATCGCCATTGTGAAGCTGCTGCTCAGCGCCGGCTTTAAGAATGTGATCATGACCGACCGTACCGGTGCGATCTATGCCGGCCGCGAGGGCCTGAACTGGATCAAGGAAGAAATGGCTCAGGTCACCAACCTGAACAAGGAGCAGGGCAAGCTCTCCGATGTGATCGTGGGCGCGGATGTGTTTATCGGCGTTTCCGCTCCCGGCACACTGACCACTGATATGGTCAAGACCATGGCCAAGGATGCCATCATCTTCGCTTGCGCCAACCCCACTCCTGAGATCTTCCCCGCCGATGCCAAGGCAGGCGGTGCCCGCGTGATCGCTACCGGCCGCAGTGACTTCCCCAACCAGATCAACAATGTTCTGGCATTCCCCGGCATTTTCCGCGGCACCTTCGATGTCCGCGCATCCGATATCAATGAGGAGATGAAGGTGGCTGCCGCCAATGCGCTGGCAAACCTGATCTCTGATGACGAGCTGAATGAAGAATACATCATTCCTGCCGCTTTTGACGAGCGTGTTGGCCCCGCAGTCGCCAAGGCTGTTGCCGAGGCTGCCCGTGCTACCGGTGTTGCCCGGATCTGATGGATAGTCACCTATAAGGAGGAAGCATCATGAATATTCTGATTCTGGATACTCTGGGACCCGCTGTTTACAGCACTTTCTATACCTCTGAGGTAATGGAAAAAATGAACCAGGTAGGCAATGTGGATTACCTGAGCTACGAGCGGAGCGAAGCAGGAAAGCAGGAGCTGATCAAGCGGATCCGAGATGTGGATGTCCTCTTCTGCAACTGGGGCGTGCCGGATCTGGGCGAGGACTTCTATGAAGCGGCAAATAAGCTCAAGGTTATTGCCTATACCGGCGGCTCCGTGGGCGATCTGGCCAACGAGTCCCTGAGAAAGCGGGAGCATATCTCCCTTCTGTCCGGCAATGTCTTCTTTGCTGAGTCCGTGGCACAGGGTACAATCCTGTATATGCTCCTGGGACAGAGAAGACTGTACCAGACCCTGAAGGGCACAGAGCGCACCGGCTGGTGGAAGGTGGATTACACCGACGGCCTGCGGGGCAAGACAGTTGGTCTTGTTAGCTTTGGCATGATCGCACAGAATGTTGCCAGAATGCTGCAGGTCTTTGATTGCAAGATCAAGGTTTACAGCAGCCATGGTCTGTCCGATGCGGATATTGCAAAATATAATGTAGAGGTGTGCTCTCTGGAAGAGCTGTTCAGCACCTGCGACATTATCTCTATCCACTCCGGCATGACGCCTAAGACCTTCCACATGGTTAATGATGAGCTGTTGTCCAAGATGAAGGACAATGCCCTCATCGTCAATACCGCAAGAGGCGCGGTCATTGATGAGGCAGCACTGGAGAAGTATGCAGCTGCCGGCAAGATCCGTGCGGTTCTGGACGTATTTGAGGTAGAGCCCCTGCCCAATGATTCCAAGCTGAGAGGTCTGGACAATGTAATCATCGTTCCCCACAACGGCGGTCCTACCACGGATGTCAGAGGCCTGCTGACTTTGGACATGATCAATGACGTCGTTAGCATCATGAATGGCAACACCGATGTTCCCAGCCGTATTTCCATGGAATACGCCAAGAACATGACCAGCCACAAGGTTGTGGCGGATAATAACGCAGCAAAACAGAAACACTAAAGAAACAGGAGGCATGACCCAATGAAAAAGAAAGGCGCCGCATATCGCAGAATGCTCATGTCCTTTGTAGCGGTTTTTTCGTTGCCGTTGTGCCTAACAATCCTGTTTTATCTTTACAGTGACCGGGTGATGGACGGTCAGATGGAGCAGTCCGACCAACATCTCATATCTGCCATCGGCAGCGCCTGTGATCAGGAAATTTCCCGGTATCAGAGCATTTTGAACTGGATTGCCGACAGCGATGCGGTGCAAATCTTAGCAGACCGGATAGAGTCCGACCCGGAGCAGGATGCGCAGCTGAAGACTGTGCTATCTCAGATGGCAGAGATTTCCGGTCAGGAGCAGGCATTGTTCGTCTGTTTTCCCAAGCTGAACCTGGTGTATGCTGTAGAAAATGATACAGTCAATTTGTATGGTATCCCCGAATATTTCGGGGATACCGGTTTACAGATGTATCTGCAAACCGGTTTTTCTGCCTGTCGGATGGCGGGGAAATGGGGCGAGGATGCACTTGTCCTCACCAGTTCAGATGGAAGCTCTGTCGTGGTGGGCGTTGTGGCTGATTCCCGGATGGGAGCGGGTATTTCGCAGGAAAGCGGCTATGATTGGCTGCTTCTGGACGAAAACAGCAATGTCCTCCGGGGCGATATGGCTTTGCGGACCTATCAAGGCCGAAGCACAGCAGCCTCCCGGATCGACGGATGGACCTATATTCTGATCAATACCGGCGACAGCTTCAGCTCCGCATCCCAGATTCGGCTGTTCTTTGTGGTGGGTCTGGTGATCTGCACCCTGATCGGCTGGCTGATTCTTGAAAAAGTGGTGCTGATCAATTACGCACCGGTAGAAGAGCTGATGCGGCCCTTCAAAAACAGGCGAGGCGGCCGCAAAAAGAATGAATTTCAGTTCCTGCAGGAACAGATCAGTACCCTTATTTCCCGACAGGCGGATATGCAAAGCACCATTTCCCGCAGCAAAAGCGAAATGCGGAAATGGCATCTGTCTATGATGCTGGCTAAGCCTTACATCCGGCAGGAAAGCGACCCAGAGTGGCAGAATCTGGCGGGCAGCTTTGCAGATCAGCAAAACATGGTGCTGCTGATCCGTCCGAAACCCCAGCCGGAAGGGCCCCCCGTATCTGACGGGGATGAGGAGCTGCGACAGTTCATTATTGAAAATGTGTTTACCGAAAAGGTAGGCGAGTCCTTTGCCTGCCATATGACCCGTATTGACGGTTATCAGGCTATGATTGTCTCTGACCCTGATCTGGTATATAAGCAGCCAAAACTCTGGGAGATCATCTATGATACCCAGGCCATTGTTCTGGAGAACTTCCAGTTCCAGCCTGTTGCAGCTTCCGGCGGCATCCATACCGGCGCAGAGGGCCTCCATGCTTCCTATCTGGAGGCTCGTGAGGCGGAAGAGTTTGTTTCTGCGGTAGAGCACGACTGCGTTCCCTACGATACCATTCGGGACAACATTCTGCGTAAGTACGATTATTCCGTTCAGGCAGAAGCCCGGATCCTATCCGCCTTGCAGACCGGAAACGCGGAGCTGGCGATCGCCTTTATCGACAAGATTCTGGAGCGCAATTTCTCTCCCAACGGTGCTACCTCCAATATGCGCCGTTGCCTGCTTGGTGATATTTATTGCACCCTGCTGAAGGCTGCCGATGAAAAGGGCTGTATCGAGCGGATTGAGATCAGCTATAACAGCTTTGGAATTGAGCAGTCACTTGATGAACTTCGTGCAAAATACGCATTGGTTGTCCGCAGCATTTGTCAGGATACCCAGCCCAGAGCGGAGATCAGCTCTGACAAGGAGCTGTGCCTGCGGATTATGGATTACATCCGGGAGAACTATGCAGATCCCAAGCTGAACATTTCCCAGACGGCGCTGCAGTTCCGGATGTCACCTACTGCGCTTTCTTCCATGTTCAAAAGCGAGATGGGTAAGAGCCTTTTGAAGGCGATCAATGAAGTTCGTGCGGAGCATGCCACGGAATTTTTGCGGCAAGGTTTCTCTGTGTCAGAAACGGCAGAAAAGGTCGGCATCACAGAAAGCTCGTCCTTTATTCGCCTTTACCGCAAGGAAATGGGCATTACGCCCGGCCAGATGAAGACCCATCTGAAAAATGAAAACCAGTGATCACACAGGGCGTGCCTTGCGCGCCCTGTGTTTTTGTTGATTTCAGTAGTTATTGCGCAAGGATTCTTCGGAGAAAAAACGGGGTAAAATATGGTGGATGTTCTGGCAGAAACATAGGCTCGGTAAACTTTTTGACGAAAATTAGCAAAAACTAAAAATTGACAAAATCTAAAAAACCACCACTTGACAATTTTTTGTTAATAAATTGCGACTTTTTTCTATATCCTTATAAGGAAACATGTGGTATGATACATGCAGCTTGGGCAAACCAGGCAAAATAAAAAGGAGGAAAATCCCAATGAAGAAACTTTTCGCATTGGTGTTGGCCGTTATCATGGTTATGTCTCTGATGGCAGCTTGCGGCAACACCGAAAACCCCGGCACCACTGGTTCCACTGGCACCACTGGCACTCAGGGCAGCCAGGGTTCCACCGGCACCACCGGTACCACCGCTGGTAAGGAGTTCTCTTACCCCATGGACACTGACGTCGTCCTCACCGAGTGGCGTACTCCGAACACCAACATCCACAACCACTATGGCGATGTTGGCGGCTTCGACGCTCTGCCTCTGGCAGCTTGGCTGGAAGAAGCTACCGGCATCAAGGTCGAGTATGTTGACGACTACACCGACATGGGCATTGACCTGGAGCGTCAGTGGAACTCCGGTGAGTACGAAGACATCATCAACCTGAACTGGGCTGCCAACTATGTTGGTGGCGTTGACGCTGCTCTGGAAGACGAAGTCATCATCCCCCTGAACGATGTTATCGACAAGTGGATGCCCAACTTCAAGGCTTGGATGGAGGCTAACCCCACCCTGGCTAAGGAGATCATGACTGAGGATGGCCAGATCTACGGCATCCCCAACATCAACTCCAAGGCTGACGCCTTCACTCATCCCACCTACTACCGCGCTGACATCCTGGAAGAGATGGGCGAGGAAGAGCCCACCACCATGGAAGGCTGGTACAACCTGCTGAAGAAGGTTAAGGCTGAGTATCCCGACATGGTTCCCTGCGGCATTTACTCCGCTGGTCTGCTGCAGTACGGTGCATTTGCTCACGCTTATGACATCGGCTACGCTGCTGCTCAGAACGGCTTTGCTGTTAAGGACGGCAAGATCTACTGGCAGAAGGGCCAGGATTCCGCTAAGGCTTTCATTCAGGAGATGGCTAAGTGGAAGGCAGAGGGCCTGCTGTCCGCTGACTGGGCTATCAAGGGCGCTGCTGACTTCAACAAGGACATCATCAATGGTGACGTCTTCATGGCTGCTGGCTGGATCACCGGTCAGATGCAGTCCGCTCAGGTCGCTGGCCGTGAGCTGAACCCCGACTTCCAGCTGAAGCACCTGAACACCCCCTCCGTCAATGGCGAGGCTCCCACTCATACTTATGCTAACGCTCTGTACTCCGGCATCGTTGCTTCCATCTCCACCACCTGTGAGAATGTAGAAGTCGCTGCCCGTCTGCTGGACTACCGTTGGTCCGAGGAAGGCTTCATGCTCTGCAACTTCGGTAAGGAAGGCGTTTCCTACGACATGGTTGATGGCAAGGCTGTCTTCAAGGCTGACCTGCTGGATGCTACCCACGCTGACTTCCCCGGCCACAAGGAGTCCATCCTTGAGGGCGACGAGAAGCCTTGGGTTACCTCCGAGTCCCTGGCTCGTTTCTCCATGGGTGTTTGGCCCTTCGGTATGGAGAAGAGCTCTGACTACTTCCCCCAGCTGATGACTGAGAAGTGCTGCGCTGACTACCTGAGCCAGACTGCTGACTCCGTCAACAGCAAGTGCTGGGACAACCAGCTGCCCTCTCTGTCCTACAGCTATGACGAAGGCAAGATCGTTTCCCTGGCTCTGAACGAGCTGAACACTCTGTTCAGCACCTATGCTACCGAGTGCATCAACGGCACCAAGGAGTGCAACGATGACACTTGGGCTGCATTCCTGGCTGAGGCAGAGGAAGCTGGCCTGCTGTCCGCCAAGATGGCTATCCAGGCTGCTTACGACCGTTTCCTGGCTAGATAATCGTATCTGCAACTGAACATTTAGTTACTAATTAGCAAGCTGTATGCGGCGGCGGCCGCTGCAAGGTGGCCGCCGTTGCATACAGTGTTTTAACCCAATAGCCCGAAACCGTTTTATCGGCTATCGATTTTCGTAAGCTCGTGTGAAGGTAAAATATCCTGACAATGCGTAGTCTAACGGGTTGTGGTATTCTGCTTATGAAAATGGCAGATGCACTTTCGCGCCTGTTTACGAAAACCGATAGCTGTAAGCGGAGCAATCTAAGGAACAAGAAAACGGGGGTTCGTTTATGAATAAATCCTTTGGCCGCCGGCTGGGCCGTGATCTGAAATACAATACAGCTCTGTATGTTATGATCATTCCCGTCATTGTGTGGTACTTTATTTTCGTTTATAAGCCGCTGTTCGGCACGATCATGGCATTCTTTGATTATAGCCCGGTTCGTGGCTATGAAAAGTCTACCTGGGTGGGTTTGGAATACTTCGTCACCTATCTGGGCGGTAGAAATTTCCCCAAGCATCTGAGAAATACCCTTGTGCACAGTGCCTGCACTCTGTTCATCGGCTTCCCCAGCGCAGTTGTGCTGGCCCTGCTGCTGAACGAAGTCAGAGTAAAATGGTTTAAGAAAACTATACAGACCCTTACATACCTGCCTCACTTTGTGTCTCTGGTTGTTTGTATGCAATTGGTCAAGCAGTTCTGTATGACTGATACCGGTCTGTTTAATGATATTATTGTTATGTTTGGCGGTGAGCGCTCCTCTCTGCTTCAGAATCCCAGCTTGTATATGCCAATTTATGTCCTGTCCGGTATCTGGAAGGAGATCGGCTGGTCCACGATCATTTATTTGGCAGCGCTTTCTGCTGTGGATGAGCAGCTGTATGAAGCTGCCCGACTGGATGGTGCCGGCCGTCTGAAGCAGGCCATCCATGTTACCCTCCCCGGCATTATGCCCACTCTTGTTATCCGCTTTATTATGAACGTGGGTACGATCATGGCCGTTGGCTATGAGAAGTCTCTGCTGCTGTATAACGACAGTGTTATGGAAGTTGCGGATATCATTTCCACCTATATGTATAGAATGGGTATCGGCGGTCAGATCAAGATGTATGGCCTCAGTGCTGCGGTGGATCTGTTTAACGCCCTTGTAAACGTTATGCTGGTCATTCTTGCCAACAAGCTAAGCCGCAAGCTCACAGAAAACAGCCTGTGGTAAGGAGGTAAGTGAATATGAGAATTAAAAGAACTCCTGGCGAGTGGATTTTCGACACTTGCAACTATGCCTTCCTGGCATTTCTGGGTATTGTCTGTCTTTACCCCCTGTGGTATGTTTTCTGCGCTGCCTTTTCCGATCCGATTAGCCTGGCAGCCACCGATGATCCCTTGCTGCTGCCTATAAACTTCTCTTTTGAAAGCGTTATCTATGTTATGCAGAATGACCGTATCTGGAGCGGATTCATTCAGTCCACTCGGTTGCTGGTTTACGGTACACTCTGGAATATGTTCTGCACCATCATTTGTGCGTATCCTCTGTCCAGAAGGGACTTTATGCTCCGCCGCCCTGTTATGCTGATGATCACCTTCACCATGTTCATCGGCGGCACTCTGTCTGCGGTGTATTTGAACATGCAGGAGTTGGGCTTTACTCCTGAAAGAGGTCTGATCAACCTGTTGATCCCCTTCTCCATTGGCACTTATAACATGGTTATCATGCGTACTGCTATCGAGGGTATGCCTGAGAGCCTTGTGGAAGCCGCCCGGATTGACGGCGCAGGACATTTGCGAGTCATCTGGAATCTGGTTTTGCCCCTTACCAAGGCTACCATTGCGGTTCTGGCTATGTTCTTTGCCGTTGCCCACTGGAACAACTGGTTCTGGCCCACCTATCTGCTGAACCGGAAGGATCAGGTTCTGGCTGTCGTTCTGAACCAGCTTTTGGATCCCAGCAGCTTTGAGCTGGATCCCTCCTTCATGAAGTTGGAGGGCATGAAGCATGCCGCAGTCGTTATTTCTTCCGCTCCCATCCTGTGCATGTATCCCTTTGTTCAGAAGTACTTCACCAAGGGCGTTATGATCGGCGCTGTTAAGCAGTAAGGTTTACCGTTTATTTGAAGTAAGATTGCTTAAGCAAGAGATCTTTACCCCCGGTCACCTGCTGAGCGGCTTCAAAAGGCAAGCGGTCATAATAGTTTTATAATTCCCATCAAGAGCTGCTGGCCACCTATGGTGGCCAGCAGTATATAATATACGAAATAAAACAGTATGGCACAGATGGTTAATCTATGCCGCCGCTTTTACAGGATGGATTGCTATGAATTATAAAATCAGTTTTACCACCATGGCAACGCCGGAGCTGGATATTCCTGCTCAGGCTGCTGTTGCAAGAGCGTACAATTTTGATGGTGTTGATTTGAGGATCATTGAACGTGGCAGGGGAGAGATTCCCCCGGATCTTACCCCGGAACAGGCTGCAGATATTCTGGAGCAGTTTGGAGAAATCGAGATATCCAGTCTTATGTGCTACAACAAAAACATTTCCAGCGGTCATGAGGAAATGGTGGCATCGATCCTTAACTGCATCCGTATTGCCAAATTGCTGAAAACACCCTTGATCCGCATTTTTTCTGGTCGCATCGAAACAGAAGAGGATTTGGATGTATTGGTAGCTGCCTTAAAGGCAGTGTTGGAGCGCGATGACAGCAGTGTCAAAATAGGCATACAAAATCATGTGAACCACATTTCCGCATTGCAGACCATTGAAGTTTGCGAGCGGGTGGCTAGCCCACGAGTTGGCATTATTCTTTCTCCAGATCAGTCGGTTGCCAGAGATGAGGACTACGTGCCTTTGCTGCCCCGGGCGGCAAAACATACTTTTCAGCTGTATGTGGCAGATAAGAATCCGGACAAAGCCTTTGTGCTGATCGGCACAGGTATGATTGATAATGCACGGAATTTGCGCATCCTTAGGGAGAACGGTTTTGATGGGTATGTTACTTTGAAATGGGAGAAGGTATGGATTCCTGAACTACCGGAATATCCGGAGGGGATAAGCTCGTTTCTTACCTATTTGCAAGCCCATTGCGGTTATCATAAATAAAGAAAAACCAATTGAATATTTCATTTTACTATGTACTTTATCGGAGAAATATGTTATTATTTCTCCGATAAAGTTTATTCGGGATTACCTTTGCTGCAGACAGGAGCGATGCGTATGCAAATCAAAATGCTAGAGAATGAATACTGGTGGGGCGGCGTTGTGGATCTGGGAGATAAAATGCCCTATGACGCCCAATCAGAATGTGAGATTGTTCTGGGTCAGGTGGGCGAGGATCAAAGTTCCCCCCTTTATCTGTCCAGCAAAGGCCGCTATTTGTGGAGCAGTAAACCCTTCCGTATTTCCTTTCATGCCGGCACCATTACCGTCGACAGCAATTATGAAATCGAGCTGGGAGAGGGCTTTGATACACTGAAGGGCGCGCATAAAGCGGCTGCAAACAAGTTTTTTGGCAAATCCGCCCGGATTCCGGATACCCGTTTCTTCCGCGTGCCCCAGTATAATACATGGATCGAACTTATGTATGACCAGAACCAAAAGCAGATTCTGGAATATGCCCGTTCCATTGTAGATATGGGCATGACACCGGGCATCTTGATGATCGACGAGGGCTGGTCCGAGGATTACGGCGTTTTCGATTTTTACCCCGGCCGGTTTTCTGATCCCAAGGATATGGTCCGGCAGCTGCATGATATGGGCTTTACCGTGATGCTTTGGGTCACTCCCCATATTTCGCCGGACAGCAATGCTTTTCGGGAGCTGCGGGATACAGATTATCTCATCCGGGATAAAAGCGGGGAATTTGCCATCCGCAAATGGTGGAATGGTTTCAGCTGCGTGTTGGATCTGTCCAATCCGGAGGCAAAACACTGGCTTCAGGAAAAGCTTCGCTATGTGGTGGAAGAGTACCATGTGGACGGCTTTAAGTTTGATGCCGGTGATCCCTATATGTACCGGGATGAGGATCAAACCCATGTCCGTCAGCTTGGCTTGGACAACACTTCGGATTACAGCCGCTTTGCGGCAGATTATACCTTTAATGAGCTGCGTGCGGTGTGGAATATGGGCGGCGAGCCGCTGGTCTGCAGATTGCATGATAAGCGTCACAGGTGGGACTATGACGGACTCAACTGCATTATCCCCAATACGATTTTGCAGGGATTGCTGGGCTATTATTACGGCTGTCCGGATATGGTTGGCGGCGGAAATTATGGCAGCTTCATAGAGAACGGATTCCATCTGGATGAAGAACTCTATATTCGCTGGCTGGAGGCAAGTCTTCTGTGCCCCATGCTGCAGTTCTCCATTGCGCCCTGGCGGGTACTCTCTCCAGAGAATTATGAAACCGTTAAAAGATTCCTGAAATTCCGGAGCCGGTATGCGGACTATTTTATAAAGCTGGCAAAAAATGCTGCGGAAAATCATGAGCCTATTGTGCGCCACCTGGAATATGAATTCCCCGGCTGCGGCTACGAAAGAGAAAACAGCATGTATATGCTGGGTGACAGATTCCTGGTCGTTCCCATGGTGGAGAAGGGAAAAACAGAGCGAACCGTAAAGCTCCCTCAGGGCACCTGGCGCGGTCTGGACGGGAAAGAATACTCCGGCGGAGCGGAGCTTACACTGGTATACCCCCTGGATAGGCTGTACATATTTGAAAAAGTCTGATCAACAGGAAAGGGAGATTTGCAATGGCAGAGCCAAAGGTACGGAGGTCATCCCTTGTATCCAGACACTGGCTTACCTGAATGCGTATATTCACAGAGAAACAGACCGAATCGGGGAACTGGAGGACCGGTGCTGGATCCTCTTTGTAGAAACGAAATGACAACGACAGACCCTATTTACCATGATAACTGGAGCATGGCAGTAACAACAAATGTAATCTAATTCAGAAAGGAAGAATGAATTATGCAGTATACATTTAAAACCGTCAGCAGTCTGGAAAAGGTATTCCCCGGTGCGCTTAAGCCCATGACCGAGGTCACCTCCGGCACCATGCTGAAGAATGAGATCCATTCCTTCCAGCTGGTAATGACGCTGGAGGAAGAGAATCTGTATGCCAGCAAATACACCATGGAGCTTGTTTCCGAGCTTTCTCCCTACATTAAAATTTATCAGGTGGGCAATGTGCCCGTTGATATGCCTGTTAACAAGGGAACGAACGACGATGATTTTCTGTTCCAGGAGCCTGGTATAGCACCGGACCCCCTGTACAGATATACAAAGGGCGAATTTGTCATTCCCAATGGCGGAAATTGCTGTTACTGGATCAGCGTGGAGCCGGAGGGAAAGATCGCAGGTACGTATCCCATTGAGATCCGCGTTTTTGATGATGAGAAGAATCAGGTAGGTCAGGTTCGGTATGATCTGGAGATCATCGATGCTGAGCTTCCTAAGCTGTCTATTTACAATACCAACTGGTTTCATGGCGACTGCATCGGCACGCACCATGGCGTAAAGATTCTCAGCGATGCATGGTTTGATCTGGTAGATGCTTATATGGCTGTCTATGCCAAGTTTGGTCTTAATTTGATCCTGACACCGGTATTTACGCCCCCTCTGGACACCAATATTGGCGAAGAGCGTCCCACTACCCAGTTGGTAGAGGTCACCTGCACCAACGGCCAGTATTCCTTCGGCTTTGACAATCTGAAGCGCTGGATTGACCTGACCCGGAAAAACGGGATCGAGTTCCTGGAGATCAGTCACCTGTTTACTCAGTGGGGTGCAAAGCACTGCCCCAAGATCATGGCAACCGTAGACGGTGAGTACAAGCGGATCTTCGGGTGGGATACAGACGCCGTATCTCCGGAGTATGAGGCATTTCTGGATGCCTTCCTGCCGGCACTGATCCAGTTCCTGACCGCAGAGGGCATTATGGATAAGTGCCTGTTCCATGTTTCCGATGAGCCTTCTGAGGAACACAGAGAGCAGTACGCTGCCTGCAAGGCTCTGCTGACCAAGCATCTGGATGAAAACTGCCTGATCGATGCTCTGAGCAAATACGAGTTCTATACCAGCGGTGCCGTGAAGAACCCGGTGGCTGCCAATAACCATATTCAGCCTTTCCTGGATAACAATGTGGAAACCCTCTGGACCTACTATTGCTGCGCTCAGAGAGAGGATGTTGCCAACCGGTTTATAGCCATGCCCTCTCACCGTAACAGGGTTCTGGGTGCCCAGCTGTACAAGTACAATATCAAGGGCTTCCTGCAGTGGGGCTTCAATTTCTGGTACTCTGTCCGGTCTCAGAGAGCGATCAATCCCTATACGGATACCGCTTCGGATTACACATTCCCCGCAGGTGATGCCTTTGTGGTATACCCCAAGCTGCCCTGGCAGGAAGAGCCTGTGTACTCCCTGCGGCTGTTCGTATACAATGAAGCATTCCAGGATTTCCGCGCACTGAAGCTGCTGGAATCCCTGACCTCCAGAGAAGAGGCTCTGTCCCTGCTGACTGAGCTGGAGAACTTCGATAAGTACCCCAGAAACGGCGAATTCTATATCCAGCTGCGGGAGACCATCAATCAGAAGATCAAAGCCGCGCTGTAAAAGAATAAGATCCCGCGCCGGACTTCCGGCGCAGGATAACGCAAATCTTGTCATACGCCGGAAAGTTCCGGCACAAAGGAGAGATAATTTCCATGGGTGGATTTTTTAGTTATGATGGCCTTTTCTCCAAATATGGTGGAAAGCTGTGGGATTTGATCTGGCTCAATATTCTGACGCTGGTCTGCTCCATTCCAATTGTGACCTCCAGCGCTGCAGTGACAGCTATGCACTATGTAGAGCTGAAGATACTCAGAAATGAGGAATACGGCATTACAGCATCGTTTTTCAGATCCTTCAAGATGAACCTGAAGCAGGGGCTTGCCATTCAGATCATATTTTTGCCGGTGGGATATTTACTTGCTACTACGCTTTTAATGACCTGGAAGACAACTTCCGGATCTCCGGACTTTATGTTTTATGTGGCGGTAGTGGCAGCGGCATTGGCGTTCTGCGTATGGATCTGGACGCTGGTCCTGCTGTCACGCTATACCAATACTGTTGTAAGAACAATAAAACAGGCGATTATCGCCTGCCTTGTATATCCGGTGCGCTCGCTCCTGATGGGTGCGTTGGGTGTGATTCCTTTTGTTATATTTCTGTTTGATATAAGAGCTGTCTTGATCATCATGATGCTGGGCGTTTCCGGCCCGGGCATTTTGCAGGCATGGCTTTATAACGATGTGCTGAAGCGGCTGGAAACTGCCGCAGAGGAACGTGAGGAAGCACTTTTAGAGGAAACCTCTGAGGAGACATCAGAAGAAGACGATCAAACTGATGAATAAACGGAGTGATAAAAATGGAGAAGAAACTGAGACTTGTCCAAATTGGTTTGGGACATCGTGGTGCAGGTTTGTTGAGAAATATTCTTGCCAATATGGAAGACATTGAGTTCGTCGGTGTGTGCGATGCATATGCTGACCGCACAAAGGATGCGGCGGATGCGGTAGAGGAAAAAACTGGCAAGCGTCCTGCAGAAACCCAGAATTACCGGGAGCTTTTGAACAAGGAAAAGGTAGATGCTGTGCTGGTTTCCAGTGCCTGGGAGCAGCATATCGATATTGCCTGCGCGGCTATGGAGGCGGGGATCCCCGTTGGCTGCGAGGTTGGCGGTGCATATACCCTGGAGGACTGCTGGAGACTGGTACATACCTACGAGCGCACCGGTACACCCTGCATGATGCTGGAAAACTGCTGCTATGGCAAGCGGGAACTGATGGTCAAAAACATGGTGGAGCAGGGTGTCTTCGGTGAAATTGTTCACTGTGATGGCGGCTACTGCCATGACCTGCGCAAGGAGATCTCCTACGGTGTGGAGAATCGTCACTATCGCCTGCGGAACTATCTGCACCGCAACTGTGACAATTACCCCACCCATGCGCTGGTGCCGCTGGGTAAGATTTTGAAGATCAACGACGGCAACCGGTTCACAAATCTGGTCTCTGTGGCTTCCTGTGCCAAGGGTCTGCACGAATACATTGTGAAGGAAAAAGGTGCGGATAATCCGCTGGCTTCTGCCCAGTTCTGTCAGGGCGATGTGGTGACTACGGTGATTCGTTGTGCCAACGGCCAAACTGTGCGCATTACCCTGGATACCACTCTGCCCAGAGCTTACAGCCGACAGTTTACGGTCAGAGGCACCAAGGGTGCTTATTTCGAGGACATGGATGCCGTGTACATCGACGGCCAGACAGATGAGGCAGAGTTTGATGCCAAGAAGATCTGGGACAATGCCAAGGATTACGAAAAAGATTATCAGCATCCCCTGTGGGAGGACTACAAGATGGCCGATGATCACGGCGGCATTGATTTTCTGGTGCTGCGGGCCTTCTTTGAAAGCGTGATGCTGGGCATTGAGCCGCCCATCGATGTGTATGATATGGCAACTTATATGAGCATCAGCGTTTTGAGTGAGGAATCCATCGCAAACGGTGGTGTCAATGTGGCCGTGCCCGACTTTACCAACGGTAAGTGGACCTTCCGCAAGGAATATCCTGAATTTAAGTACGCACTTCGCTGAATAAAAACGGAACCGCTTAGCGGTTCCGTTTTCCTTTTATACTTTTATCTGACCGCCTATAATGACGGATTTTACCCGGATCTGATGGTCAAAGATCACAAGATCTGCATCAAAGCCCTCCTTCAGCTGCCCCTTTTGGGCAAGCCCCATGATCCTTGCTGGGATCTGGGTGAGCATTTTGACAGCTGCCCACAGAGGAATCCCGGCCTTTTCTACACAGGTGCGGATTAGAGCATCTGTGGTGGCGATACTTCCGGCAAATGCGCTGCGGTCGGCAAGCTTTGCCACACCGTCTTCAATGATATAGGGTACGGACTTTGTACCGCTTTCCACAGCATCACAGTCCGTCCGTCCGCCGTAGCGGATGGCATCTGTGATCAGGCACATGTGCTCCGGCCCTTTTAGCTTATAGATAAGCTGCAACAGCAGGGGCGGCAGATGGCAGCCGTCTGCAATAGCCTCTACATCCATTTCGTCCAGCAGATAAGCAGATTCAATGACTCCCAGATGCCGGAAACCGCCCTTGCGGGTGATGGTGGAGGTGGCAGAGTATAGATGCGTGATCAGCTTACAGCCCAGATCAAAGGCTGCCTTTATATGACAGTATTCCGCATCTGTATGGCCGGCAGCACCTACAATGCCATGGTTTGCAAGAAACCGCTGAAAATCCTCCGAACCGGGATTCTCCGGCGCATAGCTCCAGCGCTTGATCAGGTGACCGTACTGCCGGGTGATCCGGGCGTATTCCTCAGGATCGGGATCGCGGATATACTGAGGGTCCTGCGCGCCGCATTGGTTTTTTGAAAAATACGGTCCCTCCAGGTGGACACCGCCAATATTGGGCAGCAGCGATGCGCTGTCGAGACTTTTCGCAATAGCTGCAAGAGCAGCGACAGTGGTGCGCTCATCAAACGCGGATAAAGTGGGGAAAATCGTGGTCGTGCCGTGCTTTGCGTGGATATTGGCTGCAGCGATCACTGCGTCGACAGTGGCATCGATAAACTCCCAGCCATCACCGCCGTGAACATGGATATCAATAAATCCGGGCGATACGAAATTTCCTGCCGCGTCGATTTCCTGCTGAAAGGGAAGCTCCTGAGCAGTAACAGCGCAGATTCTACCATCGGCATAATACAAATAAAGGCCTTCTTGAATGCCATCCGGTAGAACAAGTTTTCCATTTTTGATTCTTACAATCATGAAATGCACCACCTTTTCCTTACAAAAATACCACATAATTGCGCCTTTCGCAAGAAAATATTCCAATTGCCGCGCAATCGAATAAAACGCAAATATTAGGCAAAAACAATGAAAATACTTGCGAAAACTTCAAACTGATTTTTTGCTTTATTGACTAAATCTCAAAGAGAAAGTATAATTCATTTAGAGAAAACGCAAACACACTGGAAAATTAACTGTAAAAACCGACATAAAGGGGGTAAAATAATGGAAAAAGAGATCTCTTTGTACAAGGAAATAGAGGAGCCGGTAGTGGTATTCCATAAACCTGTTACAGAGCCGCACCGGAATATTCCCCACTTGCACAGTCAGTATGAGTTTTGCTACAACATTCAGGGTGCGGACGGTATGTTTGCGGACAAAAAGCTTTATAAATGCGAGGGTCATGACCTGTTTTTGATCCCCCAGACCTGTGTGCATCGGATTCTCGTGCCAAAGGGAGCGCATTATGAGCGCTGTGTTATCAATCTGGATGCAAGTTTTGTGGATGCTATCAATGCCTTGCCCGGCATGGAAGGTGCACTTATGTGGCTGGAAAAGCATGCTTCCGGAGCGCCGCTGAAGGTGCGCCTAAACGATTTGGACCATCAAAAGTTTGTTACGATGGTGGATGCCTATCTCTATCCCGCTCAAACGCAGCAAAGCAAGCTGTCGGTGCTTATGCAGCTGCTGGTTTTTCTGGAGAAGCAGTTCAGTTCTGCAAAAGAGGGAGAGGTCAGACAGGCGGAATCCCTTGCTGAGCGGGCGCTGGTGATCATTGAAGAAAATTTCAGGCAGATCAAGGTCTCCCAGCTTTCCAAGGAGCTGTATGTCAATTCCGGCTATCTTTCCGATCTGTTCAAAGAGGCTTACGGCATTACTCCCGGTCAGTATTTGCTCCTTCGCAAGGTGGCAGAAGCGAAAAAGCACCTGTATCTGGGTCGATCCGGCAGTGAGGCCTGCGCCCTGTCCGGCTTTGGAAACTACACCAACTTCATCCGGACCTTTAAGAAGATCGAGGGATATCCCCCGGGAAGTCTAGAGAAGCTGGATCCGCTTTGATGCATTTCCATAATAGATTTTCATCCCCCAAGCCGAAAGGCCTGGGGGATGTTTTCTGTGCTTAGGAGGGTTATTTGCTTTCTGCAAAGAATGCGGAAACTTTGGTGATCGCTTCGATAATAGCGTCCACATCCTCATCGGTGTAGAATTCGCTGATACCAAAGCGGATAGAGGTGCGCAGTACATCCTCCGCAGTGGGGCAAAGTCCTGTTTTGTATTCATAGGTGGTTCCGTTTTTAGGGCACTGGAAGGGGCAGTGGGAACCGGGATAGCCGCTCTGATTCCGGAAAATTTCATATTCGTAAACGCAATTCGGAATATAGCCCAGCATATTGGGAATGCCTTCTGCCTTAAGTGCCTCGGAAAACTTGGCGGGGCTGACACCGGCAAGCCCCTCGTTGATCCGGAACATATAGAACCAGTAAGTGCTCTTGCAGCCATCATAAACCTTAGGCGGCTCGATACCAGGAAGATCCTTGATGGCAGCACTGATCCGCTCGCCAATGGCATTGCGCCGGGCACAGATCCAGGGCAGCTTTTTCAGCTGGGCAATACCCACAGCACCGGTCAGCTCGTTCATCCGGTAGTTGGGCGCGATAAAGGGGATGTCCCGGTTAAGCGAGCCTTGGTCTGCCAGTCGCTGATAATTCTTGTCGGCAAACCGGAGGGCGGCATGATAAATGCCAGCATCCTTCGTGATCAGCAGTCCTCCGTCGCCGGCGCTGATTTGCTTGTAATCATTGAGGCTGAAGCAGCCCACATCGCCGATGGTACCGCAGAGCTTACCCTTGTAGGTGGCCAGATAACTCTGGGCGCAATCTTCAATAACTTTCAGATTGTGCCGTTTGGCAATTTCCATGATGGGATCCATATCCGCAGGTCCGCCGGTCAGGTGGACCACAAGGATCGCCTTGGTGCGGCTGGTGATCCTTTCCTCGATGCTTTTTGGATCCATGTTATAGCTGTTGGGATCCACATCGGCAAATACGGGAACAGCATTTTGAAACAGGATTCCGATTATAGTACCCATATCCGTGATGGGCGATGTGATCACTTCGTCCCCAACGGTAACCCCACAGGCGCCCAGCGCCACATGAATGGCGGCAGTACCGGAGGAGGCGGCAACACAGTAGGGCATCTGGTACATTTCCCGGAATCGCTCCGTCAGAGTCTTTACCTTATTGCCGTACCAGTAAAAGAGGGAATTCTGCTCCAGCGCTTCTTTCAGCTCTGTAAGCTCTTCCTGACCGAACCGCATCCCCGTTCCAAACGGGGTGGTTTTGACTTTTTCTCCGCCGTAGAGGGCGATATTCTGTGCCATATCATATGCCTCCGTCAAATCCAAAAATATTTGCGGCATTGTCGTACCAGATCATCTGCTGCTGTTTTTCTGTTAGGGCGTTATGCAGCATATTCTGCACAGCGCAGCTCAGGGCGTGCAGGTGGGCGCCGGAGCCAAACATCAGGTGCTCGCAGCCCAAAAGATCAGCGGCCTGGTCCAAAGCGGTCAGAGGGGCGTTCAGTCCGGAGATGTCGGCGAATGTATTCTTTCGGGAGGAGATGGCGCTGCTCAGGCCGGACAAGTTGCCCCAATAGCCATGGGTAACGATCACCGGGACATCCGGCAGATCCTTCAGCACGCCGGACAGCCGGGCCATATCCAGAGTTGTCTGCATCACCATGTAGTCAACTCTGGGATCTTCCAGGTTCAGAGTAATGAAAAGCGGCAGCGACAGCTTCTCCGCGGCAGACAATACCGCCTGAGTGCCTTTGCCCTCCCAGGAAAAATTGTGGAAAGTGGGCACAAGACGAATGCCCTTGACGGCATAATTTTCAAAGGCATCCACGCACAGCTGAGCTGCGTCAGGAAGCTCCGGATTCACAGCAAATACCTGACCATACCCTTCCGGAAGCTGCTGATACAGCTCCCTGGCAGCGGTAAGGGGATCCAGATAAAAGACAGTCTGCAGAGATGTAATCAAGCCACCCTCAATGCCGGCAGCCTTGTGGGCGGCGGCCAGATGATCACAGCCGGGGTGGGCGGTACTGTGGAAGGGCCAGTGCCCGGAGAAACAGTTTACATCAAATCTTTTCATAGCGGCCTCCCAAATACAGACGATCGGCATTGCGCCAGGAGATATCCTCCCGCTCCTCTTCTGTCAGCTCTGCATCCAGCAGCTGACCAATGCTGGGGTGAAATGCAACAAGGGGTCCGTCCGTACCGAACAGGATCCGCTTGGAGCCCAGCAAACCCAGGGCATAAGGCAGTGTGTCCGCGTGGCAAAGAGAGCCGGAAAAGTCCACCCACACGTTGGGAAGAGATGCTACCGTGGGCAGCTCCCGGAAGGCAGAGGCGCCAAGGTGGGCCATTACCAGCTTCAGCTCAGGGAATCGGCGGGCAAGATTTGCCACATTCTCGCCCAGAGATTCATAAGGCAGCTGCATTCCGGGGTGGGATTTGTAAAAGGTGTGGATGAGGACAGGCACATTTCTATCTATGCATACCCGGGCGATGGGATCTACCAGAGGGTCATCGCAGTGGGTGGCCACCCAAAGCTTTGCGCCCACAAAACCCTGATCCAACCGCCGTTCCAGCTCCTGGGCGGCGTTTTCGTGGCGGGGATTCAGTGTGCAAAGACCGGAGACGAAATCCGGACGCTCCTGCATGTATTGGTAGGTGGCATCGTTAAGGGTCTGGATCTCTGCTTCATCCGGATATAAACTTTGCAGATTGGAAACAATGACATGATCCACACCAAACCGGCAGCGGGCCAGTTCCATATTCTGCTTGTAAGTTTCCTCATAGGGATGGATCATATGGGTATGTGCATCAATCAGCATACGCATGACTCCTTTCGTCCTTTTTATCCAATATACTAAAATCCAGAAGGGAAGTCAATGGATTTCCATCCGACTTTTTTTGATGGCCGTTGCAAAACGGGAAAAGCACGCCTTTGGAAAAGTGTGGGTATAAAGGGTATATTTTCTGGATATGATAGGAGAGTATTTTAAAAATACGGAGGAATTACTATGACAAAAATTCTATCTTTTCTCATGATCATCCTTCTGACAGGTATGATGCTTTCCGGCTGCAGAGGAAATACCCAGCCTACCGAGAGCAGCTCCACAGGAGGGACCACCCTGCCGTCTACCCAGACAACCCCTACCCAGACCACCCAGTCTACGGAAGGAACGCCTGCCGGTACGGCAACCACCCAGTCTGCCCAGATCCTGAATAGTATTTGGCAGACCTATGGGGAAAATGAGCGGTTTGCCGCCTATGGCGGTGCCATTGAGAACTCTGTCACGGATGCTCCGGGGGATCTGGATATGCAAAACACCGAGGAGCTGACCACCCGTTACCTGCTGCCGGAAAGCAGCCTGCAGGAGGTCACAGAGGGCGCTTCCTTGGTGCATATGATGAACAGCAATATCTTTACCGGTGTGGTATTTAAGCTCTCTGAGGATGCGTCAGCAGAGGATCTGGCAAAGGACTGGCGGGATGCCATTCAGGGAAACCAGTGGATCTGCGGCATGCCGGACAGATTGCTTTTGGCGGATGTGGACGGGCAGCACCTTTTGATGGTATTTGCCAGCAAGGATATTCTGACCACATTTCAGGATAAGCTTACCGGTCAATATCCCCAGGCCCGGATCCTGTATAACGAAGCTGTTGTCAGCTGAAGAAAGACCGGTTTTGTGTAAATCCCACCGTTTTTGAGGAGAGACTATGCTTTTTTCAGGAATCCCATTTTTGTTTTACTTTCTGCCGGTGGTGGCGGTGGTCTATTTTTGCCTGCCCTGGCGGCTGAAAAATGGATGGTTGCTGCTTGCAAGCCTCTTTTTCTACGCCTGGGGAGAGCCCCGGTATGTGCTGCTGATGGTGGCGGCTATTGCGCTGTTTTACGGCTACGGCATTGCCACGGAAAAATGCAGCCAAAAAGCAGGAAAACGGGCATGGCTGACTCTAGCGATCCTAACCGGCGTGGCCATGCTGGGGGTATTTAAGTATGGAGATTTTGCGCTGGAAAACTGGAATCTGCTGACGGGGATGGGTGTGCCGCTTTTAAAGCTGGCGCTACCCATCGGCATCAGTTTCTACACCTTTCAGTGCATGAGCTATGTGGCGGATGTATACTGGGGAAAGGTGCCGGCCCAGAGGAATATCATTTCCTTTGGCACGTATGTTGCGCTGTTTCCCCAGCTGATCGCAGGGCCCATTGTCCGCTATGTGGATGTGGATCGGGCGCTGGAGAGCCGGAAAACTACATGGGAGGACCTTTCCGAGGGCATCTTTCTGTTTCTGACAGGACTGGGCAAAAAGGTACTTTTGGCGAACCCCCTTGGGGAGCTGACGGTAATTTTCCGGGATGCGGACGAAAAGTCTTTGCTGTTTTACTGGCTGTATGCCATTGCCTTTGCCCTGCACATCTATTTTGACTTCTCCGGTTACAGTGATATGGCTGTGGGGCTGGGGCGGATCTTCGGCTTCCGCTTCCCCAGGAATTTTGACTATCCCTATATTTCCAGAAGCGTCACGGAGTTCTGGCGCCGGTGGCATATGACCCTGGGCGGCTGGTTTCGGGACTATGTCTATATCCCTCTGGGGGGCAATCGGGTCAGCCGGGGCAGATGGGTGCTGAATATTCTGACAGTGTGGATGCTTACAGGGCTTTGGCACGGCGCTGCATGGAACTTCGTTTTATGGGGGCTTTTGTTTGCGGCGCTGCTACTTTTGGAAAAATGGCTGCCCCTTTTAAACCGCCTTCCCAATTTGCTGCGCCATGGCTATGTATTGCTGATAATCGTGGTCAGCTTTGTGATCTTTAACGCAGAAACCTTGGGGCAGGCAGGGGAGGACCTGATGGGAATGTTTGGCCTGCTGCCCGTTCCGCTGATCACCGTGGAGTCTGTATACTATCTGAAAAGCTTTGCGCTTCTTTTGATTGCGGGCTTTGTTGGAGCAACGCCGCTGGTGCGCAATGGGGCTGTATCACTCCAAAACCGCTGGGATGGCACATGGGCGCTTAGGATCGCAGCAGGTGGGGCGCTGCTTCTGCTGTGCACAGGTTATCTTGTGGACGGCTCGTTTAATCCGTTCCTGTATTTCCGGTTTTAGGAGGGCATATGAAGAAATCGACAATGGTGGCGGCAGCCCTCTGCACCCTTTGGCTGGGATTGACAGCGGTTGCTTGGCTGAGCCCTTCCAAGACCCATTCGGATACGGAGCGGCGGGAGCTGCAGCAGTTTCCTGAGCTTTCCGGTGAGTCGGTGCTAAGCGGAGAATTTATGGAGGGTTTTGAGAGCTTCACTCTGGATCAGTTTCCTCTAAGGGACAATTTCCGCACCCTGAAGGCACTGTTTCACTATAATCTTCTGGGCCAGCGGGATAACAATGGCATTTACCTTTCTCAAGGCCATGCGGCGCAGCTGGATTATCCCCTCAATGGAGCATCTTTGGATCATGCGCTGCAGGTCATAGGCAGGATCTATGAGCGATATTTGCAGGATTCCAGAGTTTTTCTTTCCATTGTGCCGGATAAGGGATACTATCTGGCAGAGCCCGAAGGCTACCCTGCCATGGATTACGGTGCACTGTTTGAAAAAATGCAAAAGGGCATGCCCTATGCAAGTTATGTAAACCTTACGGATTGCCTGACTGCCAGCGATTATTATAAAACGGATACCCATTGGCGGCAGGAAAAGCTGATTCCAGCGGCGCAGAGGCTTTGCGATGCCATGGGTGCTCCCGGTCCTATGCAGCAGGAATTGCGCCCTGTGGCGGCCCAGCGGCCTTTTTATGGGGTTTATTATGGGCAGGCGGCACTTCCTCTGGAGCCGGATACGCTGTACACCATGGAAAGTAACCTCCTTTCCCAGTGCCGCGTTTACAATTATGAAACCGGTAGCTACGGCAGTGTGTACGATCTTTCAAAGCTGGAGGGCAAGGATATGTACGAGGTGTTTCTGTCCGGTTCGGTGTCCTTGCTGACTATCGAGAATCCGCAGGCAACAACCGAGAGAGAGCTGATCATCTTCCGGGATTCCTTTGGAAGTTCTCTTGCGCCCTTGCTGGTGCAGGGATATAAATCGGTGACGTTGGTAGATGTCCGGTATATCTCCAGCCAAATGCTGGACCGGTTTCTGGATTTCCACGGGCAGGATGTGCTGTTCCTTTACAGCACATTGGTGCTGAATAATGCCTTTATGCTGAAATAAAAGCAGCCACCTTCAGGTGGCTGCTTTTTCCTATCAGGATTTTGTAAGATTCTGGATCCAGCTGCCTTTGCGGATCATAAATCCGCCGATGACACACTTGATCAGATCCACTGACTGACAGATTATATAAAGGGGCAGTATGGATATGGGAGAAAACCGGCTCAGGCAGAAGGCCAGTGGCACGCATACCGACCAGACAAAGCAGCTGTCGAACAGGAAGGTGACCAGCGTCTGACCGCCGGATCGCAGGGTAAAGTAGGCGGCATTGATAAAGGAATTGAAGGGCATAAAAAAGGCGCAAATGCAGATCAGCTGCATTGCCAGCAGCCGGACAGAGTCGCTTGTATTATACAGCAGGGGGAAGAGTCCGGAAACGGCAGCCATCACACCGCCAAAAATCGCACCTGCATAGACGCTGATAAGAATCAGCTTCCGGTTGCTGCTGCGTATCTCCTCTTCCGGCTTTCCGGCACCCAGCATCTGTCCCATGAGAATTCCCACTGCGTTGCCCATAGAGATAAAGGCCACACTGCTTAAGTTGTACAAGGTGGTGGAGATGTTCATGGCAGGCACTACATCCAGACTGCAGGTGGAGTAACACTGGCTCAAAAATGCCATACCGCTGGCCCATAAGAACTCATTGGCAAGCAATGGCATGCCCTTGCGGAAAATGCTGAAAAGCAAGGTCTTGGGAATGTGGATAGAGCGATATGCACCGCGAATAAAGGGATGGAGCTTTCCGTGCAGATGGGTCCATCCGCCCACGAATACAAGCTCAACATACCGGGAAATCACAGTGGCCAGCGCAGCGCCCCGAACGCCCATGGCCGGCGCGCCCAAATGGCCGAAAATCAGCACATAGTTCAATATTAGATTGACAAACACCGCCAGAATGCCGCCCGCCATAGGCACAGTGGTCTGTCCGGTTTCCCGCAGAGTGCTGGCATAGGCGTTGCTCAAAGCAAAGGGCACAAGGCCCCAGAGCATAACTTCCAGATATTCATGTCCAAATCTAAGTATTTCGGCTGCGTCCTGAGGATTGCCCTCACCCTGAAGGTACAGACCGGTCAGCCCGTTGCCACCCAGCGCAAATAGAGCGATGCCACCCAGAGACAGCAGCAGGCAGGACAGAACCTTGAACCGGAAGGTGTGGCGGATGCCGGCATGGTCCTGTGAGCCGTGAAACTGGGCGGTGAAAATGCCCGCACCGGAGCTGGCACCAAAAATGCACAGGTTGAATACAAACATCAGCTGGTTAATGATGGAAACGCCACTCATCTGCAGAGTGCCCACCTGTCCGACCATGATATTGTCCAGCAGGGAGACGAAGTTCGTAATGCCGTTCTGGATAATTATGGGGATGGCAATGGCCGTGACCTGCCGGTAGAAGGTCCGGTTGCCGATATGTTGTCTGCTCATAAAAACCTCGGTTAATATGGAAAATGCAGGGCGGAGACCGCCCTGCACCAGTATATCACGAAAGGGGAAAATGTCAAATCTCTTTGCCGCCCACAAAGACCCGTCTTCCGGTGTAATCACTGCGGCAAACGATGAAGTCTGCCAGCTTACCGGGGGCAATGGAGCCAACCTGATCCTGAACACCCAGAGAGCAGGCGGGGTTGAAGGTGGAAGCGCGGACAGCGTCTTCTTCCGGAATGCCGAAGAGGATGGCATTTTTCATGCAGTCATACAGGTTAGTGGCAGAGCCTGCCAGAGTACCGTCAGCCAGCTTGGCAACACCGCCGGCAAGGAACACCGGCTGGCCACCCAGCTCATACTCGCCGTCAGGCATACCGCAGCAGCGCAGGGCATCGGACACCAGGATCATCCGCTCACCGCCGAAGATAGAGAAGGCCAGACGGACAGAAGCAGGATGGATGTGCATGCCGTCGCAGATCAGCTCGGCCCGGACATGGGGATTCTCTGCTGCAGCAGGAATCACACCGGGGTTGCGGTGGTGGATGCCGGGCATGGCATTGTACAGGTGGGTCAGGTGAGTGGCGCCGTTTTCAAATGCCTGCTTTGCGTGGTCATAGTCAGAATCGGTGTGAGCCACGGAAACAGTGCAAAAATCCTTGGCCTTTGCCACAAACTCGATAGCGCCGGGCAGCTCGGGAGCTACGTCCACGATGCGAACCAGACCGCCGCAGCCCTCGTACAGGGCCTTAAAGCCGTCAAAATCGGGGGTTTTCAGGTACTCGCCGTTCTGTGCGCCCTTTTTCTTCATGGAGAAGTAAGGGCCTTCCATCTGGATACCCATAAGGCGGGAATGCCCCTCGGGTGCTTCATCTGCCAGCGTGCGGGCGGTAGCAAAAGCCTTTTCCAGCACATCATAAGGAAGGGTCATAGAGGCGGGAGCGAAAGAGGTGATGCCGTTTTCGGCCAGATACTTGGCCATCTTCTTCAGACCCGCATAATCACCGTCGGAAAAGTCAGCGCCGGAGTTGCCGTGGTTATGTACATCGATCAGGCCGGGGATCACAGTGGCGCCCTGCAGGTCCACAGCATCCTCCGGAACATTCTGGGGAAGAACGGCACCAAACTTTCCGTCCTTTACCTCAAAAGCACCGGTGTGGAACTGGAAATCAGAGCAAAAGATTCTGGCGTTTTTATAGAACATAAAAATCTCTCCTTTTATAGACAGAGGCAGCCCTTGCGGTGCTGCCTCCGGTTTGATTTATTTGCGGATCTCGGGCAGGCTGGCAGCAGCAGCACTCTGACCCACGCGGCGGGTCTTCTCGTCGGGGAGCATGACTTCCACCTTTTCGTACAGAGCGGGATACTCATCCTTCAAAACGGCGCGGCAGTTCTCCAGAATCAGATCGCCGCCCTTGCCGGACATAACGCGGCCCAGCAGCATCAGGTGGCGGATGTCATAGAACTCGGAGTACAGCACCACGGTGTAGCCCAGATACTTACCAATGTCGGCATAGATCTTGGCGGCGCGGGGATCGTCCTTTTCCATCAGGGCCTGAACGACCTTCAGCTTTTCAGCGGGGGTCAGGCTCTCGTCCAGCTCAATACCGGCACGGGGTGCCAGCTTGATGACGGCATCCTGAGAGAAGTACTTGCAGCCCACACCGAAGTCGGTGGACCACTCGTCCTGCATGGCTTCCTCGCTCAGATCAACGGGAGCAAAAGCCAGCTCGGAGATCCAGCCCAGAACGTTCTTATCCTTGTCAACATAGCCCACAGCTTCGCTGGTGCCCATGGCCAGACCCATGATAGAGCCGCAGCCCATGCCCATAGCGCCAGCCAGAGCGGAAACGTCACCGTCGTTGGCAACGACGATGGGCACATCACCGATCTCGGCGGCAGCCCGGTCAAATACGGTCTTGACCTCGTCCCAACGCTCTCTGGGAACGCAGTAGAAAATGCTGGAGATCATAGGAGCATTGCCGATAAACACGCCAGCGGAGGAAACGCCGATGCCATCCACCCGGGGCATCTTGGATGCGGCGGTGCGGAAGGAATCCAGAATGCCTTCATACTGATATGTAGGATCGGGGTTCTTCTTGGGATGCCAGACGACTTCCTCGGAGTAGACGCACTCGCCGTCGATCACTGCGGAGACCTTGCGGTCAGATCCGCCGGCATCAAAGCCGATGCGGCAGCCGTCAGTATGGCCGCCAATGGGACGGGGAGTCTCGTTGGAAGCGGGGCACTGATCCAGAGGCAGATCAATGATCTCCAGTTCCCGCTCGTAGAGCTTCTGGAAGAAATCGTAGTCGAAAGCCCGCTCGCCGTCGGCTGCATAAGCCTTCTGCAGGCGCTGAGCCAGCTCGGAGCAGCCGCAGATATATACGCGGAAGCCACCGATGGACCACAGCAGGAACTTGACATAGCGCTCTACATAGCGGTAGTCTGCCTCCTGCATTTCAGCAGTGCCGTGGATAAAGGTGTTGCGTACAGAAATGCTGCCCTTTTCCCTCTCTACGGCGATGGCCAGAGGCTTGCTGGCACCCTGGCGGTAGGCATTTGCCCAGACACCGAAGGGGATAAAGCCGGGATCCAACTCAGGGATATTGCGAATGCTGTAATTTACGCCCAAATACTGCATAGTTTATTTCCTCCTTATTTTTCACGCACCTGGCTGGAAACCTGTGCCACGATGCGGTTCATTTCTTCCATTTTTTCCTGCATATCCGCTACCAGCCGGATCTGAGTCCTTGCCCGCACCAGATTGTGTTCCGGATACTGGGTCTTAAAATACAGGTCGCCGTCCAGATAGTCCTTCAAAAAGCGGGTGGCCAGCTCCAGCGTCATCACAATGGCGCCCATGGGCAGCATGGCGATCTCCCGTTGGGTCAAAGAGGTGGCAGCCTCCAGATAGCCTCGGGTATAAACCTCAAACAGGTGCAGGTCCAGCGCCATTTTGGATGTGTCCTGCTCATCCTCGGCGGCAGTGGCTGCGCCGAACCGGATGGAATCGCCAAAGTCATACAGGCTCAGACCGGGCATGACCGTATCCAGATCCAGAACACACAGAGACTTTCTGGTGATCCGGTCCAGAAGCACATTGTTCAGCTTGGTATCATTGTGGGTCACCCGCAGGGGCAGCAGGTTTTCCTCCCGCATTTTCTGCAGTGTAGCACCCAGTTCCTCCCGCTCCAGAAGAAAATCAATTTCTTCCTGCACACCGGCAGCTCTTCCCAGAGGATCGGCAGCTACGGATTCCTTGAACTGGCGATAGCGGTCGATGGTGTTGTGGAATTCCGGAATGGTCTCATAAAGGGTTTCGGCAGGGAAATCAGCCAAAAGCTGCTGAAATCTGCCGAAAGCCAGGGCACTTTGGTAAAAATCCTCGTCGGATTCCGGTGTGTCCAGACAGAAGCCGCCAACAAAATCGTATGCCCGCCAATATTCCCCGTTTTCGTCTACATGGTAGTATTTGTCGTCATAGGTGGAGATGTAGTGGAGAGCCAGACGGGGGTCATCCACCTTCCTGCGCAGAAAATCAGTGACGGAGCCAACATTGGCCATCAGCCGCACCGGGTCATGAAATACATAGGTGTTGATCTTCTGCAGGATATACTCGCTGCCCGTATCTGTGGTCAGCTTCAGGGTGTGGTTGATATGTCCGTGACCAAAGACCTCACACGCTATGGGGTTGCCGTCCAGCCGAAAGGCATAGGCCGACTTTTCGATTTGCACAGAGGTTCACCTCATTTTCAGGATTTTCGCATGACAAGGGAGCATTGCGCACCCCTACACCATAAATTTTACCATGACAGGGGATAAAAAGCAATCGATATATTTTACAGGAACAGCGCGCGATTGTATGAAAAAAACTCCACAGGCAAAGCTGCCTGTGGAGCATAAAAAATCAGCACTTGTCCATAAGCCGGATGTAGAATTCTACAGCCTTACAGGCGGTCTCCAGACGGATGCGCTCATTGTTTCCGTGGATGGAAGCCCGCTCCTGTGCGGTCAGATCCATGGCGGAAAAACGGTAGACATGGTCGGAAAGATCCCGGTAGTGGCGGGAGTCAGAGCACTGGACCATCAGGTAGGGGCTGACGATGCAGCCGGGCCAGGTCTGAGCCACTGCCGCGGCCACAGTGTCCCATGCGCTGCAGCCGGTCTGCGAAACCGGACTGGGCTCACAGGATTCCAGAGCCGTGATCTGGACATTGTCATCCTTTACTGTCTTGCGAAGATATGCAAGGGCGGAATCCACACTGTCTGCAGGATTCAGCCGGATGTTGGATACCATGGATGCTTCCGTTGATATCACATTACGGGCGGGGCTGCCCTCCATCTGGGTAAAAGCAACGGTGGTGCGCAGCAGCGCGTTGATCTCGCCGCCGGAGAGCCGGCCCAGCAGATCCAGCACCCAGCCAAAGCACCAGAGGTTGGCAAAGATCATCCGGTAAAGGAAGGTGGAGTGCCGCCCCAAAGTGTCGAACATCTCCGCAGCAGGCTTGGTCAGCCGCATTTTGAAGGGATGATCCTCCACCCGGCAGCAGGCCTTTGATAGAATTCCCACAGGGGTGTGGGGCTTGGGGGCAGAGGCGTGGCCGCCGGAAGACTTCGTGCGGTAGCATACATTGATCATGCCCTTTTCCGCAATGCCGATGAGACCGCAGGGGGCTTTCACACCGGGGAATACATTTTCCACAACCGCGCCGCCTTCGTCTACTACCATGGCAGGCTCAATGCCCTTTTCCATAAAGTAATTTACGATGTTGACAGCACCTTTTCCGTTGACCTCTTCGCCGCCGGAGAAGGCAAAGTAGATATCATGCTCCGGCTGAAAGCCTTTGCCGATGAGATGGTTGGCGGCGGTCAGCACGCCGTTAAAGGTGACCTTGGTATCCAGTGTGCCCCGACCCCAAAGCACGTCGTCCTCAATAATGGCGGCGAAGGGGGGCTTTTCCCAGTTTGCCTCATCCACGGGCACCACATCGTAGTGGGCCATCATCACAGCCGGATCACTGGCATTTTTGCCCGGCCAGCGGAAAAGAAGCGCCCGATCCGGCAGCCGGTCAAAGCTGCAGACGGAGAACACATTGGGATACAGTTCAGGCAGCAGGGCGATCAGCTTCTCAAATTCAGCCTCGTCCTCCATGGCAGGGTCATTGTAGGAAATGGTCTTGCATTTGACAAGCTCTGCCAGATTGCGCACAGCCCCGTCCCGGTCAAATTCTACCGGATCGCAGGCTTCAACTGGCTGGGCCTTGGGCTTAAAAAGCAGTGTCCGAATCAGAACCACAGCGAGAAAGACGCCCACGAGACCAAGAATACAGTAAAGCATTACAGCACACCCCGCTTGTACAAGATCCGTGCCACAGCAATGGTAAACACTGCGGAAACCGGCACCATAATGCCCACAGTACCGGAATTCATGGCGGAGATAAAGATAAACAGCACCAGCATCAGCAGGATGGGGGCAACGGCTATCTTCCAGTTCTTGGAAACAAAGGCCACACCCAGACCGCCAAACAGGGCTGGCAGGATCTGCTCAAAGGCAGGCTGCAGCACAGGCGCTTCCAGAATGGGAGTCAGCGGGGCAATGCAGATGACGCCGATGAGGATGATCACGGTAGTAACGATGCTGGAGGTGGCGATGGCGATGGTAGAGATGATCTCACCCTCCTCGCTGTTGGCGCTGACCTCATTCTGCTCCAGCGCGTTGATAGCGCAGGGCAGCTTCAGGTTGGATATGTTGCCGGTAACGAAGCTTAAGTAGGAGCCGCCGGCGCCCAGCATGGGCACAAAGGTGACGGTTTCAATGGCGCCCACAGCCCAGTACATGGGGGCGGTGGCCAGAAGGCCCATGCCCAGTGCGCCCCAGTCCGGAGAGACGCTGAACAAAACAGCTACCGTCAAGGGGAAAGCCAGAAGCAGCACCATAACGCTGAGATTCCAGATCCGTCCGCTGCGGTGGACAGAGTCCATGTAAGACAGGTTCTTTTTCATGTCAGCACCCTCCTTAACCCAGCCACGCGGTAAAGGGAATGGCAGAGGCCATGCCCATGATCAGGCTCAGGGGCAGGGCATATTCTCCCAGCCACTTGAATTTCGGTTTTTTCATCAGCAGGCCGCAGACCACCATGACCATTGCCGAAACCAGCATAACGGCTACCGGAACCAGACCGGAGGTGGCGGTGTATTCTTCGCTGGGAGTCCACAGGCGGGAAATATCGCAGAAAACAAAGCCCAAAAATGCGGCGATCATGCCAATAAACAGGGAATTGCTGAAAATATCTGCCCATTTGGCATCCCGCTTACCCAAAGAGGTCATGCCGCTTTGCAGCTTTTTGCCAATGGCAGGCACCAGCCAGATGCCCATCATAATGGAAATCGTCATGACCATTAAAACATTGACATACTGCTGGGCAGTCAGGGCCACGCCGGAGCCGAGGGACTGGCCCATAGCGCTCAGGGCATTGTTGGCGGCGACGGTCTCGTAGCTCATAGAGCCGATAACGCTCAGCCGCAGCCAAGGTAGGGGAAGACCCAGCTTTTTGCTCAGGGTAATGACACTGATCACGATGGCCACAGCCGGTGCAACAGTGAAAATCGCGGCGGTCTTGATCGTCTTGCGGATCTTTTTTTGATCCATGCCGAGGGCCTTGCTCCGCTTCAGTGCCTTTACAAGAAAGAATACCGATTGGGCAAGAACAACGGCGATCAGGATCCCTGCCAGAACAAACAGGACAGGATGATTGATACTGAATTCCATAAATGGCACCTCCCATTAAAATATGGAAATATTGTAGCATAATTTACCATGCAACACAAGCGCTATGTGACGTAGTTCGACAGGGGGAACCGGAATCAAAAAAATAATCTTGGGGAAAGAACTTGCTATTTGGAATTTAATCTAGTATATTAAATAAATAGGATCGAAACAAAGAGGTGCAACCATGGGTAATATTGCCTTTGATAATGACAAGTATCTGCAGACCCAGTCGGAGCATATCCGCCAGCGGATCGCCCAGTTTGGCGGCAAGCTGTATCTGGAGTTTGGCGGCAAGCTGTATGATGACAATCATGCATCCCGGGTGCTGCCCGGTTTTCAGCCGGACAGCAAGCTGAAAATGCTCCTGCAGCTGAAGGAGCAGGTGGAGATGGTTATTGCCATCAATGCGGCGGATATCGAAAAGAGCAAGATCCGGGGCGATCTGGGCATTACCTATGACCAGGATGTAATTCGGCTGATTGATATTTTCCGGGATTTCGGCCTGTATGTTTCCAGCGTTGTGCTTACCCGGTTCAGCGATCAGCCTGCGGTCAAGGCGTTTCAGGCCCGGCTGGAGAGCGTGGGTGTAAGGGTCTATCACCATTATGCCATTGAGGGTTACCCCTCCAACATCTCCTATATCGTCAGCGATGAGGGCTATGGCCGCAACGATTATATTGAGACCACCCGGGAGCTGGTGGTGGTCACCGCGCCGGGCCCCGGCAGCGGCAAGCTGGCAACCTGCCTGAGCCAGCTTTATCATGAGCACAAGCGGGGGGTAAAGGCAGGCTATGCCAAATTTGAGACCTTTCCCATTTGGAATCTGCCGCTGAACCATCCGGTAAACCTTGCTTATGAGGCAGCCACGGCGGATCTGAATGATGTAAACATGATTGATCCCTTCCATCTGGAAGCCTATGGAAAGACCACTGTGAATTACAACCGGGATGTGGAGGCATTTCCCGTTCTGGTGGCTATGTTTGAAAAGATTCTGGGAGAATGCCCCTATAAATCCCCCACGGATATGGGCGTCAATATGGTGGGCAACTGCATTATTGATGATGAGGCGGCCAGAGAGGCCTCCCGCCAGGAAATCATCCGCCGGTATTACGGTGTACTTTGTGATCAAAGGCAGGGCAAGGTATCCGATGATGTGGTGCTGAAGCTGGAGCTTTTGATGAAAAAAGCCGGCGTAGATGCAACCAGCCGCCGGGTGGTTGCTCCTGCACTGAAAAAGGCAGAGGAAACCGGTCTTCCCGCTGCGGCACTGGAACTTCCCGATGGCACCATCGTTACCGGAAAGACCTCCAATCTGCTGGGAGCATCCTCTGCGCTGCTTCTGAATGCTCTAAAAGTCCTTGGTGGTATGCCGGATGACCTGCATTTGATCGCGCCGGTGGCCATCGATCCCATCCAGCGGCTGAAAGTCGTCCATCTGGGCAACCGGAATCCCCGGCTGCATACGGATGAGACCCTGATCGCCCTGTCCATCAGTGCAGCTACCAATCCCACTGCAGAGATGGCACTCAGGCAGCTCAATAAGCTCAGAGGGTGCGATGTCCACTCTTCCGTGATCCTCTCGTCGGTAGACGAAAGAACTCTGAAACGGCTGGGCCTGAACCTGACCTGTGAGCCCAGATATAAAGGATAAAAAAAGTGTGCTGCATTGCAGCACACTTTTTTGTTATCTGTGAAGCCATGTGGAGCGGGAGAATAGTACCAGAATAGGGAAGATCTCCAATCGTCCTGCCAGCATATCCCAGATCAGCACCAGCTTGGACAGGGGACTGAAGCCAGCAAAATTGCAGCTTGGGCCTACAGCCTCCAATCCCGGGCCAATATTGTTGAAGCAGGCAAGAACCGCTGTAATATTTGTGGTGGTGGAGAAGCCATCCAGAGAGATCAGCAGCACACTGGCGATGATAATGATCACATAAGCGGCAAGATAGGCGTTGGTATTGGCGAGGATCTGCTCGTCTGCCACCTGATCGTTGCTGCGGATCACCTGAACTTTTTTCGGATGCAGCACCTGACGGATGTTACGCCGCAGGCTTTTGAAGATCAGCAGCACTCTTGCGATCTTGATACCACCTCCGGTAGAGCCGGCGCAGGCACCGGTGATCATCAGCATTAGCAATATGGCTTTGGAAAAACTGGGCCACAGGTCGAAATTTGTAGTGGCATAGCCTGTGGTGGTGATAATGCTGCTGACCTGAAAGAATGCATGGCGGAAGGTTTCTTCTGCAGAGCTGAAAGTTCCCCAAAGGTTTGCAACGATCAGAAGGACGCTGCCTGCTACGATACCGATGTACAGCCGCAGTTCTTCATCCTTGAATACACTTTTAAACTGCCGCAGCAATATCAGATAATAGCAGCTGAAATTGATGCCGAACAGCAGCATGAAGACAGCGGTCACATATTGGATATAGGGGCTGTAACTGGCGATAGAATCGCTCCTTACACCAAAACCACCGGTTCCAGCTGTGCCGAATGCGGTACATACTGCGTCAAACAGAGGCATATTTCCCAGCAGAAGGAAAAGAATGTTCAAAAGAGTAAGCGCAATATAGATAAAATACAGGATCGTGGCAGTTTTTCGCATTTTGGGTACCAGCTTGCCAACCGCCGGCCCGGGGCTTTCTGCCCGCAGCAGATGCATAGTAAAGCCAGCACCCTGGTTATCTCCGGGACTCAGGGCCAGCAGAAATACCAGAACGCCCATGCCGCCCAGCCAGTGGCTGAAGCTGCGCCAATAGAGGATGCTGTTCGGCAGATCCTCCGGCCTTGCCAGTACCGAAGAACCGGTGGTGGTGAAGCCGGAAACGATTTCAAACAGGGCATCGATATAGTTGGGGATAGCGCCGGAGAACACAAAAGGCAGGCAGCCTGCAAGGCTTAAAAAAATCCAGCTCAGACCTACGCAAACCAGACCTTCCTTGGCGTTCATGCCCCGGCGGGCACTGCGGCAAAGCAGGATCAGGATGCCGGAGACTACTGCGATCACGGCCATGGTCTTCAAAAAGGCGGAAACAGCCAGAGCTTCTCCGCTGCACAGGCTGATGATCAGCGCCGGGAGCATGAAAACTGCTTCTACCAGCAGAATCAGGGCTATGAAACGCCCGATCATTTTAAAGTTCATAAACCCCAGCCCCCGATCATGCGAAAATGTCGTCCAGCTGCTGCAGGATGCCCCGGCCGCTGGTAACGACAACCAGAGAGTCACCGGCATGGAACATAGAATTGCCGTTGGGTATCTCTGTATGAGCGCCGTGGGAAATGCTGGCGATCAGAACATTGGGCTTCAGCTTTAGGGACTTCAGAGGAATGCCCTGATTGCGTGTGGGTTCCTCCACCAGAAATTCTACAGCCTCTGCCTGACCGTCAGCAATGGCGTGGACGGACACAGCAGCGCCGGTTTGATTCTGCATGGCGCGGACATAGCGGATAATATGGTTGCAGCACAGCTCTTTGGGGCATACAATACTGCCCAAAGGCAGACTGTCGATGATATTTCGGTTTTCTGCATGACTGAGCTTGGTAATAACCTGAGGGACATTGCGGGAGGAACCGTAAAGGGAGATGATCATATTCAGCTCGTCGGTTCCTGTCATGGTAACCAGTGCGTCGCAGGAGGATAGTCCCTCGTTTTCCAAAAGTGTGTGGTCGGTGGCATCGCCGTGGACTACGCAGGTCTGGGGCAGCAGGGCAGCCAGCTCTTTGCAGCGGCGGTAATTGCTGTCGATAAGCTGGACGGAAACATTGCTTTTTTCCAGCAGGGCAGCCAGATAATAGCTGACCCGACCGCCACCGCAGAGGATGACCCGCCTTGCCCGACGGGTGATGATGTCAAGGTTTTTCAGCATGACAGTCAGATTTTCTGTGGGAGCGGTAACGAAGATCCGGTCGCCCTCCTGCAGGATAAAATTACCGCGGGGAACGGCAGCAGTACCGCTGCGCAAAACAGCACAGACCAGAACCTTGCATTTGACAATGCCGGGCATTTCCTGCAGGGAAACCCCGCACAGCTTACTGTCCCGGTCGATCTTCAGCTCCACGATCTCTACCCGGCCTTTGGCAAAGGAATCCCTGCGCAAAAAGCCCGGATACTTCAGCAGCCGTTCTATTTCAACAGCAGCCTGATTTTCCGGATTGATGGTCATGGAAAGAGCAAAAATATCCCGCATTTCATAGATCTGTTGGGTATATTCCGGATTCCGGATCCGGGCGATGGTATGTAAATTGGGGTTGATGCCGTGGGCAGTGGTGCAGCACAGAAGATTCACCTCGTCCGCGTTGGTGGCGGCGATCAGCAGATCCGCATCCTTGATGCCTGCCTGCAGCAGCACCGCCATGGAGGCGCAGTTGCCGTGAACGGTCATCATATCAAAGCGTTCCATGCTGGCGTTGAGCACCTGCGCATTGGAATCAATCAGGGTGATATCATGTTTTTCAGCGGAAAGCTGGTGGGCCAGAGTAATGCCGACCTTTCCGCCGCCTGCAATAATAATATTCATGGCAGCCTCCCTATTCCGTAAAAATGGGTATTTTTATTAGTATAACAGTTTTGAATAAAAAAGACAATATCCGTCAGTAAAGTTACAGCAAAAGTCGGAGAGCAGATACCTGGGGAAAACAAAATGCCGGCCTGGTATACAGCCGGCAGAAGGTGGGTATTTTTACTATTGTATCAGCTTAGCCGGAGAAAGTCCATCCTTTCTAAAAAATACCCTCACGAAGATCAGACCGTTTCTGCGCAAAGGATTGTGGGATCGTACAATTTTTTTGGTGAAAGCAAAAAAATGATTGAAAATATGGGGAATTTGCGGTATAACATTGTTGTATTGATTCTATCCGGTCTGTGTTTCTCACGGCCGGGAAAAGAGGTTACTGTATGGAACGAAAAGTCGGAACTGTATCCAGAGGCATTCGCTGCCCTATTATCCGGGAGGGCGATGATCTGGTCAGTATTGTTGTGCAGAGCGTATTGGAAGCTGCGGAAAGTGAAGGCTATACCATGCGCGACCGGGATGTGGTGGCGATCACCGAATCTGTGGTGGCCCGGGCTCAGGGCAACTATGCCAGTGTGGATGCCATCGCCAAGGATGTCCGCGCCAAGCTGGGCGGCGAAACGGTTGGCGTGATCTTCCCCATTTTGTCCCGGAACCGGTTTGCCATCTGCCTGCGGGGCATCGCCAGAGGCGCCAAGAAAGTGGTGCTGATGCTCAGCTATCCTTCCGATGAAGTGGGCAATGAGCTGGTTTCTCTGGACAAGCTGGATGAAGCCAAGGTCAATCCCTACTCTGATGTGCTGTCTCTGGAGCGCTACCGCCAGCTGTTTGGTGAGAATCTGCATCCCTTTACACTGGTGGACTATGTGCAGTACTATTCCGATCTGATCCGGGAAGAGGGTGCGGAGGTAGAGGTCGTCTTTGCCAATGACCCCCGGGTGATTTTGGACTATACAAAAAATGTGCTTACCTGTGATATCCACACCAGAGCCCGCACCAAGCGGCTGCTGTGGGGTGCCGGCGCAGAAAAGGTCTGCGGTCTGGATGATATTCTCACTGCTCCTGTGGACGGCAGCGGCTGCAATGAAAAGTTCGGTCTGCTGGGCTCCAACAAATCTACCGAGGATAAGGTCAAGCTTTTCCCCAGAGAGTGCTCCGGTCTGGTCCGGGACATTCAGGCCAAGTTCCTGGAAAAGACTGGCCGTCTGGTGGAAGTCATGGTCTATGGCGACGGTGCATTTAAGGATCCTGTGGGCAAGATCTGGGAGCTGGCTGACCCCAGCGTCTCCGTGGCCCATACCCCGGGTCTGGAGGGCACGCCCAATGAACTAAAGCTGAAGTATCTGGCGGACAATGATTTTGCCGACCTGTCCGGTGAGGCGCTGAAGAAGGCCATCGAAGGCGCAATCCGGGAAAAGGGCGATCTGGCAGGCTCTATGGCCTCTCAGGGTACTACCCCCCGCCGCCTGACGGATCTGATCGGCTCTTTGTGTGACCTGACCTCCGGCTCCGGCGACAAGGGAACACCCATCATCCACATTCAGGGCTATTTCGACAATTATACTATGTAAAGTAAAATGGGCGTGTTGCAAAAATGCAACACGCCCTAAAATTATGCGGATAACTACGCCTAAGGATGCAAAGGCGGGCAATGTCTGCCTGCAGACGATAAAACTGTCACCCCACCTCCCCTGTGCAAGCAATGTCATTAAGATAGTGTCATTGCGAACCAGTGACCGATGTCACTGGTGTGGCAACCTCCTCCTATTTAGGGGATTCCCACGCCAGTGGTGCTCCGCGCAGCGAATCAAAATTAATCGCTTGCCGGGGGCAAGCGCACATTGATTCTGTGCGCACTGGCTCGGAATGACATACTGTCTTAACTTAATGACATTGCCCTGTGCAAGAGGAGGCTTTTCCTGTTGTGGGGTCGGATGATGGAGAGCAAGACGAAAAGTTTTTTTAAATTTAGTGGGATATTGACACAGAGTGTACACATTGGCCCCTTATGATGTGGGTGAAAAGGGAAAAAGATTACAGCACGCTTTTTATACCGGAAAATCGCTTTTTATTTTTTGTTTGAGCCCATCCTTCATTGACGAAGTGTTTTTCCAATTATATAATTTCATTATACTATGAAACTGTTATTATTTAATTGCTTGGGAGTGATTCCAATGGCCCTTTTCATGTAAGCATCAGATAAAAATATATTAGGAGGGTGTTTTTTGATGACTTGTAAGAAACTTTTATACATAGGTGCATGCGTTGCGCTGGCTGTACTTTTGGTTGGTGTTGTGCTGTATTTTGTCACCTGGACCACGGATGTGGAAATTAATAACTGGCGCATAGTGAGAGCAGACGGTTTCGACCTCTTTTCTCAGGACATAAGGCTTCGTCTGCGCAGACATAATTACATCTTAAGGCCTGCGGAATATGAGGTGCTGGCATATGAATCCGGAGTAACTGTCGCATCTGAGCTTTCCCTGCCTGAGGGCTGCCGCGCAGTGAGTCAGCATGATGATCCCTCTTATGTAATTACCCAGGGGTATTCAAGGAGTTATGAATTAAATACAATTTCTGAACTCTATTTCGCGTTCAGTATGGAAAACGGCGTTTTTATTGCCAGTGGCAATAATACAAATTACCTGATCGGCTACGCGGACAGGTCTCAAAAACCCGCACAGATTTTGGACTACTTCTCTGATTTTATCGAAAACGGCTGTATGCCACCCCTTCCCGACGATTCTGTCATTAACCTCAATGATACGGAGGCATCTCTTAATATTTTGAATTGGGCTGTTGTCACCCCCGACGGTGAGCTCGTTGAAACGCCCCAGATGAAGCTTAGATTACGGGTACAGGACTATCTCTCTGAAAACCCTGAGCTCGATGTGCTGTCGTTCTATGTGCCCCAAGATAGCCGATATGTCTTCCGCCTGTATGACGGTAATCCTGTGGGAATTCATAATCCCAATTCGAAATATAGAGTTTATAAAGGTTTTTCTTCGGATAGGGATTCAGGTGACGGTGGATCCTGTCAATACTACCTGAGTGTAGAGAATGGCTATATCCTTACAAAGGTTGCCGAAACAGGGAATTATCTCATCGGCTCCGCCAAGGCGGATTACGATGTGAAGGAAATTCTGAAGTTTTTCTCTAAATATACCGGAAAATAGCAGCGAATTCTGACAATAAAATGATTTTTGGGCGTGTTGCATTTTCGCAACACGCCCGTTTCTTATTTTCCAAATTTTTCAGCCGCAGCCTTCAGCATCTGGCGGATGGGGAGTTGATAGGGACAGCGGGTTTCGCATACGCCGCATTCCACACAGTCAGAAGCCGTTTTTTCCATGGCATCATACCGGGCTTTTGCCCAATCCTGCAGGCCGTAGCGGGAATAATAGCCCTCCATCAAAAATACGCCGGGAATGGAGATCCCTGCGGTACAGGGGGCGCAGTAATTGCACCGGCGGCAGAAGTGGGTGCCAAGATCCTTGCGGATCTGCTCCAGGGAGGCAAGCTCCTGCTGTGTTAGAGGCGTGGTATTGCTTACCGCCGCCAGATTCTGCGCAAGCTCCGCAGACTCTGCCATGCCGGGGATCACCACGGTTACATCCGGATCGGCACAGACGAACCGCAGTGCCAGTGTGGCATCCTCAATGGCGCCGCCAGCAAGGGGCTTCATGCAGACAAAGCCAATATTCTTTTCCCGGCACTGCCGGATCAGTTCTTCACCCTGGGTCTCCACAATATTATAGGGGAACATAACCGTCTCCACCCAGGGAAGTTCCAGCGCCCGCCGGAAGACCTCCAGAGAATGGGCGGTGATGCCCAGATGGCCGATTTTTCCTGCGGCCTTTGCCGCCAGCAGGGCTTCCAGCGCGCCGCCGGGAGCGATGACCTTTTCCAGATCAGCAGGGGAGGGGTTATGCACCTGATACAGGTCGATGTAATCGGTACGAAGCCCCGCAAGGCTGATATCAATATCCTTTGCCATGGCATCCGCAGTGCGGGCCATGCTCTTGGTGGCCAGCACGAAATGCTCCCGGATCCCCTCCAGCGCCTCACCCAGGTAGCTTTCACTGACGGTATAGCCCCGGGCAGTGTCGATATAATTGACGCCGGCCTTCAGAAGCTGACGGATCAAAATCTTTGTGCCGGCGGCATCGATTCTCTGGATGGGGATGCCGCCAAAGCCCATGCGGGAGATCCGCAAGCCGGTTTTTCCCAGAATTCTGTATTCCATGATGCTGTCTCCTTTGCTGCGTGTCTTTACAAAAAGGAAAATACTTTCTGCATAACAGTATAGTTCTCCAATGGCTGAATGTCAATCCGGCAGCGGAGGGAAATGGCTTTGTGAATTTGGACCAAATTCCTGTCCATGGGGAGAGAAAACCGTTACATATGTGACGAATTGACAGTTTGACTATTGTAATTTGTGGAGAAAAGTGCTAATATACGTAAATAACGCACAAAAGTCCGCGTCCAAAAGACGGGCGTAAGCATATGATGGATTTGGAGGAGAAGCGTATGTCAAGAGTTTATAATTTTTCTGCCGGTCCGGCGGTCCTTCCGGAGTCTGTTCTGCAGGAAGCTGCCGCGGAAATGATGGATTATCAGGGCACCGGCATGTCCGTTATGGAGATGAGCCACCGGTCCTCTGCCTATCAGAAGATCATTGACACTGCAGAGGAGGACCTGCGGTCCCTGATGGGCATTCCTGAGAATTATAAGGTACTGTTTATGCAGGGCGGTGCTTCCACCCAGTTTGCCATGGTGCCCATGAACTTGATGAAAAACCGGGTGGCGGAGTACATCATCACCGGGCAGTGGGCGAAAAAGGCCTATCAGGAGGGTAAGCTCTACGGCACAGCCTATGCCGCAGCCTCTTCTGCAGACCGGAATTTCTCTTATATCCCGGATTGTTCGGATCTTCCCATCCATGAGGATGCGGATTACGTGCATATCTGTGAGAACAATACTATTTACGGTACAAAGTTCAAGACCCTGCCCAATACCAAGGGCAAGCCCCTGGTTGCGGACCTGTCCTCCTGCATCCTGTCTGAGCCGGTGGATGTGACCCGTTATGGCATGATCTACGGCGGCGTCCAGAAGAACATTGGTCCTGCCGGTACTGTGATCGCTGTGATCCGGGAGGATCTGATCACGGAAGATGTGCTCCCCGGCACACCTACCATGCTGCGCTATAAGACCCATGCGGATAATGGCTCGATGTACAACACCCCACCTGCCTATGGCATTTATATCTGCGGCAAGGTGTTCCGCTGGCTGAAGGAGTTTGGCGGCTTGGAGGCCATGCAGGCGTACAATGAAAAGAAGGCAAAGGTGCTCTATGATTTCCTGGATCAGAGCAGCCTCTTCCGCGGCACAGTGGAAAAGAAGGACCGTTCGCTGATGAATGTTCCCTTTGTCACCGGCGATCAGGAGTTGGATGCCGCTTTTGTGAAGGAAGCTGCTGCTGCCGGCTTTGTGAATCTGAAGGGTCACCGTACTGTAGGCGGTATGCGGGCCAGCATTTATAACGCGATGCCTATGGAGGGCGTGGAAAAACTGGTGGCGTTTATGGATGATTTTGAGCGCCGCAATCGGAAATAAAGGAGCGAAAAGCCATGTTTCAAGTACATTATCTAAATCCTATCTCCAAGAAGGGAACGGATCTTTGGAAGGACAATTACCAGACAGCCAATTCTCTGGAGGATGCCCAGGCGGTGCTGGTGCGAAGCGCGGCTATGCATGATTTGGATCTGCCGGAGGGCCTGTTGGCCGTAGCAAGAGCCGGTGCCGGTGTGAACAATATTCCCCTGGATAAGTGCGCGGAGCAGGGCATCGTGGTGTTTAATACCCCCGGTGCCAATGCCAACGGCGTTATGGAGCTGGCGCTGTGCGGTATGCTGCTGGGCTGCCGGGACATCGTCGGCGGTATCCAGTGGGTAAAATCCATCCAGAATGAGGGTGGCGTATCCAAGCTGGTGGAAAAGGGCAAGTCCAAGTTTGCCGGTTTTGAGATCGCCGGCAAGAAGCTGGGTGTTATCGGCCTTGGTGCCATCGGCGGCCCGCTGGCCAATGCGGCCATCAAGCTGGGCATGGAGGTCTACGGCTGCGATCCCTTTATTTCTATCGATGCGGCATGGCATCTGGACAGCAATGTAATCCGGGTAAAGACAAGGGAGGAGATCTATTCTCAGTGCGATATTATCTCCCTGCATACCCCTCTGCTGGAGGATACCAAGAAAATGGTCAATGCCGAGGCCTTCAGTCAGATGAAGGACGGTGCGATCCTGCTGAACTTTGCCCGGGATCTGCTGGTAGACGATGATGCGCTGGAGCAGGCTCTGAAATCCGGAAAGCTCCGCCGCTATGTTACGGACTTCCCCAATGACCGGACCGCCGGTATGGAGGGTGTCATTGCCATTCCCCATCTGGGCGCGTCTACAGAGGAATCCGAGGACAACTGTGCCCGCATGGCGGTGAAGCAGGTGATGAATTACCTGGAAAACGGCAATATCATCAACTCTGTGAATTTCCCCAACTGCGATATGGGCATTTGCACAAAGGCAGGCCGGGTGACCATTCTGCACCGCAATATTCCCAATACCCTGAGCCGGTTTACCGGCGCTATGGCCAAGGCAGGCATCAACATTTCTGATCTGATGAACCGAAGCCGTGGCGAATATGCCTACACCATTCTGGATCTGGACCATCCTGCTCCGGACAGCGTGATCGAGGAGCTGAACCAGATGGAAGGCGTTCTCAGAGCCAGAAAAATATGCTGATAAACAAACGGGCGCGTCGTAAGACGCGCCCGTTTTTGCATTTAATCTTCCGTATAGGTCACAAGATCCTCTGCGCTTTTGCGTTTTTTGTCCCGCAGGCGATCTGCGGCATCTGAATAGCCAACTGTGATCACCAACCGTACCGGTTGGTCAAGTCCGCAGACCTTGCGGATCTTTTCGTCATCCAGCCAACCGAGAATACAGGTGCTCAGCCCCTGGGCAGTGGCTTCGGCGGTGAGGTAGGCCGCGGCGATACCAATATCGATGGAACGGTAGTCGTTGCCCTTGAGCTTCGCTCCCAGAGCGGCGGATTTTACATAGGGCATTTCGGAAATAACGATCAGCACAGGTGCTTGCGCGGCAAATTTATTCATACCCATACCCATGGTGGCCGCGGCAACCGCTTTGGCGGCATTGCCCCGGCAAACGGTAAGATGATAGGGCTGACCGTTGCAGGCAGAGGGAGCCAGCCGCACAGCCTCCAGAATGGCATCCAGCTTTTCCTGCTCCACATCCCGGCTGGGATCATAGCTGCGGCAGGACTGACGGGTCTTGGCGATCTGTAAAAAATCCATATAGGACACTCCTTTTGGTTTATTTGGGGCGGGTTCTGCGCATATGGGCATATACGCCAATGGCGGCAATGGGGAACAGCATGCCGACCAGCATACCCAGCTTCATGCCAAGGGCTTCCGGAGTGAGAGACAGGTTCTGGGCTAAAGTGCCGATGCCGGGGAATGCAATAGCGGCGTCGGTAACAATTCCAATGATCTGGGGGGATACAGAAGCACCCAGATCGCCGCCGGCAGCCATCATGGCATAGAGAAATACACCGCCATGAGGGATCCGGTCCGAGGCGGCGATGAGACAGCCGGGCCAGAGCATGGATACGCAGAAGCCTGTAAGGCCGCAGGCCAAAAGGCCCACCAGAGGACTGGGGGAAACTGCTGCGACCAGATAGCAGATGGCTGCGCCCACGGCGCCCCAGAGCAGCACGCGGGTCACATCTTTGCCTTTCTTAGCATACAGGGTGCGTCCCAGTCCCAGCATAAGGGCAAAAACTGCCACGCCAAAAATGTCGCCCCATACCTTTGGAATTCCCATAGCTTGCTCCAGATAGCCGGAAACCCACTGGGCCATGGTGCATTCTGCGGCGCCGCCCAAGAAAATTGCGGTCACGCACAGCCAAAGTCCCTTGGTTTTAAAGAGGGTCGCAACGCCGGCAGTTTGCTGAGGAGATTCCATAGCCGGAAACTGAGAGCCGGCAAACAAAAGGGCAGAGGTCAGAGGGACCAGAGCAAAGAAAAGTGTTAGATAGTACCAGTTCTCGCCGCCAAGGATCAGCAAATACAGGGTGCTCACAAGGATCACTGCCACAACACCCCATGCGTAGACGGAGTGGAGCTTGCTGACTTCCCGATCAGGGTCATCAGCCGGCAGCGCCGCAATGATGGGGCTGATCAAAACCTCAACAAGACCTGCGGAGAGGGAATAGATCACCGTTCCTATAACCAGACCGGCATAGGCATGCTGGGGCAGAAAAACCGGCCAGAGGGAATATACAAGCAGACCGAGGATAGTCAGCAGGGGGATACACTTGACAGTCTTGGAGATGTTGAACTTGTGGGAGAAAAAGGAAAAGATCAAATCAATGGTCAGCTGGGTCACGAAATTGATCAGGATCAAAAGCCCCAGAAGGGAAAAGGAGATGCCGTAAAGGGAGCGGAAAGTCAAAAACAGCAGAGGGGGAAGATTTCCCACCACTGACATGGAAATGTTGGATAAGTAGCAGGCAGTTTTCAGCCGCCCAAATGAATGATGCATAACATGTTCTCCCGTATTGGTTTAGTATTTACAAAGACGGTTGGCCCGCTCCGTCATCCACAGCATGATCACCACAAACATCGCCATGTAAAAGGGGAATATGCCAATATGAACATACTGGGCAAGAATGCCGAAAGCAGGAGGCATCAGCAAGCTGCCGCAATAGGCGCTGGCCATTTGGATGCCCACAACAGCATGAGAGTTCTCTTTTCCAAAGAGGGTGGGAGTAGAGTGGATGATGGCAGGATAGATGGGCGCAGCGCCCAGTCCGATGAGAATCAGCCCCAGCAAGGCAGAAAGTGCAGCGGAAACAGGTAGCATGATCAATGCCAGGCCCAATACGATCACCGTGATGCCGATGCGCATCATATTTTTATCCCCAATACGGTCGGCCACAAAACCGCTGATAAAACGCCCCAGCGTGATTCCTGCAAGAAATAAGGAAGCAAAGGTCGCGGCTTGTTCCGGATCAACAGCCTTAAATTCCACAAGATACGTACTGGCCCACAAAATTGCGGTAGACTCAAATGCACAGTAGCAGAAAAATGCCAGCAAAACCTCCTTGACACCCCGTAAGCTTACAGCTTTTCGGAGGCTGATGGGCGCAGTGGATTTTTCCGAAACCGGGCCACCGGTTTGCCGCTGCCACAGGGGAAGGGTGAAGAATAAGGAGATGGCGAGCAGGATCTGGATACCGGAAACAACGCCGTAGCCCATACGCCAGCCATGGTTAGCTTGAATGACCCATCCCATGATATACGGGCCAACGGAAGCGCCCACGCCCCAGAAGCAGTGCAGCCAGTTCATGTGTCTTGCGGCGTAATGCAGCGCCACATAATTGTTCAGTGCCGCGTCCACCGCACCGGCGCCGAGGCCGTAAGGGATGGCCAGCAGGCACATAAGGGGGAAGGAATTGCAAAGGGAAAATCCCAGCAGGGCCAGCGCTGTAAAGGAAATGCTGACAGCAGTAACGATTCCAGCGCCAAAGCGGTGGGTAAGCTTGTCGGAAAACAAGCTGGAGGTGATGGTGCCGCAGGAAATGATCATGGAGATGATGCCGGCATAGGACAATGGAACCTGAAGCTGATCCACCATCAGCGGCCAGGCAGAGCCTAAAAGGGAGTCCGGAAGGCCCAATCCTACAAAAGCCAGATATATGAAAGGGAGCAGTAGAGAGAACATAAAAGCACCTGTTTTTTCTGAATTTTGGAATAGTATACCACCGGCCTGCCGGTTTTGCAATTCTCTGTCGCAGAATTATTTGGGATATTTGAATGGAAAGCAAAAAGCCCAACTTCTGTTGGGCTTTTTATGGGAAATTTAGAAATGTCCAAAGTTTTCCGTTTCGATTACGGTTTTGTCTTCCGGGATCAGGTAGTCGTCAAAGTGGATCATTACGTTCTCATTTTCCAGTTTGCTCTGAAGCACGGAGATATCGATATCGGTGATCGCAGTTCCGGTGTCCATGGCCTGACATACGGCGGCACCGGCGGCCTGACCTGTAAGAATGGCAGGGGGGATGACCCGCGCTACATCCCATGCATAGCCCTCTGCGCTGACGCACCGGCCGGCAGTGATCACATTGTCAAAGCCCTTGCGGATCAGGGTGCGATAGGGGATCTCATAGAGAATATCCTTGTGGTCAAAGTCACAGATGGCACACACAGAGTCCTCGAAGTGGCTGTAGGCATCCTGCGTGCGCAGGGTGTATTCGCCGTCGATCCGGCGGGTTGTCCGGAACTGGGGCATAATAGGCAGCAGGGTAATATCCCGCTGGTTGCGGTCATCATCCTTGATGCTGTCCAGCAGCTCCAGTTGATTGGTGACCAGATATTGGCTGACAGAATCTCCGTCTGTGCCGTCCCACAGGGGCATTCCTTCAGGGTGACCTCTGCCGTACAAGTTGGCAGCGCCGGCAAATTTGTAGGAAACCAGCCTTCCAATGTCACCGTGTTCCACAGCCTTTTTGCAGCTTTCCAGTGTGGCAATAAAAGCGCTGTAGGTATGGAAATTTCCACCGGTGACAGTGGGTACGCCTGCATAGTGGAGCACGTCCGCATCGCCGGTGGCATCCACAAACATATCCGCCTGGCAGCAGATATAGCCGGACTTGTTAAACAGGGTCAGATTCTCAATATGACCGTTTTCGGCATTTGCACCGGTGATGATGGTGTCGAACAGGATCTCAACCCCCAGATCATTGAGCAGCTTGCAAAGGACCAGGGAGAAAATAGGCGCGGAATACCGGCTCAGCAGGCGCTGGTTGGACTTGCCCAGTCCGGGTTCACCGTTTCGCCAGTCTTCCGGAATGGTGTCAAAGCTGTATTGGACCGACAGGCGCAGAAATTCATCTGCCATGCCCTTGACGATTTGCACGCCACGGCCGTTGCACATGGGAACGAACAGATTGATAAGGCCAATGGTGGCAAGACCGCCCAATTGGGTGGTTTTTTCGATAAGTACTACTTTTTTGCCGCTTCTTGCTGCTTCCACAGCAGCGGCAACACCGGCAACACCGCCGCCGGCAACGGCTACATCAGCCTGAATGGTTTTAACAATCGTCATACAGATTTGCTCCCTTGTTTTAAAAGCATTTGGGGTAATTTCTTAAGCTTCTTCATCTTATACTATTCCGGTCTGCGGAGCAAAAAAGCAAAGCCATAGACCCAATTCGTGGTTTTCATTTCAATCACCCGCTTTTATTTTACATTGCGGGAGATGAAAAATCAACATAACCAGTAAAAGAATCACCACAATTTCAATTTGTTGTTCTGCATAAGCACAGTCCCTGATGCGTTGCATCAGGGACTGTTGCGAATTATTCTTTTGCCAGCGCGGCTGTTCTGGCCATTTAAATCTGTACGCCGGCTTTCTCCAAGATAGTGGGAACATTCTTCTCTGCGCCAATAGCCATAATATGTACGCCGTCGCACAGGTGCTCGTCCTTGATCTTGGCAATCATTTCTGCGGCCATCTCGATGCCCAACTTCATAGGCAGGCCCTTGACACCCTTTTCCTTGCCCTCAGCAGCAGCGGCAGCAAGACGGTCGATCATGTGCTGGGGAACATCAATGCCGGGGACATTTTCGTTCATGTACTTCGCCATACCGGCTGCCTTTAGGGGGATGATACCAGCCATGATATGTGTCTTGATACCAGCCTTGTCCACCATTTCCAGGAAGCGTTTGAAGGTATCCAAATCGAAAATGCCCTGGGTCTGAACGTACATAGCGCCGTTGTCAACCTTTTGACGCAGTTTATTGATCTGCAGGAACAAAGGCTCATACACGGGGGTTACGGAAGCACCCTTGTAGAATTTGGGTGCACCACCGGCGATTTCATTGCCACCGCAATCGCAGCCTGTATTCTCCATTTTGGTCAGCATTTTCAGAATGCCAACGGAATCCAGGTCATATACAGGCTTTGCGTTCTTGCAGTCGCCCACAACAGGGTGGTCACCGGTTAGTGCCAGCATGGTATCGATACCAAAGCTTGCAGCAGAGAGAATATCACCCATAATTGCCATACGGTTACGGTCACGGCCGGTCATCTGCAGAATGGGCTCTACGCCTGCCTGCTTCAGCTTGATGCACAGTCCCAGACCGGATGCTTTCAGACTGGCAGACTGCATATCCGTTACATTGACACCGTGGACCTTACCCTTCAGAAGCTCGGCAGCTTCCATTTGCTCTGAAAAATCATATCCTTTAGGAGGCGCCATTTCAGCAGTTACGCCAAACTTGCCGGATTCCAGCGCGTCTTTCAAAATGCTCATTATTTCTTCCCCCTGATCGAAATGGTTCTGGGATAGGCAACATCCTCGTAGCCCTTATCCTCGCGGGTCTTCATCAACTTATCCAGCTGGTTTGTTGCCTGCAGACGGTTATAGATCTTGATCCATGCGCAGTCATTCTCCGGATTGACCTCGCACTTGCCATTCTTCTGTCCGCCGCAGGGGCCGTTAACCAGACTCTTTGCACACTGGCTGATGGGGCAAATAGCACCTGTCTGACCCAACACACACTCGCCACACATGTGGCAGGCCTCTTCCCAGACGCCGAAGCGGACTGCCTCGCCCAGGAACATGGTATTGTTAGAGGGATAGACAGGAATATCCCCTGCATTTCTGGCTACACACTGAACACCGTCTCCGCAGGACATGCAGATGACACAGTCAGGTTTTGCAGCAACAACAGGCTTCATCTTACCCTTGACGCCAAGGTTCATGCAACAATAGTCTGCAACGGTAGTGGCAACTACCTTCTTTCCGGCCTGCTCCAGAATAGCAGTCAGCTCATTAATCTGGGCTTCGCCGCCGGTCTGGCATGCTGTAGCACAGCTTCCGCAGCCAATGATCGCAACGGTTTTTGCATCTGCGACCATAGCCATAACTTCTTCAAGAGGTTTCTTCTGCGTAATAATCATGTAGAATGTCTCCTTTTGGCTCCAAAATAGTTGGTCAAAGAATCCGTTATGTGTTGGTGATCATTCACCATCTCTTACCGTTGTCTATTATACTGCACATAACAGAAAAATCAATAGAGATCAAACAAAAAATAACAAGTTTTTCACACTTTTTAACATAAATGTGTTATTTTTGGGTTTTAATAAACGTAACTGAGTAGGGAGGAAGGTCGGGCTTGAGAGTCCTCTCTGGGGTGCCAAAGCAAATATCAGCCAGTGCTTGCTTTTTCTAATTTACCGTTCGGCTGTGAAGACAGCACAAACCGGGGCCAGCTTTCCTATTTTTCGGCAGTTATACGGTTATGGTCTGCCCAAGTTCCGGAATGATCAATTGGTCTGCCAGACGCTCCCTTGCAGGTGCAATCATCTGCCACAATCCATCTGGATCCTGTTCTTTCAGCGGCATATGGACAAGAACGATCTGCTCCGGATGAAGGTTCTCAACGGTCTGTATAGCAGATGGGGTCACCAAATAGGCGTAGGGCACAATGAGAACATCCGGGCTTGGACATGCACACAGCATCTTCATCTGCACCGGGGAAGCATCGCCCATGAACCAGACACATCGATCAGCTTCAACAATATAACTGAGGTGGTCTGTGGTTAGGCCGCCCTTTCCAATGTGCCTTGTTTGAAACGCCGAAAGCTTCCAGTTTTCTCCTGTAATGCATTGCCTGAAGGAAACGGTGTCTGGATATAGCTGTGCCATTTGCTCCGTTCCCATTACCTTACGCCCGTATTTTTCGCTATATTTCAGGGAAAAAACCAAATCAAAATGATCCTTATGATGATGGGTAAAAGCAACAACATCCGGTTTTGCAAGAAGAAGCTCTTCCTGTAACGAGGATGGTGTGCACAGGTACGGAAACACCTCCCTGCACACACCATCCAGTAAAATCGTTGCGTTTTCAAGCTTCAGCAGGACACCGGCATTGGCTGTCCTTTTGATTTCCATTGTAGATTACACGCCAGCCTTGGCACGACGGATGTATTCAGCTTCGTCGCAGCCGTTTTGCAGTGTATAGCCCTGCAGAGGAACCAGCTTCTCATGGATTGCATCCAGAATCCAGCCTGCCTGGGGGAAGAAGAATTCGTCGAACTCGAAGGGAGGAGTGATCCAGTTGCGGGCGCCGATGACAACAGGAGGTGCATCCAGATCATCGAAGCACAGCTCGGTGATGTTCCGGGCGACATCGTTCAGGAAGGAGCCTCTTGCGCAGGCGTCGGAAACCAGAACGACCTTACCGGTCTTACGGACGGACTCAATGATCTTGGTGTAGTCCAGAGGAGACAGGGAGTGGATGTTGATGATGTCAGCTTCCATGCCATACTTCTCGCTCAGAGTCTTTGCAGCCTCAACAGCGCGGTACAGGACAGCACCGATGGTCAGGATGGTGATATCCTTACCGTCACGCACCTTATTGGTATCGCCGATCTCGATCTCGTAGCGCTCTGCGGGAACGCCACCCTCGTGGAACTGCTCGCCTACGTCGTAGATTCTTTGGCTTTCAAAGAACACAACAGGGTCAGTGCCCTTCAGAGCAGTCTCCATCAAGCCCTTGGCTTCCCAAGGAGTTGCGGGGAAGACGACCTTCAGGCCGGGGATGTGGGCACACAGTGCAGTCCAGTCCTGAGAGTGCTGTGCGCCGTACTTGGAACCGACGGAAACCCGGAGAACCAGAGGCATCTTCAAAATACCTGCGGACATTGCCTGCCACTTGGACATCTGGTTGAAGATTTCGTCACCGGCGCAGCCGATGAAGTCAGCATACATCAGCTCCACCAGAGCGCGGCCGCCGGACAGGGCGTAACCGACAGCAGTACCGACGATAGCGCCTTCTGCCAGGTTGGAGTTAAACAGTCTGCAGTGAGGCAGAGCGTCCATCATGCCGCGGTAAACCGCGAATGCGCCACCCCAGTCACGGCAGTCTTCGCCGTAAGCGATCAAGGTGGGATCTTCATAGAAACGGTCCCAGATAACCTCGGAAATACCGTCACGGAGGTTATACAGTTTCATCTTGGAAACGGGCTTGCCATCGGCACCGATGGGTGCGCGATCCTTGGCTTTGATCTTCTTGTAGCCCTCAGCCTCTTCCTTGGGAACAGTGAACTCGGGCTCGCGGTCCAGCATCTTGTCCACCTTCTGGTTGGAGAACATCAGGCGCTCCACAACAGCGGGGTCCTTCTTGAAGTCGCAGTAGGGGCTGAACTCGGGGTCAGCAGCATACTTGCAGATCATGGTCATGCGCTCGGAGGTTTCCTTCAGGATGGCATCGACCTCTTCCTGGGTCATAACGCCGGCTTCCACCAGAGAAGCAGGATAAGTGATGATGGGGTCAACTTCCTTCCATGCATCCATTTCTTCCTTGGTGCGGTATGCGTTCTGGTCGGAAACGGAGTGGCCGGAGAAACGGTAAGTAACAGTTTCCAGCATGACAGGGCCCTGGCCATTACGCAGCAGTTCCAGCTTGCGCTCCATGGCATCGATCACTGCCAGAGGATTGTAGCCGTCCACGGTTTCCGCATGGAACTGGGTGGGGCTGACACCGGAAGCAATACGGGACATATTGCCCTGACCCATAGTCTCGCCGCGGGTCTGGTCGCCCATGCCGTAGGAGTTGTTGAAGATATTGTAGAGGATGGGCATGCCGTCTTTGTGGCTTTCCCACAGGGTCTTGTACTGATCCATAGCGGAGAAGTTCAGCGCTTCCCAGACAGGGCCGCGGGACATAGCAGCGTCGCCCACGTTGCAGACAACGATACCCTTCTTGTCGTTGACCTTCTTAAAGAGGGCTGCACCGGTGGAAATGGTGCCGGAGCCGCCGACGATTGCGTTGTTGGGGTAAATACCAAAGGGCAGGAAGAATGCGTGCATAGAGCCGCCCATGCCCATGTGGAAGCCGGTTTCCCGGGCGAAAATCTCAGCCAGTGTGCCGTACAGGATGAAGCGGATGGCCAGTTCCTTGACGTCCTTGGTCTGACCCATCTTCTGGGTAGCCTTCAGGCACTTGCCCTCCAGGAAGTTCTCCATAACGTTCATCAGCTGCTCGTCGCTCATCTTGTTAATGGTGGACAGAGCCTTAGCCAGAATTTCGGAGTGGCTGCGGTGGCTGCCGAAAGCGAAATCATTCTCATCCAGCAGGTAAGCCTGGCCGACACAGGCAGCTTCCTGGCCGGTGGACAGGTGGGCAGGACCGGGATAGGTATGGTCGATGCCGTTGTAGCTGCCCTGGGTCTTAATGAGGTTCAGCATGGTTTCGAACTCACGCAGAACGGTCATATCGCGGAAAATGCGGACCAGGTCTTCCTTGGTGTACTTACCGGAGTCCAGCTCTTCTTTAACGGTCTTATTATACTGATTGACAGGAATGTCATTGAAAGTCACCTTACCGGGTGCTCTGACCACGGAAGGATCGACAAATAAACTCTTAGGCATATTGTATTTCCTCCTTACTTAGCAAGCAGCGTGGTGAAAGCTTCCAGGTTCTTGCCCAGTTCCTGCTGGAACTTAGCAGCGGGCGTGCCGTCAACAGCGCGATGGTCATAGGTCAGGCTCAGACCCATGGCAGGATAAATCTGAATGGAGCCGTCAGCACCCTTGCGTACACGGTCGATGGTGCCGCAAACGCCCAGGATACCGGTCTGGGGAGGATTGATAACGGGAGTAAAGCTCTCCACACCCATATTGCCCAGATTGGAAACGGTGAAGCTGCCGCCGGACAGTTTATCGGGGTTGATGTTGCCCTCACGGCACTCAGCAGCCAGTTCCTTAACAGCCTTGGAGATTTCCAGAAGGCTCATCTCGTCGGCGTGGAAGATGGTGGGAACCATCAGACCGCGGGGAGTATCCACAGCAACGCCCAGATTCACATGATTGAACTTGCGGATGGAGTTGTCATCCAGCATATTGGCGTTCAGATCGGGATAATTCTTCACAGTACGGGAAACAGCATACAGAATGATGTCGCCCAGAGTGATGCCTGCATAATCGCCACCGGCAGCCTTCAAGGTCTTGCGGTAGTTCAAAATCGCAGTAGCGTCGAAGGAAGTGTTGTGGGTCAGCTGAGCCATGGTGTGCAGGCTGGTAGTCATGGACTTGGAAATTGCACGGCGGATACCGCTGAACTTCACGTCCTCATACTCGGGGCCGTCGGAAACAACAGCCTTTGCCGCTGCGGGAACGCCCTCAGCGATGAGCTTCTGCACATCCCGCTCGATGATACGGCCATTGGGGCCGGTACCAACTGCCAGGGATGCATCAACACCGTGTGCCTTAGCCAGCTTAGCGGCTCTGGGGGAAACAGGAGCGCCCTCAACCGCAGTGATTGCCACCTCGGCAGCGGCAACAGGAGCAGCTTCAGAAGCCACAACTGCCTCTGCCACCATGGGAGCAGCGCCAGGCTTCAGGCAGTCCGTGGGCTCGCCCTTAGGACCGACAGCACAAACATTTTCCATGCAGGGAACTTCCTCGCCCTCTTCGAAGAAGATGGCCAGCAGCTCGCCTTCGGCAGTGGATTCGCACTCAAAGGAAGCCTTGTCGGTTTCGTAAGTAAACAGGACATCGCCGATCTTAACTTCGTCGCCCACCTGCTTCAGCCACTCGCCGATGATGCAGCTTTCCACAGTGATGCCGGCCTTGGGCATGATGACAGCCTGTGCCTTGGTGTTGCAGACCACGGCAGCGGCTGCGGAAGCAGCGGCAGCAGGGGCAGCAGGAGCAGCTGCGGGAGCATCGGCGGCACTGCCACCTCTCAGAGAAGAGCAATCTTCGCCCTTAGTGCCAATGGCGCAGACATTAACAAGGCAAGGGACTTCATCACCCTCGCTAAAGAAAATATCCAACAGTTCGCCCTCAGCAGTAGATTCACATTCAAAGCTGGCCTTGTCGGTTTCGTAGGTAAACAGAACGTCGCCCATTTTCACATGGTCGCCCACCTGCTTCAGCCACTCGCCGATAATGCAGCTTTCCACGGTAATGCCCGCTTTGGGCATGATTACGGCACTCGCCATAATTTTTCCTCCTTATGAACATAATAAATTGTTATATTAACAAATAATAACACACAATCACAGGAATCTGCAAAAGCAGATTTCTATTTTATCCGCATCCCGGTTCGAAAGTAAGAATCTCACAGGATTTTTACTCCGGCTGCCTCAGCCGCCTGCCTGATATCTTCCGGAACGGTATCATCAGAAACAAGATAATTCACGTCCGAAAAATCCGCAAAGGTATAGGGCATTAAACGACCGAATTTAGCCTTGTCACACATCATGACACTGGTGCGGGCTTTTTCAATAACCAGCCGCTTCACCATCATATCGCTTTCTGTTCCGCAGGCAAAGCCAGTTTCTACGGAGCAGCCGGAAACGCCGATGAATGCCAAATCAATATTGATTTTTTTCAAAACTTCCAAGGTGTCCCCACCGGAAAGCGCCATATTTTTCCGGTTAATCGTGCCGCCGCAAAGGGTGACGACAGGATTTGTCAGCCGGCAAAGCTCTATGCCAATACTGGGACCTGTGGTGAAAATATTCAGCGGAATGTCCGGCATAGCTCTGACAAGCATCAGATTTGTAGTGCTTGCATCCAGAAAAACAGAGCGGTGTTCACGAAGCAGCTGTAATGCCTTATGGGCAATGACAGCCTTGCCCTCGTTGTTGGCGCGCATTCGAATGTCAAAGCCCGGATCACCGACATGAACCGCGGCTCTTGCCCCTCCACGGACTTTGATAACAGCTCCGCATGCCTCCAGGGCATCCAAATCCCGATGAATGGTCATCAAGGATACTTCCGGGCACAGTTCCTGCAGTTCTCGGATTGTTACAACTTTTTTGGTCTCAATATAATCGCAAATGCGGTTTTGACGAATTGTATTCATGACAAACCTCGAATGTTATATTGATGTAATATCCGTCGTAAATATAACACTTTTATAACATGGTGTCAATGAGAATTTAACGAATTATCCCCTTACATTGAGAATATTTATAATAATACTACCACCATTATTTATCCATAAGTAAAGAAATCAGGTCCTTATTCTTAAGACCGGCTATATATTCCCCTACATCACATCCTGCAAGGGCACGGAAACAAGCCTCCTCAGTGAAAGGAATACCTATAAGCTTCTGTGCCAGCAGCTCCGGCGGCAGAGTGCTGAAATAATCACCGTAAAACCGGATTCCGGAAATGCAGCCGTTTTCCATCTGTATTTGTGCATCCACTGTCCCGCAACCCTCAATTCTTGCCTTTCGTACCAGGGTACAGGGGGGCGAAGCGCCAAAATTCCACTCCCAAAGGGCATATCGACTTTCACGGATTCTGTGAATCGCAGCAATGTCTTCATCCGTCAGAGTGTAAACCTGCACAAGCGCCTGCTTCAGCAGGTGTTTTGCCAACGCCCTGCGGAATTGCAGCATGGTCATATCCTGCTTCAGGCACTCACGGACGTTTGCAACACGGCTGCGTACCGACTTGATACCCTTCGCTTGAATTTTGCTTGTATCCACCTTAAGTGCCTGTCCTAAAACAGATAAATCGGAATCGAAAAGAATCGTTCCGTGATGCATAACCCTGCCCTGACGAACATACTGCGCATTTCCGGACACTTTCTTCCCGTCAATCAGAATGTCGTTTCTGCCGTCCACTGTTGCATCGACACCAAGACTGGAAAGGGTGTCCGCTATGGGTTGGCAAAAGCGGCGCAGGTCAACCTGCTGCATCGGTTCAGCATCTGTAATAAAAGTATAATTCAGGTTTCCCAGATCGTGATAAACTGCACCGCCACCGGATAGTCTCCGGACGACGCGGATATCATGACGCTGTACAAACGGCAGATTGATTTCGGAAAGGGTATTCTGATGCTTTCCGATAATGATAGCATTGTCATTCTGCCAGGTTATAAAATAAGACCGGTCTCGGGGCATTGCCTCGAAGAAATATTCCTCCATTGCCAGATTAAAGGCCGGATCTGTTGTAAATGCTTCAATAAAAAAGATTCTGTTCATGCTATTTCCTCCGCGATTCCAGCATCGGTCAAATTACAGTCACATGCAAATGGTTCCACTTCCCCGATACATTTTACATAGAACCTTGCTGTTTTGCAATACGTGCAGTCCGGATTTTTTATCCATAGAAAAAGCATATCATTTTAAAGCAGGATGGAGCTTTCTGTGATTGACATATTGTTCTAAAAGTGATAAAATTATGAAAAACGATACATTATATATATCATTTCAACATGGTGTGTGTTATGATTCGACAAATTTTAAGAAAGGGTTGTCCTTGTGGATAAGCACGGTGATTTTATGAAAACAAAAGCAGTACGAATTTATGGCGAAAACGATTTGCGGTTGGAGGAGTTTGAACTGCCTCAAATTCGCGATGACGAAATTCTTGCCCATGTCATTTCCGACAGTATCTGTATGTCTTCTTACAAGGCAGCGATTCAAGGTCCCAACCATAAGCGCGTTCCCAATGATGTGGCAGAAAAACCTGTTATAATCGGGCACGAGTTCTGTGGTGAGATTGTTGAAGTCGGTGCAAAGTGGGCACACAAATACCGCGCCGGCGACCGTTTTGCCATTCAGCCCGCAATGAACTACAAGGGTTCTCTGGATGCTCCCGGCTACTCCTATCAGTATATTGGCGGTGACGCAACCTATATCATCATTCCCAACGAAGCCATGGAAACCAACTGTCTGCTCTCTTATAACGGCGATGCCTTCTTCTACGGTTCTCTGGCAGAGCCTATGTCCTGCATCGTGGGCGGCTATCATGCAAACTACCACACCACTGCCGGCAAATATGACCACGAAATGGGTATCACAGAAGGCGGCAACATGGCAATTTTGGCTGGTGCAGGACCTATGGGTTTGGGCGCTATCGATTATGCCATCCATTGCGACAGAAAGCCCGGTCTTGTAGTGGTAACCGATCTGGACAACGCCCGTCTTGCCCGTGCCGCTGAGATCCTTTCCCCAGCGGAGGCTGCCAAAAACGGCATCAAGCTGATCTATGTCAACACCTCTGAATATGACGATCCGGATGCTTATCTGATGTCTCTGACCGATGGCAAGGGCTATAACGATGTGTTCGTCTATGCTCCTGTTAAGCCCGTTGTAGAAATGGGTGACCGTCTGCTGGCCCGGGATGGCTGCCTGAATTTCTTTGCAGGCCCCACAAATCCGGCTTTCTCCGCTAACTTCAACTTCTATAATGTACATTATGCATCTACCCACATTGTAGGCACCTCCGGCGGCAATACAGCGGATATGATCGAGGCCATTTCCATGATGGAGCAGGGATTGCTCAATCCCGCTGCTATGATCACCCATGTCGGCGGTCTGAATTCTGTTATCGAAACCACTCTGAATTTGCCCAAGATCCCCGGAGGCAAGAAGCTTGTTTACACCAACAAGGATATGCCCATGGTGGCATTGGCTGATTTTGCTGAGTTGGGCAAAACCGACAAGTTCTATGGTGACTTGGATGCCATCGTAAAGGCACACAACGGTTTGTGGTGCCGTGAGGCAGAGGAGTACGTCCTGGCAAACGCAAAGAACATTTGATATAACTTGCAGCCCACCTTTATTTGGTGGGCTGCAAACTTGAATAGAAAGGAAGAAAAACTATGTCCTGTGCAAATCTGAGTGCTTTGGCAAAGATGTCCAATAAATACGGAAGCGATTCCAATTTTGTCCTTGCAGGTGGCGGCAACACCTCCTTTAAGGATGAAAAGTATCTTTATATCAAGGGCTCCGGCTCCCCCCTTGCTACGATTCAGCCGGATGACTTTGTGGTTATGGACCGCGCTGCGCTCGCAACCATTTGGAGCAAACAGTATTCGGATAATACGGCCGTTCGGGAAGCTGAAGTTCTGGCGGATATGATGGATGCCCGTCGCAAGGATCAGACCCGCCGTCCCAGCGTGGAAACTATGCTGCATGAACTGCTGGATTGGAAGTTTATTCTGCATGTACATCCGGCGGTAGTGAATGGTATTACCTGTGCCGTAAACGGAGCTGAAACCGTGGCCAGACTGTTCCCCAATGCTATTTGGGTGCCCTGCACAGAGCCCGGCTACATCTTGGCTATGAAGTGCCTGGAAAGTGTTGAATCCTTCAAGGAAAAGAATGGTCAGTGTCCCAATCTGATCTTCCTGGAAAACCATGGCGTTTTCTTTGCCGCAGACACTACGGATGATGTGGATGTGATCGTCGCCGAAGTCATAGATAGAATTAAAGCCGAGATTTCTGAAGAGCCCGACTTTACCGAAATTCCTTATGATGCAGACAAGGTTGCCGCAATCGCTCCTGTTCTCCGCATGCTGGCCGGCAACGGAAAAGCTCACAGTGCAATTTTCTGCACCAACCCTGCGATTTTAAGCTGGAATCCTTGCTACAGCGGCGTAACCCCTGACCATATTGTCTATTGCAAGGCATTGACCCTGGTCCTTTCAGATGGCGATGACATTGCTTCCGCATTGGATGCTTTCCGGGCTGCGAATGGCTACACGCCTCGTATCGTCTATTATCGCGGTTTGGGTGTGTTTGCCCTTGGCGAAACCCTGCACACTGCAAAAACTGCGCTGAGCCTCTATCTTGACGAAGTCAGCATCAGTGTGTATGCCAAGTCCTTTGGCGGTGTTTCCATGATGCCCGCAGATTTGACGAACTTTATTGTTAATTGGGAGGCTGAATCCTATCGCAGCAAGGTCAGCCTTGCTGACAGCGTTGCCAAGCGTCTTGATAAGAAGGTTTCCATTGTTACCGGTGCTGCCCAGGGCTTCGGTCTTGGCATTGCTGAGGAAATGGCCAGAGAAGGTGCTTATGTCGTCATCGCTGACATGAACTATGAAGGCGCGCAAGCTGTTGCTGACCGCATTCCCAACGCAATGGCCGTTGCGGTGAATGTTACCGATGAGGCCTCTGTCAAAGATATGGTGAACAAGGTAGTTGCCACCTACGGCGGCTTGGATATCTTTGTGAACAATGCCGGCATCGTAAAGGCAGGCAGCCTGAAGGAAATGCAGAAGGGACCCTTCGAATTTGTTACCGCCGTTAACTATACCGGTTATTTCCTCTGCGCAAAATATGCCAGTGCTGTGATGCAGCTGCAGAACTCTGTTGCACCCAACTATATGATGGACATTATCCAGATCAATTCCAAATCCGGTCTGGAAGGCAGCAACAAGAATTTTGCCTATGCCGGCAGTAAGTTTGGCGGCATTGGACTGACCGCAAGCTTTGCCCTGGAGCTGGCACCATACAATATCAAGGTCAATTCCATCTGCCCCGGTAATTTCCTGAATGGTCCGCTGTGGAGTGACCCGGAAAAGGGACTGTTTGTTCAGTACCTGCGTGCCGGCAAGGTTCCCGGGGCGAAGACGGTAGAGGATGTCCGAAAGTTCTACGAATCCAAGGTTCCTCTGGGACGGGGCTGTGAAACCATTGATGTTGCACGGGCAATTATGTACATTGTTGAGCAGGAATATGAAACCGGTCAGGCAATCCCCGTTACCGGCGGACAGATCATGCTGCATTAATGGGAGGGGAACCAGATGGCTACCTATGTAAATAACCACATTCATACGACCTATTCTTTTTCCCCCTACACTCCTGCAGCCGCTGTGGAAGCTGCCATGAAAAGTGGTTTGAAAACGGCAGGTATTATTGATCACGATAGTGTCGGCGGCGCAAAAGAATTTATCGAGGCCGGTCAGCGCTTTGGGATGCCGGTTACGGTCGGTGTGGAATGTCGCGTAGACATGTCTGCAACGCCGCTGAATGGGAAGCGACTGAACAATCCGGATCAAAAATCTGTTGCCTACGTAACCATGCATGGTATTCCTCATCAAAATATCGACAAGGTAGACGCTTTTTTTGCCCCCTACCGGGAGAAAAGAAATCAGCGTAACCGCATCATGTGTCAGAATATCAGCACATTGACCGCGCCTTATCATATCACGCTGGACTTTGATCGGGATGTACTTCCTCTTGCCACAGCCACTGTCACAGAACGCCATATTCTCTTTGCTCTGGTGAAGAAGATCGTTGCTATCTATGACACCCCGGAGAAGGTTGTTGATTTTATCTGCAATACCATGGATATTTCTGTGTCTGAGAAGGTGAAGGCACAGATTTTGGCTGGAAGAGAAACACCTGAGTTCTATGAGTACGATATTCTGGGTGCACTGAAGGGCAATATGGTGGAAAAGTTTTATGTGGATGCAACAGACGAACTGCCTGATGTGCGGGAATTCATCAAAGTTGCCCACGAAAATGGTGCCGTTGCCGCATACGCCTACTTGGGTGATATAGGCGATTCTGTTACAGGTGATAAGAAGGCGCAGAAGTTTGAGGACGATTATCTGGACCTTTTGTTTGAGGTGATTGCGGACCTTGGCTTTGATGCCGTTACCTTTATGCCCAGCCGGAACACCCCGGCTCAGCTGGACAGACTGATGGCCATGTGCAAAGAAAAGGGGTTCTTCCAGATTAGTGGTGAGGATATCAATACCCCCCGCCAGTCCTTCATTTGCAAGGCTTACGAGAATCCAAAATTCCAGCATCTGGTAGATGCAGCATTCATGCTGATTGCGTATGAGAATGCTGCAACAGAGGATATTGCCTCCGCTAAGAAACAGTATCCCAAAATGTTCCGTTATTGATTTGAATGCATATTTGCAATTGTTAAAAATCGCCGATCTTCTGTTGAAGATCGGCGATTTTTGGCAAGCTTGGCTGAAATGAATCGAAGAAGAATCATTTAGAGAAAATCAGAATCAAAAGTTCAAGAAATATACTGATTTCAAAAGTTGCAGAAACATTCGGAGATTAAAACAAGGGTTGGTCAAAATGAATCAAGAATCTATCACCAAGCAGAAGGAACAAACCATTCCGGTGTTTCCGAATAAAAGGCATCAAATTCCGGCAGGATGGTCTTTTCAAATTCCAAAACGATAGAAAAGAATTTATCGGTACAAGCATCGCTCTCGGGTTGGTTTGTGGGGGTTTGCATAGATTCACACAGCCTGTGGCAAAACCCGATTCCCTGAATGTTTACATGGTATGTGGTATCGCCATGGGATGGCCCACTATCTACCCACAACCGAAGCACATGGCCTCTTGGCGTTCTTTTATCAAGTACATACACACCAAAACCATCATAATGATAGGAGAAGCCATACTGTTTTGCCAGTTTCTTTAATTTCGGAGCAATGGTATAGTTTACAAGATAAAAGAGTTGTCTGTCTTTTGTGGGAAATTGCTCTGCAAAGAAATTGCGCGATCTCTCTATTACCGGTGCAATTTGCTCATCCCAGGATGCAACTTCCTGTTTTTCCTCGTTACTTAGGTAGATGTCCATTTCGATTCTGGGATTGATATGGGGCAATTGCGCTTTCATAGCTTTAAAATACGGTGTAGCATCATGAATAACCCCGTTGTGCATTAGGTCAATAGAAAGGGCAATATAGTTTCCACCTGTGGAATAACGGTGCAGACGAATGCCGGAACCATAAGGCTGATTCCCGAGATTCCATAAAGGGTTAAATTCTTTTTTAAAATATGCAGCTCGATGCTCAGCGCCTGTCAGATCTCTGTCACAGGGAATTACTTCACCAAAAAAGTCGATATCGTAGTAGTACAGGTTACATTCGCAGAAACCGTATCTACGGTGAATTTTCTTCATATGGGGCAGAATATCCGCTTCTGTGCAGCCTGTGTCAGTGTCAATATTGCTCAAAAAGAGTAATGAAGATCCACCGTAAAGCTCACCATCAAAGAATCGTATTTCGCCTAATGCGGGACAGTCCTTGACAGCTTTCGCACAGCTTCCGGAAGCAAGTGTTTCCTCGGCGGTTTTTATAGAACGGATGATCAATTCGTCAAAGAAGTACATGAAACGATGGGAAGTTAGGTTTTGCTCTTCAAGAAACCGACGGGCAATTGCCGGGTAGTCGGAATAGGGCATTTTGGGGCTCATCTTGAAGGTGTATGTTTGAATGACACGCATATACTCACATCCTTCTTGTTTGATATAGCATTATGGGGTTATCTCTAATATACCACATGCAGGGATATGATGCAAGGAAAATGAAAATATAAATTTCGGTCAGTCGATTCCATCATGTAGGTGTTTTGTCTCCATAAATCCAAGCGAGGGGAGGACGGATTCGCTTTTCTGCGGAAAAGCCACGGCTCTTAGCAAGTGTCCACCGGACACTTGCTAAGAGCCGCCTTTCAAGTCCGCCCTCAATACAAAAAGTCCAACACCAAAAGGCGTTGGACTTTTTGTGGTGGGGGAGGACGGATTCGAACCATCGAAGCGATACGCAGCAGATTTACAGTCTGTCCCCTTTGGCCACTCGGGAACTCCCCCATATTAAACTATCTACCGTCTGCTTGGAGCCGGTAGACGGACTCGTTCAATCAAGGAGCGGCTCGGTCAAGCCCTCGCCGGCAACGCTCGTCCGCGTTGCATTTAATCGTTCGAGTCTGTTTGAGTGCAAGCTCTGGTTGGAGCCGGTAGACGGACTCGAACCCCCGACCTGCTGATTACAAATCAGCTGCTCTACCAACTGAGCTATACCGGCGGCTCAAACAGAACATGCTTATTATAGCGACGTATACTACATTTGTCAAGTCTTTTTTTCAATTTTAGAGAAAAAGGCACAGGGCATTTCTGCCCTGTGCCGATCATGGTTACAGCTCAATATCCAGCTTGGAAACAACAGCGGCACAGCGCTTGCAAAGGCCCTCTGTGTCGGCATCCATAGAGTGCATCCAGCACCGGGGACACTTGACGCCCTTGGCCTCAGAAACGCCAATGGTCAGCTGGGGCAGGTTGACACCCTGACCAACTTCAGCGCCCTCCTCGGGGGCATTCCACACGACGGCAGACACGATGCAGATCTCAGCCAGATTCACATCCGCACAGGCTGCTTTCACATCTTCCGCACCGGTGAGGCTGACCTGAGCCTCCAGCGCCTTGCCGATCCGCTTGTCAGCACGGGCCTTTTCCAGAACACCGTTGACATCGGAACGCAGCTTCATAATCAGCGCCCATTTCTCCATGGAAGCATCGTCCAGAATATAGGCGTCGAAGTTTTCGGGCATCTGGTTCAGCAGGACGTTACGGGCATCGTCACATTCCCGGTGGGGCATGGACTGCCAGATCTCGTCACAGGTGAAGGCCAGAATGGGGGCAAAGAGCTTTGCCATGGCATTTAGAATCAGGAACAGGGCAGTCTGTGCAGAGCGGCGGCGCAGGCCGTCCTTTTCCTCACAGTACAGCCGGTCCTTCAGGATATCCAGATAGAAGGAGCTGAGCTCGACCACGCAGAAATCGTTGATGGCATGGGTGACCACATGGAATTCATAATTGTCATAGGCCTTGCGAACAGTTGCCACCAGAGCGTTCAGCTTGGTCAGCGCCCACTTATCCAGCTCTTCCAGCTGAGCCGCAGGAACCAGATTGTTGGGATCGAAGTCCGCCAGATTACCCAGGCAGTAACGGGCGGTATTGCGGAACTTCAGGTAATTCTGGGCCACCTGCTTGATGATCTCCTTGGAACAGCGGACATCGGCGTGATAGTCGGAAGAAGCCGCCCACAGACGGATGATATCCGCGCCGAAATCTTTAATAAGATCCGCAGGATCTACGCCGTTGCCCAGAGACTTGTGCATGGCCCGGCCCTGACCGTCAACCACCCAGCCGTGGGTCAGCACCTGCTTAAAGGGAGCACCCTGCTCCAGCGCGCCGACGCTGGTCAGCAAGGAGGACTGGAACCAGCCACGGTACTGGTCTGCGCCTTCCAGATAGACATCGGCAGGCCACAACTCAGGTGTCCGGTGCATCAGGGATGCAAAGTGGGTAGAGCCGGAGTCAAACCAGCAGTCCAGCGTATCGGTCTCCTTGTCGAAGGCCTTGCTGCCGCAGTGGGGGCAGGTGAAGCCATCGGGCACCAGCTCCATGGCCTCTTTTTCAAACCAGATGTTGGAGCCGTGCTCGTCAAAGAGCCCGGAGATCTTTTCAATGGATTCCGGGGTGGAGACAGGCTTACCGCAGTCCTTGCAGTAGAACACAGGGATGGGCAGACCCCAGCGGCGCTGACGGGAAATGCACCAGTCGGCCCGCTCCCGGATCATGGATACCATCCGCTCGCCGCCCCATGCAGGATACCACTGGACATTTTCAATAGCAGTGACAGCCTGATCCTTAAAGGATTCCACAGAGCAGAACCACTGGGGGGTAGCACGGAAGATTACAGGCTTCTTGCAGCGGTCATGATGGGGATAGGAGTGGATGATCTCTTCAGAAGCGAAGAGCATACCGCTCTCGGCCATGTCCGCCTTAATGATGGGGTTGGATTCCTCGGTCTTCAGGCCGGCATACTTGCCGGCATAGTCGGTGTGGCGGCCGTAGTCGTCCACAGGCACCACCAACTCCATACCGTAGCGCATGCAGGTCTGATAGTCGTCAGCGCCGAAGCCGGGGGCAGTGTGGACACAGCCGGTACCGCTGTCCATGGTAACATACTCGGCGTTGACAAGACGGGAGGTCTTGTCAAGGAAGGGATGCTGGGCCAGCATATTCTCAAAGAACTGACCGGGGTAGGTGGCGAGTACTTCATAGTTCTCAAAGCCGCCCATTTTCATGGTCTTTTCCATCAGGGCCTCGGCCATGATATAGGTTTCCCCGTTTTCAGCCTTGACGAGAACATACTGATCCCGGGGGTGCAGGCAGATGCCCATATTGCCGGGCAGAGTCCAGATGGTGGTGGTCCAGATCACAAAGAACAGTTTGCTCTTGTCGAAGCCCTCCAGCTTGCCCAGATCGTCCTTCATGGGGAACTTGACATACACAGAGGTACAGGGATCGTCCTTGTACTCAATGTCAGCCTCAGCCACAGCAGTGGCGCAGAAGGGGCACCAGGTAACAGGCTTCAGGCCCTTATAAATGTAGCCCTTGTCGAACATCCGGCCAAAGACCTTCACTTCCTGGGCCTCGAAATGTTTATCCATGGTGCGGTAAGGATGCGCCCAGTCGCCAACAACGCCCAGACGGCGGAAACCGGCCATCTGCTTCTGAATGAAGTCTTCAGCAAATTCCTCGCAGGCCTTCCGGAATTCCGGAACGGACATGTCCTTGTTCAGCTTCTTTTTGGAATTTTCAATGGCTCTTTCAATGGGCAGGCCATGGTTGTCCCAGCCGGGGACATAGGGAGTATAGAATCCCATCATGGCGTGGCTGCGGACGATAAAGTCCTTCAGGGTCTTATTCAGGGCGTGGCCCATGTGGATATAGCCGTTAGAGAAGGGAGGGCCGTCATGGAGAATGAAAGGAGGAAGGCCCTTGTTCTTTTCCAGCATGGCGTTGTAAAGATCCTGCTCGTTCCACCGGTCCAGCATGCCGGGCTCCCGGGCGGGAAGACCGGCCTTCATGGGGAAGTCGGTTTTTGGGGTGATGATGGTATTTTTATAGTCCATTGGATTGAAACCTCCATTGTAATTTCAAAATAAAAACGCCTTTGCCTCTTGCTTTAAGAGACAAAGGCGAATTGACCTCTGCGGTACCACTCTTGTTCTGCCCTTGAGGGCAGCACTCTCCTGCGCGGTATCGGGCGCAAATCGGCGCAGCCTACATTGTCGGTGCGCTGCTCAGAGGTGATATGAGCCGTGTCTCAGCGCTGCCTTTCACCAAAGCGGCAGCTCTCTGGAGCTGAGGGGGCACGCTCACTTGTCCTCGTCAAAGCGTTGGATATGAAGATCCTTACCGGTTGGTAGGATCGTAGTTACGGCCAAACTGCAGATTGGCAAATTTGCTGGTAGTAGTGGCCTCGGTGGGATGCTTAGGCTCAGCTTTGGGAGCCACATCCTCCGTAGTACCCACCAGCGCTTCCAGGCTGGAAGCGATCTCGTCGGCTACGGCATCCGTATGATCCACAGTCTCGCCGGCATCCGGATCACTGTCATAGTCGTAAGCCGCGGTAGCAGCCTTGGGAGCAGGACGGTTGGCGGTCTTAATGCGCTCCAGTGCCTGAATGCAGGTGCGGATCTGATCTTCCAGCTCGTCAATCTTGGCGGCAGCTACCCGGCGGGCTTCTTCCACACGGGCATTTTCTTCCGCGATCAGTGCGTCCGCATTTTTGGAGTTTTCAGCCGCAGCGGCATTGGCGTCGCTGAGCATCTGGGTGCATTTGGTTTCGGCTTCCTTTACCATCATGTCGCAGGTTTTCTGGGCATTGACGATGGCGTCCTTCATGCTGGCTTCGTTTTTGCGGTATTCCTCCAGCTTGCCCACCAACACACGCATTTTGCTTTTCAGCAGGGCGTTTTCCTTATAAAGGGTAATGTAGTCTTCGGTCAAAGGCTCCAGGAACTCGTCCACAGCCTGCATATCGTAGCCGCCAAAAGTGGCGCGGCCGAAGGAGACCTGTTCGATTTGCTGCGGTGTAAACATATTCTATCCTTTCTTTGGGAGCTTAGATGTAGCTCTCAACCTCACTCTGAAGATTTTCCAGATCGCCAACAACATCCATGTTGTGGGGGCAGAACAGATAAGTAGACTGGGCTACCTTCTTGACCTTGCCGTCCAGGGCATAGGCACAGCCGGACAAGAAATCAACGACGCGGCGGGCCATAGCCTTATCAACATTTTCCATATTTACAATGACGGCCTTCTTATTGCGCAGGTGATCCGCGGCGGTGGAGGTGTCATTGAAATTGGCGGGGTGGAACAGGACTACTTCCTGCTTATTATGGATGCTGACCACCTGGCCGCTGAAGCCGGAAGCAGTGCTGCCGGTGGAGGCAGTGGCGCTGTAGCCGGTATCGTCGCTGGAAGAAACACTGAAAGCAGAGGCGCGGCGCTGACGGGCAGGGCGCTCAGGAGCGGCTTCTTCTTCAAAGGCTTCTACACCGTCTTCTTCCTCGTCGTACTCATCGTACTCATCGTCGGCGTAGGGCTGTGCAAACTTCTTAACATTATCCCAAAAACTCATTATCTGTATCCTCCTGTATGTTCGCATCTTTATGGATGAGGTCTTGAATAATTCCTCGGACCAAATATGGCTGTGCCCACACGGATCATGGTGCTGCCGCAGCAGATGGCTTCAGCAAAATCTCCGGACATACCCATAGACAGAATTTCCATAAATACATTATCGCTTTTTTTTGCCATTATGTCAACAGAAAGGTTGCACATTTCTTGAAAAAATTTGCGGCTATCCACCGAATTTTGGCAGATTGGGGGAATGGCCATAAGCCCTTTTACCCGAATATTGGGAAAATCAGAAAGGACTTCCAGAATTTGCCATATTTCCTTCGTGGAAAATCCGCTTTTGCTGTCTTCATTGCCGATGTTGATTTCCAGCAGGACATCCTGAATAACATTCTGGCGGGCAGCTTCCTGCTGGATGGCCTGCAGGAGCTTTATCCGGTCCACGCTCTGGATCAGATCTACTTTGCCCACCACCTGCCGGACCTTGTTGGTCTGCAGATGGCCAATGAAGTGAACCGGCACACCGGCGTAAGCATTTTGGGAAAGCTTTTCCGTCAGCTCCTGAACCCGGTTTTCTCCGCAGCAGTCAACACCGGCACGGATGGCTTCTCTGACTGCCTCGGCATCGTTCGTTTTTGTGGCGGCGCAGAGCAGGATGCTCTTGGGATCCCGCCCGGCTTTCATGGCGGCGTCTATAATCTGAGCGCGAATGGCGGCTACATTTTCGGCAATGGACATAACAATAGACCCTTTCTATGTCTGAATGAACGCACAAAGGCGACGGTATGCTCCGTCGCCCTGTGACATTTGCTATGGGGTGGGGGTTGCGGCCTTCAGGGGCTTCATGGGTGCAAGGGTGGAGATGGCGTGCTTGTAGATCATCTGCTGCTTGCCATCGGATACCAGTACCACCACGAAGCTGTCATAACCGGTGATAATCCCCCGGAGCTGAAAGCCATTCATCAAAAAGAGCGTCACCGGAACCCGATCCCGCCGTACCTCCTTTAAAATGGCCTCCTGTAAATTGTTGGCTTCTGACATATGTATACCTTCTTTCTTTGAAATGTTCGGGACACATACATCTTACCATTTTTTAATTGTCGGTTTCGTTCACAAGCTGTCGTGCCCGCAGGAGAATTCTGTCAAAATCCTCAGGGCCGGAGCGAATCAGCCAGTGCATATTGGGGTTGCGCCGGAACCATGTCAGCTGGCGCTTGGCATAGCGGCGGGAGGATTGCTGTACCTGAGCCGCAGCCTCTGCGATGGTGCATTTTCCTGCCAGTGCGTCTACGAATTCCTTGTAACCAATGGCCTGCATGGCGGTACATTTTTCCGGAATGCCCTCTGCAAGAAGGGTAGTTATTTCCTCCACAAGTCCCTGCTTTAACATAAGCTCCACCCGCAGGTCGATCCGGCGGTACAGCTGCGACCGGTCTTCAAAATCCAGACCCAGCCACAAGGGGGTGTATTTGGGTGGAATTGCCTGGGTTTTCTTGTTATGCTCCGTAATGGTCTGGCCGGTTTCGTAATAAACCTCCAGCGCGCGGATCAGTCGCTTGCGGTCATGGATCCGCTCTGCGGCTTCCGGATCAATGCTTTTCAGCAGGGCGCGCATGGCTTCCATGCCCTCCCGGTCGGCCTGTTCTTCCAGTTTTTCCCGCATTCCGGTGGAGGGAAAGGGTGCAAAATCGTTTCCCTTTATCAGCGCGTCCATGTAAAGACCGGTGCCGCCGGCAATGACGGCGGTTTTTCCCCGGGCGAGCACATCCTGCAGAATGGTGTCTGCCATAGCGCAGTATTTGCTAACGGAAAAATCCTCCCACGGGTCTGCCACATCGATCATATGATGGGGAATTCCCTGCATTTCTTCTTTTGTGGGCTTGGCGGTGCCGATATCCATGCGGCGGTAAACCTGCATGGAGTCGCAGGAGATCACCTCGCCGTCAAAGGCTTTGGCCAGCTCCACGGCCAGTGCTGTTTTTCCGGAGGCGGTAGGCCCTGCGATGCATATGATGTTGTTCATGGGGCTTACCTCCTGATGGAAGGATATTTTAGGTTCGTTTGAACTGCTTTTCCAGCTGCTGTTTGCTTAAAGATACGCAGATGGGTCTGCCGTGGGGGCAGTATTTCAGATCTTCCCGGGCCATGACCTGCTTTACCAGTGCCAGCAGCTCCTTTTCATCGCTGAGCCAGCCGGCTTTGATGGCTGCTTTGCAGGCAACGGTGTGCAGCAATTCATCCCGGACGGAATCTTTTCTTTCTCGGCGTCCCCGCAGAAGGTCGGCAGCCAGAGATTCTGCAGCCTCTGCTGCCATATCCGGGGAAAGATCCATGGGGATCTGCCGCAGCAAAACAGTATTATCTCCAAATTCATCAATCTCAAAGCCCAGCTCTTCCAAAAGATCGGCATTTGCGATCAGCTGGGCAGCGCCATCGGCGCTGAGGCGGACGGGAATGGGTGCAAGCAGCATCTGAGAGCTAATGGCCTCCTGATTGGCTTTCAGCTTTTCAAACAATATGCGCTCATGGGCGGCGTGCTTATCAATAAGATAGGCATCCTCACCTTGCTCGACAATAATATAGCTGTTGTAAAGCTGGCCCACCATCCGCCATGGGATGGGTGCCGGCATAGTAAGTTCTTCCTGCTCGGTTTCCGGCTCAGACACCTGTACCGGAGGGGCAGGGACAGGTTTTGCAGGGATGGGGGCAAAAACGGTTGGTGTCATGACCGACTCCCGCAAGGAACTTTGCAGCTGCCGCTCCACTGCCGCAGCCACAGCAGCGGCGGCTTCTTTCTTCGGCTGGGGTGCATCCTTGACCGCGGCGGAGAAGGTTTTGTACTCCTCGGCGGACATGGTGCGGAAAAAGCTCTGCTGCTTGGGCGCTGGAGCCGGCTCTTTGGCAGGCTGTGTAGGCGTGGTATTGGGCCGGAATTGGATCTGGGGGCGGTCAGTCTGCTTGTTCAGCGCTGCCAGCACGCCGTAATGCACGCAATCAAATACAGCTTTTTCCGAAAGAAATTTCACCTCAGTCTTGGCTGGATGCACATTCACATCCACCGCGTTGGCAGGAATGGTCAGGCGCAGCACGCAGGCAGGGAATTTTCCGGTCATGATCTGGTTGCGGTAGGCTTCTTCCAGCGCCGCCACCAAAAGCTTGGACTTTACCGGCCGGTCATTGACAAAAAAGGTCTGAAAGCTACGACTGGGCCGGGCGTCAGTGGGCTTGCTCACATAGCCGGTAAGGGTATAGCCGTCCCACCGGCTTTCTACCGGAACCATTTTTGCAAAATCTCTGCCGTAGACGCAGTAGACTGCGGCCTGCAGCTCGCCGGTGCCGGGGGTGGACAGGACTTGCTTGCCGTCCCGCAGGAGGGTAAACGCCACCTCCGGATGGGCAAGGGCCTGCATCTGCACCGCAGCGGCAACCTTGCCGCCTTCAACGGTGTCGGATTTCATAAATTTCATGCGGGCAGGGGTGTTGAAAAATAGATCCCGAATGATGATGGTAGTGCCGTCAGGGCAGCCTGCCTCAGATTCCTCCGTAATGACGCCGGCTTCCAGATGCAGACTGGTGCCGGAAAGAGAAGCCGCGGTCTTGGTCAGCAGATCGATGCGGCTGACAGATGCAATGGCCGCCAGGGCTTCACCCCGAAAGCCCATGGTGGAAATGGCAGCCAAATCCTCCGCAGTGCGCAGCTTGGATGTAGCATGGCGCAAAAAGGCGGTACGGGCGTCGGCGGCCTCCATGCCGCAGCCATTGTCCGTGACCCGCAGGAAGGTCATACCACCGTCCCGGATCTCCACAGTGACCTTGGTAGCACCTGCGTCCACTGCGTTTTCCAGAAGCTCTTTTACCACAGAGGCAGGACGCTCCACCACCTCGCCGGCGGCGATAAGATTGGCTACATGCTGGGATAATTGAATGATTTTCGGCATGGTATCACCTCACAGAAAAAATGCCCAGTGCATTGATAAATGCGTGGATCGTAATGGGGGCAAGGATCGTGCCGGATTTTTGGTAGGCCCAGCCAAGGCAGATGCCGGCGGGGATGTACTGCACAAAGCAGACCAGCAGAATATCAAGGGGGTAGTTTCCCAGATAGCCCAGCACATGGATGGCGCAAAATACCGGCACGGATACCAGATATGCTGCCACAGTGCTCTTTTTCAGCAGCGAGCCAAAAATAAGGCCGCGATACAGACTTTCCTCCACCACTGGCACGAGAAACACCGTGCAGAAGGCGATCAGCGGGAAATTCCAGGTCAGCAAAGCGCCTACCTGACCGTCATTGACATTGGAAAAGTGGGGCATCAGGGTATAGATCCAGATAGAGAGCTGGCTGGTCATAAGGTGGTAGGCAAAAAAGGCAACCAGACAAATCAGCAGCACATGACCCGGCTGCTGGATCAGTGCCTTTACAGATCCTGCCCAGAAGTGCCGGAAAAGCACAAGCACAGCTATAAATTCCAAAAGAAACACGGCGAAATTCTGCTCTGTAATGCTGGTTTTTGGGAATAAAAGCTGAACACTGAATCCAATAAGCCGGGGGAGAACCAGCAGCTGCAGGACTAGAAACACCAGTCCTGCCCTTTGCTCCCGGGCTGACATGGTAACAACAGAATCGTTTTTTTGCATATCAATTCAGCATATTCTTGAGCTTAAACAGCTCGTTCATGGCTTCGATGGGCGTAAGCGTCTCCACAGTAATGGCATCCAGTGCCTGACAGACCTGTTGTGCCCGCAGATCCAGCATACTGACCTGATCATCTTCGGGATACGCAGGCGCAGTAGTGCGGACAACACCGGCTTCACTTTCCAACTCCTGCAGAATCTGTCTTGCCCGATGGATCACCGGATTGGGAAGACCGGCCAGCTTGGCAACCTCCACACCGTAGCTGTCGTCAGTAGCGCCGGGAACGATCTTGCGCAGGAAGATCATCTGGTCGCCCCGCTTTTTTACGGCAATATTATAGTTTTTCACATTGGGAAGCTTGTCTTCCAGTGTGGAAAGCTCGTGATAATGGGTGGCAAACAGAGTTTTCGCCCCCAGACGCTTGGGATCGGCGGCATATTCCAAAACGGCCCGGGCAATGGCCATGCCGTCGTAAGTAGATGTGCCCCGACCGATCTCATCCAGAATCAAAAGGCTTCGGGCGGTGGCATATTTCAAGATGGATGCCACCTCGGACATCTCCACCATAAAGGTGGACTGGCCGGAGGCCAGATCGTCGCTGGCGCCGATGCGGGTAAATACCCGATCCACCAGACCGATCCGGGCGCTGCGGGCAGGCACAAAGGAGCCGATCTGCGCCATCAGCACGATCAGTGCCACCTGACGCATATAGGTGGATTTACCTGCCATATTCGGGCCGGTAATGATGGCCACCTGATCGCTGGCACCGCCAAGACGGGTGTCATTGGGCACAAAAAGAGAATCCTTCAGCACCACTTCTACCACAGGATGGCGTCCATTGTCGATAAAAATCTCATTGTCCAGAGTAATTTCCGGACGACAGTAACCCCTTTGCACAGCCACATCTGCCAGAGAGCATAGGCTGTCTACAGCGGCAACCGCAGCGGCAGTGGCCTGAATTCTGGCGGCCTGCTGGGCCAGATGCTCCCGAAGCTGAACGAACAGCTGGTATTCCAGCGCTGCCAAGCGGTCCTTGGCGCCCAGCACCTGATCCTCCAGCTCCTTCAGCTCGGGGGTAATGTAGCGTTCGTTGTTGGTCAGGGTCTGGCGGCGGATGTAATAATCCGGCACCTGATCCACAAAGGATTTGGAAACCTCAATATAATAGCCAAAGACCCGGTTATAGCTGACCTTCAGGGTGCGGATGCCGGTGGCTTCCTTTTCCCGGGCCTCGATGGCGGCCATAATGTTCTTGCCGCCGTCCAGAATATCCCGTAGCCGGTCTACCTCGGCGTTGGCACCCTTGCGGATGATGCCGCCCTCCCGAATGGTCAGAGGGGGATCGTCATGAATGGTGTTTTCGATCAGGGCAGCGCAGTCCGTCAAAGGATCAATGGTATGATTGAGCTTGGTCAGCAGGGGGCTGCGCAGGCAGTCCAGCTGTGCCTTCAGGGCGGGAAGCGCCTGCAGGCCATGGAGCAGACCCAACAGCTCCCGACCGTTGACAGAGCCAGTGACGATCCGGGTCTGTACCCGCTCCAGATCAGAAATATCGGAAAGGATCCCGGTCAGTTCGCCGCGGCAGATGGTGTTATTTACCAGTTCTTCCACAGCGCTGTGGCGGCGGCCGATCTGGGCAGCATCCAACAGGGGCTTTTCCAGCCAGCTTCGCAGCATACGGCCGCCCATGGCAGTGTGGGTCTTGTCCAGCACCCACAAAAGGCTGCCCTTTTTGTCCTTGGAGCGCATGGTTTCCACCAGCTCCAGATTCCGGCGGGCGTCCAGATCCAGCTCCATAAATTTTCCGGTGGTGTAGTATTCCAATGTCCGGATGTGGGCAAGATCGTTCTTCTGCAGGGTCAGCAGAGTCTGCAGAAGGGTGCCGCTGGCGATAATGGCGGTGTCAAGTCCCGACAGACCCAGCTGTGCAAGGCTTTGCCCAAAATGCTGCTGCAGCAAAGCTTCCGACTGCTGTAGGTCAAACTGCTCCGGCACGCCTTCATTGACGCAGCATTTCAGCCGAAGAAGCAAAGCATCGTTAATAGGGGAAGCGTTTACATCATCGCCGCCCCGTAGCACTTCGGCAGGGGAGAAACGGCCAAGCTCCGATGCAACAGATGCAGCATCTGCGCAGGTAGTGGCATAAAATGCGCCGGTGGAAATGTCGCAGAACGCAAGACCGTATTTGCCGCTGCAGCCGTAGATACAGCCATAGTAGTTGTTCTTGCGCTCCTCCAGCATACTGCTCTCGGTGATGGTGCCGGGGGTGATGATCCGGGTAATATCCCGCTCGACCAGACCCTTGGTAGTGGCGGGGTCGGTCATCTGCTCGCAAATGGCGATCTTATAGCCTTTCTGCACCAGACGGGAAATATAGGAATCCACACTGTGATAGGGAACGCCGCACATGGGCGTCTGCTCTTCCTTGGGCTTGTTCCGGTCTCTGGTGGTCAGGGTCAGATCCAGCTCCCGGGATACAAGCCTTGCGTCCTCATCAAACATTTCATAAAAATCCCCAAGGCGGAAGAACAGAATGCTGTCCTGATTCCGCTCCTTCAGGGCATGGTACTGCCGCTGCATGGGGGTCAGTTCTTTTTCTTTGGTGGCCATAAGATCCATCCTTTTCTGGTGTTTTACCGGGCGAGTTCACCGGTCAGGCTCCATGTGGTAGCGCCGGTGATGGTAAGGTTCTGGAATGTGCCGATGAGTGCAGGATCACCTGCAAAGCGAACCAATCTGCCACCCTCTGTCCGGGCGGTAAGCTGATCCTTATCTGTGCCGTCTACCAGACAGCGAAGCTTTTTGCCAATGTAAGCGGCGTGGATCTGCTCGGAAATGGCATTTTGCACTCCGCAAAGCCGGTCAAAACGGCGGTTTTTCTCCTCTTTGGAGGTGGGATCGTCCATAGACGCGGCAGGCGTGCCTGTTCGGGGAGAGAAAATAAAGGTAAACAGAGAATCGTAGCGCACCGCCTCAATCAGGGAAATGGTTTCTTCAAACTCCTCTTCCGTTTCCCCGGGGAAGCCTACGATTACATCCGAGGTCAAAACCAGCTCCGGCATGACGGACTTGGCATAGGTCACCGCATCCAGATATTTCTGCCGGTCATAGTGGCGGTTCATGGCCTTCAGTATCCGACTGGAGCCGGACTGGAAAGGCAGATGCAGCTGCTTGGCGATCTTGGAGGAGGAGGCCATGGTGTCGAACAGCTTTTTCCCTGCGTCCCGAGGGTGGCTGGTCATAAATCGGATGAGAAAATCTCCGGGGATGGCGGAAATTTCCGCCAGAAGATCGGAAAAATCAAAATCCGGATACAGATCTTTGCCGTAGGAATTTACATTCTGGCCCAGCAGGGTAATGTCCTTGCAGCCGTTTTCAATGAGCGCACGGCATTCTGCCAGAATATCCTCTTTTTTGCGGCTGCGCTCCCGTCCCCGCACATAGGGAACGATGCAGTAGGTGCAGAAATTGTTGCAGCCGTACATGATGGATACCCATGCCTTCAGGGAATCATCCCGCATTTGGGGAATGCCCTCGGCGATGGAACCGGCCTCATCGGCGATGTAAAACTGCCGCTTATTCCCGGTCAGTACCCGGTAAAGGATCTCGGGAAACTGCCACAAATGGTGGGTGGAAAAAACGCCGTCCACATGGGGATAGCTCTTTTTCAGCCGGTCGGATACCTTGGTTTCACCGGCCATACAGCCGCACAGAAAGATCTTCTGGCCGGGGTGGCGGCGCTTGGTGTGGGTCAGAGCGCCCAAATTGCCGAATACCCGCTGCTCCGCATGTTCCCGGATGGCGCAGGTGTTCATCACTACCACATCCGCGCCCTCTGGACTTTGCACCATGGCATAGCCGCTCATGGCAAGATATCCCCGAAGCTTTTCTGAATCCGCTTCGTTTTGCTGGCAGCCGTAGGTCTCCACATAGGCGGTGGGGGTGGTATTCTTTTCGTGCCACAGGGCGCTGATTTTATCGCAATAGGCAAACTGCTGCTGCAGTGCCTCTGTTTCAATAACCGTGGTTTTGGTGTTCATGTCTGGATCCTCCGGAAACTACTATCTCAATCATAAATAATAGCATTTTTTTCGCCGTTTTTCAAGTGCTGCTGCAATATATACAGGAAAAGGGAAAACAAAAATGAGGTTGCAGCCCAAAGGTCAAGCTGCATAAAAAAGAAAGCTGTCATTCCGAGCCAGTGCGTACACTGGCGTGGGAATCTCCTGGATTTTCGGATTTTCCATCGATCCGGGGGATTGCCACACCAGTGACATCGGTCACTGGTTCGCAATGACAGCAATTTTTTGTTTTGTTCTTAGTGAGACAGCCTTGGACAACTTATTCTTCGGATTGGCTGTGGCTGTCAAACAGGGAGGTGGCGGAGGCCTCGCCAATGGTGCGGCCTTCCATACAGTCGGCAAACTGGGCGCCCGTCATGGTCTCGTACTGCATCAGATATTCCACAACGGCTTTCAGCTTATCCGCGTCCTTTTTCAGGATCTTGCTGCAATCGGCATAGGCCTTGTCCATCAGCAGCTTGACCTGCTCATCGATGGTGCCGGCCACCTGTTCAGAGTAGCTCTTGGTCTTTTCATAGTCCCGCCCGATGAACACCTCACCGTCGCTGAGATAGCTGACAGTGCCCAGTGCTTCGCACATGCCATACCGGGCTACCATATCCCGGGCCAACTTGGAGGCACGGTCAATATCATTGGAAGCGCCGGTAGAGATGTCCCCAAGGAACAGTGCCTCCGCTACCCGTCCGCCCAGAAGGCCCACGATCTGCTCATACATTTCGTTGCGGGTCATGTGGGCTGAATCCTCCTGGGGCTGACTCCATGTCAGACCCAGAGCCTGACCCCGGGGGATAATGGAGATCTGCATCACAGGATCGTGGGTGGGAAGATTATACATGGCAACCGCATGGCCTGCTTCGTGGATAGCGGTGATCTTCTGATCCCGTACCAGCCGTACACGGCTGCGCTTCTCCGGGCCTGCCATGATCTTCATCATGGCTTCATTCAGATCCTCCATGCACAGCACAGGACGGTTATCCCGGGCAGCCAGAATGGCAGCTTCGTTTAAAAGGTTGCTTAAGTCCGCACCGGTAAATCCGGAGGTGGACAGCGCAATGGTTTTCAGATCCACAGAACCGTCCAGCTTTTTGTTGCGGGCGTGGACCTTCAGAATCTCTTCACGGCCCTTGGCATCGGGTCTTCCCACATAGATCTGCCGGTCAAATCGGCCGGGGCGGAGCAGGGCGGGGTCGAGGATATCGGGGCGGTTGGTGGCAGCAAGGACGATGACGCCCTCGTTCTTTGAGAAGCCATCCATTTCCACCAGAAGCTGGTTCAGGGTCTGCTCTTTTTCGTCATGACCGCCGCCAAGACCAGAGCCGCGCTTACGGCCCACCGCATCGATTTCGTCAATAAAGATAATAGCAGGTGCAATCTTTTTGGCCTGTTCAAACAGGTCACGGACTCGGCTGGCGCCAACGCCTACATACATCTCCACGAAATCAGAGCCGGAGATGGACAAAAACTGCACACCGGCTTCTCCTGCCACAGCCCGGGCAAGAAGGGTCTTACCGGTACCGGGAGGGCCTACAAGCAGCAGACCATGGGGGATCCGGGCACCGATCTGCTTGAATTTATTGGGATCCCGCAGGAAATCCACGACCTCCTGCAGCTCCTGCTTTTCCTCGTCTGCACCGGCCACATCGTCAAAGGTGACCTTTTTGCCGTCGGGCATGCCAAGCAGCGTGCGGGCTTTGCCGAAATTACTCATGGCGTTTCCGCTGCTCATCCGGCCCATCATAATGCCCCAAATAAACAGCAGCACGATACCCACGATCAGTGCAGGCAAAATCCAGTCATAGGCGGAAGCCTGCTCGGCAGGGAGAAAATCGTAGCTTTCCAGAATGCCGCTTTCCCTCTGGCTCTGCAGCAGCGCTGCCGTATTCTGATGGAAAAGCGTCGGATCTGCCAAATTACACAGAAGCTGAAGCTTGCCGTCATAGGGGTTGTGCAGAAGAAGATGGATCTGCGAGCCCTCTACGGCAAAGGCTTTGACCTGCTCATGCTGAAAAAGTTCCAGAATCTGGGAGTAGGTCAGACCATCAGTGCGATTGTCAAAAATACCGATGACCCAGGAAAACAGCAGTGCCAGTATTGCAAGATACAGCACAAGGGAGATGATACTTCTTTTTTTCAAAATGGGTACTCCTTAAAATCAGTTATATGCTTCCGGCTTCAAAATACCCACGTAGGGCAGATTCCGGTAGTGCTCATTGAAATCCAGACCGTAACCCACCACAAAAGCATTGGGCACTTCAAAACCCACATAATCCGGCTGCAGGGTGATGCCGGGCTTGCGGCGGGAGGGCTTATCCAGCAAGGTGCAGATCTTCAGGGATGCAGGCTCTTTAGACAGAAGATGCCGGTAAGTAAAATCCAGAGAATTGCCGGTATCGTAAATGTCTTCCAGGATCAGCACATGGCGACCCTTGATATCACAGGAAATATCTCGCTTGACCACCATATTTCCTGTGGAGTTGGAGCCCTCATAAGAGGAGATCCACATAAAGTCCGTCTGGCAGGGGACGGTGATTCGGCGGATCATATCTGCATAAAACACAACAACGCCCTTCAAAACGCCAACTACCACCGGATCCTTGCCGGCGTATTCCGCGGACAGCTCTTTTCCAAGCTCGTCGATCCTTGCCTTGATCTGCTCCTCAGAAAGAAGCACTTCCATAATATCTCTTTCCATAATAACCCTCCTGTTTTTTGTCTATCGGAGTTACAGCCTGTGGCTGGTGTCGATTTGCTCAAAGCGGATCTGCAGGGCAGGCAGCTGATCTGCCATCCGGCTGCAGTCAGCACCGATGCCGTATACGCCAAGGATACCGGCGTCATCGCAGACTACCGGCAGCCCCGGTCTGCGGCCGGCGGGGATCTTTCGGTCGATAAATAGCTTTTTTAGAGATTTTTGCCCCCCGGGAAGACGCATCCGGTCGCCTTCCTGCCGGCTGCGCAGCAGAATCGGGCCGGTGGCTTTGACGGTAAAGATGCAGTCTGTATGAATGATCTGCTCTGCCTGTTCACAGCAGACACGCAGGCCAAGTGCCTGCAGCTCTACACAACTGTCAATGTGCAGCGGCGTAGGAGCAAGGGGAGCAAAGGAAGTATCCTGCTCCAGCTGGTCATAGTTCCGACAAAGGGTGATCCCTTGGGGGAAAAGGGCTTTGGCAGACGGTTTTTCTGAAAAGACCAGCTGCTCTGCCAAAAGGATATGCTCTCTTTCCGGCTCCCGGACACCGCAGTTTTTCAAGAATTGCTCCAGTATCCGGCGGCGGACAGCTTCCGGGTATGCGCGCAAAGCGGATACATCCGGCAGGGATTCATATTCCGCCATTTTTGCCAGCGCTGCTTCGTCCTGCCGCAGGCTCAAAGCCATCTGGGAGATATTTTCTGCAATTTTGGGGTTCTCCTCCCGCAGAAGGGGCATGACATGATGCCGCAGGCGGTTTCGTAAAAACGCATCCTGCCCATTGGAGCTGTCGTCCACATATTCAATATGGTATTCTGCTAGAAAAGACAATACCTGCTCCCGGGTGACCGTCAGCATGGGGCGGATCAGCTTGCCGTTTACCGGCGCGATAGCGCCAAGCCCCTTCAGGCCCGTGCCCCGCACTAGATGCAGCAGCACGGTCTCAGCGTTGTCGTCAGCGGTGTGGGCTGTGGCGATCTTTCCAGAAAGGGTGGAAAAGAAGCGATACCGGGCGTCCCGGGCGGCGGCCTCCAAGCCCTTTTTGCCGGCGGTGACCTGCGCGCTGCCAACATGCAGCGGGATATCAAAGCGGCTGCAAAATTCCCGGACAAAGGCTTCGTCCCGTTGGGATTCCGCGCCGCGAAGGTTGTGATTAAAATGAGCGGCGGACAGGCGGATGGACAGCTTTTCCCGCAGCAGGTACATAGCCCACAGCAGCGCCATGGAGTCCGCACCACCGGATACGGCACATACCACCGCATCTTCCGGCTGGAGCATATCATATTTACGCACCAGCTTTAAAAGCTCATTCAGCATGCTTCCACTCCCGGTCGGTAAAGGTCTGATAAGGACCAAACCACTGAAGCTTGACCGTACCGGTCTCGCCGTGGCGGTTTTTGGATACGATGCATTCGGCTATATTTTTATCTTCCGTATCCGGATTATAGTAATCGTCTCGGTACAGGAACATAACAGAGTCCGCGTCCTGCTCAATAGCGCCGGATTCCCGCAGGTCGGACAGGATGGGCCGCTTGTCCGTGCGGCCTTCCACGGCACGGGAAAGCTGGCTCAGGCAGACCACCGGTACATTCAGCTCCTTGGCCATGATCTTCAGGCTTCTGGAGATCTCGCCCACCACGGTAACACGGTTTTCACTGTTTTTTCCATAGCCGGAGCCCTGCATCAGCTGTAGATAGTCGATGACCACCAGGCCCAGATTGTCCAGTCGGCGACATTTTGCGTTAATGTCCGCTACGGTGACAGAGGGGTTATCGTCGATGCGGATGTCCGTCTGGCTCAAAGCGGCGGAAGCCATGCACAGCTTGCCCCATTCCTCTTCGGAAAGCTTGCCGGTAGCCAGCTTCTGCATATCGATAAAGGCTTCACTGGCCAAAAGACGCATGGCCAGCTGTTCCCGGGACATTTCCAGATTGAAAATAGCCACAGTCTTTTTATACTTCTTGGCAACATTCACGCCAATGTTCAAGGCGAAAGCGGATTTGCCCATAGCAGGACGGGCTGCCACCAGCAGAAGGTCGGATTTGTTCAGACCGTTGATCTTGGCGTCCAGATCCCGCAGACCGCAGGAAAGACCGGGGATAGCGGAATCCGACTGACTCAGCTCTGTCAGCCGGTCAAAGACCTTGTGCAGCACCGTGCCGATATGCTCCAGGGAATCCCCCCGCTCGCCTTTGCGCAGGGCATAGATCTTCTTTTCGGCGGATTCCAGCATTTCTGCCGGTGTGCCCACCTGAGAATAAACGGTTTCATTGATCTCGTCGGCTGCCTTGGAAAGTCCCCGCAGCATGGCCTTGTCCCGCACAATGCTGGCGTAGCGCGCTGCATTGGCGGCGGTGGGAGTGATGTCCATGAGCTGCAGGATATAATCCCGGGACTTGTCATGATAATAGCCCAGCTCCCGCAGCTTTTCCAGTACCGTAACGGGGTCAATGGTCTGGGAGAAGTTGAACATGGAATATACGGCCTCAAAGATCTCTCTGTTCTGGGGAAGCAGAAAATCCTCGGGCCTCACAATGCCGATCACATCGGCAACGCACCGGCTGTCGATCAGGATAGAGCCCAGCAGTGCCTGCTCTGCTTCCAGGGACTGGGGCGGTTGACGGTTCAGCAGTTCTTCACCGGTTGCCATGGCAATTCTCCTCTCTTTCTATAAAATGGATAAATAGAAGCCTTACGCTTCCTCAATCTTGACAGACAGGGGGGCGTTGATCTCATAACCCAGCTTGCAGGTCACAGTGTAAGTGCCCACAGACTTGATGGGGTCGGAGATGACGATCTTGCGCTTGTCCAGTTTGATCTGGGCAGTGGTGGCAAGAGCGTCTGCAATCTCCTGATTGGTCACAGAACCGAAGAGCCGGCCTGCACCGCCGCCCTTGGCCTTGACCACCAGTGTCATGGCCCGCAGCTTGTGGGAAAGATCCAGCGCCTCGGCCTTCTCCCGAGCGATCCGCTCGGCAGTAGCCTTGTCATTCATGCGCATGGTGTTGATGGCATCGGGGGTGGCCTCAATGGCCAGCTTTTTGGGCAGCATGAAATTGCGGGCGTAGCCGTCAGATACCTCCAGCATCTGACCCTTTTTGCCCTTGCCCTTCACATCCTGAAGAAGAATAACTTTCATAAATAATAACTCCTAACTGTTGAAAATAAATGGGAAGAAGGCAATCAGCCTTCGTAGAAGCTGTCAATAGAGGCTACCAGCTGATCCAGCACTTCCTTAACGGAGACATTCTGGATCTGTGCGCCGGCGGTGGCAGTATTGCCGCCGCCGCCAAGAGGCTCCAGGATCACCTGCACATTGGCGTCGCCAATGGAACGGGCGGAAACGATCACCTGCTCTGCGTCAGGGTAAAGGACGAAGGAGGCGGTGATGCCGGAAATGTTCAGCAGCTCGTCGGCAGCCTGGGCGGCCAAAGTACGGGAGGTGGAGGCATTCAGAGCCGCAATGGCGATCTCCTGCCGGTAAAGCCGGGCGGCCTTGATGATCTGATATTTTGCCATGGTGTCCTGGAAATCGTTTTGCAGCAGCTTCTTGACTTCCACAGTCTCTGCGCCCCACTGGCGCAGCACCGCGGCAGCCTCAAAGGTGCGCTCGCCGGTGCGGACATTAAAGCTCTTGGTATCCAGGAAGATACCTGCCATCAGGCTCTTGGCCTCGATGGGCAGCACATCGCTTTTTTCCACAGCGTATTGCAGCAGCTCCGTTACCAGCTCCGCAGCCGAGGAGGCATAGGGAGCGTGGAAATTGACCACTACAGGATTGATGTAATCCGCAGCCCTGCGGTGATGATCCACAACGCAGACCTTGGGGATCGCCTCCAGAAGGGGCTTGCACTCCACCTGATCCGGACGGTTGGTGTCCACAACTACCAGCGTGCTGTGGTTGTCACAGCGCACCAGCGCTTCCTGTCCGGAAATGAAGACATCCTTGTATTCCGGCACTTCCAGAATTTCTGCAAGGAGCTTTTCTGCCATATTCCGCTCCTGATCCAGAACGATATAGGCTTTTTTGCCCTTTTTGCGGCACATACAGCTGATGCCCATGGCAGCGCCTACTGCATCCAGATCCGCGTTCTTGTGACCCATGATGAAAACCTGGCTGCTCTGGCCGATGAGTTCCATCAGGGAATTGGCAGTGACCCGGGAACGGACCTTGCTGCGGTGGTCGGCTTCCTTATTCCGGCCGCCGTAGAAGGTGAAATTGAACCGGTCCTTGATAACAGCCTGATCGCCGCCGCGGCTAAGGGCCATTTCAATGGACAGGGCGGCAAAATTATAACTTTCTTCAAAGTTTGCACCGTCCACGCCCAGACCGATGGAGACAGATGCCTCCAGACCGGAGGGACTCTGGATCTCGTGCACATCCTCCAGCAGGGAGAATTTTCCCTGAATGGCCCGGTTCAGATCCCGCTTTTCAAAAACGAACAGAAAACGGTTTCGCTCCAGCTTGCGAAGCAGACCGTGATAATCTTCCGTCCATTTGGTGATGGCATCGTTCAGCCGGGCGTTCAGGCTGGAGATGGCACCTTCCGTCAGATTTTTGGTCAGCTCTTCGTAATTGTCGATGAGAATGATGGAGACTACAGGACGGGAACGGATATATTCATCCCGCACCTGATACAGCTCGGACAGATCGCAAAAATACAGCATGCCCACAGTGGTACTATCCGGATCCTCTGCCCGGAACAGACTTCCGTGGACCCGGTAACGCCGGCCGGACAGGGTGATATCATAGGGAGACTCCGTCTTTCCGGAGGCCAGCCAGTCAATGCCGAAGTGGGGGACATGGGCGGAAAAGGGCTGGGGGAGATATTGTTTCTGATAGCCGGTGATGGAACAAAACCGGTCGTTTGCCCAAAGGATGCATCCATCGCCCATCCGCACAAGGACCATGGGGAAGGGGGTAACAGCGCCGTCGGTCTGCTGATCAGCGCTGAAGGCAGTCTTGACGTACTCCTGGATCTCCTTGCGGTGACGGTTCCGGCAGAAGATATAATAAGTCAGAAGTATCAGTGACAGGCCGCCTTCCACAGCGGCCAGAATGTAGTTGCGGGTCAGGACAGCAGCTGCTGTAAATCCTGCCAGAAACAGGAAATATACCCAAAGCCCGGGCCAAAACAGCCGTTTCAGTTTCTTATTCATATCTCCGGCAACCTCCAAGCATACTTTCTCTTTATACTGTACCCGCTATTATAGCAAATTTAAGCAAAAGGTGCAACAGGTTTTCTGACTTTTCTGCAAAAACAGCGCCTTGGAACGGCCTGTTTTTCCGGGCTTCAAAAAAACTGGTATACTTTTCACCAAAACTGTGCTATACTAACTGTAGTGTGTACCGGGATGGGCAGACCCGGACAGCAAAAGATCACATAATTATGCGGGCGTTTTTCTCTCCCAAACGGCGATTCAGGGCTGGAAAGGAGACGGCGGCTGCCTGCTTTGCTATGGCCTTTGGCCTTACTTAAGAAAGGAGTATTGATTTTAATTGGCAGAAAAACTGAAAATTATACCTCTGGGCGGTCTAGATGAGATCGGAAAAAACATTACCGTTCTGGAATACGGAAAAGACATGATCGTAATAGACTGCGGCGTGGGCTTTCCGGACGAGGATATGTACGGCGTGGATCTGGTGATTCCGGATTTTTCCTATCTGGTAGCCAACCAGAAAAAGCTGCGGGGAATCTTTATTACCCACGGACATGAGGATCATATCGGATCCATTCCCTATTGCATGCAGCAGGTGAATTGTCCCATCCACGGAACGGCAATGACCAACGGACTGATCAAGCTGAAGCTGGAGGAGCATCGTCTGGCAGATAAGGTAAAGCTCATGACCCATAAGCCCGGCGATGTTGTTAAAGCGGGCTGCTTTACGGTGGAATTTATCCATGTGAACCATTCTATCGCGGACGCGGTGGCCTTTGCCATCCACACCCCCGTGGGCACCGTGATCTTTACCGGCGATTTTAAGATCGATCCCACCGCAGGGGACGGTATGATCGATCTGGCACGGCTGGGAGAATTGGGAAATGAGGGCGTTTTGGCTCTGTTGTGCGACTCCACCAATGTGGAGCGGGCGGGCTATACCCCCAGTGAAAACATTGTGGCCGAGGGTCTGGACAGGCAGTTTAAAAACTGCGACCAGCGTATCATCGTCACCACCTTTGCTTCCAACATGCACAGAATTCAGGCAGTGCTTGCCACGGCCCACCGCTACGGCAGAAAGGTGGCTGTTACCGGCCGGAGCATGGAAAACATGCTGAAAGTGGCCCAGGAGCTGGGATATATCAAGGTGCCTGCCGGTACCATCGTGGATCTGGGTGCCATCAAGAGCCTGCCGAAGAACAAGGTGGTCATCGTATCCACCGGCTCACAGGGTGAAAATATGTCTGCGTTGTACCGCATGGCATTTTCTACCCACAAGCAGGTGGATATTCAGGGAGGAGACCGGATCATTATTTCCGCATCCGCTATCCCAGGCAATGAAAAAGCGGTGTCTAAGATCATCAATGAGCTCTATCGCAAGGGCGCAGATGTGATCTATGAAAAGAGTGAGGGCCTTCATGTTTCCGGCCACGCCTGTCAGGAGGAACTGAAGATCATCCACGGTCTGGTCAAACCCAAATTCTTCCTGCCGCTCCACGGCGAACAGCGCATGCTGCAGATTCACAGCAAGCTGGCCCAGTCCATGGGTATGAACCCCCGAAACATCCACATCGGCGAGATTGGAACGGTTTTTGAGTTTACAGGAAAGACCTGTAAGCAAAATGGTACGGTGCCTGCCGGCAAGGTCTTTGTGGATGGCACCGGCGTGGGCGATGTGGGCGCCGTGGTTTTGAGAGACCGGAAGCACCTTGCTCAGGATGGCATGATCGTGGTGTGCGTGAATCTCAGTGCCGAGGATGGCAGCGTGATCACCGGACCGGACATCATTACCCGTGGCTTCATTTATGTAAAGGAATCCGAGGAGCTGATGGAGGAGCTGCAGGAGGTGGCTATGGAGGCCATCGAGCGCTGTCAGCGCAAGCGCAGCCGGGATTGGACCGCCATCAAGGCAGCCATTAAAAACGACCTGAGCGGTTACCTGTATAAGACCACCAAGCGAAACCCCATGATCCTTCCTGTGATCATGGAGATCTGAAAGATAAAGGCGCGCTGCTAAAGGCAGCGCGCCTTTTTTATAGGGCATAAAGGAATATGCTCAAAAATTGCAGGATGCTTCCCAGCACCACAAAAATGTGAAACACGGAGTGGAACCATTTCTTTTTGGAGCCGATGCCGTAAAGGATCGCGCCCAAGGTGTAGCTGATGCCGCCGGAAAGCAGCAACCAAAAGCCGGGAAGGGTCATGGTCTCCATGGCCTGGGGCATAAATGGAAGGATAGCCCATCCCATGCCGATGTAGCAAATCATGGAAAATGCTTTGTATTTTTTTAGATCGATGGCAGTCAGTGTTACTGCTGCGGCAGTCAGCGCCCATTCAAAAAAGAACAGCCCCCAGCTAATGGCAGGATACACCGGCCGCAGAGCCGACAGGGTGATGGGGGTGTAAGTTCCTGCGATTAGAAAATAGATGGTGCAGTGGTCAATGATCTGCATGACCTTTTTGCCGGTGCCGGACTTAAGACCGTGATATACACTGGACATGGTGTACAGGCAGATCATACTGCCGCCGTATATGGCAGAGCTGACAATGCCCCAGACAGTGCCGTGAAGTGCGGAGCGCAAGACGCACAGGACTAGGATCAGAACACCCAGACCGCCGCCGACGATATGGGAGATCATGTTCATCCGCTCCTCTCCTTTCGTATATGACGGCAGGAGCCGGTCTTGCAGTTTGGTTCGCTTCATCATAAAATCCGCCTTTCCTGAAACTGGTCATAGTATAGCATGTTTTCCATAAAACCGGAGGCTACCGGATGGAAAATGGACTCTACGGCTTGTAGAGAAGGGATTCTACCTCCGGGAGAGAAAGAAAAATGTTGACAAATTGCAGTGCATGGACTAAAATCCATAGCATAACCATGGCTGAGGTCGCGGAATCCATCAGTAGCTTTGCGGTTTGGCAAATTGCCGCAAAAGGAAAGGGGATGCCGCCGAAGAGCCTGCCGGTGCCAAACGGCGGTCTCTGGGGCTGCGCAGAATATGCGTAGAACTGTCATCCGACAGGATGGAGTGCTGACTTGGGGTAAGAGACAACTATGCCCTGTGTCGCTTTGACGCAGGGCTTATTTTTGGAGTGATACATATGAAAAAGACATCCTTCTTAACGCTGGAAAAGGCAAAGAGAATCATTCAGGATATTCCTACACCTTTCCATATTTATGATGAGGCCGGCATTCGGAAAAATGCCCGGGCGCTGAAGGAGGCGTTCTCCTGGAATCCTGGCTTTAAGGAGTTTTTTGCGGTAAAGGCCACACCCAATCCCTATATTCTGCAGATCCTTCAGGAGGAGGGCTGCGGCTGTGACTGCTCCTCCTACACGGAGCTTTTGCTGGCAGAAGCAGTAGGCGTTACCGGCCATGAAATTATGTTCTCCTCCAATGTTACACCGGAGCAGGATATGAGAAAGGCTTACGAGCTGGGGGCCTATATCAATCTGGATGACGCTACCCATGTGGAATTTCTGGCCCGGGTGGCGGATAAGGTGCCGGAGACCGTGTGCCTGCGGTATAACCCCGGCGGATCCTTCAGCCTTGGTAATACCATTATGGATATGCCCAGAGATGCCAAGTACGGCATGACCGAGGATCAGATGGCCGGTGCCATCAACCGGCTGATGGCTCTGGGCACAAAGCATTTCGGCATCCACGCGTTCCTTGCGTCCAATACCACCACCAATGAGTATTATCCGGAGCTGGCTGCGAACCTGTTCCGTCTGGCGGTGCGGCTGCGCAATGCCACCGGCGCCCATATCGCCTTTGTCAATCTGTCCGGCGGCGTAGGTGTGGACTACCGGCCGGAGCAGCCCTGCTGCGACATCCGCACCATTGGAGAGGGCGTTCGTGCCCGCTATGAGCAGATCCTGACACCCAACGGCATGGGCGATATCGCCATCTTCACAGAGCTGGGCCGGTTTATGCTGGCACCTTACGGCCATCTGGTTTCTACGGTGCTCCACCAAAAGCATATCTACCGGGAATATGTGGGTCTGGATGCCTGCGCAGCGGATCTGATGCGGCCCGCCATGTACGGCGCCTATCATCATATTACGGTGCTGGGCAAGGAAGATGCCATTTTGGATCATGTATATGATGTTACCGGCGGTCTGTGCGAAAACAATGACAAGTTCGCCATTGAGCGCAGCCTGCCCCATATTGAGATCGGTGATATTCTGGTCATCCATGACACCGGCGCTCACGGACACTCCATGGGATACAATTATAATGGTAAGCTTCGCAGTGCCGAAGTCCTTCTGCGGGAGGACGGAAGCCATATGCTGATCCGCAGAGCAGAAAAGCCGGCAGATTATTTTGCAACTTTCGACGGCACACCCTTTAAGTTTGGGAACTGATTTGTGCAATTTAAACAAAAATAGGTCTGTTTTTTCTGCACCGAAATGGATTGTTTACAATAAATTTTCATGCTCCTTTGCTAAAACTGTGCTATAATGTTATGGGCGGCAAAAAGCCGCCGCAGCAGCGCAGTAAAGGAGTCCCTATGAATAATAATATTTTGTTTTTTCTGACACCGAAGGCCATGTGCGCCTATCTGTATGATGACTATACCATGCGGCAAGCTCTGGAGAAGATGGAAACAGCGGGATACGCGGCTCTGCCTATCCTGAATAAGCGGGGCGAATACCGCGGCACTCTGACAGAGGGCGATCTTCTGTGGGGTATTAAGAATATGTGCTACATGGATATCCGGCAGGCGGAAGCCCACCGGATCATGGAGATTACCCGCCGGCGGGATTACATACCGGTCAGGGTTACCACCTCCATGCATGATCTGGTAGATCGGGCTACCAATCAGAATTTCGTTCCGGTGGTGGATGACAAGAATGCATTTATCGGCATCGTCACCCGGGGCGCGATCATCAAATACTGTTCCCAGAGGCTGTTTCCCGAGGATTAAGAGGAAGAGATACCCACAGGGCTGTCCCTGTGGGTATTTTTGTTCACAGACTTTTTGGTTGCAAAGTGGCGGCTGTTTTGTTAAAATGGACTCAGTATACCTTGGAGGAATAACATGGACGCAGACAAACTGAAAAATCGAATAGGTGTCAATATCAGCTCATATCGCAAGCAGATCGGCTGGACACAGGCCGAATTGGCGGAAAAGCTGAATTACTCAGATAAAGCGGTTTCCAAATGGGAGCGGGGAGAATCCATTCCGGATGTGCTGATCCTTGCTAACCTTGCAGAGCAAATGGGGATCACAGTCAATGATCTTTTGGCAGATCCCGACGCGCTGCCGGAGCAGACCGGCGCGGTGCAGCAGGTCATGGGCCTTGTGGTGGAAAAAACCCTTAAGCGCAAGGCAGACAAGAATATCATTCTGGGTCTGTCCTCAATTCTGGTGTGGTTTGTGGCACTTTTTGCCTATGTTTTGCTTTCTACTTTGGAGGTTTCAAAGAGCTGGCTGGCCTTTTTCTATGCGATTCCGGCAGATGCCATCGTGATGCTGAGCCTGCGCTCTGCGTGGCGGGATTTCCGGTGGAACCGGATACTGATCTCCACCATTATGTGGGGCAGTATCTTGAGTATATATATGACCGTTCTGGTCCTTTGCGGCTTTAACGCCTGGAAGATATTCCTGCTGGGCATCCCCGGTCAGGCGGCCATCCTTTTGTGGTTCCGGATGTTCCGGAAAGCACCCGGGGAGGAAAAAGATGGATAAACAGACACTGCGGAAAATGATCCGGGAGAAAAAACGGGCGATGACCGAAGCACAGATCGAGGAGGCAAGCGCCCGTCTGGCCCAGCTGTTGTACAGCTCACCGCTGTACCGTCAGGCGACTACGATTTATGGGTATCTACCCTATAATCAGGAGGTGCGCACCGTGCCCATGCTGGAGCAGGCTCTGGCGGAGGGGAAGCGGGTGGCAGTGCCCAAGGTCTATGGCGATGAGATGCGGTTTCTTTACATAGACGATCTGTCCCGGGTGGAAAAGGGCTATGCCGGTATTCCAGAGCCCGTTGACGATGAGCCGGTAGCTAAGGATCCCACAGCGCTGGTGCTGATGCCGGGTCTTGCCTTTGACAAGGCAGGCCACAGGATCGGCTACGGCGGGGGATTTTATGATAAGTTCCTTTCTGCAGAGCCGGATCATCCCACACTGGCGCTGTGCTACGGATTTCAAATGCTGGACGAGCTGCCCACAGAGGAGTTTGATATTCCCGTTGACTGCGTTTTGTGGGCAGATTAAGGAGATTAGATATGGAAATTGTTGCAATTTTGATTGTGGCGGCAGCAACCTTTGGCCTGTGCTTTCTGGTGGACAAGGGGTTTACCAAGGTATTCCGGGGAAAAGCGCAGCATTCCTCCGGGCTGACCGTGCGACTCAATAAAAAATACGGCGCTTTTGGCCTGATTCTGACTGCGCTGGGGATTTCGGCCATATTTTACGGCCTTTCGGAAGGCTGGGTCATGATCGCAGGCGGCAGCGTGGTCATTGCGCTGGGTGTGGGCCTGATCGTCTACTATATGACTTTTGGTGTGTTTTACGATCAGGACAGCTTTATCCTGACCACTTTCGGCAAAAAAAGCACTACATACAAGTTTCGGGATATTCAGTGTCAGCAGCTTTATAACAGCTACGGGCAGACCGTTATTGAACTGCACATGAAAGATGGCAGAGCCTTTCAGCTCCAGTCCGGCATGACCGGTGTATATCCGTTTATGGACACAGCCTTTGCCGGCTGGTGCGCCCAAAAGGGAATCAGCCGGGAGGATTGCGATTTCCACGATCCGGATAACAGCTGCTGGTTTCCCAGAGTGGAGGAAGCCTGATGCATATTCCAAAGGGAAGCACCGCCGAGCTGGCGCTGGTCACCTTTGAGGAGGCGTTGCAGGCCGCCAATACGCCGTCAAAGGATTATGATATAGAAAAGTGGCTGTATGCCCCCAATTTCTATTCGGAATACCGGTACATACTGGGTACAAGGGGAAAGAATCCCTTGATCTGCATCGGGATCAATCCCTCTACCGCTGAGCCGGACAATCTGGATAATACCCTCAAATCCGTAGAACGGATCGCCCACGGCAACGGGTTTGACAGCTTTATTATGTTTAATGTCTATGCCCAGCGGGCTACCGATCCGGATGCTATGGAAAAAACCTGCAATCTGATGCTTCACCAAGAGAATCTGAAGGCGTTTCGCCATGTACTGTCCCTTTCGGAGCATCCGGCAGTTTGGGCCGCATGGGGCGCTATTATTGAAAAACGGGATTACCTTGCCGACTGTGTCCGGGATATGGTGGTGGCAGGGCAGAGTTACGGTGCCAGCTGGTACTGTGCCGGCGCGGTTACAAAAAAAGGCCATCCCCATCATCCGCTGTATCTGCGGAAGGATGAGAGAATCAAGCCCTTTGATGTGGAAAGCTATTTACAGACACGATAACAGGAGAGATTATGAAACTGCTGATTGCCTCAGACATTCACGGCAGCGCTTTCTGGTGCGAAAAACTGATGGATATTATGAAACAGGAAAAGCCGGATAAGCTGATTCTGCTGGGAGACCTTTTGTATCACGGGCCCCGCAATGACCTGCCGGAGGGGTATGCGCCCAAGCAGGTGATTTCCATGCTGAATGATCACGCGGATAAGATCCTGGCGGTTCGCGGAAATTGCGAAGCGGAGGTGGATCAGATGGTGCTGTCTTTCCCGTGCATGGCGGAGTATTTCCAGGTCCCTGTAGATGGAGTGCTGTTTTATCTGACTCATGGACATCACAAAGGTCCGGACCGGTTGCCGTTCCTGCCGGAGGGGAGCGTATTTCTTTCCGGACATACCCATGTGAAAATGGATGAAGTGCGGCAGGGGATCCGCTGCCTGAATCCCGGCAGTGTGTCCATCCCGAAGGATGGCAGCCACAGCTGCCTGCTGTATGAAGATGGCGTGTTTTCTTTTTTGAAGCTGGAGGCGTAATATGGAGTGCAGCCAATGTGATACCTGCTGGTATTATGACTATGATGAAGAGTATGACGAATACTACTGTATGATGGATCTGGACGAGGATGAGGTTTACCGCTTCCTTGCATCCCGGCAAACCCGCTGCCCTTATTACCGCCAGGGAGATGACTATACACTGGCTAGAAAACAATAGAGAAAACCGCCCTGTCGCTTGACAGGGCGGTTTGCGCATTTGTGAATGGATCAGCCCTTAGCGAGCTTTTCCGCGATCAGAGCCTGAACAGCAGCCAGAGTCTCGGCATCCATTTCGGGACGCTCCAGCAGGGCGGCCATAAGACCAATTGCCTCCGGCTTATGCCGATAGGAGAAAATTGTGTTTGCAAAGTACTCTTCGCGGGTCATGGTGGGCAGGAAGGTACGACCAAAGGTCTTGCTGCGCTTGACGATGCCAGCCTCACGAATGGCACCTTTTTTCAGCAAACCGTTCAGCAGAATATGAACAGAGCTATCCTTCCAGCTTTTTTCGTTGGAGCGCTCCAAGAAATCGCTACGGGAAAGTTCGCCGCCATCCTCCCAGAGAACATCCATAATTTCCATTTCACTTTTTGTAAGTACCATTTTGGATACCCTCCATCACTTTTGCATCTTTGCGTAGTTTTTGTGGAAAAACCACTTTGTCTCCATTATATAATGCAAGTTTTGTTTTGTCAATTCCTATCATGCAAAAAAATGAATATTTTTTTGTGCCAGTACAGGCAAATTCGTTAAAAAAGAAGAGCAATTTTAACTTTTGAAATAGTATTTTAAGGTAAATATTTCCTGTTTTAATTTTTTAGCAAAACAAAAAAAGTATTTACCCCGAAAACTTGCAAAAAAGCTGTCCCTCTGTCAAAAACAGAGGGACAGCGTATAGATGTTACTTTGGCATAAGGGTTTCAATAAGGAATTGCCGGTTGATTTCTGTATCCGCAAGGACCACATCCAGTGGGCCCACATATGTCTCGGTATAAGAGCCCTCAATGGGGATTCGCTGGGTGGTCATGGAATTGCTGGCAAGAAGGGGAAACAGCTCCAGAGCATAGTTGGTGATCTGGGAATTGGTCATATCTGTGGTTACCATAGGCAGAAGCTCCCAGAGAAGAGCGTTCGCCTGCGCGGAGTTCATGCTTTTGCATTTTGCAAGAACTGCGGAAATGACCTTGCGCTGTCGTTCTGTCCGCTCGAAATCGTAGCCAATGGCCCGGATCCGGGAATAGGCCAGCGCCTGATCGCCATTAAGCCGGTTGATACCCGGTGTCAGTGACCACCCATCTGTATTCAGTTCGTCCCATTCCGTGGTCATCATATAGTCGACCTCTGCGGCTGTCAAATGGATATCTACACCGCCCAAAGTGTTGACGACCTTTTTGAAACCGCTGAAATCCACCTCAACAGTGGCATCTACCTGAACGCCGAAATTTTCCTTCATGGTCTTCGACAGCAGGCTCATGCCGCCGTAGGCATAGGCTGCGTTCATCTTATCTCCACCGTGGCCGGGGATGTTGACATACAAATCCCGCATAAAGGAGGTAAGGGTAATGGTCTTGTCTTGTTTGTTAAAAGTGCACAGGATCATGGCATCAGACCGGGTTCGATAATTCTCGTCTTCCCGCCGATCCTGTCCTACCAGCATGATATTTATGATCTGATCATGGGCAACGATGATGTCCGGCTCGGGGGGAAGTGTCACACCGGAAGGGTCAATGGTAGGACCGGTGTAGCCGGAGGGCAGGGTGGGTTTTGTGTAGAAGTCTGAGGGCAGTGTAGCTTCGGATTCCACCGGCGGTCTGACAATCAGCCCAAGCATCTGCTCGATATAAGCCGTGGCGAAGATCATAACGATCAGAACCAGGGATAAAACGGAGCAAAGGCTGATCATGCCGATCCGTGCCCAGGGGAGGTTTTTGATCCAGTTGAGGTCTTTCATATAATAAATGCCTCCAATATAAGAGGATGAATTTTTGAGCATTTCCACTATTATAATCGGTATTTGGCGAAAAAGCTAGTCTTATTTTATATCCCCAAAGAAGTTAACAGAATATTTATATTATATCCAAAAAACGGGTGATACATCTTAATGTATCACCCGAGAGGGAGTATTATTCCTGAAAAGTTTCTCGCTGCTCCAACATAAGATAATCTGCCAGCCGGCGCACAAACGAAGCATTGGTGGGGCGGGGGATCAGGCCTGTATCATCCGAAACAAAGTACATTTGCCAAACCGAGTCGTTACGCCGTTTCCACGCTGAGTGGATCGCGCTGCGAATAGAACGCTCCACCTGCTCGCTGTTGGCGTGGCATCGAGCCGCCACAGCGGGATACAGCTCCTTTGTGACGGACTGGGAGACATCCTGCGCCATCAGCAAAACTGCCTCCCGCAGGTATCCGTACCCTCGAAGCTTTGTGGCAATACCCAGATGCAGCAGAACATTGGAAACCAGTGTTCTGGGCTCCGGGTGGGAAAACATGGGGATCTCTGCCCGCTGAGACATATCCGCGATCCTTGTGACCATGGCACTGATATCACAGGGCTTTATCATAATGTACGCCACATTCATCCGCGCAAGGCTTTCTGCTACATATGCGCTAAAGTAAAAACTTGTGGCAAGGACGATGGGACGGATGCCGCTTTGCGTGATCTTTTGCAGCAAGGATAGTCCGTCATAGCCGGGGATCATCAGGTCCAGAACCAGCACATCGGGAAGGTAGGTTTTGATGGTTTCCAGTGCCTCCCGCCCATCACCTGTGGTGCGAACATGATAAGTGCCCCGCAGCGCATCTGCCAGAGTCTCGCGGAAATCTTCAGAGGAATCTGCAATATATATCTTTTGCTTTTCCATGAGCTGCCACCTTTGCAAAAATTAGCTTATACAAAATATATCACACATAAAAGAAATTTGCAATTTATCAGGGGCAGATAAGTTTCACGGTTTATCGACAACATTTATATTTTTTTTATCTGTCAAACAGAAAAAATCAGCCTGCCCAAAAGGCAGGCTGAAGAAAAGTTATCCGTTATTTCCGTCACCGAAGAAGTAGTCCCACCAGTCCTGATAATCACCGTCGCTGGGCATATTGGTGCCACCGGTGGGGGTCTGTGTGCTGCTTTGGTTGCTGTGGGGTTTCTCTGCAAAGGTAATGCTCAGATCCACAATCTGCCGACCCCGAAATACAGAGACGGTGGTGGTGTCGCCCACCTTAAAGCTGCGCATAGCCTGAGAAATATCGGTTACAGATTCGATGTCGTGCTCGCCAAGGGCGATAATGATATCTCCCGCCCGGATGCCTGCGTTCTGGGCGCTGCTGCCGGGCTCCACGCTGACGACATATGCGCCGATGCCCATCCGGTTATCCACACTGATGCCCATATACGGACTGGAAACATAACCGTTATTGATCAGCTCCTGGATCTTGTCCAGTACATCGTCCATGGGGATGGCAAAGCCAATGCTTTCAATGGATGCGCCGGAGGAACTGGTTCCGGAGTATTTGGCCGTGGTGATGCCAATGACTTCGCCTTTCATATTGAACAGAGGACCGCCGGAATTGCCGGAATTGATTGCGGCATCTGTCTGCAGCATATTAAGGATAGAGCCATCGGTGGCAACAGACTGATCCTTTGCGCTGATATAACCCACAGTCAGTGTGGCGGTTTCCGAACCCAGAGGGTGACCGATAGCCACCACCTGATCGCCCACGATCAGATCGTCACTGCTGCCCAGGGACACATACTTCAGACCGGTAGCCTCTATCTTCAGAAGCGCCAGATCGTTGTTGCTGTCGGAGCCCATAACCTTTGCGGAATAAGTCTGGCCGGAATGGGTAGTTACAGAAACAGAGGTAGCGCCCTCGACCACATGGTGGTTAGAGAGGATATAGCCATCCTCAGAGATGATGAATCCGGAGCCGGAGGAAGTACCCTGATTGCCAATTGTGGAGGAGATTGCCACAACACTGTCGACACATTTGGCATATACCTGACCGGGAGTCATGCCGCTGTGGCTGGTATTGGTGCTGCCGGAGATGGAGTTTCCATTGCCGGTGTAGGAATTGTCATTTACCTGCTGCTGCAGATCCTCGATTTTGTCCTGCAGACTTCCCAGCAGCTCTTCTGCACGGTTGTATTTACCTTGCCAGTAGCTGTTAACGGAAAATGCGGTGATTCCGCAGCCGGCAGCGATCAGTGCAACTGCCAGACCACAGGCAAGAATGCTTTTCCATACTTTGCCGGATTTTTTGGAAGGAGATTTGGGAGCCTCCGGCGGGATAAAGCTGTTTTCAAAGTATGGAGGCCGCTGCATAACATCCGGGGAATCCATAAATGGGGAAGCATTTTGCGGTGCTGCGTCAAACGGTGCAGAAGGCTGAGGGTTGAATTCAGGCTCCTGACCGGGAAAGTTGGTTTCGTAGTTTTCCATGGTTTATCCTCCCTGTGGATGGTTTATGGTAACATCATAATAATGGGATATGAAGAAAATATGTACGCAAGAGAAACGAATTTTTAATAAAAACTGAAATAATTTCAGGATTTTGCCCTGTTTCCATATTATCATATCGTTTTGAAACACATTCGTCAAGGATTAAAAAAGGACCTGCGGCGGAATTCACCGCCGCAGACGGAAGGTGTTATCTTTTGCGGAAGGACTTGCAGTCGGTGCACTGGTCCATAGCAGGGTTCTCTTCATGGGTACCCACCAGGATCCGGTCCAGAGAGCAGTAGTTGGCGTTATCGCAGTGATAAGCGCAGGACTGGACGGTGCACTCAATGCACTTGTTGGCATTCTCGTTCATTTCAGTTACCTCCTTTTTTTGAGATCACAGTTAGTATACACCCCGAAAACAGGATGAAACATGGAAAAGTTTTACAGCGTCGGGACGTATTTTATATGGATAAATTGATATCGTTTTTCCCCTGCACGGATTGACTTTTTTGCGCCATGAATGTATAATATTTGCGGAAATTCACGAAGGCGGTCCAACGCCTTCCAAAAGAAAGGAAATTTGCCATGATTTATAGTAGCGAAGTACAACATATGTGCTCCGTGGCCAAGGGCGCCTATCACGGCCCCGCTCCCATTCCTGAAGAGGGCAAGTGGGTTCAGGTCAAGGAAATTAAGGATGTCAGCGGTTTTACCCACGGCATCGGCTGGTGTGCTCCTCAGCAGGGCTGCTGCAAGCTGACCCTGAACGTGAAGGAAGGCATCATTGAAGAGGCTCTGGTGGAGACTCTGGGCTGCTCCGGCATGACCCACTCTGCCGCTATGGCTTCCGAGATCCTCATCGGTAAAACCCTGCTGGAGGCGTTGAACACCGACCTGGTGTGTGACGCCATCAATACCGCCATGCGTGAGCTGTTCCTGCAGATCGTTTATGGCCGCAGCCAGTCTGCCTTCTCCGAGGATGGCCTGGCCGTGGGCGCTTCTCTGGAGGATCTGGGCAAGGGCCTGCGCTCTCAGGTAGGTACCATGTTCGCCACCAAGGTCAAGGGTCCCCGTTACCTGGAGATGGCTGAGGGCTATGTCACCCGCATCGCTCTGGACGAGGAGAACCTGATTACCGGTTACGAGTTCATCAATCTGGGCAAGATGATGGACTTCATCAAGAAGGGCGACGATGCAAATGAGGCGCTGAAGAAGGCTAAGGGCTCCTACGGCCGCTTTGCCGATGCCGCCAAGTACATCGACCCCCGCCACGAATAAGAGGAGGACGCTACAATGGCTTTGTTTGAAGGTTACGAGAGAAAAATCGACAAGATCAATGGCGTCCTGGCCCAGTACGGCCTGGAGTCCGTTGAGGCTTGCCGCGAGCTGTGCAAGGCTGCCGGCTTTGATCCCTATGAGATCGTTAAGGGCATTCAGCCCATCGCTTTTGAGGATGCTGCATGGGCATACTGTGTTGGCGCTGCCATCGCTATGAAGAAGGGCGTCAAGTCCGCCGCTGAGGCTGCTGAGGCCATCGGCATCGGCCTGCAGGCTTTCTGCATCCCCGGCTCCGTTGCTGAGGACCGTAAGGTCGGTATCGGCCACGGCAATCTGGGCGCTATGCTGCTGCGGGACGAGACCAAGTGCTTCGCTTTCCTGGCTGGCCACGAGTCCTTCGCCGCTGCAGAAGGTGCTATCGGTATCGCCCGCTCCGCCAATAAGGCCCGTAAGGAGCCCTTGCGGGTTATCCTGAACGGTCTGGGCAAGGATGCTGCACAGATCATTTCCCGGATCAACGGCTTCACCTATGTGAAGACTCAGTTTGACTACTACACCGGCGAGCTGAAGATCGTCGAGCGCATTCCCTACTCCAAGGGCGAGCGCGCTGCTGTTAACTGCTACGGCTGTGACGATGTACGTGAGGGCGTTGCTGTCATGCGTTACGAGGGTGTTGACGTTTCCATCACCGGCAACTCCACCAACCCCACCCGCTTCCAGCATCCCGTTGCCGGCACCTATAAGAAGGAGTGCATGGAGCAGGGCAGAAAGTACTTCTCCGTTGCTTCCGGCGGCGGCACCGGCCGTACCCTGCACCCCGATAACATGGCTGCAGGTCCTGCTTCCTACGGCATGACCGATACCATGGGCCGTATGCACGGCGATGCCCAGTTCGCTGGTTCTTCCTCCGTCCCCGCCCACGTGGAAATGATGGGCTTCCTGGGCGCAGGTAACAACCCCATGGTCGGTATGACCGTTTCCGTGGCTGTTGCTGTTGAGGAGTCCATGAAGTAAGAGGGTAAAACCCATACTTTTGAATTTAAAAAGTTCAAACCCCAATTTTCCCCAAAATAAAACCAAGGAAGCACATCCTTTCTGAATGATCAGATTCGATGTGCTTCCTGCTTTGCATTTGAAGGAGGATTTCAATAGTTGCTCTTGAAATCATGGCATAAAGGCACTATAATGAATGCAAAGAAGGAAAGGAGTGCGACGATGACGACCAAGCGAATTGTATTGATCATTATGTGCGCCATGCTGGCGCTGACTGTTATTATGGCGGGAATCGTGATCGGAAGAGTTTCACCGGTACTGGGTGCGCTTCTTGGCAGCCCGGACCCCGGCACACAGCCGACTACTCAGCCGAGCACCGGTCAGACCACCGGACCGAGTACTCAGCCGACTACTATACCGACTACCACCACCCAGCCTACTACAAATCCCACCACAGCTCCCACCACCCGGCCTACAGATCCCGGTCATGTCCATGCTTTTGTGCTTTCCGAGACGCAGGAAGCGACCTGTGAGGATGCCGGCTTCTCCATATATATCTGTCCCTGCGGTGAAAAGGAAATCAAGGATCTGGTGCCTGCTAAGGGTCACAGCTTCGGCCCGGGCAAAAAGGTATCTGCTACCTGTGAGGAAAAGGGCTACACCCTGTTTACCTGCAGGATTTGCGGGTGGGAGGAAGAGCGGGATTACGAAGAACCCACCGAACACGACTATGAGCTGACCAATACGGTAACGGTATCCTGCGAAGAGGATGGTTATGAGGAATACACCTGCAAAAAGTGTGACAGTATAAAGTTGGAAAACGAGCAGAAGGCTACTGGCCATGACTTCCAGGTGGTGGGTGATCCGGTAGAGGGCTCCTGCACCGAGGAGGGCTACACATTATACAAATGTAACAACCCTGATTGCGAAGAGGAAAAGAAGGACGATGTAATCCCCGCTCCCGGCCATGACTTTGGCGACTGGGAGATTATCAGGGATCCTGAGCCGGGTATCCCCGGCAAACAGAGCCGGAAATGTGACCGGTGTGAGGAAGAAGAGTTCCGTCCGCTGACAGTATTGCTTAAGTCCAACAAGGCGGAGGACGGTGCCACCGGCGCAAGCCATTATTTCATTACGGCTACCTCTGAGGACAGAACCGGCAAAGATGTGACTGTCTATACCTATGATGTTTACAATTATGGCAGTTTCGCGCTGTCCGTTACTTATGATAATCTGGTGGATGAGCTGACGGTTAAATTCACAGACCCGGAGGGGACACCTCAGGAGTATGTGGTCACCCCCGGCGTGGCTCTGGTCATTGATGCCGATGGCAAGATCGTCACAGCAGATCCTTAAACCGCACATAGAAAACCCACGGCGAAAGCCGTGGGTTTTGTTTTTTGTTATTCCTGGTCCCAGTTGTGCCAGACGTTCTGCACGTCGTCATCGTCTTCCATGATGTCGATGAGCTTTTCCATCAGCTTGATATGCTCCTCGCTCTCCAGCTTCTGGTAGTTCTGGGGAACCATTTCGATCTGCGCAGATGCAAAGGTGTATTTACCCAGGTTTGCTACCACATCGTTGAAATCGTCAGGCTGGGTGTAGATGGTGAACACATCGCCGTCGGCCTCAAAATCATCAGCGCCGGCTTCCATCGCATCCATCATGACGGTATCCTCGTCATAATCGCCATCCTCGTTGTCAATGACCAGTACGCCCTTCTTGTCGAAGCTCCAGCTAACGCAGCCAGAAGCGCCCAAATTGCCGCCAAACTTGTCGAAATGGTGGCGCATAGAGCCTGCGGTACGGTTGCGGTTGTCGGTCATGGTCTCCACGATCACAGCAACGCCGCCGGGGCCGTAGCCTTCGTAGGTAATGGTCTCGTAATTGTCGCCGCCGCCGGCACCGGATGCCTTCTCCAGACAACGCTTGATGTTGTCGTTGGGCATGTTGGCAGCCTTGGCCTTAGTGATGACGGTGGCAAGGCGGGAGTTGTTAGCAGGGTCAGCAATGCCGCCGCCCTCCTTCACGGCCACGATCAGCTCCTTGGCGATCTTGGTAAAGGCGGCAGCGCGCTTGGCGTCCTGTGCGCCCTTGGTTTTCTGAATGTTATGCCATTTGGAATGTCCGGACATATTTAATTCTTCCCTTCAGAGATAGTATTAAAAATTTCCCATCTATTCTAGCACCAAAATCGGCAAAAATCAATAGAATTTCATGCAGTCAGCATGGGTTTCGGAGATTTTTACCTGGATTTCCGGGAATCTCCCGGAAATCTTGGCAGCAATCACGGATACAACGGGGTTTTCCGTGTAAAAATGGCCGGCATCAATGATGCTCAGCCCCTGTTCTTTTGCATCCCAGAAGCCATTGTATTTCACATCAGATGTTATGAATGTATCGCAGCCGGCACAGACAGCGTCATAAAGACCGTCGGAACAGCTTCCACCGCCAACGGCGACTTTATGAACCGGCTTTCCACCGTCGCAATAACGCAGACCGTCGCAATGCAGCTTTTCTTTGACGAAGGCTAGAAAAGTTTCCAGGCGTTGCATCGGTACTTCACCGCACCGCATCATACCGCCGTAGGCACCCAGAGGTTGCACATTGGTAAGACCCAAAACCGCAGCAAGTGTATCGTTTACGCCGCCGGGTGCGCAGTCTAAGTTGGTGTGGGCACAGATGTGGCTGATGTTGTGGCGAATCAGTTCCATCAGTCCCCGGGTAATGGCGGCATCATCCGTGACCATGGGAATGGGCTGAAAAATCAGGGGATGGTGGGTAACCAACAGATCCGCTCCCCATTGTGCAGCCTCAGCGCACACGTGCTCAAAGGGGTCTAATGCCACCAAAATCTTGGTGACCGGAGCGCTGCGGCTGCCACAGTTCAGACCCACATTGTCCCAGTCCATTTTCAATTCCGGAGGCGCAACAGTCTCCAAATACGATAAGATATCGCCAACAGTCGTCATATCTGTTCCTCCTGTTTTAATTCCTGTTTTTGGACATCGCCCAGCCAGCGAAGCGCTTCGGTTTGCGCCAAAGCTTCCAAAGCCGCAAGAACCGGCTGCTTTCCCGGGTTGTGGGCAGCTGCAATTCGTAAACCTTCCGACACCCACTTGTAATAAGCAGGCACATCCTTGGAGGGATTTTCTAGCAGCGCCGGGGGAAAGTAGCACTCTGCCTCTGTTAGCCGGGGATAGTCCGGCTCAAAACAAGCTTCCATAACCGTGTACAGGAATTTTCCGTCCTGCAAAACGGTTTCTTCCGCAATACGCCAACCGTGTTCGCTTAGGTAACGCCGCAGCAGGGGCGTTTTGCTCTGACATTGCAGGATCAGCCGATACCGCGAGCTTTGCAACCAGGGGGCAGCTTCCAAAATGGAGACCATGGTGTCGCCGCCCATGCCGGCACAGATCATGCAGTCAAAATCCCGGGGAATGGAGCGGACACCGTCGGAAAGGTAGAATTCCATCCGGTCGCTGACGCCGTATTTTTCCGCGTTTTTCACAGCGCTCATCAGGGGCATCTCGTTAATATCCGAGGCGATCACAGACCGGGCCTTGCCTTCGGTGAGAAGATATATGGATAGATAGCCGTGATCGCAGCCAATATCCGCCACCCGGTCTCCGGGGGCGACAAAGCCAGCGCAGGCCAAAAGCCGCGGGGAAATGGGAAGCTTCATGGGCACCTCCTGTGCATACAAAAATGAAATGCCATCCCGGCAGATCCGGGATGGCATAGCCGGTTGATTACTGAGCCTTCTGCTGCTGGTCGGCCTCGTAAGCCTCCAGGAAGTGATTCAGCTGAGCAAGGAAGGAATCACAGTCGATGCCGTGGACCATGCAGGCCTCTTCAACGGTCTCACCCCGGGAAGAGGGGCAGCCCAGGCAATGCATGCCAATGGCAAAGAACAGGGGAGCGGACTGGGGTGCAATATCCAGAACATCGCCGATGATGGTTTCTTTTTCGATTTTAACAGCCATAATATGACCTCCTGTAATGTTTCTCCCGTTATTATAACCGCCATTTTACAAAATAGCAAGAGGGAATTACAGCTTCCGCCCGGTAAACCAAAAAGGATGGAATCATACTGCCCGCTGCTCTTTGGGCGGCGTAGGCCGGAAGGGACTCGTTTGCATTTTCGCCGACCTCAAGCCGTCGCGACTGACTGTTCACCGGACAGTCAGATTTTATGGTTCGAGTCTATCAAAATATAAAAACAATCCGAACCCGCAGATGTGGGTTCGGATTATTCTTCTTTGGTACGCCGGAAGGTATACGAACATTTGTTGTCAATTCAGCGTCTTCAGATAGATCAATGTGGCCGTCTGGATCTGCGTCAAAAATGGTCCATATTGTGATGGTATCTTTACCGACCTCCACACGGTAGACGATGGAGAGCAGAGCGGCAGGGTCTGTCTCGGAAACGAGGATAATTTGTTCTAGGATCTCTCGAAGTCGCTGTGCTGGTAGAGCGGAGGCGTCCACCTTTGCCTTTAGGGTTAGCATCTCCCGCTCAATAGTGGCCTTTTGGGTCTCCAGGTCTGTTATCTTATCCTTCAGTGTGAGGCTGGAAAGGCCACTGAAGACTGCCTCAAGTGCGTTTTCTAGTTTGGCGGAGATCTCCCGCTCTTGATCAATCAGCGATTGCAAGCGAGAGACGGCACTGCTCCGGCACTTTTGTGATTGAGCGCACAAGATGCGAAGCAGATCATCTACTTTGTTGGGCGAGTCGAAAGCATCGCGCAGCATTTTTGCCACGCTCTGCTCCAGTTCGTCGACGCCGATCGGCGCAGCATCACAGGTATGCAGTCGTTTCTTTCCGGTGCAGCGGTAGTAATAATACCTCTGGTGGGAGATACTGACGGTCATGGCAGCTTTACAATCCTTGCAGAACACTTTCCCACGGAGAGGATATTCTCGGTTTACAGGCGGTCTGCCGCCTTGTTGGCGTTTGCGTTGAGCCATTCTCTGTTGCACCCGTTCAAACAGTTCTTTGTCTACAATTGGTGGTATGGCATCTTTGATGCGGATCACATCGGTACCATCTTTGCTGTGGGTATTCCGGGTGCCATCTTCCCGGTAGGGCATAGCGCCATAGGTCAATACACCAATGTATTTCTCGTTGTGCAAAAGGTCATGCAGGCTGTTGGATCCAAAGGTGTTGCCGCGCTTGGTTTTAATGCCGTCGGCATTCAGTCCATCGATAATCTGACGGTAAGACTTTCCTGCTGCGTATTCAGCGAAGATCCGTCGCACTGTGGAAGCCTCTTCTTCACAGACTACCAGCCGGCCGTCCTCTACTACATAGCCCAGGGCAGGTTTGCCACCGGTGTGAAGACCGTTGCAAGCCATAAAGCGCATTTTCTCCATGACCTTCTGCCGGGTCTGCAGCGCCCAAATCTGATTGAACAAGGCCATGCTGCCCTCGGTGAGAAAGTTTGTTGGATCCCGGAGATCTTTGCCAATCATCGGCTGGGTGACGCAGACAACCTGTACTCCCATAGCGGATAGCTCATCCCGGAAGGCAAACCATGCAGTCATCTTGCGGAACATGCGGGATTGATCGTAAATTACAACGGTGTCTGCAAAGCCCAGCCGGAGCTGCTGCATCATGGCTTCGTATTGAGGGCGGCTATCCTTCATGCCTGAGGTAGCCTCATCTGCAAAAATGCCAAGAACGGGCATGCCGTTCTGCTGGCACCATTCGGTGCATTTACTGACCTGGACCTCAATGCTGTCCGGATTCTGGTTATCTGTGGAATAACGGGCATTGATGAATGCGCCGTGATGTCGTTTAATCGCCATACTTCCTCCTTGCTTTTTTGGAGGGGATGTGCTACCATAAAAAGGCAGACTGCCCCTATAGTGATGTGTGGTGGGTTTCTGTACAGCCCTTTCGGTGTTGGTAGCACCGGGAGGGCGCTTTTAATTCTGTCGCATATAACGGCGCAACGGGCCTATAAGAAGGTATTACACTCTTCGCCTGTGACCACAGCTTTGACAAATTTCATATGTAACAGTATTGGTAGATTTTCGCATTGCCAAGGGGATAACAATGAACAACCCGAGAATGGTTATTGCTAATAAAATGTATAAAAGAACGGTGAAACAACCCGCGCCAGCATCTTCTGTAACCGTTTGATATTGCAGATTATGAGAATTACACCTGGGGCAAAATCGGATGTTTTGAGGCTGCACGGGGACATAAACCGGTTCTGGACTGAAATGTTGAACTGTTTGCGGAACACTTGAGTGGGGAACAGTGGTTGGAAGCGGCGAACCGCAGTTGGTGCAGAAAGATCTGTTGGGTTTGGATTGCGCTCCGCACCTACAACAGAACAGTGCGGATGGGAAGGTAGGGATAGATGTGGCGCTGCGTGGCTCTAGATTATTCTGTTGAGGTGGCGCATCTGTGGAATTGCATGTAGGAACAGGCTCGACATTTTGTCTGGATTCTTTTTTTGCTTCGGTCGGCAGTTTTTTAGGGACAAATTTGCTAAAAGCAACCGCACACAAGGAGCTTCCCGCAACGGGAAAAATCAACATGGTTATGGTATAAATAGTACCTGCGGTACTATTCTCACCGTCGTAGTAGAATGACCCAAGGATACCGAAGATAAAGAAAAGAAAGAACCACATAATAATAGCGATCAGCGCGTACAATGACCACCATCCTACAGCTTTAAAAAATTTCAAAACAATCACTCCTTGCTAAAAACTACCTCTCTTTGCTCTGTCCAGTAGGTCAGAGCGTTTTTTACATCTTGCTCCGGAAGGTCGAAGTATTCTGCCAGCTCCCACAGATCCCGGCAACCGGCATCAAAAGCTTCGTAGAAGGCTTCTACGGAAAGATACTGCTGCGCTGCCCAGCGGTTTGCCCGGTATTCACTGCGCCCTACTGTTTCGTACGGGCTGCTTACTTTATGCAGGGCCCCAGTGGCTGCATGGCCAAGCTCGTGCAGACAGATGCCTTTGAGCTGCCGCAAGGTGCCGATCGACTGGACATCCAGGAAGATGGCGATATCCTCTCCATCGCGGATCGTGGCTCCGGGTGCTGGCATTCCTGCGTAAGGGATCACATCCACCGCGTTCTGCTGGCAGTAACTATAAAATTGTGACAGATCAAACACGGCAGCCTCCTTACTGAGACCGCTTCTCCTTCCTTTGGCGCATCAGACGCACCATGTCCCGGACGGTCTCTTTCTCATCCTCATTCAATTCCTTAAAATCGCCATAAAAGGCTACATCAACATCGTCCAGAATATCGCGCTCACCGGAAACGGTGGGCGCTTTTTTGTTTTCTTTGCCAAGCAGATAGTCTGTGGTCACACCAAAATAATCGGCAAGTTTGGCGGCAGTGCTACCGCTGGGAATGCTGCCATTTTTCCATTTGGCTACAGCGGCACGGTTTAAACCTATATCCGTACACGCTTTGTATGCACTGATACCTCTTTCGTCGCACAGTTTCTTCAACCTGTCAAAAAACACAAAACTACCCCCTCAGAATTTGTGCAATTCGCAGAAGATTACTAAAGTAGCTTTTTGCTTATTGACAGGTTACCAAAGTAGCCATATAATACAGGCATGGGGCGACCAAAGTAATCTGCTGCTTGATAATATTTGTTTGTGGCAAAACAATCATATCACAAAAGATTACCAAGGTCAACTACTTTTTGCAGAAGGAGGTTACTTTTGTATGCCTGCACAATGGACAGCAGAGATTATTGGCGAAATGCACCTCAATGGTGTGACTCACAAGAGGCTTGCAGAGGCGGTTGGTTGGCATCCCAAATACTTGAGTGCGGTTTTGAATGGCAAGAAGACACCTACCGGTGCCGAGTCCAAGATTCGCTCCGCACTGCGCGGGATTATCCCCAACGCCCACACAGAATGAAGGGAGGGAATCTGGATAGGGAGGAGGATGTTGCAATTAAATCAGTGATCGGCTGGCTGCTCCGGCTGGCACCAGTTTGGAGCATTGGAGTAAATGCGTTGATCGCGAGAATGGTCGCAAAAGAAGTGGCGACCGGCAGAAAGCGCACTACCTCAATAGGTCTTTTGCTTGCGTTTTGCACGACGATGTTTGTGCTGTTGGCTTGTTACCTGTTGATGTGAGAGAGCAGCTTCCGCGAGTGCAGTTTTGCACTGCTCGATTTCGCCACCCAGCACCGCCTCGTAAAGGTTTTCTATTTCAGAGGCTGTTTCCCCATCAGAAGAACGGACGAATGCAATCGCTTCAAGTGCCTCGCGCTGGTGCCTGGACCATCCCGATTGGATGTACCGGGAAACTGCGGCACCCATATCGGCAAAAGCTTTTTTACGAAGGATGTTGTCCTCTCGTTCCCAGGAAAGGCGAAGCTTGTGGATTTCTCGCTTGGCTGTGAACTTAGCAGAGATCCACGCAATAATAGCAGCCGCAATTGTCCCGAATGCGCTGATTATGGCAGAAATTATTTCTGGCGATAACAAATCGTTTGCAATTTCTGGATCCATATAAATACCCCTTATGCGTACTTGGCTGCTGGCACAGCCTGTATCGCAATTATAGAGGATTGCGCAAGAGTTCGCAAGAGAGACAGCTAAGCATCTTAAATGCACCCCAAAAGTAACACAATATTGGTCCGTTAAATCGGACAGATTGGAGGAGGCTATGCCTATTGTGATCAGCCGGAAGACCGGCGAAGTAATTTCCGGTGCGAAGTTCTCGCAGGAACAGAAGGATGCGGCCTGGGCCGCCATCGTAAAGGACTATGCGCAGAAGCATCCTGAAATCTTCAATACAGACAAAGAAGGAGATACATATGAAAAATAAAAGAACCCATGCGCCCGTACGGCGCGTCCTCGTGACCCTCGCATTTTACCTGTCCGTCATCCTTGCGGCGCTGATCCTGGGCATTACCGGTCAAGTGGCCGGTTGGGTCGCACAGACAGCAGTAGCACTGTCTTTGTTCCGGCTGGTTTATCTGGTTGGATGGGGCACCGCAAGGAACGGTTGGGGGTGGAGAGCATGACGATTCTGGAGAAGAAAATTGACGCCATTGCGAGAAGCCTTCTGGCTAACGACACCACCGACCGCAATGCTGCGCTGGGAGAGCTTGCGGTTCTTATGGAGAAACCGGAGAATACCGCACAGGATGTGGATTCCATCATTCGCAAGCTGCTGCTTGAGTTAGGTGTTCCGGAGCATATTTTGGGTAGTCGATACCTTGTCAAAGCGATCCGCGAGGTTGTGGAGGATGAAAGCAAAACCAAAACAACCATAAAATGCGTGTACTCTGCAGTGGCTGAGGCATTCGATACAACCTGGCGTCGCACAGAAAGAGCAATTCGGCACGGCATTGAGCTTGCTTGGGATCGCGGGGACATAGATGTGCTGAATAAATACTTTGGTGGGACCATTTCTCCTGTTAAGGGAAAACCTACCAACAGCGAATTTATTGCCCGCTGCGCAAATATTGTCCGTGCAAAATTATAAAAACCGCCCCCCGGTTGTAGCAGAACCGAAAGGCGGCAAGCAAATTTAGCTCGATGCTATTTTAGCATCTAATGGAGGGAAAAGCAAGTGAGACTTATGAACGGCTTGGATCTGGATATAGCTCTAGAAGAACGGCGACAGACCGAGTATGACAGGCGTCGGGATCCGTATCCTCGGTGTATTTGCTGCAAGCATAGTATTTTCGGCTGTGCCACCTATCGTGTGATTGGTAGGCTGTACATCTGCGGTGACTGCGACAGCATCAGCGAAGTAGGATATACCAACGATCTGGAGGTGTGAGTTGAATACAGCAGATTATATCAAGCGTGAAGCCGACGAGATCGCTAGCCGCACTGGCCGGTACATACCGCCCTACCGGATGGCGAATCTCATGAAAACTGCCCAGAAAGTCACGGATCTGCTGGCACGGGCCGACATCGCTATGACCTACGAAGAGATCCAATTGGTTCTTGGCATCGTCCAGGGAGCCATCTGCAAGGCGACGGGGAGGGATACACAATGACAGAAAAAGAGTATCGCAGCCACCCGGCAATCAGCAGATCGGAATTGTGGCAGATCCACGATAGCCCACAAAAGTTCAGATATTTCAAAGAGCACCCGGATGAACCCACCCCTGCATTACTGTTCGGTCAGGCATTCCATAAGATGGCTCTTGAGCCGGACACCTTTGATCTTGAATTTGCGGTAATGCCGGATGTAGACCGCCGCACTAAAGATGGCAAGCAACTGTGGGCGGACTTTCTGGAACAGGCAGAAAACAAAACGATTATCCCCACAGAAATGTACGAGCAGGCGAAGGCAATGTGTGAGGCACTGGCTGCAGTTCCCTTTGCTCAGAAGCTGCTCAACGGCCGCAGAGAAGTCGCTTTCTTTTGGACGGATGAGCGGACTGGCGAAGAATGCAAGTGCCGCGTGGACTGCCTGAACACCCAGTATAGTCAACCGATCGTTGTGGATGTGAAGTCGACTACAGATGCCAGTACGGACGCGTTTATCCGTGATGCCATTAAATACGGTTATGACTTCCAGGCAGCAATGTACGCAGAAGGCGTTTCCAAGCACATTCAGCAAAAACCCTTGTTTGTATTCATCGCCGTGGAGAAAACACCACCTTATGCAGTAAACATTCTCCAAGCGGACGAACTACTGCTACAGCGAGGGCAGAACATTTTTCGGGAATGCATTGAGATATATCACGATTGCAAGCTATCCGGAAACTGGTATGGATACCTCGGAAAGAACAACCAAATCAACACACTGGCTTTGCCTGCGTGGCTGGCCAAAGACGTAACATAAGGAGATTACACTATGAGCGAAGAAATCATGGAATATACATCCCCTAGCAATCCTCCTGCAATGCCCAACATGCCCGGCGCGGGCGTCATGGCACAGCTGGATAATATCAACCAGGGAACCGTCGCCATTGAAGCCAGCAGGGCCATTGCTGAGGCACAGGGCAAGCTGGTAATTGCAAAGAAATTCCCCCGGAATGAGATAGCAGCATATGCCAAAGCAATGGAAGCTTGCCAGCGCCCTACTATGGCTGCAAAGGCTTTCTACAGTTTCCCTCGTGGTGGACAAACCGTAGAAGGTCCCACGATCCGCTTTGCGGAGGAGCTGGCCCGGTGCTGGGGTAACATCGATTACGGCATTAAGGAATTGTCTCAGGACGATGGCAAGAGCGAAATGCAGGCCTATGCTTGGGATTTGGAAACCAATGCCCAGAGCGTGCAGAATTTCACCAACCCCCACCAGCGTGAACAGGGCAAGAAAATGGTAACCCTGACCAGTCAGCGGGACATTTACGAGAACAATGCCAATATGGCGACCCGCCGGCTGCGTTCCCGGATCCTTGCGATCCTGCCTTCGTGGTTTGTGGAAGATGCTATTACTGAGTGCAAAAAGACTCTTGCCGGCAAGAATGATGCACCGCTGATTGACCGTGTAAAGAATATGGTCGTGCAGTTTGCCAAGATGGGTGTTACCCAAGAGCAGATTGAGAAGCGGCTCAAAAAGAAAATTGACACGATGAATGCCGATGATTTCGTGGAATTTATCGGCATCTACAACGCTATAAAACAGGGCGAAAGCAGAATCGCAGACTGGTTTGAATCCGAGAAGGTCGCAAGCGAGCTGACCAATGAACTGAACGAGGACGGTCTGCTGTAATAAGGATGTGATGGAATGCTCCAGCAAACAGATGAACTAAATAGAATGGATCCCAAAACAGCGGAGCTGGGCATCATTCCCGACTACGATTATTCGGCGGCTGATTTTTGCACCCCGGAGCCTTACGAGAAGCTGTACGAGCTCCATGCTTCTCCGTTTCTCTATGAAATGGCCAAGGCAAAGATGGAGGAAAACGCCAAGGCTGTGGGCTTCAAAAGCTTCAAGGGGATGCTCCAGAAGTTCAACAAGGCACAGTTGGACGCCAAGCGGCGAAATCTGATCCCCAACCAAACAGAGTTTGAGGACCAGTCTATCGAGCTGAATTGTGGGACATGGGAATCAATGGACTGGGGCATTTACCGGGATCTGCCTAACGGCGGCCGGGAGTGTGCCTGTGCCCATCCCATTATGCCGGTCAGCCGCCTGATCAATATTGATACCGGTGAGGTGAAGCTTACTCTGGCATTCAAGCCGCCGGGCAGAGATAAAAAATGGCGGACTACCATCGTGGACAAATCCACTGTTTCTACTGCCCGGAACATTACCACACTGTCCAGCCAAGGCATTTCTGTAACAAGCAACAGTGCATCGGCGCTGGTGGACTATATCAACGATATGGAAAACCTGAACTATGACATAATCCCGGAGCAGAAGTCCATTGGAAGGCTTGGCTACATACCCGGGGAAGGGTTCTCTCCCTATGTGGACGGGCTTGTGTTTGATGGTGATGCATCCTTCCGGAACCTGTATCAATCTGTGGAGTCTAAGGGGTCCATTGGCGTTTGGCACGAAACGGCCATGGAATGTCGCCGGCAGTCTTTAACAGCACGGATCATGCTTGCTGCATCTTTCGCTTCTCCTATTCTGTCATTGGTCGGATCTCTGCCGTTCTTCGTGCACCTGTGGGGCGTGGATTCTGGCACTGGTAAAACTGTCGCTCTGATGCTTGCTGCATCCGTGTGGGGCAACCCTGCGCTTGGTAGCTATGTTCAGACATTCAACGGAACGCAGGTTGGACAGGAGCGGACCGCGGCCTTTCTCAATCATCTGCCGGTGTGTCTAGACGAACTCCAGCTCACCAAGGACAGCAAAGGAAAAACAAGTTTTGACGTGTACCAGCTTACCCAGGGTGTAGGCCGGTCCCGTGGCAAGAAAAGCGGTGGGGTGGAACTGACCCCAACTTGGAGCTGCTGTTTCCTTACTACCGGAGAATCGCCGCTTACCAGTATTTCTGCAGGCGCAGGCGCGGTTAACCGTGTTATCGACATTGAGTGTACTGCGGGATCCGCTGTGTTAAAAGACGGGCAACGGATATCCGGAAACCTGAAGCGGAACTTTGGCTTTGCTGGTCAGATCTTCGTGAATCAGCTTTACAAGGACGAGAAAACACAGGATGCTGTCCGACAGATCTATCAGGAAAACTTCCGGGATCTCTGCTCTGGAGATTCCACCGAAAAGCAGGCCATGGCGGCTGCAGCGATCATTACCGCAGACCTTCTGGCGTCCAAATGGGTGTTTCATGATGATATAGAAACAGCGAAGGAGCTCGTTTTAAGTGTTTCGGACATAGAGGAGTTCCTTGCATCCAAAGAGGCTGTATCGGCCGGTAGGCGCGCCTACGACTGGCTTTGCGATTGGGTCGGCTCCAATGTTAACCGGTTCTTCAACCCGGAACTGCCAGCGGTAGGCGACTGCTACGGCATCATTGAGGGCAATACCGCCTATATCAATCGAGGAATATTCAATAAAGCGGTGCAGGAAGCGGGTTTCTCCTATGCTGCCACCCTCAGCTACCTGAAGGCAAATAATCTGATTGAGACCAGAGGCCGTGCTTTTACGAAAAGCAAACGCATTAACGGTATTCGCACTGAATGCGTTGTGCTCAACCTGCAGGCAGACTGGGACGGCGACTATGATCCTAATGATCTGCTTCCGATGTAACTGTTCCGCAGTTGCGGAACGTTGTTCCGCGTTTGTTCCGCAAAAAGTCAAGAAGAAAAGTTAAATTTCCTCCCATAATTCAAATCGATTTACTTGTTTTTGACTTGTAAAAATTGACTTTTGCTAAAGCGCGGAACTGCGGAACACGCGGAACACCATATGCAAGTATTTATAAAGGTATGTGTTTATTTGCGGTAATAGCGTACATCACATTTCCTTATAGAAGTTGTGGAAAACTGTTCCGCAGTTCCGCACCTGAAAACGAACTAACTTTTTTATTCCGGAAAACCGCAAAAATCCGGAATTTATTAACAACCGCAGAACATTGCGGATTGTTTTTGCGCGGAACATCGTGTTCCGCTGCTGTTCCGCTTTGTTCCGCAAAGGGTGAAAATATGGAATTAAGAGACTATCAAAAAGAGTGCATCGATATTATCGAGGCGAAAGCGCCGGGGGCATACCTATGCCAAATGCCAACCGGATGCGGAAAAACGGCGACTTTTACCCACATTCCCCGCAATGGCGGACGTGTCCTAGTCCTCGCTCACCGAGAAGAGCTGGTGCGTCAGCCTGCCAGATATTATGACTGTCCTGTCGGGTTTGAGATTGCAAAGGAACGCAGCCATGGCGAGGATGTGGTGATCGCCAGCGTCCAGTCTTTGGTGAATCGGCTTGACCGGTTCTCCTTTGACGAATTTGACAAGATCATCACAGACGAAGCACACCATGCTGCAGCTGGGACATACAAAAAGATTTACGACCACTTTTCTCCCGAAAAACACATCGGGTTCACGGCCACCCCAAACCGTGGAGATAAGGCAAAACTGGATGATGTGTATTCTGAGATCATTTTCCAGCGGGATCTGCGATGGGCCATACAAAGTGGTTATCTCTGTGATATTCACTGCCTCCGGGTAAATATCGGTTTTGACCTGTCAGCGGTCCATACTCGCCACGGCGACTATGCGCCGGGGGAGCTAGAGGAAGCTATGGACGGGACCGCCGATGCCATAGCCCAGGCGTACCGGGAGCATTCCAAAGGCGCTACATTGATCTTTGCGGTCAGTGTCAATCAGGCAGAGGAAATTGCAAGACGAATCCCCGGCGCCGTAGTTGTTACCGGCAAGACCAAAGACCGGGCCGACATCATTGAACGGTTTACCCGCCGGGAGATACCCTGCATCGTCAATGTTATGGTGTTTACCGAGGGCACCGATATTCCCTTAGTGGAGACGGTTATCATTGCCCGCCCCACCCAGTCAGAAGCGCTCTATACGCAGATGGTTGGTCGCGGCTTGCGTACTCACCCGGAAAAGGAAAAACTGATCTTGATTGATTGCGTAGGTGTTACCGGCAAGGCGAGTCTTTGTACTGCGCCTACCTTGATCGGCATCGACCTGAAGGATGTTCCTGCCAGCAAGGCTGATCAAATACAGGGACCGATCTTTGAATTGCCCCAGAAAGCCATTGTGGCAGCAGATTGTCCGGAAAGCTGGATCCGAAATGTGCAGATTGTAGATCTGTGGGCGAAGGGAATGTCTTATAACCTGCACGATGTAAACTGGTTCAAAATGCCTGACGGAGCGCTGGTGTGCTCTCTGCCAAACCACAAGAACATCAAGATTCCGTGCCCTGATCAGTTGGGCAGAGTGGTCTACTGTGGGCAGTTAGTACCGTATCAATTGGCACTCGACAAAGCATATACAGAATTGTGCGATTTCCATGCAGGTTCTCGGATGATATGGGATCTGAATGCTGTAAAGGCGTGGGGAAAGAAGCCTGCAACGGACAGTCAGTTAAAAATTATTCAGAGGAAGTTTAAGGCTCTTGATGTGTCTGGATTGGATAGATTGCAGGCCAGTCAGATACTAAACCGTGTATTCGGTGGGGGGAAATCATGAACAAGACAAGATTGTATATCAGCCTGCCCCAGGATCGTGATGCCGTCGTGACCATATTGGCTAGAAATGGCTATACAGTCCGACAGGGAAAAGAGAAGAGGGGAAAGGTTTACGAGAAATATGTGGAGTTCTGGAAGGAGGGAGACGATGGCACGACTGAAAGAACTGACAGGAACTAGATTTGGACGGTTGGTCGTAATTTCCAGAGCAGAAGATGGTAGGCGCTGTGGGAAAGCAGTCACCAGATGGTTGTGCGAATGCGACTGTGGCAACCGCGTTGTTGTCGAAGGGCATAGTATGGTCAGAGGGCGCACTAAGAGTTGTGGATGCCTCAATCGAGAAACCCAGAAGAAATATGCACGAACGCGATCTGTAACGCATGGCGGTAGCGGCACAAGACTTTATCACATCTATGCCCACATGAAAAGTAGATGCTATTGCCAGACGGATGCTAAGTACGGCCTTTACGGCGGCAGAGGAATAAGAATCTGTGACGATTGGCTTTCTAGCTTCGCTTCTTTTCGAGACTGGGCGTTGTCATATGGGTACCAGGACAATTTGACTATTGACCGGATCGATCCAAATGGCAACTATGAACCGAACAATTGCCGTTGGGCAACATTGGCGGAACAATCTAGGAACAGGAGATGTGTAAAGCATGACAGAGTATGAGCATCAAAAAGCAGTCTTTGCGTGGGCAAAACAGCCGTCTGTGCATAGCCAGTACCCGCAACTCTCTTTGCTATTCCACATAAAAAACGAAACCAAAGAAGGCGTAAAACAGGTTGCGGTTGATAAAGCTGCTGGCGTAAAGCGGGGCGTTCCAGACTTGTTCCTTCCTGTCCCTTCTGGCGAACACCATGGATTGTTTATCGAAATGAAAAAAACCGGCGGAAGAGCATCGAGAGACCAAATATGGTGGCTGGAACACCTGAAGGCGAATGGATATGCCTGTGCCATTTGCTACGGATGGAAACAGGCAACGGAGGTATTGCTATGGTATCTGAACCTAAAGAAAACAATGTAGCCTTTCCGTATGAACGGCAGGCCATGAATGGAGATGAACTGCCAAACGGGCTGGAGTATCCGGATCAGGTGTTGTATCTATCCTTCAGGATGCTCTATGCCCAGCTCCGGCAGGGAGTCATTGACCGCGATACGGCTGTTCGTGAAAAAAGGAAGCTTCTTAAGGAGTATAAATAAGTTCTCACCGAGTTGACAAAGCAGCTTGCATGCGGAATGTGACACACATTTTCTTCGCCGACAAGGATAAGCGGCATCGCTACTGATCAACAGCGGTTCGGGTGCAAGCCCTTGCTTTAGTAGGGCCTTAAAAAAGCGGTTCCCGGCACCGAAAGCCGGGATATTATAGCGCGAGATAGGAGGATCGGCATACAATGAAAGTTCCAGAGAGCGTGCGCATTGGTGGCGTTGAGTACGAGGTACGATATGAGCCTAACTTGCGTTTAAACAACAACCTGTGCTATGGCACGATCAACTACGATGAAAGCACAATAACTCTTTCGAAGGCGGATGGAACAGAGCATCAGAGGCGATGCATTACTTTGTGGCATGAGATCCTCCACGGTATAAGAAACCATGCGGGCCTTGAGATAGAGAACGAAGAAGAAATTGTGGATATGTTCGCAAGGGGCATTTATCAGGTGCTTCAGGACAACGGCAGCAGACTGTTCGATTTGGAAAAATAACGGCCCAGCTGAAAGATCGGCAGGATTTTTACATATGCAACAGGACCTCCCGCACCTCTCCGCGGAAACGTGTGATGTGTCCCAGGGAGGGCATTTTATTGGGTTCTGGCATAGGGGATGTCGGAGGGTGGGTTTGGGGCACAAAAGGCAAGAGAGGTGGTGACGAGTGGCATTAACGGAAAGACAAGCACGATTTGTTGCGGAATATCTTGTGGATCTGAATGCCACAGAGGCCGCCAAGCGCGCCGGATACAGTGAAAAGACGGCGTATTCCATAGGATTTGAAAACCTGAGAAAACCTGAAATTCAGGATGCGATTCAAACGGCCATGGCGCAGCGAGAAAAAAGGACTGCAATTACCCAGGATCGGGTACTGCAGGAGCTTGCGCGAGTGGCCTTTGCCAACGGTACCGACTTTGCGCGGGTAGTTGTCCGGGAAGAGCCGGTAGAAGTGGTTGACGAAGAGGGAGACCTGAAGAAGGTCGTGAGAAGAATCCAGACGGTCGAGATCGTCGATACAGACCGCGTGGATCCTGAGAAGCGCGCGGCTATTGCTGGCATCAAGGAAGGCAAATACGGCATCGAAGTCAGCAGCTACGATAAGGTCAAGGCTCTGGAACTACTGGGCAAGCACCTAGGGATGTTCGATGGTAAAGGGGGACAGAGGGAATCTGAGGAGAATAACCTTCTGCAAGCCATTCAAAGCACTGAGGAGATAGACACGGATGATTTACCAGAAGTTGAGTAAACGCCAACGGTTGGCAATGCTTTGGTGGCAACAGCCGAAGTTCCGGGACCGCGATGCTATCATTTGCGATGGATCCATTCGCTCCGGCAAGACTATTTGTATGACGGTGGGGTTCTTCCTGTGGAGTATGTCCGCATTTTCCGGGGAGAAATTTGCCATCTGCGGCAAGACCATCGAATCGCTGCGGCGTAACGTGATCCTGAACCTGCGTGACTGGATTCCGGATGACATTGAGATCACCGAGCGCAGGGCGGAAAATAAGATCATCGTTTCCGATGGCTGCGGTCACGAGAACACATATTTCCTTTTTGGCGGCCGGGACGAGAGCTCCTATATGCTGGTGCAGGGTATTACGCTGGCTGGCGCGCTGCTGGATGAAGTAGTGCTGATGCCTCGGAGCTTTGTAGAACAGGTATGCGCCCGGTGTTCTGTACCGGGATCCAAACTGTGGTTTAACTGCAACCCCGGCGGCCCGGAACACTGGTTCAACCAGACATGGGTCCAGCGCGCAAAGGAAATGAACGCCCTGCATGTTCACTTCACGATGTCGGACAACCTGAGCCTCGCAAGGGAGATCCGTGAACGATATGAGCGGATGTATACAGGTGTATTCTATCGCCGATATGTCCTGGGCGAATGGTGTCTTGCAGAAGGACTGATCTACCAGTTCGACAAGGATGTTCACACCTTTAAGGAATTCCCGCCTGCGGAGCTGGCGAAGCGGTATCCGAGGGAGAATCCCAAAGACATTTCGAACAAATACGGGGAATGGTATATCTCCTGTGACTACGGAACACTCAACCCCTTCTCTGCCGGCCTGTGGTGGGTCCACGAAGGGAGGGCGTATCGTGTGGCCGAGTATTATTACTCCGGCAGAAACAGCTCCATTATGAAAACAGATGAGGAATACTACACAGAACTAAAAAAATTAGCTGGCGACAGGTTGATCCGCGCAGTGATCGTGGACCCTTCGGCGGCTTCTTTTATTGCAACCATACGGCAGCACGGCCGTTTTTCTGTACGCAAAGCCCGAAATGAAGTTTTGCCGGGTATACGGCTGACGGCCTCCATGCTGCAGGCAGGGGTTATTAAGATCGGCGCAGAGTGCCAGGATGCCATCCGTGAATTTGGATTGTACCGGTGGGAAGAGAAGGGCGAGGTGGACAAGCCCATCAAGGAGAATGACCATGCCATGGACGATATCCGCTATTTCTGCGCTACCGTTATGCGCCGGGATCCATTTGCCCGTAAGGCGCTGGGAGGTTTGTACGATGAAGAAGATTAAAAATTGGATTGTAAATAGATTTCTGCCCATAGTGGCCAGAGAAATGCTTGTGACGGACAATGAGCGGCTTCGGGAAGAGGTTCGCCGGTGTCGCGAGGAAATCGGGCAGCTTAAATCCTATGTTGCTGGATTGGAAACCGGTATCAAGGCCCAGCGCCGGATCATTGTTAACACAGGGGAGGGGAGTAAATGAGCTTTAAAACTTTACAGGAGAACGCAGCACAATATGCTATGGCGTTCCAGGCGACTGAGATTACGTCTGCGGAGATGCGCGAAGCGATCCCCGAATGGCTCAGCCTTTATTATCAGGCAGCACCGCAGAAAGACGAAGATCCTTGCCAGCGCATTGCATACACCATTGTTCGTAAGCTGACCAAGACGGTGTTTTCGGAATACAAGACAACCTGCAAGGACGCATTTGTCGATGGTGTACTGACAGCCCTTAACTGGGTGAGTGCAGAGGCTATGCAGATGGCTTTGATAGGCGGTGAGTGCCGGCTGAAACCGATTCCTGCAAAGGACGGGTTTCGCTTCGTAGTAGTCCCGAGGCATAATATCTTGGTCTTCGGCAGAGATGCGGAAGGCAACATGACAGACGTGGGCACCGTGGAGCAGACATCTGCCGGCCAATTCTATTACACACTTCTGGAGCGGCGCACAGTGGACAGCAGAGGATATTTGACCATCCGCAACCGGCTGCTCCGCTCCTATTCGAAATATAGCCTGGGGCAGGAGGTCTCCTTGACCAGTGTTCCGCAATATGCGGAACTTCCTGAAGAGTACACTTTCCCGAGACCTGTGGGCTCTGTTGGTATGGCGCAGCTCCGGACACCGATGGTCAACTGTGTGGACGGTAGCGCAGATGCGGTCTCTGTGTATGCCGCAGCAGTGGGGCTGATCCACAATATCGACCACAATGAAGCCCAGCTCAACGGCGAGTTTGACCGGGGCGAGCTCCGGATCGTCGTCAGCGCAGATATGTTCAAGAGGGACATCCACGGTCGTCCTATTCTGGAAGACAAAGTCTTTGTGGGCTTGGATGATGATGCAGAGAGCATCGGCGTTACCCCGTTTTCTCCGGCACTGCGTGAGGCATCTTTCCTTGCCCGGAAACAGGAATACTTGCGCAATGTGGAAAATGTGATTGGCTTGAAGCGCGGCCTGCTGTCTGAGGTAGAAGCGGCAGAGCGGACAGCCACAGAGATCACATCCAGTGCCGGCGAATACAACCTGACGATCATCGACTTCCAGCAGATGTGGGAGAAGACTGTCAGAGAGGCTGTGCAGATTTGTGGAGTCCTTGGACAGCTTTACCGAGTCTCCGGTGCACATGAGCCCGCGGAGGACGCTGTGGTCATCAGTTGGGGCAACGGCGTGCTCTACGATGAAGGAAAGACCAATCAGGAGCTGCTGAGCCAAGTCCAGAGCGGACTTCTTCAGCCAGAGAGATACCTTGGGTGGTATTACAATCTGCCTTGTGACACGCCGGCACAGCGCGAGAAGATCCGCAAGGACTATATGCCTCAGTTGGTTGAGGAGGAATGAGGTGATCAGTTATGCTGACACCGGAACAGATTGTAGCACTGCGTGACAGAGCAGGGGAGCTTACAGACCCCGTTATTGAGTTTTTGATTGCGGATATAGCGGACAGGATCTCCGAGGCGGGACATCTTACCAGCTCCGCAGCCTATGAAGTCTGGAAGGCACAGAAACTGGGGGTATCGCAGAGACAGCTCAAGAAAGAACTGCAGAAACTGCTGAAGGTATCAAGTGCGCAGGTCGAGCAGCTACTCACTCAGACAGCGAAAACAAGCTATGATTTCGACCTGAAGCGCTTTCCCCATATGGACGCGGTGCCCTTTGACGAGAACGGGTCTCTACAGCAGATCCTCGATGCTGCTATTCAGCAGGCCCAGGAGGATTTCACCAATATCACCCAGACGATGGGTTTTATTGGTCCCGACGGCAGATTTTTAGAGCTGACAGATGCCTACCAACGAGCCTGTGACTTTGCCTTTGAGAAGGTAGTTACTGGTGCGCAGGATTACAATTCCGCAGTGCGCGACGCTACCAGAGGGCTTGCAGAAAAGGGCATCCGGGTTCTGGATTATGCCACGGGTGTTCACAGGTCGCTGGAGACGGCAGTCAGGCAGAATGTCATGGGCGGCCTCGGCATAATGAATGAGCAGATCAGTCAGCAAAACCATGATCTGCTGGGTTGTGATGGTTGGGAGATCTCCGCCCACGGAGGGTGCGCTCCGGACCATGAGCCTATCCAGGGCAAACAGTACAGCGACGAGGAATACACCCGGCTGAATAACAGCCTTGTGCGCCGTATCGGCACGTTAAATTGTGGTCACTCTGCCATGCCGATTATATTGGGTGTAAATGACCCTCAGTATACGGATGCGGAGCTGGAGGAATTCCGGCAGCAGAATGAAGATGGCGTGACCTACGAGGGCAAGCACTACACCCTCTATGAGGCCGAGCAGCGACAGCGTAGGCTAGAAACCGCTATCCGCAACCGGAAGCGCCGAATCCTCATCGACGAGCGCCTGGGCGACAAGGACGCCTTGCAGACTGATCAGATCCGCTTACAGCTGCTGAAGCAGGAATACAGCCGGTTTTCCAAGGCTGCCAATCTGCCAATGCAGTATGAGCGGATGGAAGCTGCCGGCTTTGACTGGATGAAGGGAAGGGCGGCGGAAAATGCTTATAAAAAGGCAGTAACAGTTAACGATGATGCTGATATTTCTTTTTACTCCGAAGCACCGGTGGACTTAGAAGGACTGTCAAGCTATGTGGATGAGAAGCTATACAGGTACTCGCGGAGAGAAAGTAAATGGAGCAAGACAACGCGTATTGTACCAGCTGAGTATTTATCGGGTGCAAGGGGCAGAAAAGAATGGTCTTGTGACATTACACTCCGAGAAGATGCTGGTTTCAAAACAGTGATCCATGAGCATTTACATGCTAGATCTGTCAGCTATTATGATGAGGATACATTCGTCAAATACAAGCCACTGGAAGAAGGCTGTGTCGAGCTGTTTGCGCAGGAAATTTGTAAAGTAAACAACATACCTTATCATGAGTCGTATAAGTACTATGTTCGAGATTTAAGAATAATAAATTCGATTACGAGATACGGCGACGATTTTAAGTTTGCAAAAGATTTGTTTGACATTCCTCTTCCAGATAGGTATAATTGGCTTAGAATGCAGATTGAATATGCTATAAAACACAGGAGAATGGCGGCAAAAACAAAGGATGCTTTATGGCAGGCACTTAATAATCTCAAGGGAGGTGTGTAAACTGTGGATAATCGGTGTGTTTCTTTAGTTCATGATATCTTGTATGGGAATTTTTCGGACGAAGAATGGCTCGGCGTTAAACAACGCTTTGATGTATTTATGTCCACAGCAACTGATGCTGAAACTCAGGAAATCGAAGAAAGCGGCGCCGGTGACACCATCCACATGATTTATGCCGGCATAATGAACAAAAGAAAGTAAACCACCACCTTGACGTAATGGTCTGGCTGGTGGTTTTTCTATGCCCGAAAGGAGCGTTATATGATTGAACTGTATTTTACCATAAAGGTAATTCTCATGATTGTTGTTTTATCTGTGGCATTAGCCCGCCTGCTCTACAAAGTGTGGAAATGGTTCCACTAACTAAATATTGTTGATTGAAGCACTGTGCGAGAGCATGGTGCTTTTTTCATACCCAAAATCTGGTCTACTCACGGACCTAATAATGTGAGACGGTGGGTCATGGCAACGACCTAAAAAGCCTAGCCGGGAAAGGAAGTATATGAAAACAGAATTTTTGCAGAATCTCAAGGTGGGCGATCAGCCGCTGAGCAAGGAGGTTATCGATGCCATTATGGCCGAGAATGGCCGTGACATCGAGGCAGCCAAGAAGCCCTTTGAGGACTACGGAACTGTCAAGCAGCAGCTCTCCGAGGCTCAGAAGGCGCTGAAGGACATCCAGGACAAAGGCACTGATCTGGAGACCGCACAGCAGAAGGCGCAGGAGTGGGAAAACAAGTACAATCAGGCGATCCAGGATCACCAGAAGGAACTTGCGGACCGTGACTTCAAGGCACTGCTGGAAGGCACGATCACCAGTGTTAAGGGCAAGAATGCCAAGGCGATTACCGCTCTGCTGGATGTGGACACCCTGAGGGAAAGCAAGAATCAGGAAGCAGACATCAAAGCCGCATTGGAGGCCCTGAAGAAGGATAACGGCTACCTCTTCGATGAAGAGGGGACACCTCCCCCGTATGCCCCGAGAACGGGCACAAACACCAACCAGCCCACAGCGCCTCAGGAGACTCTTGCAGGTGCTTTGCGGGCACGATATGAGAAAGGATGATTAAATTATGCCTATTACTCTGGCAGAAGCAAAGGTCGGCATGGCCGACAAGGTCGATCAGCAGGTCATTGATATGTTCCGTCGCAGCTCTCTGCTGCTGGATCAGATGGTCTTTGACAACTCCATTTCCCCCGGCACCGGCGGCTCCACGCTGGCCTACGGCTATGTGCAGCTGAAGTCCCCCTCTACCGCCGCCGTGCGCACCATCAACACCGAGTTCACTCCTGGTGAGGCAAAGCGCGAGAAGAAGACCACCCAGGCTATCATCATGGGCGGCGCCTTCCAGGTGGACCGCGTTCTGCAGAACACCTCCGGCGCTGTGGACGAGCTTGCCTTCCAGGCTGAGCAGAAGATCAAGGCGACCGCTAACCAGTTCCACAACCTGGTCATCAACGGCTCTACCGATGAGGATGAGTTCGATGGTCTGAAGAAGCTGCTGAGCGGTACTTCCAACGAACTGACCAGTCAGGTGTCCCTCGCAACCTCTGCGGATCTGGACGCCAACTATAACGCATTTCTGGATGAGATGGATGCGCTCATCAGCACCCTGGACGGTACTCCCACCATGCTGCTGATGAACAATGCTATGCAGATCAAGCTGCGTTCCATCGCACGCCGCGCTGGCTACTATGAGCGCAAGAAGGATGACTTCGGCCGCTATGTGGAGACCTATGCCGGTGTGCCCATGGTGGATATGGGTAAGTTCTACGACGGCGCTGAGTCTGTCGATGTGGTGGCCACCGAGGACGGCAAGACTGCCATCTATGCGGTCAGCCTGGGCCTGGACGGCTTCCACGGTATTTCTCCCACCGGTACCGGCGTCATTACCTCCTATATGCCCGATCTGAAGGCTCCCGGCGCGGTCAAGACCGGTGAGGTCGAGCTGGTTGCCGGCGTGGCACTGAAGAACACCCTGAAGGCCGCTGTGCTGAAGGGCATCGTCATTGGCGCCGCCGCAGCCGCGGTGAGCGACGAGGACGACGACGTCTAATAAGTGAGGAGGTGCTCCTGTGGTTGAGTTTTCCTTCTATCGGGATGCCTACCGGGGCATCTCTATCCCGGAGACAGACTGGCCGATGTTTGAAAAGCGGGCGGCTGAGCAGCTTGCCCGCTACAAGCGGATCTACACTGTTACAGTTCCGGACGAGAACGGAGAAGCCATGGCCATCTGCGCCATGGCGGATGCGCTGGCATACTATGCGGCATTACAGAACGGTACCGGCGGCGCGGTTGCGTCTGCGTCGATCGGGTCCGTTTCTGTTAGTTATGCCGGTGCGTCCTCTGTGATCGACCTGAGCCCCAAGGCACAGGCAAAGGAGCTTTACCGGTGTGCATGCCAGTATCTGGAGATCTATCGGGGGGTGGGATGATGCTATTTCGGCAAAATTCCATCCCCCTCGATTACAGCAGGCTGTGCAATCAAACTGTCACTGTCTATCACAAGGACGGTGACAAGTTTACACAGACCACCTACCACAATGCCTTTTTGGACTTCCGCAAGAATCAAACGGTTGACCGGACCGGAAGCAAGGAATCCAATTCTTTTCTTCTGGTCCTTCCCGGCGCCGTACAGGCGGTTTTTGTGGGGGACAAGGTGCTGCTGGGTAAAGGTCCCGAAATCGCTACTCAAGAGGCGTGGCGGGATTTCATCCCGGCAAAGGTGCCTGGATTGGTAGTGGTCGACTATGTGGATCCCAAGTACTGGAACGGTCAGCTGGTACATACGGAGGCTGGCGGATGAAAGTAAAGGTTTATCTACCGACAGGTAAGCAGCTGATTCGGAAGAAGGGACTTGACGCAAGTGGGCACGTTCAAATGTTCCACACGCAGAATGTCCTAAAGCGGATCAAGCGGTATATGCCGTATCGGACAGGCAAGACCTACAAGATCACAGTTGCCCAGACCAACATTGCCAAACCGGAGATCGTGACAGATGTGCCATATGGCAAGTATTTGTTCTACGGCAAGGTTATGATCGATCCGAAACTTGGCGTTGCGGGCTTTATGACGCCGAACGGGTGGAGATCTCGGAAATACTGCGAGAAGGTCGAGACTTCACGGGATCTCCGGTACACCCGGACGAAGAATCCGCAAGCCGGTCCGCACTGGGACCGCACACTCTCGGCCTGCGAGGGCAAGGCAATGGCTGCTGATCTGCAGCGCTATATGAACAGGAGGTAATGCCAATGTCTGATCTTGAGAGGATTCGGCAATGGGTGTCCTCGTATCCCGGTGCTGACCGGATGCAGGGCATGAAGGTGGATTACTTCTCCCAGAATCCGGACAATGGCAGCATTGATCCCTCCGGACTGGTGGAGGTATCCAGAACTGAGGATATCCTCGGTAATGTAACCGTGGAGAATCAGTACAATTTCGCGCTGTATTTCGTGTTTCCGAAGGACCCTGGGGATGATCAGGGCGCCACAGACAATGCAGCGTGGATTATGGACTTCCAGCGGTGGGTCCAGGAGCAGAGCATCCGGAAGCAGATCCCCATGTTTGGGGATGATCCTTCCCGCGAAACTGCGAGGGCACAAAACGGCGCCCTCTACGCCGCTGACGAGGAAGGAACAGCCATCTACACGGTGCAGCTGTCCTTTAATTTTATCAAACTTTATGAGGTGAATTAACAATGGCCAAAATTGAACGGAAGTACCTGGCACACTTCATCAACACCACGCCTCCTGCTGAGGCCGGTGAAGAAGCAGCTGCGGCTGTGTATGAGCGTCTGGGTAAGGATCTGGAGGAATACTCCCCCGAACTGTCTGCCGAGGTCAATACCTCGAAGAACATTCTGGGCGAAACCAGCATCGTAATTTCCAGCTACGAAAAGACCGCATCTGTTGAGCCTTACTACGCAGAAAAGGACTCCAAGCTGTTCACCCGCCTGCAGACCATCATCGACGAGGGCCTGGTGCTGGATGCACTGAAGACCGATGTTGTAGAGGTCAAGCTGTGGGAAGCGGCAGAAGGTTCGGCCTACCCTGCTATCAAGGAAGAGGCCTACATTGAGGTCACCAGCTACGGTGGCGACACCACCGGCTATCAGATCCCCTTCACCCTGCATTACACTGGCGTGAAGACCAAGGGCACCTTTGACCCTTCCACCAAGACATTCACTGCCGCCGGTAAGTGATATGAACTGAAACCCGCCCGACTATGGGCGGGTTATTTCATAGGAGGATAATATGGAAAAGCTTATTTTTGACAGTGGTATCCGCGAATTTCAAATCAACGATAACGGTGTTCTCCGGTTTAATCCCGGCGACCCGAATGTATATGCCCGGCTCATGGAGTCCGGTGAAAAGATCCAGAAGGTAGAAAGCGAGTTGCTCGCCAAGGCGGAGACCGCGATTTCTGCTGATCAGGAAGAGAACAACGGCGCAGCCATGCTGCAGCTGATGGCTGAGGCCGACAGAAAGGTCAAGGAGATCCTGGCGTGGATCTTTGGCGCAGACAATGACTTTGACAAAATCTTTGCCGGCGTCAATTTGATGGCTGTTGGGGCCAACGGGGAGCGTGTCCTTACGAACTTCCTGAGTGCGCTGCTGCCTATTGTACAGGAAGGCGCTGAGAAGTGCGCACGGCAGCAGATCTCTGCGGCCACCACGCAGGCCAAGGGTAACCGTGCGCAGCGCAGAGCTGCGGCAAAGAAATGACACCGTGGATTCTGCCGAAATCGGCGGAGATCGGCGGCACCACATATCAGCTGAATACCGATTTCCGGGACATTCTTGAGATCATGCAGTACCTGCAAGATCCGGATCGCCCGGAGTACCTGCGCTGGCAGATTGCGCTTGCTCTGTTTTACGAGGGCGAGATCCCCGCAGAGGATATTCAAGAAGCCATGGAGTATTTGGCAGACTTCATCTCCGGCGGTTGCAAGGACGCAAAGCCCGGTCCGAAGCTTCTGGATTGGGATCAGGATGCACAAGCCATCGTTGCCGACGTCAACAAGGTTGCTGGCACAGAAATCCGTGCGCTGCCGTACCTGCACTGGTGGACTTTTTTGTCCTATTTCCATGCAATCGGAGAGGGGCAGCTCAGCACTCTGGTTTCCATCCGGGACAAGCTGCGCCGCGGAAAGAAGCTGGAGAACTGGGAGAAGGAATTCTACCAGAAGAACAAAGAGCGCGTGGATCTGAAGAAAAAATACTCTGCCGAAGAATTGGCAGAGCAGGAGCGGTTGAAGCGCTTACTGGGAGACTGATATGGAAAAGGAAAAAGTGATTTGCCCCTATTGCGGATACAGGATGCCCATAGAGAAAAGACCGTATGCGGTTGCTCGTGGGCTGTTCGTGAAATGCAAAGGGCGTAGTTGCGGGAAAGTGTTTGAAATCAACATTCCCGAAAAGAAAGGTTAAGTAATGACCGGGTAGTGCCACAGTGCCGACGGATTAAGAGGTGAGATTCGTTGGTAAATAAGAGTGACGGCAAAGTTATTATCAGTACGGAACTGGATAATAGCAAAATTCCCAAGGGGATAAGCCAGGTCAAGGGGCAGCTGGGCGGTCTTAGCAATGTTGTCGGCAAACTGGGAGTCGCTATTGCGGCGGCTTTCTCGGTAAGGACGATTGTTAATTTCTCCAAGGCCTGTTTGGATCTTGGATCTGACCTGCAAGAGGTCCAGAACGTGGTGGATGTCACCTTCACCACGATGAACGAGCAGGTAAATGAATTTGCCAAAAATGCTGCACAGACAGCGGGCCTGTCGGAAACGATGGCCAAGCGGTATGCCGGTACTTTTGGCGCCATGGCCAAATCGTTCAAGTTCACAGAGGCAGAGGCCTACGAGATGTCCACAGCCCTGACCCAGTTGGCAGGCGATGTGGCGTCTTTTTATAACCTTTCTCAGGACGCAGCATACACCAAGCTAAAATCCGTGTTCTCCGGCGAGACGGAGGCCCTGAAGGACCTTGGCGTGGTCATGACACAATCTGCGCTGGATGCCTTTGCTCTGCAAAAGGGCCTGAAAAAGACCACCAGCCAGATGACGGAGCAGGAAAAGGTTGCGCTGCGGTATCAGTTTGTTATGGAGCAACTCTCCGGTGCTTCCGGAGACTTTGTTCGTACATCGGATTCCTGGGCGAACCAGACCCGGCTCCTGAATTTGCAGTGGGAGCAGCTGATGGCAACCCTCGGTCAGGGGCTTATCAACGTCCTGACCCCTGTGGTGCAGTGGCTCAATACAATCATATCCAAGCTGCAGGAAGCAGCCAATGCGTTCAAATCCTTCACAGATGAACTGTTTGGAAACGCGGGAGGAAGTACTGGAGCGGTCATTGAGGGTGCTTCGGACAGCTTAGGGTCTGCCGCGGATAACGCCGGAGAGCTGGAGGAGAACGCCAAGAAGGCCAAGCGGGCGCTTGCCGGCTTTGACGAGATTACCAGACTGCAGACACCGGATACTGCCGGCGATACGGCATTTGGGGATCTGGGAGAGGCAGGAGCTGGGGGTACAGCTCCCGATATGTCTCAGCTAGCAGAGGATTCTTCGGAGCTGGAGGGGACTTGGACCAACATTGCCAAATCCTGTAAGGATTTCTGGTATGAGGTGGTCGGGAAAATTCCTGTAAAAAATCTGGAGAACTTCAATGCCTCCGTTCTTAACTTGCAGAGCGGTTGGGATAACCTGATGAGCACCATTGGTGGCGAAGGTTTTTCGCTGTCTGATCTCATTGCCGATGCGGTCGGTGTTTCTTTGCTTGTAAATGCAGGCGGAAACAAAATGATGGGCGGCATTCTGGACATGATTGCCGAGAGCAGAAAGTATTTCGCGGAGCTGGGATCCAACGGAAGCAGAGAATTTCTGGACGAGAGTTGGCTTAATGCACTTTTTACAGACGCAGATGTCTGGGATTCGCTTGGCGAGACAATTGCCGGTTGGGGCATGGCGATAGCCTCGTTTGTGCCTGAGGATGGTTTTGGTTTTGGTGGCTTTACCAAAGAGGAGTGGGAGAATCTCTTCCTGCCGATCACAGAGGAATATACCAACCTCTACAGAGGTCTCTCCGGTGATGCCGCAGAGGCATTGGCGGAGTATACCAAGGTATACCAAAAGCTTAAGACCAAAGCCAATAAGATGAGCTGGAGCGATGCGGTAATAACAAAAGCTGATGCGAATGAGGTAAAGGAGCTCACTGAAGATCTTTACAATACCATTGTCCGAAACAATAAAGAGGCAAGGGAGTCTGCGGAGGCCAGTATCGCTGATTTACTGGCGCAGGGCCTTATTGATGAAGAATCTGCCAAGAAAGCGATTCTGGATCTGGAGAAGACCTACAGTGAGCAGGAGCAACTGTTGTCTGAAAACAAGACAAGAATCAACAGCATTTTAGAAACAGCTAAGAATAACAATCGTGCATTGACCGCCGAGGAACAGGCGGAAATCTTATCGATATTGGAAGAGAGCAACGATAAGACCGTTGCGGTCATAAGCCAGGGCGCAAGTGACAGCACGGAGATCTACAGAATGCTGGAAGAAAACCGCGGGAAGATGAGCAAACAGATGCTCTCCCAGGCTATCCAGTATGCCAATGACGAGTACGCCGCAAAGGTAAAGGCTGCGAATGATACATATACCGCGTCTATCGAAAATGCGGACAAACTGTACTACGAGCTGGGCGTGATCGATGCTGCCGAGTATGAGCGGATCAAAAAGGAAGCAGAGGAAAAGAAAAAGGTCCAGATCGAAGAGGCCACCAAGGCGAAGGAAGCTCTGATCAAAGAGGCGCAGGCAGCTGCCGGCGGCGTGGCAGATGCCGTCGACCCGGAAACCGGTGAGATTCTGTCCAACTGGGAAGTCCTGTGGAACAGCATGTTCAGCAAAGTTAAATCGGCCTGGGAGAACATCAAGCAGACCTGCAAGGACTTTATAAATCAGATCATCGACTTCCTTAACATCCCTGCAAAAAATGTGAATTCCTGGTTCGATAAGTTTGGCGGAACAAGTTTCTTTGGGTTGGAAATCCCCTCTTTTACCATGCCTGAAATTCCCCACCTTGCCAGTGGCGCGGTCATTCCTCCCAACCGGGAGTTTATGGCAGTCCTTGGCGACCAGCGGCACGGCACCAACATCGAGGCGCCGCTGTCGACCATTCAGGAGGCTGTTGCGCAGGTAATGGCTGATTATGAGGCTGCGAATCTTGCCGGCCACGAAGCCACAGTGGGCGTCCTGCAGCAGATTCTCTCCGCGGTGCTTGGCATTGAGGTTGGAGACACCACCATTGGCCAGGCAGCAAACCGGTACAACCAGAAGATGGCAGTAATCAAAGGAGGCCTGTAATGCGAGGATATGATTTTGACTTTCTGATCGACGGGCGTCCCATTCTGCTGCCCGACGGGGGCGTGGAGATCAATCTGGAGGACCTGGACTCTGCGGAGTCCGGCCGCGACGAGAGCGGTGTTATGCACCGCATCGTCCTGCGGGAAAAGGTGCGCAAATACGGCCTGCCGTATGACCACCTGACCCGAGAGGAATATATGTACATCCTGTCCCTGTTTGCAGGCAAAACAACCTTTCAGGTGGAAAAGCGGGAGCCGGATGGTCAGAAAGCCGTCTTTACCGCCTACTGCGCAAAGGTCGGAATCACACTGCAGAACAAGCGCACCGGTGTGTACAAAAACCTGAAGCTTAACATTATCGAATGCTAGGAGGAAACCTATGCTGAGAACAATTATTGCGCTTCCGGACGGCACGGAGATCTCCTCCGGTCCCGGAACAGTGAATGCGATCCAGAATTCCACACTGACAGAGTGCGTGAATAGCGGTGAGGATCTGACGATTGGCTCCACCTGCGCCAATGCGCTGGAAGCAACCCTGATTACCCCTGCCGGTGGCCTGTCCTTGGGCGCAGGAACGGAGATCATCGCTTACAAGGATGATGGCACCACCCGGACAAAAGTGGGCACATTCATTCTGGAGAAGCCCACCAGACCCACCGCAAACACCATGAAGATTACCGGCTATGACAGGGTATCCAAACTGGACAAAGACCTGACAGCTTGGCTCTCCGGGCTCACTGGCTGGCCTTACACGCTGACTACCTTTGCAGGAATGGTGTGCGGTGCCTGCGGCCTGACCTTCAAAGCAACCGATGTGCCCAACGGGGATTTTCTGGTGCATCAGTTCACCAGATCCTCCGTTACCGGCCGGCAGATCATGCAGTGGCTGGGTGAGATCTGCTGCCGGTTCTGCCGGGCAACACCGAGCGGCGAGATAGAATTCGCCTGGTACACGGATTCCGGAAAGACCATCACCACAGGCGGCGATCTGTACTACTTCCAGAACGGCCTAAGCTACGAGGATTACCAGACCGCGGCCATCGATGCTGTGCAGATCCGGCTTGCGGATAGCGAAAACGGCGCACTCTGGCCGGAAGCGGCGAAGGACGCCAACAGCTACATCATCACTGGCAATCCTATTCTGAATCTCCGGATCACAGATGAGGATCTAAAGCCGGTGCTGGCCAATATCAAAGCGGAGCTGGCGGGCATTCGATACACGCCCTGCAAGGTGTCTGTTCCTGCAAATCTGGACATCCGTGCTGGCAATACGGTGAGAATCACCGATAAAAACGGCAAGACCATCACCGCCTATGTGATGACCAAAACCCAGACAGGGCAGAAAGATACTCTGGAGTCCACCGGCAACCGCCGGCGGGACACCGCTACAGCTGTCAACACAAAACCGCAGTCACAGGTTGCCGCAAATGCGGCAACAAATGCGTTTTCGGAGGTAACAGCGGAACAGATGTTTAACAAGCTGACTGACAATGGCCGAATCAAGGGCATTTTCTCCCGTGACGGCGTGTGGGTAATCAACGCGGACGTGGCTGAGATTGACAACCTAATTGCAAACATAATTACATCTGGGATACTGCAGTCTAAGGACGGTGGTGTCTGGATCGATTTGGATAAGGGCGAGGGCAATCTTACCCGCGGAACATCCGCATATTTATCCACATTTGACGAATACACGGGCGGATGGACCAAAAATGTTGATGATGTAATTCGTGAATTCGTAACAGTAGAACTAAACAAGATGCGTACCAACACAGTAAGAGACTATGCTGCGGCATTGGATTCGAACGGTAAATACCCAGAAGGTGTGAAACTGTCTTTGCACAAAATCAGAAAAGGCTCCGGACAACTGCTTGCATCGATAGCATTTGAGTGGGTAGACGGCTCAAGAAGCCACATGAGTGCGACTGCTACCGCGGCAGATATCGGCGGTGGGTATACAGAAGAAGCTACTTGGGACTTCAGCGATATGGCGTGGTCATAATTCTGCGACAGGAGGATTGAAGCAATGCAAGTAATCAATTTAGATCTATCTGTGAAGGGGATCATACCCCTTTTGCAGGCGAAGCAGGGGGATGTGGGGCGGAAGTTCCAGGCGGTGATCACCGACGGCGGCACGGCCTACGACATCCCCTCCGGCACAACCCTTTCCGTGTGGTACTCCGGCACCAGCGGCGAGGGAAATTATTCTCATATTGGCTTAGACGACGACTTTTTACAATCGCGCAGTGCGTTCACCATCAGCGGCAATACGGTTACCGTGGAGCTGGTGGCCCAGATGCTGACCTGCGCAGGCGGGGGAACCCTGAGCCTGGTTATGAACGGTGCGGATGGCACCCAGATCGCCACATGGAATATTCCGTATTCCGTGGAGAAGATACCCGGAGCAAACAGCGAAGGCGCAACGCAGTATTATACGGCGTATGCAGAGGTGGCGATGAAGGAAATGAGTTCAGCGCTCATAAATGCGCTGGAGTACGCAAAGGCAAGCGGTGAATTCGACGGTCCCCAGGGCGAAAAAGGTGACAAAGGCGATCCCCCTAAGAAGGGCGTGGACTACTGGACGGAGACGGATAAGCAGGAAATCGTCAATGATGTTCTTGCGGCACTTCCCACAGCAGAGGGGGTTGGTTTCTAATGGCTGATACGGTTGTTTTTGCAGAGCAGACTCTGACCTTTAATCGGGCAGACGATGTAGCATATATAGACCTTATCCCCGCGCCTTTTACTCTGGCAGAGGGCGAGCCCTATCGTATTGTACTGAACGGTGCGGTGTATGAAGCCTGCGCATTCGGTGATAGACCCAGCATCCTGTACACGGTGCAGGACAACAATGGTAATACTACAAGCGGCTCATTCCAGATTGCGTATGCTTCTGAAGAAGATTGCGGAATGGCCGGTGGCGCTGTATCGATAGCGGTTTGGGGAGAATCCGACACGCATACAATTGCTATTTATCAGAAAGAAAAGGCAATTACCTATACTGTCCCTTCCTCCGCACTAAAAGCTGTTGCCGATGCGATCCGGGCGAAAACAGGCGGTACGGAAGCTCTTGCTTTCCCCAATGGCATGGTGGAGGCAATTTGCGGAATTCAGAGCGGTCTCTGGCCTAAGGAATACCAGCCGATAGAATGTA
>SVKX01000022.1 GCA_015068225.1 Oscillospiraceae bacterium
TGGGATGCCGCAGCCGGCGGTTTGCCACTTCGGAGATATGCACAAGGCCGTCCTGATGGACACCGATATCCACAAAAACACCGAAATCAATCACATTTCGTACAGTTCCGGTCAGTTCCATGCCGGGCTTCAGATCCTTCATTTCCAGCACATCCTTGCGCAGGATCGGTGCGGGCAGCTCATCCCGGGGGTCACGGCCGGGCTTGAGGAGCTCTTTGGCAATATCCGTCAGGGTGATCTCGCCCACGCCGCAGGCCTCGGCGGCCTTTGCAACGCCGTAGCTTTCCAGCCTGGCCGGATCTCCATCCAGAACGGTCAGCAGCTTCTTCGCTGCGTCATAGGATTCCGGATGAACGCCGGTATTGTCCAGCACTTCCTTGCTCTCCGGAACCCGGAGAAAGCCCGCGCACTGCTGGAATGCCTTGGGTCCCAGCTTGGGGACCTTTTTCAGCTGGGTGCGGCTGCTGAAAGGACCGTTTTCTTCCCGATAGATAACAATATTTTTGGCAGTGGCAGCGGTCAGACCGGAAACCTGCTGCAACAGGCTGGCGGAAGCTGTGTTCACATCCACACCCACCGCATTGACGCAGTCCTCCACTACCGCGCCCAGAGCGCTGTCCAGCTCCTTTTGGGGACAGTCATGCTGATACTGGCCAACGCCAATGGCCTTGGGATCGATCTTTACCAGCTCCGCAAGGGGATCCTGCAGCCGCCGGGCAATAGAAACTGCGGAGCGCAGATTCACATCAAAGTCCGGAAATTCCTCCGCCGCCAGAGGGGAGGCAGAGTAGACAGATGCGCCGGCTTCATTTACGATCATATAGCTGGCTTCGGGGAAGCTGCGGAGCATTTCCACCGCCATGGCTTCGGTTTCCCGGGAGGCAGTGCCATTGCCGATGGCAATGTGGCGGACGCTGTGTCGTTTCATTAAAGCAGAAAGAGTGGAGATGGCTTCCTGCTTTTTCTTTTCGCTGAAGGTGGGGTAGACCACAGAAGTGGCCAGCACTTTGCCGGTGGGATCCACCACCGCCACCTTGCAGCCGTTGCGGTAGCCGGGATCCAGACCCATTGTCACAAAGCCCTTAACCGGGGGCTGCATTAAAAGAGGCTTCAGGTTCAGGGCAAAGTTGCGGATTGCACCAGCACAGGCCCGCTCTGTCAGCTCACTGCGGATCTCCCGCTGCACAGAGGGGAAGATCAGCCGTTCGTAGGCGTCCTCTGCGGCAGCGCGGACAAGAGGAGAAACGAATGCAGTGGGCTTCAGTGCCGCCCGGCATACCAGCGCAGCGCCTTCATTGCCGGGAAGTGTCACAGAGGACTTCAGAAATCCCTCTTTTTCACCCCGGTTGATGGCAAGGATCTGATGATCCAATAGCCGCTGAACACTCTGGGAAAAATCATAATACAGCCGGTATACACTGTCAGTCTCCTCATTTTCTGCCTTGCAGACCAATAGCGCTTTCCGGTTCATTAGCCCACGCAGGTTTTTACGGATATCTGCGTCGTCGGAAAGATCCTCGGCAATAATGTCGCAAGCGCCGGCTATGGCGTCTTCTACCGTTTCTACACCTTTCTCAAGGTTTACATAATCTTGAGCCAGTGCGGTAATATCCTGCCCGTCCTGAGCAAAAATTGCGGCAGCCAGGCCTTCCAGCCCCTTTTCTCGGGCCACAGAACCCCTTGTGCGGCGCTTTTGCTTGTAAGGGCGGTACAGATCCTCCACCTCCGCCAGTGTGGCGGCATTGTCAATGGCGGCGGAAAGCTCGTCCGTCAGCTTTCCTTGATTTTCAATGGCGTTTTTCACTTCCTCCCGGCGCTGCTGCAGATTCCGCAGGTAATTCAGACGGGCCTCCAGATTGCGCAGGGTGGTATCGTCCATGGCACCGTGCATTTCTTTGCGGTAGCGGGCGATAAAGGGGATGGTGTTGCCCTCATCCATGAGGGCAATGACGTTTTCTACATACGCCTGTTTTTGCCCCAGCTCCTGGGACAGGATTTCAGCAATAGAAAGCATAGCTTGCTCCTTAGATTTAATTTCCTGCCCATCATAGCATAATTCTTCCAAAATGGAAAGGGAAAATGTGGGGACAAAAAATCCGGGCTGCGATAAGCAGCCCGGATATGTAGAACTTTACAGGTCCAGTTTCAGGTCATTTTCCTTGATCCAGCCCCATCTTCTTAAAATGAGGCAGAAGAACCAGCTCAAAATTGCGGGAAGCACAAAGCAGATCAGTGCCAATGCGATCCAGTCCATGGCGGTGATGGCGACCTTGGCACCGGTGGCAACATCGTTTGCCCAGCCGGAGTAGATGCCGATCTGTCCTACAAAGCCGCAGGTGCCCATGCCGGAGGCCAGTCCGCCGCCGGGATCATTCATTTCCAGCTGGAACAGGCAGGTAGCCAGAGGGCCGGTGATGGCAGAGGCCAGGGTGGGGGGGATCCAGATCCGGGGATTTTTCACAATGTTGGGCATTTGCAGCATGCTGGTGCCTACGCCCTGAGCCACCAGACCGCCCCAGCGGTTTTCCCGGAAGCTCATAACGGCGAAGCCTACCATCTGGGCACAGCAGCCGGCCACAGCCGCGCCGCCGGCCAGTCCCACAAGTCCGAAGGAAGCACAGATGGCAGCGGAAGAAATGGGCAGTGTCAGGGCGATGCCCACCAGAACGGACACGATGATGCCCATGAAGAAGGGCTGCAGCTCCGTTGCCCACATGATGGCCTGTCCCACTGCCTTGGCAGCGGTGCCAATGGGAGCAGCTACCAGAGCGGCAAAGCCGATGCCCACCAGAATGGTGATGATGGGGGTCACCAGAATGTCGATCTTTGTTTCCTTGGATACCAGTTTTCCGCACTCACAGGCTAAGATCGCCACAAAGTATACAGCCAGCGGGCCGCCTGCGCCGCCCATGGCATTTGCGGCGAAGCCTACCGGAATCAGGGAAAACAGCACAAGCCCCGGTGCGTGGAGCGCCGTTCCGATGGCAATGGCGATGCCGGGACCTACCATGGCAGATGCCAGACCGCCGATGGTGTAGGAAACCGCGCCGTCACCCTTGCCGACGGTAACGATTATTTCGTTAAGGAATCCAATGGCGAATTGTTGACCGATGGTGTTGAGGATGGTGCCTACCAGAAGGGTGCAGAAGAGGCCCTGAGCCATTGCGCCCAGTGCATCGATTCCGTACCGCTTGCCGGAGAACACGATGTCCTTCCTCTGCAGGAATGCGCGAAGTCTTTTCATTTGTTTGTTTCACTCTCTTTCAGTAGAATTTATCTGCTGAAAAAGCGTGCGCCAGCCCAACATCTTTTTATAGAAAGACGGCTGACCCTAGGCGGCTCGAAGACACCATGGCGGCATATCCTTGCTTTCCACCGCGGAGCGCCTTAGTCACCTTCAGTGCCGACTTGCCTTGTACAGCCTCTGTACAAAGCAGGTCTTTGCCCGTTCTTCACAGATCAGAAACAGTGATGCCATTATAGCGGCATCAGATCGGAATGTCAACATTTTCCGAAGGGTCACAAAGCAGGGAAAACCCCACAGAAGGAGTCTTCTGTGGGGTTAAGGTTATTTGGCTTCATACTTTCCCTTTTGCTTGATCTGGGGGTAGTAATACACAAAGAATACAATAGTCAGAAATACGGCAAGGCAGCCCAGAGATACCTTCCAGCCCAGAGAGAAGGCTGCATTTTTGTAGATAAACTGCACTGTATGGGTGCCCTCCTCCAGATCCAGAGCCAGCATGGCTCTGCCTACCAGCTTGGTTTCCACTTCCTGACCGTCAACGATGGCGACCCAGTTGCCGTCCTGGGGGATGGAGGTGTACAAAAGACCGTCCCGGTTGCAGTGGATTGTGCCTTCCATATTGGTGTTGGAGAAGCTGGTGAGCTCCAGAGTAGAAGCATTCAGGATGTCATAACCCTTGCGGAATACTACATCATCCATAAGGCCTGCCTTGATGGTCACACTGTTATTCTCGCCAGCTTTGCAGGTAACATGCACTTCAATGGTGTCACCGGGCTCAACCTGACTGACTGCAATGGTCTGGGGCAGGGTAATGCCCTCGCTGTAAAGCTGCACGCCGTTTTTCCAGACGGTATAGTTATTGCGGGCGTTCATGTTAATGTCCAGACACATAAAGCCGCGGTCCTTGATCGCATAGGTGTACTTCAGGGTGCCGCTGGTTTCGCCCGCCTGATAGGAGCAGTAGCCGTTGCTGATCTTGCTGATGATCTCCACATCCTGGGAGGCAATGGTCAGCCATTTTGCAGGGGTAATGTTCCAGACGTTTTCTGTCAGGCCGGTGGCGGCGGAGAACAGGTTGTTCTGGAAGATAAAGCTGCTGGAGGCAACGCCGAATTCCAGCTGCGCCAGATCGGTACCTGCCAAAAATCCCAGAGGCAGGTATGCGTTGTTTTCCAGAAGATACACGTTGCCGGAATGCCAGACTTCATCAAAATAGGGGTTACTCTCCAACTGGGCGTCCCGCTCCAGCATGTATTTGAGACCGAGGAACAGATTGGCCACCGGGGAGCTCTCTTCAAAAAGATAACGGTTATAATAGTTCACGGCGCTGAAGCCAAGGGTTTCCATAAACTCGGTTACTTTCACATTGGCGGAGCTGGTGAAGGTGCTAATGCCGTGATAACCGTTCAGCGCGCCCTCATTCAGGTGATGGCTGTGGGTAACCTCCGTCCGGTAAAACAGCTCATCGTCCCGCTCTTTCATATACCGGAGCATGGATGCGGTGTCCTCTGTACCGTGGGGATAGTCACCGATATGGGTGTAGCCGAAATTGACACCGAAATTAACGATGTTCAGAATCAGCTCAATGCCCATCACCGCAGCCAACAGCACATTGGCACAGCGGCGGCGGGTCTTTCGGGCGGCACAGATGCCCCGGATTTCTTCTTTGTTTGCGTCCTTCGGGATGGGGCGACCCCACCGGGAGTAAATGAAGATTCCAATATACAGCAGGAAGAAGATGCCATTGTAAGCAATAAACACAGGATTTTGCAGGCTGTTGGAGCAGAAAACAATACTCAGGGTAAAGAAGCCGCAGGCGATGATCTGCCAGAGCTGAAATTGCCGGCGCATCAAAAAGGCCCGATAGGCCATATACAGCATGACAAAACACTGCAGGAAACTGAACCGGTAGGGGATCTGATTGGTAAAGTGGAAGCCGTGCCAGATATAGTCCAGCTGCCGGACAATATAGCTGACCATGAAGAACAGCAGCATCAGCACGCTGCAGATCTTATCCCGGATTTTGACCTTGGGGGAGGTCAGGAACAAAAATGTCAGAATAATGGTACCAACACCGCAGTAGATATTGGGAAGACCCTCCACAAAGGCAGGAGAGATACCGCCGTTCATGTTGCCGGCCACCTGCCGCATGGCGTTCAGAAGACCCAGCCAGGTGTTCTGATCAGCAATATTTAACTGGAAGCCTTTGGGAAAATTGTTTACACTTGCATAGGTTTTTTGCAGTGCGGCGAAAGCGGGAAGCTCCAGAATGGCAGTCATACCGATGGCAAGGATGGAAAACAGTGCAATGCGGCAAAGATCCTGGAAAAAGCGCTTAAAGCCCTTCCACCGGCAGATCTCATAGCAGATAAACACCAGCAGCACGAAAATACAGGTGAAGAAGCCGATATAATAGTTTGCCAGGACAGAGAAAAACAGGGCGACGGTATAAAGAACGAATTTTTTATCCCGCAGCAGGTTGACCGTTCCCAGTGCCACCAGCGGAAGCAGCGCAAAGGTATCCAGCCACATGACATTCCACTGGTATCCCAGTGCCCATGCGCAGGTGGCATAGAAGCAGCCGAACAGAGGCAGGGAGAGGTCGTCCTTGCCGAAGAGCTTTTTTAGGAAGATGGCGAAAAACAGACCCGCAAGTCCCAGCTTAATGGGCATGAGGAAAGAGAAGAAGGGGAGTACCCAACCCTCCGGCACCAGAACACTGAGCAAATTCAGCGGTGAGGCCAGATAATAAGAGATCAGCCCCAGATAGTCCATGCCCATACCCACGCTCCAGTTGAACAGCAGGGATTCGCCGCTGAGCAGGGTGGACCGGAATTCTTTAAAGAATGGAAAGTACTGGTGGTACATGTCGGAATAGAGCAGGGAGTAATCTCCGAAAGGTGTACAGCCGACGATCATCAGCAGCACCAACATGCCCACCACCGGCATAGCAAAGGCCAGTAGCAGATAATTCCATTTTCCGTTTTTGAGTTGCGGTAGTTTCATGACTTCCCCCGAAAAGTAAGTGTTGTTTTCTTATTCTACCACATATTTCCCGTGGGGTAAAGGGTGGGAAGGGGTAAATATGGAATGGAAATGTTAAATTTTTTCATAAGAAACTCCCCACCGTGTCAAATGGTGGGGAGAAATTATCTTAAAGAATCAGGCAGATCAGACCGGTAGCCCCTTCGTTGACAATACGGGTCAGGCTGCCGCGGAATTTTGCCCGCACATCTTCCGGCATGCGGATGACCTTGGCAGTAAGGCCTTCCTGGATCAGCTCATACACAGATTTGCCGAAAATGTTGCTTTCCCAGAGCTTTTCCGGATCTTCCCCTGTCAGATAGGCAATCAGATCCTGAGATTGCTTCTCGCCGCCTACCATGGGGCTGATCTCGGTGTCGATGTCCACCCGGATCATGTGAATGGAGGGGGCGCCGGCTTTCAGCTTTACCCCAAAGGCACCGTTCTTCCGCAAAAGCTCCGGAGATTCCAGAGTCATTTCCTCTGCGGTAGGCATTACCACCCCATAGCCCGTTGCTTTTACAGAGGACAAAGCATCGGAGATCTTGTCATACTCCTGCTTGACCTGACTGAGCTCACCCAGCAGCGACAGCAGCTGGGCATCGGTCTGAATGGGAATGCCTGCCTTTGCGCTGAGGATCTCATAGAAGAGCTTTTCGGGGAAGCTCAAAGCGCAGGAGACTGTGCCGGTGGCAAGATCAATGCTGCGGATGGAAAAATCCAGCACCTGTTCCATCTGCTTCAGGTCGGCCAATGTGGCTTCTGCCTGCCCCAGGGCGGCGATTTGCCCGGCCCGCTGCAGCAGCGCTTCATAAAGCGCCGCTTTTACAGGATGCTCCGGCTCCAGCGCGTCCATCCAGCGGGGTAGATAAACCCGCAGCTCCCGCATAGGAAAGGCATACAGCAATTTGGCAAGCAAGGAGGAGATATCCTCCTTTGACAGCGCCTGACAGTCGGCAATGGCCGCGTCTACATCAAATTCTGCTTTCAGTTCTTCCTGGACAGCTTTTGCGGCAGCTCCGGCAGGGTCCCGGGAATTGATGATCACAAGAAAGGGCTTTCCTGTGGCTTTCATGTCTGTGATTGCCCGCCGCTCCGCTTCTATGTAATCGCTGCGGGGGATGTCGGTGACCGTCCCGTCGGTGGTGACCACCATGCCGATGGAGCAATGCTCCTCCATGACCTTCTTCGTGCCCAGCTCTGCGGCTTCGGTCATAGGGATCTCGTGGTCATACCATGGGGTAGTAACCATCCGGGGCACGCCGTCTTCCTCTGCACCTACCGCACCTGCTACCATGTAACCCACAGAATCGATCGTCCGCACCCGCAGCAGGGCAGTGCCGTCGGGGGAAATCTCCACTGCCTCCTCGGGGACGAATTTTGGCTCGGAGGTCATTATGGTCTTGCCGGAGCCGCTTTGGGGCAGCTCGTCTCTGGCCCGTTCCTTCCGGTAGGGGTCATCGATGCAGGGGATCACCAGTTCTTCCATAATCCGCTTGATCAGCGTGGATTTTCCGGTGCGAACCGGACCGACCACGCCTACATAAATATTACCGCCGGTTCTGGCGGCGAGTCTTGAATAGATATTATCCATAGCCAGCCTCCTCATCCGGCAGGAGAGGACGCTCCTGCCATGGTCTATCTAAATGTATGTCCGGCTTGGACAAAATAGAACAGGCGGTGCGGCGGCGTGTCCCTTCCGGAAGAGCAAAAAATATAATAGAATTTTGTGATTTTTTCTAAAATTGTTCTTGACAAAATGTGCTATTAGTGGTAAGATAATCGGGCGCGTGTAGGGACATTCTGCGCGTGCACTGCGATGATGCGGGAGATTGCGTCTAAAAAACGGTAACTTCCGCGGAGTATGTCCGGTCATCGGGCGGCTGAACTGCTTCTGTTTTGCGCTGCGTATATCGCTGCGGCAGGGGAATGGGTCGGCCTTGCGTCGGCCATTTTTCTTGGCACAGAATGATACGCACGGCGGCGTGAACAAAACAGTTCGACCGTACCCAGGTACCTAAGCAAACTGAGTACGAAATTCAAGGAGGAAACAAAACCATGGCAAACCAGGAAATGATCCGCATCAGACTGAAGGCGTATGACCATCAGCTCATCGACTCCAGCGCTGCGAAGATCGTGGAGACCGCAAAGCGCAATGGCGCATCCGTCTCCGGCCCCATCCCGCTGCCCACCAAGAAGGAAGTCATCACCATCCTTCGCGCTGTTCACAAGTATAAGGACAGCCGTGAGCAGTTCGAGCGCAGAACCCACAAGAGACTGATCGATATCCTCAACCCCAACCAGAAGACCGTCGAGGCGCTGATGAGCCTGGATCTTCCCGCTGGTGTTGAGATAGAGATAAAGCTGTAATTCCTATACATTATATATAGGAATTCACCGCTGCCCGCACTGTTCTAGCATCGGGCGGACGGGTCATGTTGGCGAGCCTCCCAATGGGCCGTCAACCAATAACCTAATTCAAAAGGAGTAAACAAAATGCAGAAAGCAATCATCGGCAAGAAAGTGGGCATGACCCAGATCTTCGATGAGACCGGCAAGGTGATCCCTGTTACCGTTGTGGAAGCGGGCCCCTGTGTCGTCACTCAGAAGAAGACCGTTGAGACCGACGGCTACACTGCCGTCCAGCTGGGCTACGGCGACGTTAAGGAGTCCAAGCTCAGCCAGCCTGAGGCAGGCCACCTGAAGAAGGCGGGCGTGTCTCCCAAGAAGTACCTGAAGGAGTTCAAGCTGGAAGGCGCTGCTGACATGAATGTTGGCGACGAGATCAAGGCTGACACCTTCGCTGCCGGCGACAAGATCGACGTCACCGGTATCAGCAAGGGCCATGGCTATCAGGGCGTTATCAAGCGTCACGGCGCACACCGCACTGACATGACCCACGGCGGCGGCCCTGTTCACCGTCACGCTGGTTCCATGGGCGCTTCTTCCCATCAGTCCCGCATCTTCCCCGGCAAGATCGGCGCAGGCCAGATGGGCAATGTGCAGGTCACCATTGAGAACCTGGATATCGTCCAGGTAGACGCAGAGCTGAACATGATCGTTATCCGCGGTGCCATCCCCGGCCCCAAGGGCGGCGTTGTTTATCTGCGCAACACTGTCAAGAACAACAAGGTCAAGCAGGCTGGTGCAGACATCAGCAAGAACCCGCAGAAGGCTTCCGGCAGAAACCCCCAGAAGGCTTCCGCAAGAGGCTAAGGAAAGGAGATCTTAAATCATGCTTAAGACAAATGTTTATGATATGTCCGGCAAGCTGGTTGGCGAGATCGAACTGCCCGAAGCTCTGTTTGGCGTAGAAGTCAATCAGTCCGTCGTTCATGATGTGGTCAAGAATCACCTGGCAAACTGCCGTCAGGGCACCCAGAGTGCACTGACCCGCGCTGAGGTTTCCGGCGGTGGCCGTAAGCCCTGGCGTCAGAAGGGTACCGGCCGCGCCCGTCAGGGCAGCACCCGTGCTCCCCAGTGGACCCACGGCGGTATCGTGTTCGCTCCCAAGCCCCGGGATTACAGCTACACCCTGAACAAGAAGGCTAAGCGTCTGGCTCTGAAGTCCGCGCTGAGCGCCAAGGCTGCCGCATCCTGCGTAGTCGTGATCGACTCCATCAAGATGGACGCCCCCAAGACCAAAGAGTTCGCTGCTTTCCTGGCTGCCGTCGGCGCTGAGAAGAAGCCTCTGGTCGTTACCGCTGCCGCAGACCAGAACGTGGTCAAGTCCGGCCGCAACATCCCCGGCTGCCAGGTCACCTTCGCCAACCTGATCAACGTTTACGACATCGTGAATGCTGAGAAGCTGGTTGTCGATCAGGCTGCCCTGCAGAAGATCGTGGAGGTATTCGCATAATGAAGAACATTTACGATATCATCAAGCGCCCGGTCATCACCGAGCAGTCCATGGAGAACATCGCTGATAAGAAGTATGTTTTCATGGTGGACATCAACTCCAACAAGACCGAGATCAAGGCTGCTATCGAGGAAGCTTTCGAAGTAAAGGTTGCCAAGATCAACACTGTTCGTATGCAGGGTAAGGTCAAGCGCACCGGTGCTTATCCCGCCGGCCGCCGGCCCGCCTACAAGAAGGCGATCGTCACTCTGACCGCCGACTCCAAGACCATCGAGCTGTTCGAGGGTATGGTCTAAACCAATCTCAATAAAGGAGCGAAACGCAAATGGCTATTAAATCTTTTAAGCCTTATACCCCCGCCAGAAGAAACATGACTGTTTCTGCTTTCGACGGCGTGGACAAGAAGGCAAAACCTGAGCGTAGCCTGGTTGAGACCCTCAAGAAGAACGCAGGTCGCAACAGCTATGGTCACATCACCGTCCGTCATCGCGGCGGCGGCAACAAGCGTAAGTACCGTATCATCGACTTCAAGCGCCAGAAGCTGGACATGGTTGCCACTGTTGAGCGTCTGGAGTACGATCCCAACCGGTCCGCTTTCATCGCCCTCATCAAGTATGAGGACGGCACCCTCAGCTACATCCTGGCTCCCAACGGTCTGAAGGCCGGTGATCAGGTTGTTTCCTCCGCTGCTGCGGATATCAAGCCCGGCAACTGCCTGCCCATTGCCAACATTCCTGTCGGTACTGTGATCCACAATGTGGAGCTGCAGCCCGGCCACGGCGCACAGATGGTCCGCTCCGCCGGTACCGCTGCTCAGCTGATGGCTAAGGAAGGCGAGCTGGCTCAGGTCCGTCTGCCCTCCGGTGAAGTTCGCTATGTCCGTACCAACTGCACCGCATGTATCGGTCAGGTTGGTAACCTGGATCATGAGAACATCCACATCGGTAAGGCTGGCCGTACCCGCCACATGGGCATCCGTCCCACCGTCCGCGGTTCTGTTATGAACCCCAATGACCACCCCCATGGTGGTGGTGAGGGCCGCAGCCCCATTGGCCGTCCCGGTCCTGTGACTCCCTGGGGCAAGCCTGCTCTGGGTTACAAGACCCGCAAGACGAAGAACCCCACCAATAAGTTCATCGTCAAGCGCAGAAACAGCAAGTAAGGAGGAAATGAAATGAGCAGAAGTATCAAGAAGGGCCCTTTCGTAGCTCCCGAGCTGTACAAGCGCGTTGAAGAGCTGAATAAGGCCGGTGAAAAGAAGGTTCTGAAGACCTGGTCCAGAGCTTCCACCATCTTCCCCTCCTTTGTCGGTCACACCATCGCTGTCCACGACGGCCGCAAGCATGTTCCCGTCTATATCACTGAGGATATGGTCGGCCACAAGCTGGGCGAGTTCGTTCCGACCCGG
>SVKX01000008.1 GCA_015068225.1 Oscillospiraceae bacterium
CACCAACTGCCTGGCTCCCATGGCTAAGGCTCTGAACGACCTGGCTCCCATCGAGTCCGGCATTATGTGCACCATCCACGCTTACACCGGCGACCAGATGATTCTGGACGGCCCCCAGCGTAAGGGCGACCTGCGCCGCTCCCGTGCTGGTGCTGTGAACATCGTTCCCAACTCCACCGGCGCTGCCAAGGCTATCGGCCTGGTCATCCCCGAGCTGAACGGCAAGCTGATCGGCGCTGCTCAGCGTATCCCCACCCCCACCGGCTCCACCACCATCCTGAACGCTGTCTGCTCCAAGGCTGTTACCGTGGCTGAGATCAACGCTGCCATGAAGGCTGCTGCCACCGAGTCCTACGGCTACAACGAGGATGAGATCGTTTCCTCCGACATCATCGGCATGCGCTTCGGCTCCCTGTTCGATGCTACTCAGACCATGGTCTGCGCTCTGCCCGATGGCAAGACTCAGGTTCAGGTCGTTTCCTGGTACGACAACGAGAACTCCTACGTTTCTCAGATGGTCCGCACCATCAAGTACTTCGCTGAGCTGGTCTAATCTCCATAATTACAAACCGGGCGCGTCGCAAGACGCGCCCGTTTTTTGTCAGTTATGTAAAAAATATTCCCAGGTTGCAATCCAGTCATGAATATGATAAACTGTTTGCAGTGCACCCCTGCCATTCTATAAGACAGGAAGGAACTTTTATGAAGATCAAAACCAGGAAAAAACCCTTTGAGGCGGTGATGTCGCTACCAAAGGGCAAGCACCGCAGACCCCTGCGTCCCAATATGCTGCTGCAAACGGTGATCCGCGTGGTTTCCGTGTTTGATCTGGCGGCTACCCGCTTTACCTATACCACCGAAGGGATGGAGCAGGTAAAGGGCCAGCCCTGCCTGATCCTGATGAATCATTCCAGCTTTATCGACCTGATGATCGCGTCCCGCATCTTTTTCCCCAAGCGCTACGGCATCGTTTGCACCAGCGACGGCTTTGTGGGAAAGCAGTGGCTTATGCGGCTGCTGGGCTGCATCCCTACTCAGAAGTTTGTCAGTGATGTGTCATTGATCCGGGACATGGAATACATGCTCCATAAGAAAAAGGTCAGCGTGCTGATGTACCCCGAGGCCAGCTATTCCTTTGACGGCACGGCTACGGCGCTGCCCCGGAAAATGGGCGTTTTGCTGAAAAAGCTGAATGTGCCGGTGGTGACGGTGACCACTCAGGGTGCGTTTGCCCGTCAGCCTCTTTACAACAATCTGAAAAAACGCAAGGTCAAGGTCAGTGCCCATGTCAAATGCCTGCTGACCCGGGAGCAGATCAAAGAGCTTCCCGTCCGGGAGCTGGATGCCATGCTGGATGAAGCCTTTACCTTTGATAATTTTGCCTGGCAGCGGGAAAACGGTATCGAAATTACCGAAGATTTCCGCGCCGACGGTCTGGAGCGGATCCTGTACAAATGCCCCCATTGCGAAGAAGAGGGGGTTTTGGAGGGCAAGGGAACCCGCCTTACCTGCCACCACTGCGGCAAGCGCTGGGAGCTGGACACCCTGGGCGTCCTCCGGGCAGAGGAGGGAGAAACCAGATTCTCCCACATTCCCAACTGGTACAGCTGGCAGCGGGATCAGGTGCGGCGGGAGCTGGAGGAAGGCACTTACCGGATGGAAACCGATGTGGATATCGGCGTAATGGTGGATTTTAAGGCCATTTATATGGTTGGCAGCGGCCATTTGTGCCACACAACCGAGGGCTTTGCCCTTACCGGCTGCGACGGTAAGCTTCAGTATCAACAGGGCCCGCTGGCCTGCTATGGATTGTATTCCGATTACTACTGGTATCAGATCGCGGATATGGTGTGCATCGGCAATGCCGAAGCCCTGTATTACTGCTTCCCCAAGGGGAATACCCCTGTTGCCAAGGCCCGCATGGCCGCCGAGGAGCTGTATAAGCTGAAAAAAGTCCGCCGCAAAGCGGCAGAAACTGTATAAAAGGACCCCGATGGCATCGCCATCGGGGTTTTGCACAAAAAAACCGCCCCGGGTATTCCCGGGACGATGCTCAAAGAGCCGAAGATTATGCCAGAAACCGGCTTGCTTGGTGCCGGAAATTCTGGAAGCCGTCGCCATCGCAGTCACACAGGACTCTCAGCGGACGGGAATAGTCCAGACTGACCATGCCGATGAAACTTTTGGCATTGACCAGCTGCACATCGTTGCCAACCATCACCTGAAAAGGCTGAACGGTGGCCACGCTCACGAACTCCTGCACCTCCTGAAAGGAGCGGATCGCGATGTTAAATTCCTTCATAAGTTACCCCCTGATGCTGTACAAAGGTGAAAAAATCGTGTATAATAGGGAGAACTTATGGAAGGCCCCTATTTGATTTTGTATATATTATAAGGGAAAAATTGTCCAAATTCAATTGACGACATTTACGATTAACACAAAAAACACAAGAAGATTTTGGTGAAAATGACATGAAATTTGCATTTTATACCCTCGGCTGCAAGACCAATCAGTATGAAACCCAGGCCATGGAGCAGCTTTTTGTCCAAAAGGGACATTCGGTGGGCAGCTTTCAGGAAGACTGCCACGGGTATATCATCAATACCTGCTCCGTTACCGCGGTGGCGGATAAGAAAAACCGGGCGGTGATCCGCCGCTGCCGGCGGGAGCATCCCGAGGCCGTAATCGGTGTCTGCGGCTGCTATACTCAGCATGACGCGGATGCGGTGCGGGCGCTGGGGGCAGATGTGCTGGGCGGCAGCGGTCAGCGGCAGGAATTTGTGGAGAACATGCTCTGCGCCGTTCAGGAACGGGAGTGGAAAGAGAGTCTTGACAATGCCCTGCGCCGCAGAGCGTTTGAAATTCTTCCTGCCGGTGGTCTTTCTGACCGCACGAGGGCGCTTTTGAAGGTGCAGGATGGCTGCGTCAATTTCTGCAGCTACTGCATCATCCCCTATACCCGGGGTCCGGTGCGCTCCGCCCCACTGGAGCTGGCGGTGGAGCAAACCATAGAGCTTGCCCAAAAGGGCTATCGGGAGCTGGTGATCACCGGCATCGAGATCGCCTCCTGGGGCGTGGATCTGCCGGGAAAGCCGCCACTGTGGCAGCTGATCCAGGGGGTTTGTCAGGCAGCGCCAAATCTTCGCATCCGGCTGGGTTCTCTGGAGCCCCGGACGGTGACGGAGGAGTTTTGCCAAAAGCTGGAAAATATTCCCAATCTCTGCCCCCATTTTCATTTGAGCCTGCAGTCTGGCAGCGATACGGTGCTGGCGCGGATGAAGCGCAAGTATGATACGGCCCGGTATCTGGAAAGTGTGGCCCTTTTGAAGGCCCACTTCCCCGGCTGCGCCGTGACTACGGATATGATCGTGGCCTTCCCCGGGGAGACGGAGGAGGAGTTCGGGGAAAGTCTTGCTTTTATTAAGAAGTGCGGCTTTGCGGATATGCACATCTTCCCCTATTCCCGTCGCCCCGGCACACCGGCGGACAAGATGGCCGGCCAGCTGGGCAACGAAACCAAGGAATCCCGCAGTCGGGCGGCTATTGCGGTAGCGGAGGAAATGAACCTTGCCTTCCGGGAGAGCCTGATCGGCAGTGTCCAGCAGGTACTGTTTGAGGAAACCGACGGCGGTTACTACACCGGCCACGCCCCCAATTATATAAAGGTATATTGCAAGGGGGAGGCGTTGCACAATCAGGTCCGCGCCGTCACCGTTACCGGAGTTTATAAAGATGGCGTACTGGGGCAGGAAACCCTGGTTTCTTGCAATAAAGAAGAAACTATGGTATAATATTTTACAGAATTTTCAGGAGGAGAGCCATGAAGACCCTTTTGCATATCTGCTGCGCCCCCTGTGCCAACCAGTGTATTGAGGTGCTTCGCTTCGATGGGCTGGAAGTCACCGGCTTCTGGTATAATCCCAATATTCACCCCTTTACCGAGTATCGGGAGCGGCGCAACTGCCTGCGAAGCTACGCCGAGGCCATTTCCCTGCCCCTGATAGAGCGGGATGACTACGGTCTGCGTCCCTTTGTCCGGGAAGTGGCAGAGGATATTGCCGGTCGGTGCGTCAAGTGCTATGAAATGCGGCTTTTTGAGACGGCCCGGCAGGCTGCCGAGGGCGGCTTTGACAGCTTTACATCGTCGCTGTTCATCAGCCCCTACCAGAACCATGAGTTGATGCGGGAAACCGCGGAGCGGGCGGCGCTGGAATACGGGGTGAAGTTTGAATACCGGGATTTCCGCCCCTATTTTAAGGCCGGGCAGGAAAAGGCCCGGGAGCTTCAAATGTACATTCAAAAATACTGCGGCTGCGTGTTTTCCGAGCAGGAGCGGTATCTGAAGCCCAAAAAGATCATTCCCTGAGGGAGGAACTATGTCAAATTTTGAATTTGCTGTGCCCTGTTTGTTTGGACTGGAGGGCCTTGCCGGCGACGAGCTGCGGCGTCTAAGTCTTGAAAATGTGCGTGTGGAAAATGGACGGGTGCTGTTTTCCGGTGACCAGGCGGCGCTGGCCAAGGCCAGTATCGGCCTGCGTACCGGCGAGCGGATCCTGATCCAGCTGGCAGATTTTCAGGCAAAGACCTTTGAAGAGCTGTTTCAGGGTGTGTACCGCACGGCCCTGGAGCAGGTGATCCCCAAGGACGGGGAATTTCCTGTGAAGGGCCACTGCCTGAACAGTCAACTGATGAGCGTGCCGGACTGTCAGGCCATTGTGAAAAAAGCCGCTTCCAAGCGGCTGGGAGAAAAATACGGCGTCAGCTGGCTGCCGGAGGACGGAGCGAAATACCAGCTCCAGTTTTCCATTATGAATGACCGGGTGCAGCTGTATCTGGACACCTCCGGACCGGGGCTGCACAAGCGTGGCTATCGCGCGGTGGGAAATGATGCGCCCCTGCGGGAAACTCTGGCCTCAGCCATGGTGCAGCTTGCCCATTACCGGGGACGGGAATTTTTCTGGGACAGCTTCTGCGGCAGCGGAACGATTCCCATCGAGGCGGCACTGATCGCCAAAAACCGGGCGCCGGGGCTAAAGCGCCGCTTCGCCGCGGAGGCCTTTGCCTGGGCAGACGCATCCGTGTGGGATGCGGCCCGCACCGAGGCCCGGGATCGGGAATTTAAGGGGGACTACCGGATTTTAGGCTCGGACAATGACCCCAAATGCGTGTCCCTTGCCATGGCCAATGCCCGAAAGGCAGGGGTGAGTGACTGCATCACCTTCAAAGACGGGGATGCCACAAAAATGAGCCTGCCCACTGACACCGGCATTCTCATCTGCAATCCCCCCTACGGACAGCGGATGGGCGAGCAAAAGGATGCTCAGCGGCTGTATGCCGCGTTGGGGCGGCATTTGAAATTCGCCGACGGATGGAAAAAGTATATCATCACCTCCGAGCCGGAATTTGAGCATTATTTCGGCCGGCGAGCGGATAAAAAGCGCAAGCTCTACAACGGCATGATCAAATGTGACTATTATATGTATCTCGGTGGCCGAAAGAAATAAAAATGGAGGCGGCGTATGAAGCACTTGTTTATCATCAACCCCGCGGCAGGCAGCCGTGACCGCACGGAGATCTATACCGCGGCGATCCATGCAGCCTGCAAGCCCAAGGCTCTGGATTACCGGATCGAGGTCTCCACCGCGCCGGGAGATTGCACCCGGCTGGCACGGGAAGCGGCTCAGACCGGCGAAGAATACCGCATTTACGCCTGCGGAGGCGACGGCACCCTCAATGAGGTAGCTGCCGGTGCGGTCGGCTTCGAAAATGCAGCGGTTACTGTGTTTTCCGGCGGCAGCGGCAACGATTTTGTGAAGCTGTTTGATGATCCCAAGGCTTTTTTTGATCTGGAGCGGCTGCTGGATGCGGAGGAAACACGGTTTGATATGATCCGTTGCAATGATGATTACGCCCTCAATATCTGCTCCGTGGGTCTGGATGCCCGGATTGGTACAGATGTGGCCAAATATAAGCGGATACCCCTGCTTCACGGCTTTTCCGCCTATGCCGCATCCACGGTGATCAACCTTTTTAAGGGCATCAGCGAGCATTATGTGGTGGAGGTGGAGGGAGAAACCATCGATGCCCAGCAGACCTTTGTCTGCGTGTGCAATGGCCGCTACTATGGCGGCGGCTTCAATCCTGTGCCGGAGGCAGACCCCACAGACGGATTGCTGGATGTTTTGCTGGTGAAAAAGGTGCACCTGCTGCAGGTGCCGGCCATTATCGGCAAATACAAAAACGGCCGGTATCGGGAGCTGTCCGATCTTGTGAAGCATTACCGCACAGACCGGATCGTCATCCGCTGCGACAAGCTCACCCCCGTCAATCTGGATGGTGAGCTGCGGACCGCCCAGGTGGCGGAGATGTCGGTTGCCGATGAGAAGCTCCGCTTCTTCTATCCCCGGGGCCTGACCTATGCCGTGCAGATGCCGGAGCCGGAAGCGGCTGTCTTAAGATAAAATTAAACAATCCGTAAACATTGGCCGTTTCCGGTTGAAATTCGGAACTTTTGCAATATAATGATACTATCATTTTTGGTAAAAGGGGACTGTGCCATGAAGCGGATCAGCCAGTGGCTCCAGCGATTTATGACGGGCCGCTATGGAACGGATAAGCTGAATATGTTCATTCTGGGCGGCGGGCTGATCGTCTGCCTGCTGGCGCTGTTTATTCCGGTGCCGGCGGCAAATCTGGCGCTGACGCTCCTTTCCTACGGTTTGATGTTCTGGGCGATCTTCCGTACCTTTTCCCGGAATACCTACCGGCGTTATCAGGAAAACCGGAAGTTTTTGATGCTGCTGGACCGGATCAAAGACCGGAAGCACAAACATTTTTCCTGCCCCAAGTGCCATCAGCCGGTGAGAGTGCCCCGAGGCAAGGGAAAGATCGCCATTACTTGCCCTAAGTGCAGAGAAAAGTTCATACGAAAAACCTGAAATCAGTCCACGGCTCTGCCGTGGACTTTTTTGCTGCAAAAAATACGCCGTGACTGCTGTCACGGCAAAAAAATCAGTATTTTAAGTATCTGCGGATATTCTCTTCCGCCCGGCGGAGTGTCCGGCTGACGGTGCTTTTGTTTACGCCCTGCTCCTGCGCGATCTGGGGAATGGTCATCCGGTGAAAATAGTAGGCAGTCAGCGTCTCCCGCTGTCGGGGGGAAAGCTCCTCCTGAATCACCTGCCGCACCCGGCGCAGCTGGACCTCCCGGGGCAGCCGCGGTCCCTGATAACCGTCAAAGAGTGTATTTCGCATTGCGGTAATACCCCCTTTCGTAGTAACGGGCGGTGAGCTCCGCCAGCTCATTCATCTGGGTCAGCATGGGGGTCAGCTCGGCGATGCGCCGTTTGATGTGCCAGATCTCCTCGGGATTCTCTGTTGCCGCCAATATTTGCCGCAGCAGCTTCAGCCGCTGACGGAGCAAAACCGCCGATGCCGCATAGTCCCGGCTCATTTCTGCCAGCTTCATGGTACATCCCTCCTGCACCGCAGGCAGATCAGGCTGGGGGCAAACAGCGCGCCCTTGCAGCGCGGGCACCAGCCGGCCACCGCCGCGGCCTGGGGATCTGTGTACAGCGTGGGCTCGATTCCTTGATGCATAAACATCACCTCTTTCCGTAAATGGGAAACCGCTGAAAGATTGTCGAAAACAGTAGTTTTCTTTCTCTTTATGGCTTCCAGTTATTTCCAGTTAATATTATACTACACGCTCTGTGTAATGTCCGTCGAAATGTGTAGGGGACGCATTTCTCCCATTTTTTCAGTTTTGTCATGGTATACTTGTCCCACAGAAAAAAGAAAGAGGTGGTATAGATGCTGGGATCACGGATCGCAGCGTTGCGGCGCAGAGCCGGATTGAGCCAGTCGGAGCTAGCACAGCGGCTTCGGATCAGCCCCAGTGCGGTGGGCATGTACGAACAGGGACGACGGGAGCCGGCGGTGGAGACGCTGCTGGCAATGGCCCGGGTCTTTGATGTTACCATGGACTATTTGCTGACCGGAGCAGAGCAGGAAGGCAAGGAAGAGCAGCCGGTTTCCCAGACCCTGACCGACGCGGTGATCCAGACAGAGGAGATGCTGTGCCGTCGGGGCAGGAGACCCTTTTCCCGGCAGGAGCTGGCGGTGCTGCTGGCGGCCATGCTGATAGAGGGTTGACGGCAGGGCTTTTTATGGGGTAAGATAGAGAAAAAGGAGGCGAAAGCCGTGGAAGATCTGATATTTATGGATGAGGCCCTGAAGCTGGCCCGGGAGGCAGCAGCGGAAGGGGAGGTTCCCGTGGGCTGCGTGATCGTGCGGCAGGGAAAAATTGTTGGCAGAGGCCGCAACCGCCGGGAGACCGGCAAATCCGCCCTTGCCCATGCGGAGATCGAGGCCATCGGTGAAGCCTGCCGGACTCTGGGAGGTTGGCGGCTGTGGGACTGTACATTATATGTGACGCTGGAGCCCTGCCCCATGTGCGCCGGCGCCATCGTCAATGCCCGGATCCCCCGGGTGGTCTTTGGCGCGTTGGATAAAAAATGCGGCGCCTGCGGCTCGGTGTGCGATCTGTTTTCCATGGATTTTAACCATCATCCGGCGGTGCAGAGCGGTGTCCGGCAGGAAGAAGCGGCGGAGCTGCTACAGGAATTTTTCCGGAATCTGCGGCTTGAGCTGTCCAGCCGGCCTAAGTGGAAACGACCGGAATAAGCCGCAGCCTCCCAAGGGACAAATTTCGAGGTTTTTGCTGTTTTTCGACAGGCTGGATCGGGTTATGGGAGGCGTTACATATGGATCATCATCAAAAAATCATCCGGGCAAGCGCGGCAGCGCTGATCCTGGCAATATCCCTCCGCCTGTTCGGCGGGGGGATTTTGAATCCTCTGGCAGCGGTGCTGCAAAAATCGGCGGTACAGTCTTTTCTGATCTACTTGCAGACAGGGCGGGTGGTTCGGCATCCTCAGCCGGAAACAGCGCCGCCGGAACAGACCCTTCCTCCTACGGAAGCTACGAAGCCCACCATCCCCCACGCCACCCGGCCGGAGGAATTGCAGAAACCCGGCTTTTCTTCTGAAGATCTGGAGCTTTTGTCCGTGCTCTACCGCTGCGATTACAGGCCGGATCTGGAGCCACTGATGGCTGCGCCCCTGAACTGGGACCTGACCGGTGATGCCCCTACGGTGCTCATCATCCATACCCATGCCACGGAAAGCTATACGAAATCCCCTGGAGAGGACTATGAGGAGACTGTCTCCTATCGGACGCTGGACGACCGGTATAACATGGTCTCCATTGGCGCCGAGGTGGCAAGGGTGCTGACTGCCGGCGGCGTTTCCGTCCTCCATGATGGCGGCTACCACGATTATCCGTCCTACAATGGCTCCTATGCCAATGCCCGGATGACCATCCAGGAGTATCTGCGGCAGTACCCGTCCATTCAGCTGGTGCTGGATATCCATCGGGATGCCTCTGACGGCAGCGATGGCAGCCAGCTTTCCACCTCCGCCACTGTGGGCGGGCAGCCGTCTTCCCAGCTGCTGGTGATGGTGGGGACAGATGCACAAGGAAATTACCATCCAAACTGGCAGACCAATCTCGCCCTTGCACTGAAGCTCTCCGCCCAGCTGGAGCGGGCGGATCCGGGGGTGACCCGTCCGGTGACATTGCGGGGGGAGCGGTTCAATACCGATCTGACTGCCGGCAGCCTGCTTATTGAGGTAGGGGCTGCGGGGGATACCCACAGTCAGGCGATCCTGGCGGCAAACGCGCTGGCAAGGGGCATTCTGGCGCTGGCAAAGGGTACACAGTAAAAATTTTTTGAAAAAAATAAAAAAACCTGTTGACAGACGCAGATCGACATGCTATACTCTAGATGTAAATAAGAATTATTCTTAAATAAAACACAGGAGGTCGCTATGGAAGCATCTGCCAAACGTTTTCGCAAGCGCGACGCGATCCTGACCTGCCTGCGGCAAACCACAGCGCACCCTTCCGCCGAATGGGTATACGCCCAGCTGAAGCCGGAGATCCCAGACCTTTCTCTGGGTACGGTGTACCGGAATCTGGCGCTGTTCAAGGAGCAGGGGCTGATCACCAGCCTCGGCACCGTCAAAGGCGTGGAAAGGTTTGACGGCAATACCGATCCCCATGTCCACTACATCTGCGGCAGCTGCGGCGGAGTGCTGGATCTTAAGGAAATCGCCGTACCCCAGGAGCTGAGCGCACAGGCCGCCCAATGCAGCGGTGGCGAGGTGACCGGCTGCCAGCTGACCTTTACCGGGGTCTGCACAAAATGTCAAAATAAAAATCAGGAGGAAAAGTCATGAAAAAGTTTGTATGCACCGTCTGCGGTTATGTTTATGAGGGCGACGAGCTCCCCGAAGATTACGAGTGCCCCCTCTGCGGCGTTGGTCCTGACCTGTTCGAAGAAGAGCAGGAGTAAAATAAAAAACAAAACACATATATTTGGAGGAAATAATTATGAAGAAGTTTGTATGTTCTGTTTGTGGTTACGTTCACACTGCTGAGGAGCTGGATGCCGATTTCCGCTGCCCCGTCTGCAAGGTCCCCGCTTCCAAGTTTGTAGAGCAGAAGGGCGAGCAAAGATTAGCTGCTGTTCATGAGTACGGCGTCTACGGCCAGACCGTGAAGAACAACCCCGACATCTCCGAGGAAGACAAGAAGTATATCTTCGACCAGCTCATGGCCAATTTCAACGGCGAGTGCTCCGAAGTTGGTATGTACCTGTGCATGGCCCGGATCGCCCATCGTGAGGGCTATCCCGAGATCGGCCTGTACTGGGAGAAGGCTGCCTGGGAAGAGGCTGAGCATGCTGCCAAGTTCGCCGAGCTGCTGGGCGAGGATCTGGAGCCCAACATGAAGGCTACCACCAAGGACAATCTGGCATGGCGCGTGGACTGTGAGTTCGGCGCTACCCAGGGCAAGTTCGATCTGGCCTCCTGCGCCAAGAAGAACGGCCTCGATGCTATCCACGACACCGTCCATGAGATGGCTCGCGACGAGGCTCGCCACGGCGTCGCCCTGAAGGGTCTGCTGGAGCGTTACTTCAAGTAAGAGAATAACCGACGAAATTTTGCCGCCGGTCTCCATACCGGAGACCGGCGGTTTTCTATGAAAAGGAGTGTTGTATTATGAAAATTCGCATTGATAAAGATGTTGTGACCTTTACCCCTGAGCATGCTGCCGAGGCGGCAGAGCTGGAAGCCCTGTGGATCAAGATGGGTAACTGCGTAGGCGAAAACAAGGCTCTGGAGCCCATCGGTGTCTATCTGCCCTCTGAGAACAAGACCGCTACATTCCACATTGCGGGCTTGAGCGAGGAAGAAAAGAAGGCTGTGCCGGAGATCCGCGCCCCCTATGATACCGATGTGTACTGCGTCACCTGCAATAAGACCGTCCATGTGAAGGCCGGTGAGGTGGTTCCCTTCTGCTGCGGCCGCCTGATGGAGATCCTGGACTAATGGAAATGGAGCTGAAAAGCGGATTGATTTCCGTGGTGCGGGCAGAGAAAGAATGTGATGTCTATTGCCCCATCTGCCATAAGGTCCTGCATGTAGAGGAAGGCCAGGTCATCCCCCGCTGCTGCGGCAAAGTGATGGAGATCCAGAATTGATTCAAATTCTAAAAAACAGCCCGCGCTGCATTTTTGCAGCGCGGGCAGATTTATTGTTGGGTCTCTTTTTCAATGGCGGCAAGGAGCATACTGGGTTTTACACCCAGCGCCTCTGCAATTTTGTAAAAGGTTTCCAGCGTGGGTTTTCGTTGACCGCGCTCAATAGCACTTAGATGCGTACGCCCGATACCGGCAAGACCGCTGATAAGCTCCTGGGACTTTCCCTGCTGCTCCCGAATTCGCTGAATGACACTTCCGACAATCTCTGCGTCCAACATAGCCTCACTCTCCTTACACAAACTAGTGTAAGGGAAAAAGCAGTGTTTTATGAACACATATGTTGTCAAATGAATACAAATGTGTTATAATAATCACATTGAGGTGAGGATGATTTGGCAATTTTATTTCCTGTGATCATAACAACCGAAAAGGCTTTGGAAAATGCGTTGTCGGAAAAGTATGGTGTGATCTATATTGATGACTCTCTGTATGCACAGAATGCACAGTGGGTACAAAAGAGCATGAATAATCAGGGCTATTCTCTTGCGGAAAAGAAAGGTCTGCACGGGGTGTTTTACATAAGAAAAGGTGAAGGTATTTCTCCGTCCGTAAAAGATATATATGATCCTTTTCAGATACTATGAGCGAAAAGCCTCCCTCTGACGAGGGCAGATTCCCCCGTTATCGGGGGAAATGTCCGCGAAGCGGACAAAAGGGGCACGGGCCCGGCAGGGCGTGGCGCGGCGCAAGCCGTGACGAAGGGAGAGAAACAAGCAGAGAAAAGTCTCTCCCCCAGTCTTTTGCTTCGCAAAATCCAGCCCCCTCGTCAGAGGGGGCCATTCTTCAGGACTGCATTTTTCAAAAGTCTAACAGGGCCACTTTTGCGGCCCTGCTTGTTTAGTTCTCCGGTTTTGCCAGGGAGTCATGCTTGCTGGTTAAGTAACTGCTTTTGCTAATACCGCACACACAGGAGGAAACATACGGGGCATTTTCCCGCCCGCAGGAACAGAGCCATCCGCTGTTGACAGGCGATGACGGGGAAGCGGCATTACCGGCGGAGGAATAATTCGGCTTATTCCACCAGATGTTCTGGGGTTTGGCGCAGGCGGCAACAAAAGCGAACAGCCCAAAGAAAAATCCCCACCAGAACCAGTTGGTATAATAGCCCTTACTGCGGATGACAGAATGGGTTACCCATCCCCAAAAAATTCCCCGGCCAATTGACACCAACAGCGCAATGATCAGCTTATCCATAGTAATACCCCCTTTTGACTGTGCAATAATTATATCATACATATAACAATTCTGCAAGTACAAAATTAGGCTTTATCTTTTTGTCAAAGCGATGTTTATTCCCCAAAAAAGCTGCGAATTTCGGCTTCGGTTGCTTTCAGGCTGCCCTGCTGACATTCTGCTTTTCCGCCGCCGCGACCGTTCAGTTGCTGGGTCAGTTCCTTGCCCAAGGGCCGCAGATCCACTTCCCGGCTGACCAGACAGTAGCTGTACCCGGTATCGTCACTGCCGGAAAAAACCGCCGCAAAACCCTGACAGAGCCCTGCGATCTTGTCCGCCAGCTCCCGCACAGCGGTGCCTTTCAGGGCAGGATCAAAATGCACCACATTTTTGCAGTTTACATAACTTTTTGCAATCTGGGCGTGGAGCTGCATCTGCAGGCCGGCGGAGCGGTATTTTTCCGCGGAGAGCATATCGTTCATCCGCCGGGCGGCCTCGCCGGTCTCCAGAATTCTGGCGGAAAAGGCCTGAGAGACCTGCCGGTTCTGCTCAAAGGCGGCGGTCATGTATTCCAGCGCCATCCGTCCGCAGGCCATCTCCAGCCGGATGCCCTCGTGGAATTTGACGCAGGAAAAGATCTTGATCAGCCCCACCTCGCCGGTGGCGGCCACATGGATGCCGCAGCAGGCGCAGCTGTCATACCCCGGCACCTGCACGATCCGCACCGGCCAGGGCAGCTCCCGCTTGGTGCGGTAAAAAATCCGGGGAAGTTCCTCTTTTTCCGGCGTCCAGCAGCGCAAGGGGATGTTTTCCCACACCGCCTGATTGGCTTCCCGCTCGATCCGGGCCAGATCCTCGGGGGATACCGGCCCGTCAAAATCCACGGTCATAAACTCGCCGCCGATGTGAAAGCCGGTGTTATGCCAGCCGAAGTATTTGTGGATCAGGCCGGAAACGATATGCTCACCGGTATGCTGCTGCATGAAATCAAACCGGCGGGCGAAGTCAATCCGCCCTTCCACCGGCTGGCCCACCGTCAGCGGGGCGTCGCACAAATGGTAAATATTACCATTTTCTTCCTGCACATCGGTGACCCGGGCGTGGCCCAGCGTGCCGGTGTCACAGGGCTGACCGCCGCCCTCGGGATAAAAAGCGGTGGCGTCCAGCGTCACAAGGTAACCGCCCTTGCCCGGCTGGCAGCCGGTGACGGTGGCGGTAAAATGGCTTAGATGGCAGTCTTCATAGTAGAGCGTTCGGGTGTGCATGGGAAAACCTCCTGAAGATGGGGTCATTTTTTCTATTGTAGCACATGATAGGCTCAATTGCAAACAGCGGCAAAGTTTGATATTTCTTTACAATCCGGGCAAAACATGATATGATGACACCATAAAAATTCAGGAGGGATCTCCATGCTGGACTTTATCCGGATCGCCTGCGCCGTACCGCCGGTACAGGTGGGCGATGTCAAGAAGAATACGGCGGATATTTGCGACAGAATTCGGGAAGCGGACGAAAAAAAGTGCGACCTTGTGCTCTTTCCGGAGCTTGCCCTGACGGGCTATACCTGCGCGGATCTGTTCTTTCAGGAGACACTGCTCCGCGCTGCGGCAGAGGGCCTGCAGGAGATCGCGGCATTTTCTGCTGCCTATCCCCGGATCACCGCGGTGGTGGGCCTGCCGGCGGTTATCGCCGGGCAGATGTACAACTGCGGCGCGGTTGTTTCTCAGGGCAAGGTGCAGGGACTTGTGCCCAAGACCTTTTTGCCCAACTACAATGAATTCAATGAGAGCCGGTGGTTTTCCTCTGCCGCAGATCTGCAAAAAAGCGATGTAAGCGCTGCAGAACTGGGCCTTGCGGGGGATTATACCGTTCCCGTAGGGGCGGATCTTCTCTTCCGCATTGGAGACGGTGCGCTTATGGGCGTGGAAATCTGCGAGGATCTTTGGACCATGCTGCCCCCCTCTACCCTCATGTCTCTTGCCGGCGCGGAGGTGGTGCTGAATCTTTCCGCCTCCAATGAAATTTTAGGCAAGCGCACCCGCCGGCAGGAGCTGGTGAAGCATCAGTCCCTGCTTTGCAGCTGTGTATATGCCTTCTGCTCTGCCGGCTATACGGAATCCACCCAGGATCTGGTTTTTTCCGGCCACAGCCTCATTGCCGAGACCGGCACGATCCTTGCCGAAAACAAGGATGCCATCGATACGGATTACCTGCTGATTCAGGACTGCGATCTGGGCCGCATCCGCGCCCGCCGCAGAGAGAATAAAAGCGTGCGAAACGCCATGTCCTACTATATGCATCCGGAAGCCATGCGCACTGTGGAGTGCTGCGGCCGCCCCCTGCGGGGAGACGGCAGCTGCTATGCTTTGGAAAAGCTGCCCTTTGTGCCCTCTGCGGAGCAGGATCGGATGGAGCAGTGCCGGGCCATTTTCCAGTCTCAGGTGGCGGGCCTGAAGCAGCGGCTCAAGGCCATTGGCGCAAACGCGGTCATCGGCGTTTCCGGCGGTCTGGATTCCACCCTTGCCCTGCTGGTGGCGGTGGAGGCCATGCACCAACTGGGCCGTCCGGCGGATCAGGTGTTCGGCGTGACCATGCCCTGCTTCGGCACATCTGACCGCACCTATCAAAACGCCTGGGAGCTGATGCGGCTTCTGGGTATCCATGCCAAGGAGATCAGCATTGGCGACGCGGTCACCGGCCATTTCCGGGATATTGGTCACGATATCCATGTGCGTAATGTCACCTATGAAAATGCCCAGGCACGGGAGCGGACCCAGGTGCTGATGGATTACGCCAGCGTAGTCGGCGGCATCGTGGTGGGTACAGGAGATCTTTCCGAGCTGGCCCTGGGCTGGTGCACCTACAATGGCGACCATATGAGCATGTACGGCGTCAACGCCTCCGTTCCCAAGACCTTGATGCGGTGGATCATTCAGGCGGTGGCGGAAATGCCCCGATATAAGCCTGCCAAGGCGGTGCTGATGGACATTCTGGACACGCCCATCAGTCCGGAGCTTTTGCCGGCAGATGGGCAGGGCAAGATCGCCCAGCAAACCGAGGATCTGGTGGGGCCCTATGCGCTTCACGATTTCTTCCTGTATTATATGCTCCGGTTCGGTTTCCGTCCGGAAAAGATCTACCGGCTGGCCTGCCGTGCTTTTGCAGGGGAATACGATGGGGAAACGGTGAAAAAATGGTTGAAGGTATTCTATAAGCGGTTCTTCACCCAGCAGTTTAAGCGCAGCTGTATGCCCGACGGGGCAAAGGTGGGGCCGGTGTCGCTCAGTCCCAGAGGGGACTGGCGGATGCCCAGCGATATTTCCGGCCGGCTCTGGCTGGAGGAAGCGGAAAGGCTGTAATAAAACAATCGGGCGCGTCGTAAGACGCGCCCTTTTTGTTATTGTATATTCAATTCCAGAGGCCGCAGGACGCTGTAAGCGTCATAACGGGTATCCTTCAGATCCGTCAGGAACACAAGTTTGATCTGGGGATCTTCCAAACCCAGCCGCTGGGCCAGCGCTGCAGTATCTGCTGCGGCTACATTTTCTACATACAATCGGCTGCGCCCCTCAGGCAGGGGGAAGCCTTCACTTCCCACAAAGGACAGGGCAAACCGGTCTGTGGTGCAGATCCGCGCCAGATCTTCCGCCGCTTTGCGGATGGTTTCCGCCCGATCCTCTTCAAAATAGATGGCATCGGTATCCGGAATGCGGAAATCTGTGAATACCACCTCGTCAAAGCCCAGAGTTCGCAGCTCGGTAACGATGGAGATCAGATAGGTCAGCGTGCCCTCGGCATTGGGATTGAGCCAGTAGCACCGCTCCTCGTCCATCCACAATGACATCCGGTTGGGGTTAAAAATACCGTCCTCCACATTTTCCAGACCGTACCAGTAATCCCGGTAGGCCGGCAGCCGGGCAATGAGGTAATGGCCGGAGCGGCGGATCTGAGAGATCAGCGCGTCCATATCGGTGGGGGCGATGCTGCCATTGTTCCGTCCCAGAGAGGTGGAATAGAAGAATTCGCCCCGGATGTTTTTTACATCCAGCAAGATGGAGGTGGGGGCGGAGAGGGCTTTGACCTGATCCATAACGCCGGCAAAATCCGTTTTAAGCATCTGCTCGGTAATGACCAGACCGGAAAGCTGGGTAAGTTCGTTGGATGTGGGAAGGGTGACGGTTACATTCTCCTCATAATAGATGGTTACGGGAGGGGTGGTCTCCGGCGGCGCGGCAAGCTCTCCTGCCGGATACTCCAAAGACATTTCAAAGTCCAGCTCTGCGCCGGTGCGGGTATAGCGGATATACCGGTTCAGCCACAGAACCCAGCAAAGCAGAAGCAAAAAAACCACCACAGCGACCGTCACAACGCTGATAAAGATCCTGCTAATGATCCGGCGGGTGCGGTATGGGATCATTGCTGGCACCTCCTTTTTGCGGTGACGCAGCGCCAATCCTCTTTGGCACGAATGGAGGTGATGGCAAAGCCTGCGGCATCCAGAGCAGCGCAAACCTCTGCAAGCCGGTCATGGAGAATGCCGGAGCAGATCAGATCGCCTGACTGCCCCACAAAGGCAGGCAAAACCGGCGCAAGGCCGATGATCACATCTGCCACAATGTTTACCAGCACCATATCATATTCTTCTTTGGAGAGCCTGTCCATCAGGGGGCGGTCAGTAGTCACATTGCCGGTCAGGGCGGTAAATTCGGGTGCGGCAAAGCCGTTGCAGGCGGCGTTCTCCCGGGCGATATCCTCAGCCTTGGGGTCAATATCCACGCCGATGGCGCTCTTTGCCCCCAACCGCAGGGCGGTAATGGATAAAATGCCGCTGCCGCTGCCCAGATCCAGACAGCGCATATCCTTTTTGGCCAGCTCCTCCATGGCCTCCATCACCATCTGGGTGGAGGGGTGGGTGCCGGTGCCGAAGGTCAGGCCGGGATCGAGAATTACGGGCAGCCGCCCGTCGGTGGATTCATTTGCCAGCCAGCAGGGAAGCACCAGAAGCTTTTTGCCCACGGGAACGGGGGGGTAGTTTTCCTTCCAGCCCTCCTCCCAGTCGGTTTCCGGCAGGGGTGCGGTGGTCATGGAAAGCTGCAAGGAAGCGGTCAGCGCTTCCAGACGGGAAAGACCGGCAGTGTCTGTATCCTCCAGATACAGACGAATCCGGGAAAGACCCTGCAGCTGCTGCTGCAAGGTTTCGTCAATATAGTCCCAGTATGCCCGATTCTGCTCCAGAAAGCCCTCAAATTCCGCCTGATCCTCAATGACCAGATCAGAAAAACCGGCAGCGGTCAGTGCGGCGACGGCACGGTCCGGATCGGTGCCGGCGGTATGAACAGTGATTTCCAGCCATGCCATGGCGCGACTCCTCCTGTAAAAAGATACTTTTCCCCATTATACCCCATCTGATAAAAAATCGCAACCGGAAAAGCGGTGAAATTTCGGGATAGCTCTTCCTATTTTGGAAAAACTGGTATATAATAAGGAACATATAACAGTAAGGAGACCCGTTTGATGGTACAAGCCTTTTCTCTGTTTCCCGGCGTGACCCTGCGCTGCTATCGGGATGACCGGTTCAAGCAGGGCTGTCTGAGCGTCCAATTCGTCCGGCCCATGAAGCGGCAGGAGGCGGCAAAAAACGCGCTGCTTCCGGCGGTGCTGCTGCGGGGCACAAAGGATTATCCCGATCTGCGCGCCATCACCCAGAAGCTGGACGATCTGTACGGCGCATCCGTCAGCGCGTTGGTTCGGCGGGTGGGCGATTATCAAACCACCGGCCTATTCTGCGCCTTTATGGAGGACCGGTTTGCCCTGGAGGGGGATCAGATCCTTGCGCCCATGGTCCAGTTTGTAAAAAAGCTGCTGCTGGAGCCGGTTTTGGAGGATGGCGGTTTTTGCAAGGAGTATGTGGAAAGCGAAAAGCGGAATCTGATCCTGACGCTGGAGGCAGAGCGCAACGATAAGCGCTCCTACGCCGCCAGCCAGCTGCTGCGGACTATGTGCAGCGCTGATACCTTTGGCATCCCCCGTCTGGGAGAAAAGGAACAGGTGGCCCAAATCGACCACAAGAATCTTTATGATCATTATAAAAAACTGCTGTCGGAAAGCATGGTGGAGCTGTTTTATGTAGGCTCTGCCCGTCCGGAGCAGGTGAGTGCCCTGATGAAGGGGATCTTTGGCGGCTTTGAAAGAGACTGCAGCGGTATGCGGATTCAGACACCCTTCCGGGACGGTGGCGGCAGCCATGCCCGGGAGCGGATGGAAGTGACCCAGGGAAAGCTGTGCATGGGCTTTACCACACCCATTACCAACCAGTCGCCTCAGTTTGCGGCTATGCAGGTGTTCAATGCGGTGTTTGGCGCAGGCATGACCAGCAAGCTGTTTATGAATGTGCGGGAGCGGCTGTCCCTTTGCTATTCCATCGGCTCCGGCTATTACAGCACCAAGGGCATCCTCACCGTTTCTGCCGGCATCGATACCGCCAAGGAGGAAGTCGTGCGGCAGGAGATTATTATCCAGCTGAGAAAATGTGTGCGGGGGAGAATAACGGGGGCGGAATTGAATGCCGCCAAAGAGGCTATTCTTTCCAGCCTGCGGAGTGTTCATGATTCCCCCGGTGCTATTGAGGGGTATTACAGCACCGCTGCCCTCAGCGGCCTTGCCATGACCCCGGCAAAATACATGGCAGCAGTGGAAGCGGTGACTGTGGAGCAGGTGGCTGCCGCCGCCAAAACGGTAAAGCTGCATTCTTCCTTCTTTCTTGAGGGGGTGAGCCAATGATGACCCAATACCCCCGCCTTGGGGAGTCGCTTTATACCAAAAAACTGGAAAACGGCCTGACTGTGGCGTTGGTGCCCCGTAAGGGCTTTACCCGGAAGATCGCCTATTTTGTGACGGATTTCGGCTCGATCCACACAGACTTTGCGCTGGATGGTAAAAATTACCAAATGCCTGCCGGCGTGGCCCATTTTCTGGAGCATAAGCTCTTTGAGCTGCCGGAAAAAGATGTAACGGCGGAATTTGCCGCCCTGGGCGGCAATGTCAATGCCTTTACCAGCTATGACATGACGGCCTACTATGTATCCTGCACCGAAAATTTTCAGGAAAATCTGGCACTTTTGCTGGAATTTGTCTCTACGCCCTGGTTTGAAAAGGAAAGTGTCCTGCGGGAGCAGGGCATCATCGATCAGGAGATCGGCATGAACGCCGACGCGCCGGACAGTCAGATTTTTGAATCTCTCATGGAGAATATGTACAAGACCCATCCCATCCGCATTCCCATTCTGGGAACGGAAAGCACCATCCGCGAGATTACGCCGGAGGTTTTGCACACCTGCCATCGGGCATTTTACACCCCGGACAATATGATTCTCTGCGTGGTGGGCGATGTTGCGCCGGAGACGGTGGAGCGTATCGCGGTGCAGGTGCTGGGAACGGAGAAAAAACCTGCCGCCCGGAAGCTACGGAACTGGCAGGAGGATATGGAGCATAGCGGCGACAGCTGCCGGCAGATGGAGGTTAGCATGCCCACCTTCCAGCTGGGCTTCAAGTGCGAAAGCACCGGCATGGGTGAGAGCGCCATCCGGCAGGAGATCATCGGCGATCTGGCAGCAGAGGCGCTGTTCGGCGAATCCTCGCCGCTGTACCTGCGATTGTATGAGCAGGGGCTCATCGATTCGTCCTTTGGGGGCGGCTTTGAGTCGGTGGACGGCTGCGCCATGCTGACCTGCGGCGGCGACAGTGAGGATCCCCGGGCCGTTCGGGAGGCCATTTTGACCCGAGGAGCAGAGCTGGCGGAGCAGGGCATTGATGAAGCGGATTTTCTGCGGATGAAGCGCAGTGCCATGGGCCGCAGGATCCGGGATCTGGACAGCTTTGATTCCACAGCTTTCCGGGTCTGTGCCTACCGGCTGTCGGATTTTGACTATTTCCGGTTTCCGCAGATCTATGAGGATGTAAAGCGGGAGGAACTTCAGGCATTTTTGAATCGGGTGGTTCAGCCTCAGCGGTGCAGCTTGTCGGTGATCGAACCCCTGTCAAAATAAAAAACCCATAGGAGGGACAAAAATGAACAACACTTATACTGTCATCAGCTTCCCCGGACTGGGGATCCAGTGGGATCCCGGCCGGGTACTGCAGATCGGCCCGCTGAGCTTCCATTATTACGGAATTCTCATTGCCTTTGGTCTGGTGCTGGCGTTGGTCTATGCGTGGAAGCGGTCCAAGCAGTTCGGCGTCCGGCAGGATGACCTGACTGACGGCGTGCTGTGGGTGGCGCCCTTTGCGGTGCTCTGCGCCCGGGCGTATTACTGCGCCTTTGAATGGGACCAGTTCGCCGCCAACCCCATCAGCGTGTTTTACATCTGGAATGGCGGTCTGGCCATTTACGGCGGCGTGATCGGTGCGGTGATCGGCGTTGTGGTATTCTGCCGCATCCGCAAGATCAAGGTGGGCGCGGTGCTGGATCTGGTAGCGCTGGGCTTTTTGATCGGCCAGTGTATCGGCCGCTGGGGCAATTTCTTCAATCGGGAAGCCTTCGGCTCGGAAACGGACTGGTTCCTGCGGATGGGCCTGCTGGACAGCGCCACCAATAAAACCACTTTCCATCATCCCACCTTCCTGTATGAGTCTTTGTGGAATCTGGCTGGCTTTGCGCTGCTGCACTTCCTGTCCAAAAAGCGCAAATACGACGGACAGGTCGCTCTGGGCTATGTTGCCTGGTACGGCCTTGGCCGGACATTCATCGAGGGACTGCGTACCGACAGTCTGTGGTGGGGCCCCCTGCGTGTCAGTCAGGTGCTGGCGGCGATCAGCTGCTTTGCCGCAGTGGTGGTGCTGCTGATCATGATGTTCAAAGAGCCCGATCCTGCAAAGCTCTTTGTCAATCAGGTAGCTGCCCGGAAGGCGGAAGAAGCGCTGGCCGTGGAGGCCGAGAAGTCTGCTGAGGAAGCAGCAGAGGAAGCCACAGAAGAAACGGCAGAAGAGCCTGTGGCAGAAGAACCGGTAGAGGAAGCTCCGGAAGAAATCCCGGAAAACCAGTAAAAAACATAAAAAAGGCGTGCTGCGAATCGCAGCACGCCTTTCGTATTTTATTTTACATTGGAGGTGGAGCGCAGGGTGACATCGTGGGCGCCGCCCTCAATGATGGAGGTGGCGGAGACCAGTGTCAGCTTGGCATCCCGCTGCAGGTCGGGGATGGTGATCACACCGCAGTTGCACATGGTGGACTTGACCTTGTACAGGGAGGATTCCACATTGTCGTGCAGACTGCCTGCGTAGGTGACATAGGAGTCAACGCCCTCTTCAAAGGTCAGCTTGGTGGCGCCGCCCAGATCGTAGCGCTGCCAGTTCCGGGCGCGGTTGGAGCCTTCGCCCCAGTATTCCTTCATGTAAGCGCCGTTCACCAGCACCTTGGGAGTGGGGGATTCGTCAAACCGGGCGAAATACCGGCCCAGCATCAGGAAATCCGCGCCCATAGCCAGTGCCAGGGTCATGTGGTAATCATGAACGATGCCGCCGTCGGAGCAGATGGGCACATAAATGCCGGTCTCCTTGAAATATTCATCCCGGGCTGCGGCAACCTCGATAACGGCAGTGGCCTGACCGCGGCCGATACCCTTGGTTTCCCGGGTGATGCAGATGGAGCCGCCGCCGATGCCGATCTTTACAAAGTCTGCGCCGGCCTCAGCCAGAAAGCGGAAGCCTTCCCGATCCACCACATTGCCAGCGCCGATCTTCACACTGTCGCCGTAGTTTTCCCGGACCCATGCGATGGTCTTTGCCTGCCAGCAGGTGTAGCCCTCGGAGGAGTCGATGACCAGAACATCCACGCCGGCCTCCAGCAGAGCAGGGATCCGCTCCGCATAATCCCGGGTGTTGATGCCCGCGCCTACCAGATACCGCTTCTTGCTGTCCAGCAGTTCCATGGGATTTGCCTTATGGGAGGAGTAGTCCTTACGGAATACGAAGTACAGCAGGTGGTCGTCTTCGTCCACAATAGGCAGGGAGTTCAGCTTATGCTCCCAGATAATGTCGTTGGCTTCCTTCAGGGTGGTCTGGGCGGGAGCGGTGATCAGCTTTTCCCGAGGAGTCATGAAGGTAGAGACCTTTTCGCCGGGCTCCATGCGGCTGACCCGGTAATCCCGACCGGTGACGATGCCCAGAAGCTTTCCGTTGGCAGTGCCGTCTTCGGTGATGGCCACGGTGGAGAAACCGTTTTTCTCCTTCAGGGCCAGAACATCGGCCAGAGTAGCATCGGGAGTCAGGTTGGAGGCGGAGGTAACAAAGCCGGCTTTATAGCCCTTGACCTTGGCTACCATGGCGGCCTGATCCTCAATGCTCTGAGAGCCGAAAATAAAGCTGATGCCGCCCTCCTTTGCCAGGGCAATGGCAAGACTGTCGTTGGAGACGGACTGCATGACCGCGGAGGTCAAAGGAATATTCAAACTGATGGCAGGCTCCTCACCCTTGCGATATTTTACCAGAGGGGTACGCAGGGAGACATTGCTGGGAATGCACTGCTCAGAGGTGTAGCCGGGGATCAGCAGGTATTCGCTGAAGGTGCGGCTGGGTTCGGTCATGTAATGTGCCATCGGATATTCCTCCTGTTTGATATGTAAAAATATGTATTTATGTGTTAAATGCCGACACCGTCGCCCTGATCCAGAAGCTGGAGCTCAGGATTGCCTTGGTTGTCGATGTGCTTAAAGTTGCCCACTACCTCGCTGACCTGACTCATCACCGCGAAGGCCCCGGGCTGCTGCCGGATAACGGCAGAGAGCTGGGCGACCTGGGTCTTGTTAATGACACAGATCAGGATGCTTGTGTCTTTTCCCTTATACATACCCCGGGCAGGCACAAGGGTAGCGCTGTGATGCAGGCGCTCCACAATGGCTTTTGACAGCGCCTCCGGCTGGTCTGTAATGATCTCAAAGCGGACAGCGCTGCGGCTGGACTTGTTCAGCCTGTCGCTGACGGTACTGGTGGCAAAGCTGTAAAGAATGCAGAGCAGCACCGGCTCAATCTTGTAGCTATAAACGAAAAAGGAGATAACAGCCACCGTCACATTCAGAGAGAAGACGGTCCAGAAGAAGTTTATATGAGGACGGACCTTGTGAATCAGAGATGCCACAAAATCCATGCCGCCGGAATGGGCGCTTGCCCGCAGCAGCAGACTGTAACAGGCACCGTTGATGATGCCGGCCACCAGAGGGCCGAGAATGGGGCTGGAGTCAGTGGAATAGGCGAAGAGGGAAAGGTCCACATGGTCCAGAAGCAACAGCGCTACGGAAAACACCGCTACATAAACCATGGTCCTCAGAGCCAGAGAACGGCTCACTTTGAAAAATGCTGTAATGGCCAGAGGGATATTGATCAGCAGGCTCAGATATCCAACCCGGATACCGCTTACATACTGGATCATGGTACAAAGGCCGTTAAGTCCCGCGGGGGCAAACTGATTGGGAAAAACGAACAGCTGATAGTTCAGCGCGCCCACAAAGGCGACCCCGGCAATCACAAGGTAGGTCAGCACCTTTTTTACTCGTTCCACGGCATTCCCTCCGCTCAGAGTCAGCAGATTTATTACCCAATAATATACCACAGATGCGGCAGGCGGTCAAGAGGGCAGTTGCCGAAAACGAGAGAAATCCTTCTGTCATTCCGAGGAGCGAAGCGAGGATCCCCGCGGGTTTCCGGAATGTCCGGGGGATTGCCGCGGGCGGCAAACCACCCTCGCAATGACAGAGAGTCCCATTAATTTCCGTAAATTTCACCAAAATGATTGCATTCCATTTGTATATGTGGTATATTCTTAAGGTTAAGAGATTATGTAAGCAAAGGAGCTTAGGATTTATGGCAGCACAGGAAAAGATCCGCAATATTGCCATTATCGCCCACGTCGACCACGGCAAGACTACCCTGGTGGACGAAATGCTGAAGCAGGGCGGCATCTATCGGGAAAATCAGGCAACTACCGAGCGTGTTATGGACTCCGGCGATCTGGAGCGGGAGCGGGGCATTACCATTCTTGCCAAGAACACCGCTGTCAATTATAAGGATTATAAGATCAACATTGTGGATACCCCCGGCCACGCCGACTTTGGCGGCGAGGTGGAGCGGATCCTGAAAATGGTCAACGGCGTTATTTTGCTGGTGGACGCGGCAGAGGGCCCCATGCCCCAGACCCGTTTTGTCCTGCAGAAGGCGCTGGAGCTGGGCCACAAGGTCATCGTGGCGGTGAACAAGGTGGACAAGCCCGATGCCCGGGTCCATGAGGTCATGGACGAGGTGCTGGAGCTGCTGCTGGAGCTGGACGCCACCGACGAGCAGTTCAATTCCCCCACCGTTTTCTGCTCCGGCCGTCAGGGCACGGCTTCTTACAGCCCCGACGAGATGGGCACCGACCTGATCCCCCTGTTTGAGACCATCGTCAACTATATTCCCGCCCCCGGCGGCGATGAGGAAGGCCCTCTGCAGCTGCTGGTGTCTTCCATTGATTATAATGAATATGTGGGCCGGATCGCGGTGGGCCGCGTGGAGCGGGGCACTATCCGGGTCAATCAGGAGGTCACCATCTGCGATTATCACGACCAGACGCTCCGGGGCAAGGGCAAGGTAGTTGCTCTTTATGCCTTTGACGGACTGGGAAAGACCCCCATTTCCGAGGCCAGTGCCGGTGAGATCGTGGCCCTGTCCGGCATGGCAGACATCACCATCGGCCGCACCCTGTGCGCCCCCGATGTGGTAGAGCCCCTGCCCTTTGTGAAGATCAGTGATCCCACCATCGAAATGACCTTTGCCGTCAATGATTCTCCCTTTGCCGGACGGGAGGGCAAGTATGTCACCTCCCGGAATCTTCGTGACCGGCTGGAAAAGGAGCTACTCAAGGATGTTTCCCTCCATGTCACCGAGGCCAGCACCGATTCCTTTAATGTGGCGGGCCGTGGCGAGATGCACCTGAGTATCCTCATGGAGACCATGCGCCGGGAGGGCTTTGAATTCTCCGTTTCCACCCCCCGTGTGCTGACAAAAGTTGTAGACGGCAAGCTCTGTGAGCCTGTTGAGCGGATGGTGGCCGATGTCCCCGAGGAGAGCATGGGCACGGTGATCGAAAAAATGGGCCGCCGAAAGGGTGACTTACTCGGCATGACCCCCATGGGCAGCCGCTACCGGCTGGAGTTTTTGGTTCCCTCCAGAGGTCTGTTTGGCTACCGCAGCGAGTTCCTTACCGATACCAAGGGTGAGGGCATTATGAGTTCTGTTTTGGACAGCTATGCTCCCATGAAGGGCGAAATCGAGCGCCGTCTGGTGGGCAGCCTTATCGCCCACGAATCCGGCGAGGCCGTTACCTATGGCCTGCATGCTGCCCAGGAGCGCGGTGCGCTGTTTATCGGCCCCGGCACGCCGGTGTATGCCGGCATGGTGGTGGGCATCTGCAGCCGGAATGAGGATATGACTGTTAATGTCTGCAAGAAAAAGCAGCTGACCAATATGCGCGCCTCCGGCTCGGACGAAGCCCTGCGGCTGGTCAGCCCCAAGGTGTTCTCTTTGGAGCAGTGTCTGGAGTTTTTGGCGGACGATGAGCTGCTGGAGTGCACCCCCAAGACGCTGCGCATCCGCAAGCGGGAGCTGGATCACGGTATCCGTATGCGGGAGCTGATGAAAAAGCGGGCCCAGGACGCGGGCAAGTAAATCGGAATTTAGAAAAATACAACGAAAGGCGGTGGAGCATATGAAAAAGTCTGTAAGGCTCGCGGGTATGCTTGCCGCCTTTTTGCTGCTTTGCGGCTGCACGGCTCAGGGCGTGGCAGAAACCGTACCCAGCCGGCCCTCCCAGCCCACCCAGTCCACCCAATCTACCCATTCATCCCAGGCCACTCAGCCCACCGCCCCCCAGACCCGGCCTACCTCCCCGGATCCGGTGATCACCGAGCCGGAGAGCGAAAGCTTTACACTCTCTTTTGCCGGCGACTGCACCCTGGGCGACAATTTTGACGAAGAGGGCAAGCGGGGCACCTATACATGGGTCGTTGGAAAGGATTACCGGTATCCGTTTTCCAATGTGCGCCACCTTTTTGAGGATGACGACATGACCTTCGTCAATCTGGAATGCGCCTTGACGGAATCCGACCCCACCGAGGAGGAAATGGAGGAGCTGAAGGATCATCTGTTCCGTTTCCGGGGTCCGGTGGACTATGCCAAGATCCTTTCCGGCAGCAGCGTGGAGCTTGCCAGCTGCGCCAATAACCATTCCCGGGACTATGGTAAGCAAGGCCTGGAGGATACCTGGGCTGCGCTGGAGGCGGAAAATGTCCAATATGCCAGCTTTGGGCGTTCTTGCGTGTATACCACGGAAAGCGGCTTGAAGGTGGGCGTTTTCACAGTATTTTTCAACACTTCCCGAGCCAATCTGGACTATCAGGTGAAAAGTCTGAAAAACAGGGGTGCGGAGCTGATTGTCATGTCCGTCCACTGGGGAGATGAGGGTACATATTCTCCGGGCAGCACCCAAAAGACTCTGGGCCGCATGGCCATCGATGCCGGTGTGGACATCGTCTACGGCCACCATTCCCACACCCTGCAGCCCATCGAGCCTTACAAGGGCGGCATTATCTATTACAGTCTGGGCAATTTCTCCTTCGGCGGCAGCCGCAATCCCAGAGATAAGGACACCGCCGTCATCCGCCAGCAGATCCTGCGCTATGCCGACGGTACGGTGGCCCTGGGACAGGTGGAGGTGGTCCCCTGCCGGATCAGCACATCCGACAGCTGGAATGATTTCCGCCCTACCCCCTATAAGCCGGAGGACGAAGGCTTCCATCGGGTGTTTTCCAAGGTAGAGGGCAGCTTTGACGGGAAAGATTTGGTGGTCAGCTATCCCACAATTCCCACAGAACCGGAAAAAACAGAGAAAAATCCATAGAAAAGGCCACAAATTCAAGAAAAAATTGTTGACCTTGTTGCCTTTTTCGGTTATAATACCCTAGCATGACCAAATATGGTCATTTGTTATGTGTTGCTGCGGCCGAGTTTCGGCTGTCGAGCATATTGATTTTCGAGGAGGTGTTCCAACATGAAGCGTACCTACCAGCCCAGCCGCCGTCATCGTTCCAAGGTTCACGGTTTCCGTCAGAGAATGGCTACTTCCAACGGCCGCAAGGTGCTTGCCCGCCGCCGTGCCAAGGGCCGTAAGGTTCTGTCTGCTTGAGTGCAGGGTCTATCGTGACCTCAGCGTAAATCGCTCAATGCGAAACGGGAGTACATGCGGGGCGAATGCGTGATTCGCCCCGCACCGTTTTTTATCTGTGACGTCATTCCGAGCCAGTCCGGAGACTGGCGTGGGAATCCCCCGGATCTTCCGGACAGTCCCCTTTCATAGGGGATTGCCACACCAGTGTGAGCACTGGTTCGCAATGACAACAAAAAGGGAAGAAAAGGCTATGAAATTTTCCAGCAGTTTGAAGCTCAACCACATTTTCCAGCGGCTTTACAGGACGGCTGGCTATGCAAACGGCCATCTGGTCCTTTATGCCCGGAAAAACCACACCGGGAAAAACCGGGTGGGCATCACCGTCAGCAAAAAGCTGGGGCATGCCGTTGTTCGCAACCGGGTGCGCCGCCGTCTGCGGGAGGTCTACCGGCTCAATGAGGAGAAATTCTCCTCCGGCTGGGACATTGTGGTAGTGGCAAGGACAAGGGCGATCCACTGCGATTTTTCCGAGCTGATCCGCAGCTACCTGTCTCTGGCCCAAAAGGCCGGGATCCTGCGGCAGGAGGATGCCCAGTGAAAAAGCTGCTGCTTGCGCTGATCCGGTTTTATCAGCGCCACATTTCTTACGGTCTACCCCCGCGCTGTCGTTTCACACCCACCTGCTCAGCATACGCCTATGAAGCTATCAACAAATACGGAGCCGTAAAGGGCGGATGGCTTGCCCTGCGAAGGTTTCTTCGCTGTCACCCCTTTTCCAGAAGGGATCCTTACGACCCCGTGCCGTGAAAGACTTCCATAAGGAGGATGTCAATTGGATAAGATCATTAACGTACCCTTTGGCTACCTGCTGGATTGGCTGTATCAGTTCACCACCAACTATGGTTTGGCGCTGATCCTGTTTGCGGTCATCGTTCAGCTGGTGCTGCTGCCCATTACCGCAAAATCCAAGCGGAGCATGATGAAGATGTCCCGCATATCTCCCCGTTTGCAGGAGATCAAGGAAAAATACGCCAACGACCAGCAAAAGCAGACAGAGGCCATTCAGAAGCTGTACAAAGAAGAGAATGTTTCCATGACAGGCGGCTGTCTGTGGAGCTTTGTACCTCTGCTGATCCTGATTCCGCTGTATGCCGTTATTCGCGAACCCATCACCTATATGCTCCATGAGACTGTGGAAAACGCAAACAAGATCGTGGAAGTGGTCCAGAAGGGCCTGCCGGATCTGTTTACCGGTCAGAACAGCTTCTACGGACAGCTGATCGCTGCGCCCCACATTCAGAAGTTCGCCGATGCCATCCGGGAAGCCGGCATCGCCGTGTCCGACCGCACCCTGAACGGCTTGAACTTTATGTTCCTGGGCATTGACCTGGGTGCTGTCCCCAGCTTTACAAATCTCACATTTACCTGGGCTCGCATCGGCTCCTTGCTGATCCCCATCCTTTCCGCCGGTTCTCAGGTGGTGTCCATGCTGGTATCTCAGAGAATGAATAATTCTGTGGTCACCGATAAGAACGGTATTTATGACAAGGAGACTGCCAAAAAATCCCAGGCCAATAAGTCCAACAAGGTCATGCTGTGGATGATGCCCCTGATGTCTCTGTGGATCGGCTTCTCCGTTCCCGCGGCATTGAGCCTTTACTGGTTCATCGGCGGCGTGATCCGTCTGGTGGAGGATGTGATCCTGACCAAGCATTACCGCAAGATCTATGATGCCGAGGATGCCGAGCGTCTGAAGAAGCACATGGAGCAGGAGGCTCTGGAGGCAGAGAAGGAGCGCATCCGCGCTGAAAAGCGGGCTGCCAATCCCGACGGCATTACCGAAAACACCAGCAAGAAGAAGCTGCAGAAGCAGCAGCAGCGGGAAGAAGAGGCTGCAAAGGCTGCTGCGGCAAAGGAATACGCCGCGAAAAAGGGCGAGACTGTGGAAAAGCCGGAGGAAAAGCAGACAATGTCCGGTGTTGCTGACCGCCCCCACTGCAAGGGCCGGGCCTATGATCCCAACCGGTACAGCAGCCAAGCTACGGAGGAATAAGCAATGGAAAAAACCATCGTTACAACAGGCAAGACCATTGATCTTGCCATTGAGGCCGCGCTGCAGCAGCTGGGTCTGGATCGGGACAGTGTTTCTGTTCAGGTGATCAGCCAGGCAAAGGCCGGCTTTCTGGGCATCGGTGCCCAGCCTGCCAAGGTCGAAGTGACCTATGAAGCCCCTGATCCCGTCCCTGAGGCACCCAGAACGGCCCTTTCTTCCGCATCCCGTTCCAAGCCCAAGGCAAAGCCCCAGCCGGAAAAGAAGCCCGAGCCTGTGGCGGAAGCACCCAAGGCCGCGCCGGTGAAGGAAGCGAAAAAGGCCGAGCCTGCCAAGGCTGAAAAGAAGCCTGAGCGCAAGCCGGAGCCCAAGAAGGAAGAACCCAAAATGCCCAAAGAGCCCAAGGTCTTCGCTGTGGCGGAGCCCGGCTCTGTGGAGGAAAAGATCGAAACCTTCCTGAAGGGTCTGCTGGAGCACATGGGCTCCCAGGCCGTGCCCCACGCCTGGAAGGGTGAGGGCAATACTTACAAGGTGGAGATCGTAGGCGAGGATCTGGGTTACCTGATCGGCCGCCGGGGTGATACGCTGGATGCTCTGCAGCATCTGGCCAACTATACCATCAACCGCGGTGTGGAGGGCCATATCCGCATCAGTGTGGATGCCGAGGAATATCGGGAGAAGCGGGAGGATTCCCTCCGCCGCTATGCCCGGAAGAAGGCCCAGCAGGTGCTGAAGGCCCGCCGCCGCACCACCCTGGAGCCCATGAATGCCTATGAGCGTCATGTGGTCCATTCTGCTCTGCAGGATATGGAAAATGTCACCACCCATTCCACCGGCACAGAGCCCAACCGCCGTGTGGTCATCGAATATGTCCGGTAAGTAATACAAAAAGAGCGCGTCGCAAGACGCGCTCTTTTTTTGTGTTGGCAGGAAAGAAAAATGAGGCAATATCGTGCAGCCATTGCGGAAATTTTGTTAACATAATCTCAGAAAAATCGACTGGATTTGATCAGTGGTCAACATAAGTTTTTCACACTTTCCACAGCTTTTTCCACAGGCAGGCAGAGAAAATTCCCTGCAAAACCAAGGGTTTGCAGGGGAGCGGTGTGCATACATGGTGAGAAACCGGAGAAAGAGCAAAACGCCTTGCTGGTTTACAGAACACCGATTTAGAACTGAACTTTTGCGGCGAACACTCGGCTGTGACCGGTGGACGCATCCTCCGTTTCCCGGCTGGCAACCACACTTAAGCAGCGGTCTGCACTAAGCTCGAAGCTCAGGTCAAGGGTTTCCAATTCCCGGGCCTCTGACAGATAGCATACAGAGAATTCCCGGGCGGGGTACTGCCGGTGGAAATCCCCGGGGAGGGTGTCTGTCACCCAATCCAGATACCGGCAGTTGTTCATATGTCCGTTCCAGTCCAGATCCGTGTAGCGCACTGTGCGGCGGAGCCGGTTTTCCATAGACCGGACAGCCATAGAGCCGGGAGCTGCCAGCTCGCAGCCCCGCAGCAGGCCCTCCACGCCTACGCCGCTTTTTCCGGGGAGCACCATGGCCCGACTTTCCGTATCCATCAGCACCCACAGACTGATAGCCCGGAAGCATTCCTTTCCATCGGCATCGTAGGCAATGGTGGATCGGGGATAGGCGGTGCGGGTGGTGGGCATGGGCCAAGTTTCGACGGTTATGTCCTCACCGGCACGGGGCAGACGGGTGATCTGGACCCGGTGGCGGATCACCGCCCAGAAAAGGTTTTTCTCTGTCAGGGTCTGGCGGTCCGTGCCAAGCATGGCGCTGTGGTCTCCGGCTACATCCTGCAGATAGTCCAGAATGTGGCTGAGCTTCAGCCGGTTTGCGGCTTCCACAGCGGAGGCAGGGATATGAAAGGTTTTTTGATAGACAGGTTGCATAAAATTCCTCGTTTTCAAGATGCTCAGTTGCCGGCTTCGCCCAGCGTCAGGGTGACGCTCTGCTGGGTTCCTGCCCGGTAAATGGTCAGGGTGACCGATTCTCCGGCGGCGCAGGCGTACAGGGCGGTGGTCAGCGTGTCCATATCGGTGATGCGGGTGTCATTCAGTCCCAGAATGATGTCGCCGGTCCGGAGTCCTGCCGATTGGGCGCTGCCGCCCCGGAGAACTTCTGTGATGAGCACGCCGGCTGGCAGATGATAGAATTTCTGATAATAGTAGGAGATATCCCGTCCCTGAATGCCCAGGCTGGGCCGTCCGTCTACAAAGCCCTGGCGGATCAGCTGGTCGACAATCTCTTTGACAGTGGTGCTGGGGATGGCAAAGCCGATACCCTCCACACCGGCAGCGTCGGTAAAGGCGCCGATCTTCATGGTGTTGATGCCGATGACCTGCCCGTAGCAGTTCAGCAGGGGGCCGCCGGAATTTCCGGAATTCAGGGCGGCGTTGGTCTGGATCAGGGTCATGGTCCGTCCGCTGACGGAAACCTCCCGGTTAATGGCGGAGACGATGCCGTCGGTCATAGTGCCCCGGAATTCCGAGCCCAGAGGATCGCCAATGGCTACCACCGTGTCGCCCACCCGCAGAGCAGAGGAATCGCCAAAGTCGGCAGGGGACAGGTCAGAGGCGTCGACGATCAGCACAGCCAGATCGGAAACGGCATCCGCGCCCACGATGCTGGCCGGAAGCACCCGGTTATCGGTAAGCCGGACTTGAATGGCAGCAGCATCCTCCACCACATGGGCATTGGTAACGATATAGCCGTTTTCCGACAGGACTACGCCGGTGCCGGAGCTTGTGCCGCCTTCCACCGTGCAGGAGATGGAGACTACGGAATCAATGGCGCCGGCATAGATGGCCTGCAGGGAAAGTCCGCCCTTCTGGGGCACATTTTCCACAGATTCCGGAGATTTATCCAGCTCCAGCTCCACTTTTCCGGTGGGCAGGGGAACAGTGCTTTGTGTAGTGCCGGTGGTGTTTCCCGCGGTGTCGGAGTTGCTGGGATACAGGATCACGGGGCTGGAGGCCTCGGGAGCATTGTTCTGCTGGGAGAGCAGCTTGATATTCAAAAAACCCAGAGCGCTGGAAAGGCCGCAAAGAAAGATCACAAGGATCAGCAGAAAGGCGATCAGTCCGCCGTGGCTTTTGGGCGGGCGGGTAGAGCCGGTCTCGTAATAATCCGGTTCCCGGGACTCAGGGGGAAAATCGTTGCGTTTGTCCATAAAAAATACCTCAAAGCAGGGGTTTTAAAGTCAGTTCACCAGAGGAAGGGTAAAGGTAAAGGTGGTTCGGCCCTCCCGGCTGGTGACGGAGATATTCTCTCCATGGGAGTCGATGATGGTTTTTACAATGTAAAGCCCCAGTCCCCAGCTGTCCCGGTTCAGGGAACGGCTCTTGTCGATCTTGTGGAACCGGTCAAATACCAGCGGAAGCTCTTCCGGGGGGATGGTCTCGCCGGAGTTTGTGATGCTGACATAGGCTTTGCCACCGCCCTCCTGCACCGTCAGGTCCAGAACGCCGCCGGCGGGACAGAACTTAACGGCGTTGTCCAGCAGGTTATAGATCACCTGGGTGATATGGTCCTCACAGGCCCGGACATATACCGGATGCTCCGGCATATCCACCTGCACATCCAGCTCCCTGGCGGTGATCTTCTGCTCAAAGGAGATGAGCACCTGTCCCATCCGCTCAGTCAGGTCAAAGCGGAGCAGCTGCTCCTCGGGGATGCCCCGCTGATCCTGCAATCGGGAGATGTCCAGCATGCTCCGCACCAGACGGCTCAGCCGCTTGGTCTCATCGGAAACCAGCTGCAGGTACTGCCGGCTCTTTTCCGGCGGAATGGTGCCGTCGAGAATGCCGTCAATATAGCCGGAAATGGAGGTCATGGGGGTTTTCAGCTCGTGGGAAATGTTGGCCACAAATTCCTGCCGCTGATACTCACTTTTTTGCAGGGAGGAGGCCATGTTGTTAAAGGCCAGAGCCAGCTCCTCCACTTCCTCTGTGTACTTGCCGGAGACCGGCACCCGGGCGGTAAGCTCGCCGTGGCCAAAGGCGCTGGCGGTCTTTGCCATGTCCCGCAGAGGAGCAGACGTGCGGCGGGCGAAAATGGTCATAACGATGGCACAGGCTGCCACCACCAGAAGGGAAACGGTGAGAAAGATCTCGGAGATCCGGTCTAAAACGGCCACTGTAGCATTCACCGGAGAGGAAATGATGATGATACCCAAGGAGCCGGCATTTCCCATAACCGGAACAGAGACCAGATACCGCACATCTTCATACAGACCGGGGATGGTGCCGGTATCGGTGCAGCCGCCGTTTTCCAGGGTGCGCTGCAGATACTCCCGATTAAGGGTCATGCCGATATGCTCACAGCCCAGGGGATTCTCCGCGCACATCAGCAGCCGCCCATGATCGTCAAAGACCACAACATCGGATTCCGATACCTGCGCGGAGATGGAAAGGGCAATGTGAAAATCCCAGGCAGAGGAGGGCGGCCCTTCATAGTAGGCCTGTACCAGCTGGGCAATGGCCTCGCCGTCTTTTTTCAGAGAGCGGACCGCACTTTCCGTCAGAAAGTTCTTTACCAGCACCTGAAAGGACACGCCGATCACGATCAGGGCAGCCAGCAATATGGCCGCGGCGGCGGTCAGCGTGCGGCTGAATGTGGATTTCATTGGGTCAGCACCTCGAATTTATAGCCAACGCCCCAGACGGTCTTCAATGTCCAGCTTTCGGAGATGCCCTCCAGCTTTTCCCGCAGCCGCTTCACATGGACATCCACCGTCCGGGAGTCACCGAAGTAATCGAAGCCCCAGACCTCATCCAGCAGCTGATTGCGGGTATAGACCCGGTTGGGAGAGGAGGCAAGATAAAACAGCAGCTCCATCTCCTTGGGCGGGGTGTCCACCCGTTTGCCGTCCACGGTCAGTTCAAAGGCATCCATGTCGATGATCAGCTTGTCGAATACCAGCCGACGGGCCTTTTTCTCTGTGGAAATGCTGCCGCTGCGCCGCAGCACAGCCTCGATCCGGGCCAGAACCTCCTTCATTTCAAAGGGCTTGGTCACATAATCGTCCGCACCGGTCCGCAGACCCTGAACCTTGTCATCGGTCTGGCTCTTGGCGGTGAGCATGATGATGGGCACTTGACTTTCCGCCCGGATGGCCTTGCAGACCGCCCAGCCGTCCATGCCTGGCATCATCACATCCAGCAGCACCAGATCCGGCTTGATGGCCTGAAATTTCGCAAGGCCCTGATTGCCGTCCTCCGCACTGGTGACGGCGTAGCCCTCTTTTTCCAGATACATCTGCAGCAGCTGGGCAATATTGCGGTCGTCTTCCACGATCAAAACGGAAACAGCCATAAGGGTAACCTCCAAACAGAATTCTTTGGGTTTTCTACTATTATAGTACAATTCTTCCATTTGTCATGAACTTTTTTTAAAGAGTTCTCCCCCAAAATGTGAACGGACAAATTTTTCTTGATTTAAGGCCTGTCAGGCAGTATGATAGAGGGGATAAATTGAGAGGAGCAGACCTTTATGCTTGAGTTTTTAAAAGCTGTCCTGTTCGGCATCGTGGAAGGCGTTACCGAATGGCTTCCCGTATCCTCCACAGGACATCTGATATTGCTGGATGAATTTGTGAAGCTTAACATATCCGAGCAGTTCCGGGAAATGTTTCAGGTGGTCATCCAGCTGGGTGCCATCCTTGCGGTGATCGTCCTTTTCTTCCATAAGCTGAATCCCTTTGCCCCGAAAAAAACGCCGGTGCAGAAAAAAGACACCTGGCAGCTTTGGGCAAAAGTGGTGGTGGCGGTGCTGCCCTCGGCAGTGCTGGGTCTGCTGCTGGATGACTGGCTGGACGCCCACCTTTATAATCATGTGGTAGTTGCCATTACATTGATCCTCTATGGCGTGGCGTTCCTGTTTGTGGAGCGGCGCAATGCCGGAAGGAAGCTGAGCATCCGCCGGGTGGGGGAGATCGACTACCGGACAGCCCTGCTCATCGGTGCATTCCAGTGCCTGAGCCTGATCCCTGGTACATCCCGCTCCGGCGCAACCATTCTGGGCGGCATTTTTCTGGGCGTATCCCGCTCCGCAGCTGCGGAATTCTCCTTCTTCCTGGCCATTCCCACCATGCTGGGCGCCAGCGCCCTGAAGCTGGTAAAATTCCTGCTGGACGGTGCCGGCGCTACGGGAACGGAGGTCATGGTGCTGCTCACCGGATGCGTGGTGTCCTTTGTGGTGAGCCTTGCGGTGATCAAGGGCCTGATGGAGTATGTGAGAAAGCACAGTTTCAGCCTGTTTGGCTTGTATCGGATCGCGCTGGGACTTCTGGTGCTGATCTATTTTGTGGTATTTCAGGTGATTCTATAAAAGAGAGGGCGCGCCTTATGGCGCGCCCTTATGTTATTCTTCATAATCTCTGGGAACAGGCGTGACCACCGGAGTACCGTCCCGGTTCAGCAGCGGCGTCAGCCCGCCGGCGTAGCCGGAGGCATGAAACAGGTAGTTCACACCGGTTTCTTTGTCTACCCAAATCTCGTTGGAGCCAAAGGCTCCGTCGCTCCAGACCTTGACGAAGCGTTTCTCATCCTTTGCCATATTACTGTTCCTTTACACCCTCTACCAGACCGTTGGCCAGACCTACCAGTCCCTGCATTTCGGAGGGAATGATGATCTTGGTGGCCTTGCCGTCAGCAACCTTTTCCATGGCCTGAATGGCCTTGAGCTTGACGACCTGATCGTTGGGAGCCTTTTCGTTCAGCATTTCCAGAGAGTCGGCCAGAGCCTTCTGGACAGCCAGAATGGCCTGTGCCTCGCCGTCGGCCCTCAGGATCGCGGCCTGCTTTTCCGCTTCGGCCTTCAAGATGGCGGCTTCCTTCTCCGCGCTCGCACGGAGGATGGCGGACTCCTTCTCACCTTCGGCGATGAGGATGGCGGACTTTTTCTGGCCCTCTGCCTGGAGAATGGCCTGCCGGCGGTCACGCTCGGCCTTCATCTGCTTTTCCATGGAGTTCTGAATGTCCTGAGGGGGCAGAATGTTCTTCAGCTCCACCCGGTTGACCTTGATGCCCCAGGGGTCAGTGGCTTCGTCCAGAATGGCCCGCATCTTGGTGTTGACCACATCACGGGAGGTCAGGGTCTGGTCCAGTTCCAGATCGCCAATGATGTTACGCAATGTAGTGGCGGTCAGAGTCTCCATGGCGGCCATGGGCTGCTCCACACCGTAGGCGTACAGCTTGGGGTCGGTGATCTGGAAGTAAACCACGGTGTCGATCTGCATGGTAACATTGTCCTTGGTGATTACAGGCTGGGGGGGATAGTCCAGAACCTGCTCTTTCAGGCTTACCCGGCGGGCGATCCGGTCAATAAAGGGGATCTTAAAGTGCAGACCCACGCCCCACACGGTCTGGAAAGCGCCCAGCCGCTCAATAACATAGGCCCGGGACTGCTGGACTACCGCGATGTTTGCGATAATGATGATGAACAGTACAGCGATAACGGCTCCAATAATGATCCATTCCATAAATCTTTCCTCCAAAAATAAAATTTTGTGTCAGCCGGTCAGACGGTGGCGCCGATTTCTGCCGGGGAGACAAATACTTTTACGCCTTCGATCCGGTCCACCCGGACAAGGGTGCCCTCGGTGATCGGCTCGCCGGAGGTGCTTCTGGCGGTCCAGTACATGGCGCCCAGCTTTACCTGCCCTGCGGCGGATACATTGTCAATATCCGCAGTGACGTAGCCCTGTGTGCCAACCACGCTGTCCACGTTGGTGGGGGTGATTCGCGGGGTCAGGCGCTTACGCACCAGAGGCCGCAGACAGGCAAGCAAAACCGCAGATACCCCCAGGAAGAGAACGGCCTGAAGCCAAATTTCCGCGCCCAGCAGACCGGCGATCAAGGATGCCAGAGCACCGAAAGCAAACCACAGGCTGACCAGCGCAATGGTGTTGGCCTCTATCACCAGCGCAACGATCAGAATTGCCAGCCAAACGAATGGAATCATGCAAGATCCCTCCTTTTCAGTATTTCTGCCATCATAGTACACTATGAAGCAGCTTGACAGTCAAGAGGTTTTTATTAGTTGCTAAAAAATTTTCCCTCTCTTTTATAATAACAGGAATAGGGCCTGCCGTCAATCAGCGATTTTGGCAAATCTTGCAGAAAAATATGGTAGGCGGCCGGATCCCTTGTGCAAATGTACTTGACAAGGGGACGTTTTGCAGGTAAAATAATTTCGGTATAGTGTGCGCAGGCGGAGGTTTTGCTTCTCCCCAGCGTTTCATGGATAACCGGCATATGCCGGGGACTGGGCTTGGGCCCTGTTTGTAGGAATGCTTTGTCCGCCAAGGCGGATTGAATTGTCAATTTTACACATAGGGACAGTGTGCCCACCTCTTCGGCTTTGCCATTTTATGAAGGAGGTGTGCTCAGAAGTTATGGAATTGTATTTAGCGATCATTCTTATCGTCGTTGGTACGGCCGTGGGTATTGGAGCCGGTTTCGGCTTTGGTATCGTCTACCGGAAAAAGGTAGCGGAGCGGGAGATCGGTTCTGCCGAGGCAGAGGCCACCCGTCTGATCAATGAAGCCATCCGCAGCGGTGAAAGCCGCAAGAAGGAAATGCTTCTGGAGGCCAAGGACGAGATCCATAAATCTCGCACAGAGTACGAAAAAGAAGTCAAGGAGCGCCGGGCGGAGCTCTCCAAGCAGGAGCGCCGTTTGCAGCAGAAAGAAGAATCCCTGGACAAGAAGACCGACGCCTTCGAGCGTAAGGAAGAAGAGCTGGCCAAAAAGCTGGAAAAGGTCGCCGAAACCCAGGCCGAGGCCGAGCAGGCCAAGGCTGCTCAGATGAAGGCTTTGGAGGTCATTTCCGGTCTGACCCAGGAGCAGGCAAAGCAGCATCTGCTCCAGAGCGTGGAGGAGGAAGTCCGCCACGAAACCGCCCTGAAGATCAAGGAGATCGAGCAGCAGCTGAAGGACGAGGCCGACGAAAAGGCCCGGGAGATCCTGTCCATCGCCATCCAGCGCTGCGCTGCCGATCACGCCGCGGAGACCACCGTTTCCGTTGTGGCACTGCCCAACGATGAAATGAAGGGCCGCATCATCGGCCGTGAGGGCCGGAATATCCGCACCCTGGAGACTATTACCGGTGTGGATCTGATCATTGACGATACCCCCGAGGCCATCACCGTCTCCAGTTTCGACCCCGTTCGCCGGGAGATCGCAAGACTGGCCCTGGAAAAGCTCATTGCCGATGGCCGTATCCATCCCACCCGCATCGAGGACATGGTGGAAAAGGCACGCAAGGAAGTGGACCGCACCATCCGGGAAGAGGGCGAGCGCGCCTGCTACGAGACCGGTGTGCATAACCTGAACCCCGAGCTGGTAAAGGTGCTGGGTCGCCAGAAGTACCGCACCTCTTACGGCCAGAATGTGCTGAACCACTCCATCGAGGTGGCCCATATCGCCGGCCTGATGGCTTCCGAGCTGGGTCTGGATGCAGCCCTTGCCAAGCGGGCAGGTCTGCTGCATGATCTGGGCAAGTCCATCGACCATGAGGTGGAGGGCAGCCATGTGCAGCTGGGCGCGGATCTGGCCCGGAAGTACAAGGAAAATCCCGTTGTGGTCAATGCCATTGAGTCCCACCACGGGGATGTGGAGCCCAAGACCGTTATTGCCGTGCTGGTTCAGGCAGCTGATGCCGTGTCTGCCGCCCGCCCCGGTGCAAGACGGGAAAATGTGGAAAACTATATCCGCCGGCTGCAGAAGCTGGAGGAGCTTACCGGTTCTTATCCCGGTGTTGAGAAAGCCTTTGCCATTCAGGCCGGCCGCGAGGTCCGCATTATGGTCAAGCCTGAGGTGGTCAATGAGGACAACATGGTCCTGCTGGCAAGAGATATTGCCAAGAAGATCGAGGCTGAGCTGGAATACCCCGGCCAGATCAAGGTCAATGTGATCCGCGAGACCAAGGCTGTAGAATACGCCAAGTAATCATCTGCCCCCGAGGGAATCCTCGGGGGCATTTTCTGCCATTGACCGCCGGCCAGTTTTGGCTTATACTGATAAAAAAGGGGGTGAGGCTGTGCGGCTTGACTATAAAAGACTGGAAAAGGAAACCGGCCATGAGGCGGGGCGCGCCCTGCTGGCTGGGCTTTGGCAGCAGGAGACCGGACGGCCGCTGCCTCCCATTTCCAAAACGGACCGGGGAAAGCCCTTTTTTGCCGGAGAAAGCTACCATTTTTCCATTTCCCATACCCCGCGCCATGCTTTTTGCTGCCTGCATAATGCCAATGTGGGGCTGGATGCGGAGGAGATGGACCGGATTCCGGACCCCCGCCTTGGGGAAAGGTTTCTATCTCCGGCAGAGCGGCAGCGCGTCGCGGCGGCAGAAGCTCCCCGGGATGCTTTACTGCGGCTGTGGGTGCTGAAGGAGGCCTATGCCAAGTACACGGGAAAGGGCCTTGGAGATTTTCTCAAAAACACGGATTTTTGCCCAAATGACCCCAGAATTCAGGAGATTGACGGCTGCTATGTGGCCATTATTACAGAATAAAGGAGAACAATATGCTCTTTGATACCCACGCCCATATGGATGACCGGGCCTATGATGCAGATCGGCAAGCGCTGCTGGCAGCCTTGCCGGAGCAGGGGATTGGCCTTTTGATGAATCCGGGCTGTTCTTTGGAATCCTCCCGCAATGCCGCCGCCCTGGCGGAAACCTATTCCTATATATATGCTGCGGTGGGCTCCCACCCCGATGCGGCAGACGAGGTCAATGAAGAAGTCCTGGAGGAGTACAGAAAGTTATGTAAACTAAACCCTAAGATAAAGGCCATTGGCGAGATCGGTCTGGACTACCATTATGAGGACATTCCGAGGGAGCTGCAGCAAAAGGCCTTTGTTGCCCAGATGGAACTGGCTCAGGAGCTGAATCTGCCGGTGATCGTCCATGAGCGGGATGCCCATGAGGATGGCATGGCCATTATACGGCAGTTTCCCCGGGTTTGCGGTGTGTTCCACTGCTATTCCGGTTCGGCGGAAATGGCGCGTCAGCTGACGGATCTTGGCTGGTATATCGGTTTTACGGGGGTGCTGACCTTCAAAAATGCCCGGCGGGCCATTGAGGCAGCCCAGGCGATCCCGCTGGATCGTATTGTGATCGAGACGGACTGCCCCTATATGTCCCCCGAGCCTTTCCGGGGCAGGCGCAATGAGCCCTCCCGGGTGTGCTATATGGCGGACAAGCTGGCGGAAATCCGGGGCATATCTGCTGAGGAGGCCCGCCGGATCACCTTTGAAAACGGAAAGCGGCTGTATGGCATTGACGGATGATGCCTCTAAGACCTTCTCCTCCGGGGGAAGGTCTTTTTTAATTTTTTAAAAATTCTTAGCGGCGGGGTAGCGATTAGAGCACCGTTATGCTATAATGTCAACAAGTATACCATATGGAGAGAATGCTATGCTGGAACTTCTGGCTCCTGCCGGATCTATGGAGGCCCTGCGGGCCGCCGTGCAGAACGGCGCAAACGCGGTGTATCTTGGCTGCGGCAGCTTTAATGCCCGTCAGGGCGCGAAAAATTTCACACCCCAGATGCTTCCCGAGGCGGTAAAATACTGCCATGTTCGGGGGGTTGCGGTACATCTGACTCTGAACACTCTGGTTTCCGACCGGGAGACCGGAGACGTTTGTGCGCTCATTCGCCATGCAGCTTCCAGCGGCGTGGATGCATTTATCGTGCAGGATCTGCATGTGGTGCAGCTCTGCCGCCAGATCGCGCCGGATGTACCCATCCACGGATCTACCCAGATGACCGTCCACTCTCTGCCCGGTGTACTGATGTGTGCTGCGTGGGGTATGAAGCGTGTAGTCCTCAGCCGGGAGCTGGGACGGGACGAGATCCACTATATCTGCCAGAATTCCCCCATTGAGATCGAGGTTTTTGCTCACGGCGCCCTGTGTATGTGCTATTCCGGCCAGTGCTATCTGTCTGCCGCCATCGGCGGCCGTTCCGGAAACCGGGGCAAGTGCGCCCAGCCCTGCCGCCAGAGCTATGGCTTTGGCCGCTGGGAGAATAAGTATCCGTTGAGTCTTAAGGACAACTGTCTGGTATCGTATCTGAAGGAACTGGAAAATATGGGAGTAGCCTCCCTGAAGCTGGAGGGCCGGATGAAGCGGCCGGAGTACGTGGCGGCGGTCACCGGTGTGTACCGCAAGGCGCTGGATACCGGCGCGGTGACCAGAGATATGATGCAGACCCTTACCTCTGCATTCAACCGGCAGGGCTTTACCGACGGTTATTATACCGGACGCACCGGACAGGGTATGTTCGGCATCCGGGAGGATCGCTATGACGATGCCAAGTGGCTGCAGCAGGCCCGCCAGAGCTATGAGACTGCGGAAAACAGTCTGGTCCCCGTGACCTTTGTGGCGGAAATTACTGCCGGCGGCGCTTATCTGACGGTTACCGACCCCGAGGGTCGCAGCTGCCGGGTTGCCGGTCCCAGGCCGGAGGCTGCCCGCACTACGCCCTTGACGGAAGAAGCGCTGACCGAGCGTCTGGGAAAAACCGGCGGCACGCCTTATCTGTGCGCCGGTGTGCAGGCGAATATCGATGACGGACTTACCCTGTCTGCCGCGGCCATCAATGCCCTGCGGCGGGACGCTTTGAGCCAGCTGACGGCCCTTCGCGGCCGGCGGGAGAAGCCGGTTTTGCACCGGCCCCAGAAAACCGCCCATTTTGACGGCCGCCGGGAGCATCCGGCTCTGACGGTGCAGGTCACCTCCCGGGAACAGGTCACCGAGCGGCTGCTGAAAATGAAGCCGGAGGTGCTGTATGTGCCGCTGCACATTCTGGCGCTGGATCCGGTATTCTGCCATGAGCTGAACCGGCGTGTTCCCGTGGCGGCGGTGCTGCCCCGGATCGTCCACGACAGTGAGATGAACCGGCTGAAAGAGGACCTGCAGCTGGTGCGGAAAATGGGCGTAAAGGATGCGCTGGTGGGAAACCTCGGTCTGCTGCTGCCTGTTCGGGAAGCGGGACTGAAGATCCGCGGCGATTTTGGTCTGAATCTGTACAATTCCGGCTCTGTGAATCTTATGCGGGAGCTGGAGCTGAAATCGGCAACATTGAGCTTTGAAATGACCCTGCCCCAGATCCGAGATGTGAGCAAGGCAGTGCCCTGTGAGATCTTTGCCTATGGCCGGCTGCCGCTGATGGTCACGGAAAACTGTCTGATCCGCAGCCGCACCGGAAGCTGCACCTGCAATTTAAGCACCGGCAAGCTGATGGATAAGACCGGCGCGGAGTTCCCCATTATCAAGGATGGGGACAAGTGCCGCAGCATCCTGCTCAACGGCAAGAAGCTGAACTGGCTGGACCGGCAGGAGGATCTGTCCCGTCTGGGCCTGTGGGCAGTGCGGCTGTATTTCACCACGGAAAATGCCAAAGAGGTGGATCAGGTTCTGTCCGCCTATCGGGACCGTGTTCCCTTTGATCCCGGTGCCTGCACCCGCGGCCTTTATTTAAGAGGTCTGGAATAAGCCAAACGTTTATCAGAAAGGAAATATCTCCATGCAGCTGATTCTTGCATCCCAGTCCCCCCGGAGAAAAGAGCTTTTGGGACTGTTTCATATTCCCTTTACCGTTCAGGTGGCGGATGTGGATGAGGCCATGGACCCTGCCTGCCGCCCCTATGACGAGGTGGCCCGGGTCAGCCGGCTGAAGGCTCAGGCGGTATCTGCCGGGCCGGAGGATGTGGTCATTGCCGCCGATACCATCGTGGTATTGGGGGATGCAGTGCTGGGCAAGCCCCGGGATCCTGATGAAGCGGTGCAGATGCTTACCGCCCTGTCCGGTCGGGATCATCAGGTGATGACCGGCGTGACGGTGCTGCGGGGACAAAAAGTGGTGAGTTTTACAGAGGTAACGGATATCCATTTCCGCCCCCTTTCTCAAAAGGAGATCCAGCGGTATGTGGCCACCGGCGAGCCTATGGATAAGGCCGGCGCCTACGGCATTCAGGGCGGCGCTGCCCTGTTTGCGGAGAAAATGGTGGGCGACTACTATAATGTAATGGGTCTGCCGGTGTGCAGACTGTGGCAGGTGCTGAAACAAATCGCGCCGGAATGCTTGGAGGAGCAGCTATGAGATACTTGTTTTCAACAAAAGTCCGGGTGGTGCTGATCGTGGCGGTTTTGCTGGCAGCAGCGCTGGCGGTGACCGCTAATCTAACAGGCTCCACCCCTGGGGATCTGCTGGTCAAGGGTATTTTGACCCCTCTGCGCTCCGGTGTCAGCGCCCTGACGGATCAGGCGGAGCAGATCTACAGCTATATCTTCAACTATGAGGCGCTGGCGGCGGAAAATGAGGCTCTGCAAAAGGAGCTTGCCGCTATGAAGGAAAATTCCAAGGACGCCGAATCCATCAAGCGGGAAAATGACCGGCTGCGGGATCTTCTGGAGCTGAAAAAGCAGAATACAGATTATGAGCTGGTGGACGGCTATGTGATCGGCCGCAGCTCTGTGGACTGGACCAAAACCTTTACCATCAATGTGGGCAGCGATTCCGGCGTTGCCGAGGGCATGTGCGCCATCACCGCCAACGGTGAGGTGGTGGGCCTTGTGACCGAGGCAGGCAGCAATTACTGCGTGGTCAAATCCGTGCTGGATTCCTCTCTGGAGATCAGTGCCACCATCGCCGCCTCCGGTTACAGCGGCATGGTACAGGGCGGCTATACCAGCGATCAGGCGGGTATGCTGCGGATGGACTATCTGCCCTCTTCCGCGGTTATCCGCAACAATGATCAGGTGGTTACCGCCGGCTCTACCGTCTATCCCAGGAATCTGATCCTTGGCTATGTGGTGGATGCAGGCTTTACGGATACGGGCGTTGCGAAATTTGCCCTTTTGAAGCCCGCGGCGGATATTGACAGTCTGGAGCAGGTGTTTATCCTGACGGACTTTGATGAGGGCTGATGCGATGCTGAAAAGAAAGCATGATTTTAAGCCCGACCGGATGGGTGCAGGTGCGCTAAGTAAGCTTTATCTGACCCGCCGGCAGCGGCTGAATCTTTTGCGCTGGCTGCTGTACGGCGCAGTGATCCTTTTGCTGTCGCTGGTGCAGGATGTGATCCTGTGCCGGATCCGGATCTTTGGGGTTACCACCAATCTGGTGGGTGCAGGCATTTTGCTGCTGAGCATGATGCTCCAGCCGGATGCCGGAGCGGTGTTTGCCCTGATCAGCTCAGTTTTATACTATTTTTCCGGCGCTGCCCCCGGTCCCTATGCCATTGTGTTTCTCACCGGACTGGGCGTACTTTTGAACATTTTCCGCTACAGCTATCTGCGCAAGGGCTTTGGCTCTGCCATGCTGTGCGCCGGAGCGGCAATGATGCTTTATGAGGTCCTCACCTTTGGGGTGGGACTGTTTCTTGGCCACACAACTGTGGCAAGATTTGCAGGTTTTTGTATTACCGGCGGACTGTCCACCGCGGTGATGCCCCTGCTGTATCCCCTGTTTGTGTCTATCGGTAAAATCGGAGGAGAATCATGGAAAGAATGACCCGCGTCAGGGCCGGTGCACTGCTGGTCCTGTTTAGCTTGATCGTCTGCTTATTTGCGCTGAAGCTGTATGAGGAACAGATCATCAAAACAGATGGCCAGACGGACAACACCAAAACCTTTACCACCTATACCCGTGTCAAGGCGGCCCGGGGTGAAATACTGGACTGCAAAGGCAATGTGCTGGTTAGCAACCGGGCAAGCTACGATCTGGTATTTATTCATTATGTGATCCTTAGCGCCGAGGGAACCAATGATTACCTGCTGGATCTGGTGGAGCTTTGCCGCCAGATGGAGATCCCCTATAACGACCATTTCCCCGTTACCAAGGATGCGCCCTTTGCCTATACCCTGAGCGACTACAATTCCACCTGGCAGGGCTATTTCCAGTCCTATCTGCGGGAAGTGGATCTGGATTCGGATATTTCCGCGCCGCTGCTGATCAAAAAGCTGCGGGAGCGTTACAGAATTCCGCAGGAATGGTCCGATGCCGATGCCAGAGCGGTCATTGGCCTGCGCTATGAGCTGGATCTGCGGGGAGATATCACCAACCTGCCCAACTTTGTGTTCTGCGAGGATGCCTCCAGCGAGGCGCTGGCGGCTATTCTGGAGCTGAACATTCCGGGTCTGAAAACCGAGACTTCCACGGTTCGGGAGTATAATACCCAGTATGCGGCCCACATCTTAGGCTATGTGGGTGCCATGTCCAAGGACCAGTGGGAATACTACAAAGGTCTGGAGGGCCAGAAATACGCCATGGACGCGCTGGTAGGCCAGAGTGGCTTCGAGCTGGCCTTTGAGGAGTATCTCCACGGTACAGACGGCACCCGAGTGGATAAATACACCGTCGATGGCACATTGGTGGAGCAGTATTATCTGAAGGACGAAAACGGGGTGGAGCAAAAGCCTGTTTCCGGCAAGAATGTAGAGCTGACCATCGATCTGAGCCTGCAGCGTACCGCTGAGGATTCGCTGGAAGCGCTGATCACCGCCCTGCGGGCAACCGCGGTGGAGGGGCAGTATGTGGACGGCGCGGATGTGGAAGGCGGCGCGGTAGTGGTCATGGATGTAAAGACTGGCCGGGTACTGGCTTGTGCCAGTTATCCTACCTTTAATCTGGGCACCTATTTTGAGGATTTTGACACATTGAAGGAAGCGGAGTTCGCGCCCTTGTACAATCGGGCGCTGCAGGCTACCTATGCCCCCGGCTCTACCTATAAGATGTCTATGGTCATTGCCGGTGTGCAGGCCGGAGAGATCGACCATACTACCCTGATCGAGGATAAGGGTATCTTTACCAAGTATGAACCCTTTACAGCAAACTGCCTGAAATGGACCTTGAATCACGATACCCATGGTTATATCAATGCCATTCAGGCACTGGAAAAGTCCTGCAACTACTATTTCTATGAGCTGTCCGACCGGATCAGCATCAACATTATGGACTCTGTGGCCAAGGGCCTGGGTCTGGGCGAAAGCACCGGCATCGAGCTGGGAGAGGAACTGGGACACCGGGCCAATCCCGATGAAAAGGCAGAACTTTATGCCAATACCCAGGATGATAACCGCTGGTATACCGCTGATAAGATCATGGCATCCATCGGCCAGTCCATCAATAAGTTCACCCCCATGCAGCTTTGCGTGTACACCAGCACCCTGGCAAACCGGGGCGTCCGGTATAAGGCTACCTTCCTGAACCGGGTGGTATCCTCGGATTACCGGGAGCTGGAGTATGAAAATGAGCCGCAGATCCTGAGCAAAATGACCATTTCCGATGAGGCATACTATGCCTATACCGAGGGCATGCGGGCGGTGGCCAAGACCGGCACTGCCAGCGGCACCTTCGCCAAGTATCCCATCGAGGTGGCTGCCAAGACCGGTACGGCTCAGCACAGCAACAGCAAAACGGTTTCCGACCACGGCGCATTTGTCTGCTATGCTCCCTTTGACGATCCGGAGATCGCTGTGGTGGTCTACGGCGAAAAGGCCGGTCACGGTACTACCATGGGCCAGATCGCCAAGGAGATCCTGGATACCTATTTTGAAAACCCCGAGGTGGGCGATGTGAACACCGGCGAGAATACCATCAGCTAAAAACAAACAGGGCGCGTCGTAAGACGCGCCCTGTATTTATGCTGCAAACCTTATAAAGGTCGGCTTTTACCGGAAGCGGCTGTATACCAATCCGGGCTTGGGCTCGGTACTCCGCAGCTGTGCCAGCTGGGATACCGTAACAAACCGGTAGCCCTGTGCCAGCAAATCATCCACAATAGCCAGCGCGGCACTTACGGAGCAGCTGCACATATCGTGAAGCAAAATAATGTCGCCGTCGCCCACGGAGGACATCACCGTCTGTTCAATGGCTGCAGCATTGTGGGTCTTCCAGTCCTTGGGATCTACGGACCAGTAGAGCAGGGAAAGCCCCGCCTCCTTTGCCGCGGCCTTTACCGCTTTGGTGGTAACCCCGCCGGGGGGACGGAAAAATACAGGGGCGCACCCCTCCGGCAGCAAGGCCAGGGTGTCGGAAAGCTCCTTTGCCACCTCCGCCTGGGACATATTCTCCATAGTCCGGTGGCTGTAGCCGTGAAGGCCGATCTCATGTCCGCCATCGTAGATCGCCTGTCCCGTTTGCGGGAATTCCTTCAGCCGGTATCCGCAAAGCAGAAAAGTGGCTTTCACCTGCCGTTTTTCAAGGCCCTGAAGAAGCTGATGGGTGATTTCCCCGGAAGGGCCGTCGTCAAAGGTCAGCGCCACCACCGGCGTGTCCTCCCGGGCCTTTACGGGAACACAAAGAAAAGCAAAGCACAAAATAATCGCAGTCAAACGCCGCAAGGTGACCACATCCTTCCGTCAAATCGTCTTTACTTTTCCCGGAAAGGCTGATATAATGCAGCTTGTAAGAATAGAATTTGTTTGGATATTTGACCCAATCAGGAGTTTTTGACCATGCTTGACAAATTGCGGGCGGTTGCCGGACACTATGAAGAGCTGTGTGCCCGATCTGAGCAGCCGGATTTTTATGCGGATCCGAAAAAGGCAGCCGAATATCTGCGGGAAAAGAATGATTTGCAGCCCATTGTGCAGACTTACCATGCCTATCAGGACGCCATCCGGGAAATGGAAGATGCCCAGGAGCTGATGAGCGATCCGGAGATGAAGGAATTTTGTCAGGAGACCTTCCGCTCTGCCAAGGAGAAAAGTGAGGAGCTGTACCGCCAGCTTCAGATTCTGCTGCTGCCCAAAGATCCCAACGATGAAAAAAATGTGATCGTGGAGATCCGCGGCGGTGTGGGCGGCGAGGAAAGCGCCCTGTTTGCCCACAGCTTGTTTCGGATGTACAGCATGTATGCTGCCGCCAAAGGCTGGCGCATCGAGCTGATGAATTACAGCGAAACGGAGCTGGGCGGCGTAAAAGAAGCGGATTTTGTCATCAATGGGCGGGGTGCCTATTCCAGAATGAAGTACGAATCCGGTGTCCACCGGGTGCAGCGGGTACCGGAAACGGAATCCGGCGGCAGAGTCCACACTTCCACCGCGACGGTGGCGGTGCTGCCGGAGATGGAGGAAGCCTCGGTGCAGATCGACCCGGCGGATATTGAAATGCAGGTGTTCCGTGCCAGCGGCGCCGGCGGTCAGCATGTTAACAAGACCAGCTCCGCTGTGCGGCTGATCCACAAGCCCTCGGGAATCGTGGTGGCCTGTCAGGAGGAGCGCAGCCAGATCCAGAATCGGGAAAAGTGTATGCGGATGCTGGCCTCCAAGCTCTATGAGATCGAGCAGGAGAAGCTGGATTCTCAGGTCACCGGTATGCGCCGCAGTCAGGTGGGCAGCGGCATGCGCAATGAGCGGATCCGCACCTATAATTTCCCCCAGGGACGGGTGACGGATCATCGGGTGGGTCTGACCCTTTATAAGATCGATGCCATTATGGACGGGGCTATTGATGAGATCATTGACGCGCTGGCCACCGCCGATCAGGCAGAAAAGCTGAAAAACGCCCAGTAAAAAGCCTGCCCGGAGGAAGGCCATGGGTGTGGAACCCTGGAAATGAGGATACATTTATGGAATTTCTGACGAACTCCCCGGAGGAGACGGAGCGCGTAGGCGCATCTCTGGGGAAGATACTGCCCCCCGGCACAGTGATCGCCTATGAGGGGGATCTGGGTGCGGGAAAAACCGCGTTTACCCGGGGGCTTGCCCGGGGACTGGGCTACCGTGATCCGGTCACCAGCCCCACCTATACCATTGTTAATGAGTACCTCGGCGGCAGATTGCCACTGTTTCATTTTGATATGTACCGGCTGTCCTCTTCCGAGGATTTGTGGGACATCGGCTGGGAGGATTATTTGGAGCGGGGCGGCATCTGCGCTGTGGAATGGAGCGAAAATGTGGCCGATGCGCTGGAAAATGCCATCCGCATCCGCATCGAAAAGACCGGAGAGGAATCCCGGCGCATTACCATAGAAGGGGGCGAAGAACTTGCTTCTTTTGGCCTTTGAGACCTCTGCCAAGGCAGCTTCCGTTGCCCTGTTTGAGGGGGAAAAGCTGCTGGGCGAGCAGTATCAGAATACAGGGCTGACCCACAGCCAGACCCTGATGGTCATGGCGGAAAGCCTCCTTTCCCAGTGCGGTAAGCAGGTGCAGGAGCTGGACGCGGTGGCGGTGGCCAACGGGCCGGGCTCTTTTACCGGTGTGCGCATCGGCGTAGCGGCAGCCAAGGGCCTTGCCTGGGGACGGGAGATCCCCTGCTATGGTGTGTCCACCCTGGAGGCCATGGCTTTGGGGCTGGGTGTTTTTGAGGGCTATGTGTGCCCGGTAATGGATGCCCGCCGGAGTCAGGTGTATAATGCTCTGTTTTATGTAAACCAAGGGACTCTTACACGGGTCGCTCCCGATCGGGCCATTTCCTTGCAGGAGCTGGGGCAGGAGCTAAAAAATTTGGAAAAAAATGTTTTTTTGGTTGGCGATGGCAGCATTTTATGCTATAATACATTATTAGAGAAGCAGCTGGTCCTGCCGCCGGAGCACCGGATGCATCAACGGGCTGTGGGCGTGGGCCTTGCCGCCCTGGGGATGATCCAAAGAGGAGAATCCGGCGACGGTGCGGTGCTGACCCCCAATTATCTGAGACTATCCCAGGCCGAGCGGGAACGGCTCAGCCGGGAACAACAAAAATAAAAGGAGATAGAGAACAATGGCAGCAGTACATGTTTTAGACCATCCCCTGATCCATCATAAACTGGCGGTCCTGCGGAATAAGGAGACTCCCGTCAAGGAATTCCGTGAGCTGGTCAGCGAGATTGCGGGCCTGATGTGCTATGAGGCCACCCGGAACCTGCCCACCAAAGAGGTAGAGGTACAGACTCCTGTGGCAACCGCCAAGTGCCGCATGCTGGCCGGAAAGAAGCTGGCCATCGTTCCTGTTTTGAGAGCGGGCCTCGGCATGGTGGACACAATGGTGGACCTGATCCCCTCTGCCAAGATCGGCCATATTGGCCTGTATCGGGACCCCGAGACCCATATGCCGGTGGAATATTACTGCAAGCTGCCCGAGGATATTGAAAACCGCGTGGTTTTCGTGGTGGATCCCATGCTGGCCACCGGTGGCAGCGCCATTGCCGCTATTGATTTTCTGAAGCGCCATGGCTGCAAGAATATCATTATGATGAACATTATTGGCTGCCCCGAGGGCGTCAAGGCTGTTCAGGAGGCCCATCCCGATGTGGAGATCTATCTTGCCGCCCTGGATGAACGGCTCAATGAGCACGCCTACATCATTCCCGGTCTGGGCGATGCTGGCGACCGGATCTTCGGCACGAAGTAAACAAGGCACGAAAAATGCCTGAAAATATATCACAAGGAGCGAATCACATGGATATTTTGAAGAAAGTTTTCCCCTTTTCCTTCAACACAAATGATGTTGCCAGCCTGGTGATCAAGATCATCGTTTACGTAGTCGTAAGTGCTGTTCTGGGCATCGTGGGCGCAGTTCTGAGCTGGATTCCTGTGATCGGCTGGATCTTTGGTATGATCTTCAGCCTGATCGGCGGTCTGGTGGGTCTGTACTGCATCATCGGCATCGTGCTGGCGATTCTGGATTTCTGCAAGATCCTGAAGTAAAAAAGATGAAAACGGGTCGTCCTTACGGACGGCCCGTTTTTTTATGCAAGTTGATTTAGCGCTCTTTGCCCAGGAAGAACAGGGCAATGGTGCCAGGGCCGGAATGGGAGCCGATCACAGCGCCCACGTAGCCAATGACCACTTCCTTTACGCCATACTGCTCTTTCACAAGGGAGGCCAGATATTTTGCGTCCTCCTCGCTGTCGCCGTGGGAAATAAATACGGTGCTGTTATCAAAGCCCTCACCCAGCTCGCCCAGCGTGGCGGCCAGCGCCTGCAGGGATGCCTTGCGGCCCCGGGCTTTGGCTACATTGATGAGATGCCCCTCGTTATCCACATGGAGCACCGGCTTGATATTCAGCAGGGTGCCCACCAGTGCCGTTGCAGCGCTGACCCGGCCGCCCCGCTTCAGATACATCAGATCGTCCACAGTGAACCAGTGGCACAGATGCTGCCTGTTTTCCTCCAGCCATGCGGCCAGCTCCTCGGCAGACAGCCCCTCGTCCCGCTTCTGGCAGGCATACCACACCAGCAGTCCCTGTCCCAGAGATGCACACAGAGAATCCACCACAAAGATCTTCTGCTGGGGATATTTTTCCCGCAGCTCATCGGCGGCGATCACCGCGGACTGATAGGTGGTGGAAAGACCGGAGGAGAAGGCGACTACCACCACATCCTTCCCCTGGGCCAGGGATTCTTCCATGGCGGCTGCCCAGCGGGCGGGGTTAATGGCGGAGGTAGAGGCGGCTTCGCCGGCACGAAGGCCGTCATAAAGGGTCTTGATGCCGTCGTCTACCGAGTCGGCCATGCTTTCATTGCGGAAATTTACATACAGCGGCACGCAGACAACGCCAAGCTCGCTGAGCTGGCGGGAAGAAAGGTCACTGCCGGAATCGGTGATGATCTGATAGTTTGCCATAAGATGAACACGCTCCAAAAAATATGTTTCAGGACAAAGCCTGTGGTTTCCGGTTCATTATACCCTTTTTGAAGCAAAAATGCACCCTGCTTGCGGGAGAATGGGCCGTATTTGGTGTCTCTACAGGGTAGAATCCGGAATTCTACTGGCAGTAGAGTCTGTTTTTCGAGCAAATATTCTGCTCTTATGGCATTTCCTCCTTGGCACAGGGGGTGTCATCGGTGTTTGCGGCGGCTTACCTTGGGGTCTGCGCCCAAGAATTCCAGCAGGATGCGGCAGTGCTCCCGCTTCTTTTCTGCCATGGCGGCGAAGGCGTGGCCGTATTCCGGATCTTCCCGCCGGCTGTCACATGCGGCGGCGGTACGCAGACAGCTGCCGTAGCTCTTGCGCAGGGTTACCGTCAGCGGCTCCCGGGTCGGGGCAGCACCTGCAGATACCGGCCGGTCGCAGTCCGTCAGACGGCAGATTCCTTTCAGCCATGTGCTGTGGCGGCGGCATTCCTGAGCCATCCGGCGGCAAAGCTCAGGCTTTCCCGTCCGGCGGGCAAGGGTATCAAAAACAGCCGCGGCTTGGTTTTCCGCCGCGATCAGGGTGCAAAGGGACTCCGGCTCCCGGATCCCACCGGGCTGGGCCTGCACCCGCTGCCAGACTCTGGCGGCTTTTTCCGGATCGTAATGCTCCATTTTCATCGCTCCTCTCAATATAAAGGATATGCTTTTGGAGGTCAGTCGGTGCGATTTTTAAAAAAAGCCTTTTCTTTTTCGGTCATATGTGCTATAATCCTTATATCAAACATACAGGAGGAGAGCTTATGCCCAGAACCAGTGACAAGGCGGAGCGGATCTTAGAATATGTGAACCGGTTTGTGCAGGAAAACGGCTATGCCCCCTCTGTGCGGGAGATCGGCGAGGCGGTGGGTCTGCGGTCTACCGCGTCTGTCAGCTATCACATTCAGGCGCTGCAGGAAAAGGGGCTGCTCCTTTCTCCCGGCGGCAAGGGCCGCAAGCGCTCCATTGCCACCAATGCCCGCCCCGGTCAGATCCCTGTGATCGGCGTGGTTACTGCCGGCGTGCCCATTCTTGCCTTTGAAAATCAGGAGGGCACCATGAGCTGGGACGGTGAGCCCGGCTGCTTTGCCCTGCGGGTCCGGGGAGACAGTATGATCAATGCCGGTATCCTCAGCGGTGACAAGGTGGTGGTCCGTCCCCAGCAGACGGCGGAGGATGGCCAGATCGTGGTGGCCCGTATTGGTGACGAGGCCACGGTCAAGCGGCTGTACCGCCGTGGCGGCAAGCTGCTGCTGATGCCGGAAAATGATGCCTACGCGCCCATTGATGGCAGCGAGGCGGAGATCATCGGTCTTGTAAAAGCGGTAGTTAGAGAATATTGAGAAAAGAAAAGAGCGGGTCTGCCGTGGGCAGACCCGCTTGTTATTTTTGTGTTTTACTGCTGTGCAGCGGCTTCCTCCGGAATGGACTCGGCCACAGCTTCTTCCACAGTTTCCGCAACGGTTTCTTCTACAATTTCGGCTACGGTTTCTTCTACGGTTGCAGCAACAGTTTCTGCCACAGTCTCTTCCACAGCCTCTTCCACGGCAGCGGCCGCGGTAACCTCGCAGACCGCCACAGGTGCCGGTGCGGACACAGGCTGAGGTGCGGGCACAGGCTGAGGAGCGGGTACGGGCTGAGGAGCGGGCTGGGGTGCCGGCTGAGGAGCGGGCTGGGATGCCGGCTGAGGAGCGGCATAGGCGGGGGCAGGAGGTGCCAGCATTTCCTCCTCCAGCTGCCGCATCTTGCTCTTATACAGGAAGATCAGCACACCGATAAGAATCATCAGGGTGCCGGAGAGCAGGGAGGAAAGAATGGCCAAAATGGTGCTGAGATTGGCATATGCCAGACCGGTGATGCTGATCAGACCGCCGAGTGCACTGAAACCCCCGGAGATAAAACACATCACCGCCACAAAGCCGGAGACCTTCCGGTTGGGAATGCCGGTGCGGATGGTTTCTTTGACCTTGGAAATGGTGGTCAGGATCTTAATGTAATATACGAAAATGAAAGCGGCAATGCCGGCAATGAGGAAGAATGCCACCAGCATACCAATACCTGCTGCGCTGGCCACATCATTGCCGTATCTGCCAAGGCTGCCGGTGGCAGCAACCGCGATCAAAAGCACGATCAGCAGGATCAGCATTGCAAGGCCAAAGAACACCAGATAGAGGATGTTGATCACCTGGATCATGGTCAGGCCGCCGGTGCCCAGCCGGTTGGACCGGTTCAGGCAGGTGCCGTAAACCATCCACAGGCCACTCATGATCAGAATTCCGGGGATCATACCCAGGAAACCCATGATACCGGAGGTGCCGCTGATGCCGGAAAGCATGTCGTGAATGTCGCTGTAGCTCATGCCCATCTGCCGGAGCAGGGGGTACAGTGAGCTAAACAGGTCATTGGGAATGAAAAGGGTCAGCAGGGAAATCAGCTGCGCCAGGGTGTAGCAGATGCAGACGATCAGAAACAGGGGAGAACCGCCCAGCTTCCGGACGGCATTGCGTACCTGCTCTGCCCGGGGATTTCCACCTGCCAGGGGGCTGGGGGCGGGCTGGACATAGCGGGCCTGCACAGGGGGTGCAACCGTCTGCGCGCTTCCGCATTTGGAGCAAAAACGGGTGCCGTCATTAAGATATGCGCCGCAATTTGGACAAAACATAGTATGATTCCTCCTTTTTCTATCTAAAATCTAATTTATCACGCCCGGAAATAAATGTCAAGAATTTGCCTCGATTCTGCTTTCGGCGGAAAAAGATGCCGGAACGGCCGGCATTTTCGAAACTTTAATTTTTTACCAAAAAAAATTCAGGAATTGCATAAAAGTATTTGCTTTTTTTGGAAACTCATGCTATACTATACAAACATCAACAAGAACATTAAAAAATATAAAGAAATAGGCGAAAATGATTTGCCTGCAAAAGAGTTGAAAGGGGTAATTCCAATGCACAAGTATGTTTACCTGTTTACTGAGGGCAACGGTTCCATGCGGGAGCTGTTGGGCGGTAAGGGCGCCAATCTGGCAGAAATGACCAATATTGGTCTGCCTGTCCCTCAGGGCTTTACGATCACAACCGAGGCCTGCACCCGGTATTATGAGGATGGGCGCAGGATCGCTGAGGATATTAAAGCGCAGATCATGGAATATGTGGAGAAGATGGAGTCCATCACCGGCAAGAAATTCGGCGACCTGGAGAATCCTCTGCTGGTTTCTGTCCGTTCCGGTGCCCGGGCCTCCATGCCCGGCATGATGGATACCATCCTGAATCTGGGCTTGAACGAAGACGTGGTCAATGTTATGGCCAAGAAGTCCGGCAATCCCCGCTGGGCTTGGGACTGCTACCGCCGTTTTATTCAGATGTACTCTGACGTGGTCATGGAAGTGGGCAAGAAGTATTTTGAGGCCCTCATCGACCGGATGAAAGAGGAAAAGGGCGTTACACAGGATGTGGAGCTGACGGCGGAGGACCTGAAGGAGCTGGCTATGCAGTTTAAGGCCGAGTACAAGGCCAAGCTGGGCGCAGAGTTCCCCACTGACCCCAAGGAGCAGCTGATGGGTGCCATTCAGGCGGTTTTCCGCTCCTGGGATAACCCCCGTGCCAATATCTACCGCCGGGAAAACGATATCCCCTATTCCTGGGGCACTGCGGTCAATGTCCAGTCCATGGCCTTCGGCAACATGGGTGACGACTGCGGTACCGGCGTTGCCTTTACCCGTAACCCTGCCACCGGCGAGAAGAAGCTGTTCGGCGAGTTCCTGACCAATGCTCAGGGCGAGGACGTGGTGGCCGGTGTCCGGACCCCCATGCCCATTTCTGAAATGGCAGAAAAGTTCCCCGAGGCATTTGCCCAGTTTACCAATGTTTGCCAGATTCTGGAAAATCACTACCGGGATATGCAGGACATGGAGTTTACCGTGGAAAACGGCAAGCTCTACATGCTCCAGACCCGTAACGGCAAGCGTACCGCTCCCGCCGCTCTGAAGATCGCCTGCGATCTGGTGGACGAGGGCATGATCGACGAAAAGAAGGCCGTTGCCATGATCGAGCCCAGAACTCTGGATACACTGCTGCATCCCCAGTTTGATGCCAAGGCACTGAAGGCAGCCACTCCTGTGGGCAAGGCGCTGGCCGCATCCCCCGGAGCAGCCTGCGGTAAGATCGTCTTCTCCGCCGAGGATGCCAAGGCCTGGGCCGAGCGGGGCGAAAAGGTGGTTCTGGTTCGTCTGGAGACCAGCCCCGAAGATATTGAGGGCATGATGGCTGCCCAGGGCATTCTCACCGTTCGCGGCGGCATGACCTCTCACGCCGCAGTGGTTGCCCGGGGCATGGGCACCTGCTGCGTTTCCGGCTGCACCGAGATCGCCATGGACGAGGAGAACAAGAAATTCACCCTGGCCGGCAAGACCTATCGGGAAGGTGATTGGCTGAGCCTGGATGGCTCCACCGGCTGCATTTATGATGGCCAGATCCCCACTGTGGAGGCTACCATCGCCGGCGAATTCGGCCGGATCATGGCATGGGCCGACCAGTACCGCCGGCTGAAGGTCCGCACCAATGCCGACTCCCCCCGGGATGCCATCAAGGCAAGATCTTTGGGCGCTGAGGGCATCGGTCTGTGCCGTACCGAGCATATGTTCTTTGAGGAAGGCCGTATCGCTTACTTCCGTGAGATGATCTGTTCTGACACTGTGGAAGAGCGGGAGAAGGCGCTTTCCAAGATCCTGCCCATGCAGCAGGCTGACTTTGAGGGCCTTTATGAGGCCATGGAAGGTATGCCCGTGTGCATCCGCTTCCTGGATCCCCCGCTGCATGAGTTCGTTCCCACCGCAGAGGAGGACATCGCTGCGCTGGCTGCCACCCAGGGCAAGAGCGTGGAGCGGATCAAGGAGATCATTGCTTCCCTGCATGAGTTTAACCCCATGATGGGCCACCGTGGCTGCCGTCTGAGCGTTACCTATCCCGAGATCGCTGCCATGCAGACAAAGGCTGTCATCCGGGCTGCCATCGCCACCGTGAAGAAGCATCCGGACTGGAATCTGGTTCCCGAGATCATGATCCCGCTGGTTGGCGATGTGAAGGAGCTGAAGTTTGTCAAGGATGTGGTGGTCAAGACCGCCGATGCGGAGATCGCCGCTTCCGGTGTGGCGCTGCATTACGAGGTGGGTACCATGATCGAGATCCCCAGAGCCTGTCTGACCGCCGAGGAGATCGCCAAGGAGGCAGAGTTCTTCTGCTTCGGTACCAATGACCTGACCCAGATGACCTTCGGCTTCAGCCGTGACGATGCGGGCAAGTTCCTGGATGCTTACTACAGCTCCAAGATCTATGAAAACGATCCCTTCGCCAAGCTGGATCAGAACGGCGTGGGCCTGCTGATGGAAATGGCCGTTGCCAAGGGCAAGGCCTCCGGCAAGGCGCTGCACTACGGCATCTGCGGCGAGCACGGCGGCGACCCCATGAGCGTGGAGTTCTGCCACAAGATCGGTCTGGACTATGTATCCTGCTCCCCCTTCCGGGTGCCCATCGCCCGGCTGGCCGCCGCCCAGGCTGCCATCAAGGACGGCAGGAATTAAGTTCTGATTACCTGCTGTTTGCGACATTCCTTGTGACAAGCGAAGATGCGAAAGCGTATTTGTACAGCTTGAGCAGTAAACGCAGAGTTCACAAATGGAAGGACATTCGGGTAAACCTTTATATCTAATTGAGAATCCCCAACCGTTTCGGCGGTTGGGGATTGTTTTGTATAACTTATTCCATATTGCATCCCAGAAACTGCTCCGCATAATTTCTGGCATTGGTGTTACGCGTATAGACCACATGGAACGGATGGGGCTGGGTGATCGTATCCACAGTAAATGTACCAATGTTGCATTCGTTCTCTACTACGGACTTGTACAGAAAACTGATACCGCTGCCGCTTGCAACCAATGCCTTGATAGAAACAAAGCTGCTGATAGAAACTTCTCTGTAAAAATCACTCAGTTCATAACCGGATGCTGTCAGCCGCTCCTCAAAAATGCGGCGCGTACCTGAGCCCTCTTCCCGGACGATAATCGTTTCCCGCAGCAAGTCCTCAATTGCGACTTGCTTTCCGCATAAAGGACTGCTCTTTGCACAGATCCCCACAAAGGGCTCCATCCGTAGCAAATAGGAATCGTACT
>SVKX01000023.1 GCA_015068225.1 Oscillospiraceae bacterium
CACCTGCAAGACATACACCTCGGCAAATGCTACTATCTCCCTTCCTGTAACGGACGGCAGAAAGATGAGGAATAAAGCTCGGAAATTCGACATCCTCAATCTCCTTTTTAGGATCGTTTTCGTCACGCCAGATTTCTGCGGAAATTAAAACCTTTCCTGGCCCCAGTTCACACTCCTGCAGTTCATCCTCTTGAAAGACATCTGTTGATTGTAAGACCTTTCTCTTGGTAATCACATAGCGCACAGTGTCCTTTTCGGGAGCAAAATCGTATTCCCGGTAGAATCCGTCGATCATATCCAGTGCTGTTTGGTAGTTCGCACAGAGATACCGCTCTTCGTACGCATCGGGATCATCCTTTATGCGCAACTCGTATACTTCGTTGTCCCCGTGTTGAAAAAACTGCTCTAAACAATCGTTTTGAAAGCGGATACATTGGATTGCAAATTCCGATACATCCGGGGCGTAATCTACCAGCAACTGAAGCAATCGCAGTCTTTCGTTGTAAGTTGGAGCAAAATGATATGCTATAGACAGAAGCTCAGTACTGCTAAATATATAGTTGTGTTCTTTAATATAGTTTTTCAAATCGTCTGACCATACACAAGAAAGAATCTCTTCTTGTATCTTCTGCTGATTCACGCAATCACCGCCTTTTCTTTTATCATATCACAAGGCGGTGCAATTGGCAACAAAAAGCGGCGGGAGCAAGCCCCCGCCCTACATTACGCTGCAGCATCCAGCATATTTTCAATAAAAATGCCGTAGCCGGTTGTTGGGTCGTTGACCAGCACATGGGTCACTGCGCCCACCAGTTTGCCGTCCTGGATAATCGGCGAGCCGGACATCCCCTGCACGATGCCGCCGGTGGTCTCCAACAGAGCAGGATCCGTCACATGGATCAGCAGATTCCGGCCTGTCTGTCTGGACTTTGGATAAATTTTCAGAATTTCCACAGAATATTCCCGAACGTCCACGCCGGAAACCGTGGAAAGGATTTTTGCTTTGCCGGTCTTGATTTCAGAAGTTTTTGCCACAGGCAGTTCCCGGCAGGGCCAACCCTCCCGGCTGATGCCAAAAACCCCCTGCGCCGTATTTGCCGTCAGTTCACCTATAGGCTCCAACCGTTCTATAGCGCCCATCAGCTGCCCCGGTTCTCCGCTTTTTCCTTTTCGGACTGTCAAAACCCGGGCATCATAGGCATTGCCCTGGGTCATATCCAGAAGCTTTCCATTTCCATTATTTACGCCATGGCCCAAGGTGGCAAATTTTCCGGTATCCTTATCATACCAGGTAACGGTTCCGATGCCGGTAACACCCTGCTTCAGGTATATCCCTAACTTCGGCCCATCTCCGGTAATATGGGGCGTCAGGCTGATGCTCTGTTTTTTTCCTTCCCGGCTGACCTGCACATCCACCATTCCATGAGACCGGGTCAGTACCCTGCGAATGTCCTCCGAGGTTTTGATCTGCTGGCCGTCGATGCTTTCAATCACATCTCCAACCTGCAGGCCCGCCGCTCTGGACTGAGCGCCCAACTCCTCATCAAAGGCCGCAACCGATACACTGCCATCCCGCAGCTCCAGCCCCACCACCTGCCCCACAGGCGCCAGCTCCTGGGCCGCATTGGCATGGAAAGGAAGCAACCATAAACTCAGCAACGCCACCGCAACGCGTTTTGTGATCATTTTCATTTTTTCAGCCCTCCATTTCGTCTGCCCTCTTAATATTCCATGGAGCATCCTCGCAAAACCCATGAAAAAGACGAAAATTCAGGGCAGGACAGGATGCGCCTCCAGATTCTGCAAGGCTCTTGCACCAGCAGATTTTTTATTGTATGATAGGCAAAAAGGAGGAATTATCTTGAAAAATTTCACAAATTATGAATCGCTGCTTGCCTCTCTTTCCGCCTTGACCTTTGATGTTCCCTACCCCATCGCCAATCTTGCCAATGCCGCCGCCCTTCTCTGGGAAAATCTTCCGGATATTAACTGGGCCGGTTTCTATCTGATGGAGGATGGGGCGCTTGTTTTAGGGCCGTTTCAGGGAAAACCTGCCTGCATCCGCATTCCCATGGGAAAAGGTGTCTGCGGCACTGCCGCCGCGCTGGATCAGACCCAGCTGGTGCCGGATGTCCACGCCTTTCCCGGACATATCGCCTGCGACAGCGCTTCCCGCTCGGAGATCGTAGTGCCCATTCACAAAGACCGTATCATTTGGGGCGTTCTGGATATCGACAGTCCCTCTTTAAACCGTTTTTCGGATGCTGACCGGCAGGGGCTGGAGGCTTTTGTCCGCACTCTGGAAGAATCTCTTTTTTGACAAATAATCGTTTTGAATTCTTGCCTTATTTACCTATTGACAAAGTAGGTAAAGGATGCTATATTACCTACGAAGTCAATAGGTAAATATTGGAGGTTTATCCCAATGCAAGTTTATGCAGATAATGCTGCCACTACAAAAATGAGCACCACAGCGATTAACGCTATGCTGCCCTATTTTCAAGATATTTACGCCAATCCGTCCAGTCTGCACTCCGCCGGTCAGGCCGCAAAGGAAGCGCTGGAAAATGCCCGGGAAACCATCGCCCGCTGCATCGGCTGTGAACCCAGAGAAATCTATTTCACCTCCGGCGGCAGCGAGGCGGACAATCAGGCCATTGTGTCCGCTGCCCGTATTGGCGAAAGAAAAGGAAAAAAGCATATTATTTCCACTGCCTTTGAGCATCACGCGGTGCTCCACACTCTGAAGCGTCTGGAAAAGGAAGGCTTTGAAATCACCCTGCTGGATGTTTCCAAGAATCACAACATTACTGCCGATCAGGTGAAAGATGCCCTGCGGGAGGATACCTGTCTTGTCACCTGCATGTACGCCAACAACGAGATCGGCTCTGTCCTTCCCATCGCCCAGATCGGTGCTGTGTGCAAGGAAGCCGGTGTCCCCTTCCACACCGATGCCGTTCAGGCTGCCGGTCATCTGCCCATCCATGTAAAAGAGCAGAATATTGATATGCTCAGCCTTTCTGCCCACAAGTTCCACGGTCCCAAGGGTATCGGCGTTCTCTACTGCCGCCGGGGTCTGATGCTGACCAATCTGATCGATGGCGGTGCCCAGGAGCGGGGCAAGCGGGCCGGCACAGAGAATATTCCCGCCATCTGCGGCATGGCCGCCGCGTTGGAAGACAGCTGCGCCCATATGCAGGAAAATTCTGCAAAAGTAGCTGCCCTGCGGGATAAGCTGATCGCCGGTCTGTCCCAGATCCCCCACTGCGCCCTCAACGGCGATCCTGTCAACCGCCTGAGCGGCAATGTGAGCTTCTGCTTTGAGGGTATTGAAGGTGAATCTCTGCTCCTGCTGCTGGATATGAAGGGCGTTTGCGCCTCCTCCGGCAGTGCCTGCACCTCCGGCTCTCTGGATCCCAGCCATGTGCTGCTGGCCATTGGCCGTGTCCACGATGTGGCCCACGGTTCCTTGCGCCTTTCCCTCAGCGAATACAACACCGAAGAAGAAATTGACCATATTCTTGCCGTAGTTCCTCAGGTGGTGGAATACCTGCGGAGTATCTCCCCCGTCTGGAGAGACCTGATGAATGGCAAGCGCGAATTTATTCTGTAAATGGAGAGAAAAAACTATGGCTTTATACAGTGAAAAAGTAATGGACCATTTCACCCATCCCCGGAACGTGGGTGTCATCGAAAACGCCGACGGCATTGGCGAAGTCGGCAATGCCAAATGCGGCGACATTATGAAGATCTACCTGAAGATCGAAAACGAAATCATCGTGGATGTGAAGTTTGAGACCTTTGGCTGCGGCAGCGCCATCGCCTCCTCCTCCATGGCCACGGAGATGATCAAAGGCAAATCCATTCACGAGGCTCTGCAGCTGTCCAACCGGGCGGTAGCCGAAGCGCTGGACGGTCTGCCCGCTCATAAACTCCACTGCTCCGTTCTGGCAGAGGAAGCTATCAAAAATGCCCTGAAGGATTATTATGACCGCAACAACATCCCCTACGACAAGAAGCTCTTCCCCGACTGCGCCAACTGCGCCCACTGTCACGAGTAAGCTATGATTGTATCTACCAAGGGGCGCTACGCGCTGCGGGTTATGGTGTGTCTTGCCCAGCGGGCCACAGAGGATTATGTGCCGCTGAAAGAGATCGCGGAATCGGAAAATATTTCCCAGAAATATCTGGAATCCATTATGACTGTCCTGTCCAAGGCAGCTTTCGTGGATGCCGTCCACGGAAAAGGCGGCGGTTACCGCCTGAACCGGAAGCCGGAAGCTTACACCATCGGCAGCATCCTCAAGCTCACCGAGGGCAGCCTTGCCGCAGTATCCTGCACCAGTCAGGGTCCTGCCGCCTGTTCCCGGAGTGAATGCTGTCAGACCAAACCCATGTGGGACAAGCTGGACCAGATGATTGACGCATTTTTCGAGGGCATCACCATTGCAGACCTGCTGAAAGAAAACCCAATTCCATAAAAAAACGGGAGTGGATATCCACTCCCGTTTCCTTTTTTACTCATCGCTTTCTTCCGGCACTTCCCTGTCCACAAACTCCGCAAGGACACAGACGCAAAACAGATCCATATCCTTCCGATGCTGGCATTCCTCCACCCGGCAGGTGCAGCCGGTAGCCTTTAAAAGCTGGCCGGCCTGCAGCGCAGCATCCTCACAGGCAGCCGCCCCCATGGAAACAGGTGCGAAAATGCTGACCAGCACTGTCTCCTGACCAGATGCCTCATCCAGCAGCTTTAGCTGCACTGTGGCTGTGATCCCATCCGGCATCTGCATTTTCTTTGCAGGATATGCCCGGATAGCAGGGATCTTTCCGCCATTTAACGCATTCAGCACAGCGCCCATCCGTTCCGTCACGGATCAACACTCCTTTCCGTGCACAGTCCCCAACGATAGACCTCCCGGTCCTTAACGGTAACCGTTTCGATCCGCTGAACGGTAAATGTGCGGTTCTTTTGCTCAATGATATCCCCTACGGAAATAGCTACATGCATGGGTGCCATCAGCAGGAATCTCCCCCCGGGAATCTCCCCCAGGGGCCCGTATATCCGCTCCATGTTCTGCAGGCTCTTTGACCGGCTGTGCTGGAGAAAACCGCGAAAGACCACACGCTTTTCCCCCTGCCACAGAACCAGCTTTTCGCCATAGCGCCCGATCACATCTTCCAGCACACAGACCATATCACACCCCCATAAAGGCGAACCGATCCTTCACATAGGGAATCATCATCAATTCTGCCTGATACCGCAGGCAGCAGGCCGCCGCATCAAAGCTGCTTTTGCGCACCGTAAGATCTCCGGCGCAAATCTGCTCCGGCTGCACTGCGTCGTCGATCTCAGACATAGCCGCCAGTGCATATAAACTGGCCGCCGCCACAAAATCCGCCTTGCAGTCCTCCGGTGTCACACCGTCCCGCAGCTTTGCCCGCAGGGATACCTCCGCAGACCGGCACAGCATCTCCAGCATAGGTCTGTCCCCATCCTGAAGATCCCGGATCAGCACCAGCGCCTGGGCATAGATCTGCTCCGTCAGTGTCATACGTTCAGCACCGCAGCTGCGCCGTCACAGATCTTACCGAAGCCGGAAATGGAGGTAATGGCCGCCCGCTCCAGCTGACGGTCGATCAGCTTGTCGTATTCCACCAGCACATCGCCGGCACGAACCAGCTCCAGCGCATAGCGGTTGTCCAGACCGATGATCACGCCGTCGGCCACAGCACTGGTGCGGTGGATCTGAGCACCCAAAGGCGTGCCCACCTTACCAGTGCCCTGGAAATTCAGGCCTGTCATGGGATTCTGCAGCTCAGGCACCTTCAGCAGCTTAGTCATGGTGCCGGTAGAGCAGAGAATGGTATTCATGGTGTAAGGATCAAACTGACCCCAGAATTCCACCATCTGATCGTAACCCAATGTGCCGGCAGTACCGGAGATGGGATTGGTGCCGATGGAGTACTGCACTGCAGCATTATCATTGCCGTCGCCGTTAATGATCACATTGACTGCATCGGCCAGCTGCTGCTTCTGGATGTGTGCGCCGATCTGGCGCAGCATAACGCTGAACAGATCCAGCTTCTGGAAGCGGATGGCCTCGTAGGAAGCAACCAGCATTCTGCCCCGCTTGCTCAGGCTTACCAGATGCTCCTTGGTCTTGACCTCAGTCTCGGGAATGGCTGCGCCCTCCTCCACGCTCTTAAGCTCCTTGTCCGCATCGGCAGGGTTGGAGTAGATGGAGCGGTAGTCCATGGAGTCGATCATAGTGGTGGTAGCCACAATGGCAGGCAGAATATCATTCTCCTCCATGCCCTGCCGGACTGTGCGGGCAATATACTCGGGGAACAGCACCGCAGAATCCATGGTACGGAAAAACTTTTCCACGGTAGAAGACCCTGCGCCCTTGGCGCGGATGCCAAACCGCTTCAGCTGACGCTGAAATGCATCGGTTCCCTCCAGCGCTGTGCCCCGGTAATTCTCACTGGGGTCCAAAGACTCCAGCACCTGGGTAAAGCTCATGCCCTCCTGCCGGTACATGCCCTTTTCCAGTTTCAGATTATCATAACCCATTTTTCGTTTCCTCCTAAGTAAAAATATATGGTCACCGGCTCACCGCCGGAAATACCCTCAAATCAAAAAGCCGCTTTCCAGCGTCTCCCGCTTTTCCAGATTAACCCAAAGCTGGGTCTGCACAGGAAGGCTTTCCTCCAGCCGCCCCTGCAAAGCCGCGCGCAGCTTCATCAGGTCCTCCGCTGCCGCGGATTTTGCAATACCGCGATAAACCGGCTCCTCCGCCCCCAGCTCCAGGGAAAGACACAGCCGCACGATCTCGTTTTCCAGCTCCTTCCGGTACTGCCGGCCAAGCTCCGCATTTTTCTGCAGCTCCCGATACTCTGCCTGGGCTCCAAAAGTGTCCGCCAGTTCCTTCAGACATCTCTTTCTGCCACCCATGCCCTTCAAAACTCCGGCAGCCGGCTGAGCCGGTACTGCAACAAAAGAAAATTCATAGGCATCCATCGGCTCTTTCAGAATGACGCAGCACAGCTGCCCATCATAACGCTCCCCTTTTTGATGCCCGCACTGCCCATGGTCGCCGCCGCAAATGGAGCAGACCGCCCGCCCCATGGCGCAGCCCACGGAAACCTCCTTTTTGATGCCCGCCTCGATATCCGCGATCACCTCATCCGCATTGCCACCCCGACGGATATATGCCCATGCCTTGATGTAGCTGACGCCGTCTTCCTGAATCACCTGGGTCTCGAAGATCCGGGCCACCTGACTGTCACTGCTCCATTTGTGGTCAATGATCCCCGTTTTCCCAATGAACAGCTTCGCCAGCCCCGGCAGTGCGGCGGTATCAAACCGCTCTCCGTCCCGATCCACCTGATCATCGCACAGCCGCACGGAGAAAACATACACCTGCTCCGCCGTCAGCTTCGCCTTGGCCTGGGCGTTGATTGCCTCCAGTTGGGCTGCTGTGGGGATTCCGCTGCTGATCGCCTCAGCTTCCTTTTTGATTTCCATATCCAAACCTCCTTAAATTCCGGCTTCTGCTCTGGCCTTTGCCGCCTGTGCCAGATACAGCTCCGCCTTTGCTTCCTCGGTAATGTCCTGCAGGCTGATATCATTCCAAAGGATCTCCACCTCAGGATCCAGCCCCTCCAGCGCCAGAAAAGTCCGGCAAATCTTGCGCACCGCTGGCTCTACCGTCCGCCGCAGCGCCCACAGCTCTGATGTGAGCAGATCTGCCTGCTGGGTGCTCATTCGCTCCGTGGTGCTCCAGTTCAGACCCAGCAAAAACGGCGGCAGCCCGGTTTTTGCCACCAGCTGCTCCAAAATCTGCCGGACAGGCACTTCGGAATTCAGAATCGGTGCTTCGCCGCCAATGACCTTGATCTGCACATCCCCCACAGCCACAAAATCCCGCACCGTACCGTTTTTGCCATCCTCCATGGCTCTTGCCCATTCCGCGGCCACCTGTCTGCCCCGTTCCTGCACCATCGCCGGATCCATATTCTCATCGCCCTTGCAGATCACGCTGTACCGCAGGTTGCCGGATCGCTCCCAGTTGGTGCCGATGGCATTGTAGATCTTCATCAGGATCTCCGCCAAAAACGGCATCCCCCGGAAAATACTGACACCGTAAGGATGGGCAGGCTCCGGATTCATGCTGGTAAACAGCAGCAAATGCTGATAGGGCAGGGGCCGCATCAAGCCCTTGCTGTCCATCCCCCAGATCACGGTCTCCAGAGGATTTTCCCCCTCCTGCATCTGCAGCTGGGTCACATCCCCCCAGCACACCGCCCGAAGCTTGCCGCCGGCTACCACCAGCTCTCCAACCGCCTTTCCATAGGTCAGCACACTGTCCACATAGCTGCTCAAAAAGCTGTCGATGCCCACCTGACCTCTGCCACAGGGAACATTTTTCAGGAATTCCTCCAGCTTTTTCTGCGCCTGCGCGCTGCGGCATTTCACACCGAAACCGCCGCTCAGACGCACCAGCTTTCCCACTGCCGCATCCAGCACCGGAATGGCCTCCCGCATTTCCCGATAGATCTGCTCCTCACCGGTCCCCAGGGGAACAAATCCCTTCAGCGCGCCAAAAGGATGGCTGCCTCCGGTCCGCAGCTGACAGGCAGATGCCGTCAGCGTTTGCTTTTTCCCTTTTCGTTTCATGTTTTCGCCCCTTTCACTTTTTTCGCTCCACAGCGCAGGCGGCAAAGCTGCTTTGCTGCCGCCCCAGCACGGTGGATACAAAATACCGCATATCATCCATTGCGTGATCGTTCTCCTTTTTCACCCTGTCCTTTGCTGCGCTTTGCAGATCCCATACATACTCATCCATCTCCCGCAGACAGTCATTGCACCCCTCGCAGATCACGATCCGCCCCTCCTTCAGGCAGTCAGAGGTCAGCCGGATCCCCGACAGCACATCGTTATCCGCCTTCCGGATCCGCCACTCCTTTCTGCGCAGCACCTCAATAAAGCTGGCAGCTGAAGGATCAATGATCACAGCAGTAATACTCCTGCCCCCTGCCAGCTCCGCCAATGCGCCGGCATACTCTTCATCGGTCATCTGCCGCATCTGAGTTCTGGAGCTGAAATAAAACTCCTTCACCCGGTACCAGACCCCGTTCAGCAATCCCCATAGCCCCATGGATGTGGGATTCACCGTGCCGTAATCGCAGGAAATGTACCACTTTTCAAAGCTGCCCTCCGGCACAGGCTTTACCATATCCGGCCCGAAGAAGTCATAAACCCGCCCCTCGGCTTGGGCCCACTGTCCCAGCACGAACCGGCGGTAGAATACACCGGTGTAAAGCCGGTGATACCGCTGCCGGATCTGCTCCGTCAGAGAAGGGTTGTCCTCCATGGTAAAATGCAGCCGCAGACAGTTGCGGCTTTCCGCCTCCTGAATCCAGTTCTTGTAAAACCAGTGGCTGGGCCCCGCCGGATTGCAGTTAAACCACAGCCGGCTGCCTGCCACCGAGCATCTGGCGCAGGCCTGCTCCACAAAACTGCGGGGCATCAGCGCCACTTCGTCCAGCAGTACCCCCGCAAAGGTAATGCCCTGAATCAGACTGGCAGAGCTCTCATCCCGTCCGCCAAAAATGTAAAACTGATTCCGATGTCCCTTAAATGTAACCGTCACCAGGTTTTCCGTCCGTTTTTCCTTCCAGACAGCCCCCAGCGCCTCCATTCGGGGCAGGATCTCTGACAGCACATTTCTTCGCAACGAGGAAATGGTCTTTCCGCATACACCAAACCTTTTCCCGTCAAAGCAAACCATGGCCCACAGAAAAAAAGACAAGCCCATAGCCAGTGTTTTTCCCGACCGCACCGCCCCGTCGCAAACGATGGCCTCCTTGCCTTCATAAGGACTACCGGAGGTCCACCATGTGAGCACTGTCCTCTGTTTGGGAGAAAATGCCTGATAACTCAAGCCTTTTCCTCACCCCCCTGCAGCGCCTTTATAAAGGATTCCAGCTCACTTCCGTTTTCCTCTGCCATCAATGCCAGTTGTTCCAGAGCCCGCAGCCGGTCCACAAGCCGGACCTCCACCGTCCCCTTGTCATTGCGCTTGACCTCACTAAGCAGGCTTAAGTCCAGCTTTTCCAGAGGTGTCCCCTCCTCCAGTACCAGCCGGACACAGTCATTGGCTCTGCCAAAAGCCAATTCTGCCAATCGTCTTGCCACATCCTCCCGCCGGAGCTTTCCGGCCCGGATCCTTTTTTTCAGTGCAGTTTCCGAATGCTTCTGTTCCATTTTGCGCCTCCCTTTCACTTTGACCCCAAAAAACAGAAGGAGTTGCACAGCATTATGCAACCCCAAAAATCTACCGTTATTATTTCTCCTCCCGCCCTGCCTTGTTGACTTTTGTCGAAATAATTCGTATAATTACAAAATCTACACAAAAAAAGAGGAATTACCATGAAAACACGGATCAAAGCCCTTGCCCTGCTGCTGGCCGTCATAATGACCTTCTCCGGCGCACTGGGCGGCAGCTCCCTGATCCCGGTAGAAGACATTTCCCTTTCCACCCTTCCCGCCCAGCCGTCTGCCCCTACCACCGCGCCTACCACTGCACCTACCACCGCACCCACCACCGCACCCACCACTGCACCTACCACCGCACCCACCACCGCACCCACCACCGCACCCACCACCGCACCCACCACCG
>SVKX01000009.1 GCA_015068225.1 Oscillospiraceae bacterium
TTACTCAAGAATTTTCGTTGGCTGTTAATTCGTCTTGTACAAAAACTTAAACAATCCATTTAAATTGTCCAAGGTGTTTATAGTTCGTCTCACATTATTCAATTTACAAGGTACAGGTGCTTCCCGCGCGCAGCGGTCAGCTTGTTCATACTAGCACATGTGTCACTCTTTGTCAAGAACTTTTTTCTATTCTCGTCAAAATTCTTTTGAAAAAGCGCTAGTCTGTCGTGCCTTGATTTAAGGCGCTGGGACATGATAACAGACAATTCATTATTTGTCAACCCTCTTTTTTATAAAGAAGACTGGCAACCTCTTACGATTAATGTCATTAAAACAGATTTTCATCGCGAAACTCCCTTATGGTTTTCCGATCAGTTCGTATGCTTTCTGTTGACAAATTTTGCTGCTTTATTACGAAAAATGTTGATTTTTGAAATATATCATGCTACTATACGATTAAGCATATTCTTAATTTCTACGGAGGAGAAAATAAAATGACAAACGAAAGCAGAATGTACCGGTTGATGGATGTTCGCCCGGAGATCATCGTCGATGCAGTAAAATCTCATCTCAAGATGCAAAAGGGCATGGAGACTCAGAGCGCAAAAACGACCGAAGGATATGTTATTCAGGCAAGCCAACCGCACGATGCTTGGAAGACCATCAGCGGCACACGTCTTGCGATTACCATATATATGACCGTTATCAATGATATGATCAACGTGACGGTTGGCGAGGGGCATTGGGCTGACAAGATCGGTGCAGGTGCCGTAGGCTGGTTTGTTTCCTGGCCGTTTGCAGTAACCGCTATCGTAGGTGCAGTTCGTCAGAAAAATCTTCCGACTGAGATTTTTAATCTTGTTGAAAGAACGATCTATACCGGTGGTAAAGAGGTGATGGTTCAGGGCTCAGGTGCGGTTTTGGCTGAAGGCGAGATTGTTTGCTCTAACTGCAAATCTCATAATCCTGAAGGGTCATTATTTTGCAATAATTGTGGAACTAAGCTTAATAGTAACTGTCCCAACTGTGGTGCCCAAATTACCCAAGGCGTACACTTCTGTAACAAATGCGGCACCAAGCTGGACTGATTTAACCGACATAAGAATAGTCTGCAGCATGACTGTTAACGAGATATTATCAACACCCACCGGAAATCCGGTGGGTGTTGTATTAGACTCCGTTTTCTGTCATTGTGAAACAGTGACCGTTGTCACCGCTTCGCAAACCGTTTTCCTAAAAATTCTCTCGTGTTGAGGCCCGCAATGGTAATCTGAACTCCACAACATTCCCTCTTACGTGCCCCCTTTAATCTGTAATCCTTATTTTGCATCGTCGATCAGGCCATAGCCGCCATCGTTTCTGCGGTAGACCACAGCGAAGGACCCACCGTTATCCTCATCCCGGAATGCGAAGAAGTTATGCTCCAAAAGGTTCATCTGCAGCACAGCTTCCTCCCGGGTCATGGGCTTAAAATAGAAGCTCTTGGTCTTAACGATGCTCAGATCCTCTTCCGTTTCCTCCGGAGTAAAGGAAGTCTCCTCTACGGTGCGGGTGAATGCATCCTGGCGCAGCCGACGGGCAAGGCGGGTCTTATTCTTCCGGATCTGTCCTTCTATGGTGCCAACAGCGGCATCAATGGAGGCAAACATATCCGAAGTGCTTTCATGAGCCCGGAACCAGTGGTCTGCACCGTGGACGGTGAGCTCCACATTGTTCCGGTTTTTTTCTACAGAAAAGATGATCAGTGCTTCCGCATCCTCCTCAAAGTAACGCGCCAGCTTCATTACCTTTTTTTCGGCATAAGCATGGACATTGCCCGGCAGCTTAACTTTTTTCTCACTAAACTGAAATTTCATATGCGGCAGCTCCTTTCATTTCACCGATTCTTCGGTGTACTTATATTATACAGCGATTCTGTGTCGACGACAAGGGGCATTCACGAATCTTCAACAGAATCTTCCTCATCCAGAAGCTCGGTCATGGTCAGGTTATACACATTCTCTGCCTTTTTCTCGAACAGCTTTGCAAGGCGGATGGCTTGCCGCTGATCCGGGGCCAGCAGCTCCAGTGTCATCAGGTTTCCCACCTCGTCATCCAGAGACATGATTACAGAGAATTCTCCATTTCCTCTGGGAACTGTCTGGGTGCGGATAAAGCTGCTGCGGCGAATCTGGCGGTTAAACCGGGCAACCGCATTTTCCGCCCGCTGCTTCACGGTAAAGGCAATGGAATCCTCCGTCAGCTGACCGGCGTCCCGCCCTTTTTCCGTGATCTCATATTTTTCATCCTCTGTCTGCTTCAGGTGGCCGGACTTTACCATTTCCGGCACTGCCGTACAAACATCAAAATAGCTCAGGCAGTCATCCTGATAGCAAAGCTCGTACACTTCCTGCATGGTCATGGGGTACTCCGACCGGGCAGCAACAAACAGGATCAGCACCTTAACATCCATCATATCATGGATAAAACCTAATCTTTGCATACGCTCACCTCTTAATAATATTATACTGAAACCTGTGAAAAAATCAAGCACCGGGGAATGTATGCCCGCATATTCTGGGGTGAAAGGGTGATTTTTTATGAATGGAATCAAAATCTATCCCGCCGGAAAGACCATGGCGCTGACCCATGCCTGTCATTTTCTCTCCTGTCAGGGGCTGGATATTGCCGACTGCCCCTCTGCGGATACAACACACCTTTTGCTTCCGGTGCCAAGCTTTGAGCCAACCGGACAAATCAAAGGTGGGGCGGATCTGGTACATATTCTGTCCTGCCTTTCAAAGGACATTACGGTGATGGGCGGAAATCTGAGACATCCGGCGCTGGCACATTATAAATGTATAGATTTTCTTCAGGATCCTGTTTATCTTGCGGAAAATGCAGCCATTACTGCCCAATGCGCCATTACCATAGCAGCAAACAACTTGCCGGTGACGCTCAAAAATTGTCCGATCCTGATCATCGGTTGGGGGCGGATCGGCAAATGTCTTGCCGCAGATCTTCTGGCTCTGGGCGCTGATGTGACCGTAGCTGCCAGAAATCCGGCAGACCGGGCTATGCTTCTGGCTCTTGGATACCGGAGCATCCCCACCGGTGAACTTGCCCCCTACCTCATGCGCTACCGGGTCATATTAAACACCGTGCCGGTACCTGTACTGTCGGAGGCGGACACTGCCCGTTGCAGGCATGACTGCATCAAGATTGATCTTGCTTCCCAGTTGGGAATCGCCGGCAGCGGTGTCATATGGGCAAAGGGTCTTCCCAATCAGGAAGCGCCGGAAACCTCCGGCAAGCTTATTGCAAAAACTGTGATCCGTCTGGCCGCCGGAAAGGAGGAAACTTTATGACCATAGGATTTGCCATGTGCGGTTCCTTCTGTACTTTTCATCAGGTATTCCCTGTTATGGAGGAGCTGGCAAAAACGTACCGCCTGATCCCTGTTTTTTCTCCGGCTGCATACAGCACTGACACCCGGTTCGGCACTGCCCAGTCCCACATTCGCAGAGCAGCCGAGATCTGCGGCACAGATCCCTTAAGCACCATCGCACAGGTAGAACCCATCGGCCCAAAAAAGCTGCTGGATGCTCTTGTAATCGCCCCCTGCACGGGCAACACTCTGGCAAAGCTTTCCCACAGCATTGCGGACACCTCTGTTACCATGGCAGCTAAAAGTCATTTGCGAAACAGCCGGCCTGTGCTGGTGGCTGTATCCACCAACGATGCACTGGCCGGCGCGGCGGAAAACATAGGAAAGCTTTTAAGCCGGAAAAACTATTACTTCGTTCCTTTCGGGCAGGATGATTCCCTGGGGAAACCCACCAGTATGGTGGCAGATTTCAGCAAAATTCCTGCCGCGCTGGAAGCCGCGCTGTCTGGGGAGCAGCTTCAGCCTATATTATTATAATTAATGTATCCGCCAGAAAAATGCGGTTTTCGGCAGAAATAGGACTTGCATTTTGAAAATGGATATGTTAATATTACCCCGATATAGAAAAAGCGATGATTGGGTCGCCCTGTACAGAGTATGCACAGCTTCAGCGAATGCGGGATGGTGGGAGCCGCTTGGGTGCTGTATCGGGCTTTCTCCCATGAGCTGCGGCCTGAACTTTCAGTAGGGTTTGCCGGGTGATGCCGTTATGCATCTTAGACGTGTCAGCGTCTGAAAAGTGCGCCGCTAACAGCGGTGAATTGCGGGTGGTACCGCGGAAGGAAGTCCTTTCGTCCCGATTTGCGGGATGGAAGGATATTTTTTTATAGATTAATCCAGAAAGGATGTAACATACATGAAACAACAGTTAGAGCAGATCCGGCTTCAGGCCATGGCGGCTCTGGAAGCAGCCGACTCTCCTGCCGCTCTGGAAGAGCTTCGGGTCAAATGGCTGGGCAAAAAGGGTGAGCTCACCGCCGTTTTGAAAATGATGGGCAAGCTCAGCGCCGAGGAGCGGCCTGTTATGGGTCAGCTGGCAAACTCTGTCCGGGCCGACATTGAGGCAAAGCTGGAGGAGCGCAAGGCCGCTATCCACTCTGCCGTGCTGGAGGCAAAACTGGCAAGCGAAGCGCTGGATGTGACCATCCCCGGTGATACAGTTACCATGGGCCATCAGCATCCCATGAACATGGTGCTGCAGCAGATCAAGGAGATCTTCGTGGGCCTTGGTTATCAGGTAGTAGACGGTCCTGAGGTAGAGCTGGCAGATTACAACTTTACCCGTTTGAACATTGAGGAGGGTCATCCCTCCCGGGACCGCAGCGACACCTTCTACTTCTCCGATGACGATTCTGTTCTGCTGCGGACCCAGACCAGCCCCATGCAGATCCGCTTTATGGAAAACAATAAGCCCCCGCTGTGCATGCTGGCCCCCGGCCGGGTATTCCGCAAGGACGAGGCCGACGCCACCCACAGCCCCATGTTCCACCAGATCGAGGGTCTGGTGGTGGACGAGCATATCACCATGGGTGACCTGAAGGGCGCGCTGGTTGCCATTATGAAGAAGATCTACGGAGAGGATTCCCAGATGCGGTTCCGTCCCCATCACTTCCCCTTCACCGAGCCCAGCTGCGAAATGGATATGCAGTGCCACAAGTGCCACGGCACCGGCGAGGTGGACGGCCATGTGTGCTCCACCTGCCACGGCGAGGGCTGGATCGAGCTGCTGGGTGCCGGTATGGTGCACCCTGAAGTGCTGAAATGCTGCGGCATTGATCCGGAAAAGTATTCCGGCTTCGCATTCGGCATGGGTCTGGAGCGTATGGCCATGGGCCGTATGCGGATCAATGACCTGCGCCTGATCTTCGACAACGACATCCGGTTCCTGAACCAGTTCTAAGGAGGGTAGACAATGAAACTCAACAGAAAATGGCTCCATGAGGAGTTTGTGGATCTGTCCGCTGTCTCCGATAAGGAATATGTGGAAAAGCTCACTGTCTTCGGCCAGAAGGTAGAGACCTGGGAGCGGATGGATGCAGAAATCAAAAATGTTAAAGTAGGCAAGGTGCTTTCCATCGTCCGCCACCAGAACTCCGACCATATGTGGGTCTGTCAGGTGGATGTAGGCGGTGAAGAGCCTGTCCAGATCGTTACCGGCGCACAGAATGTGCAGCAGGGCGACCTTGTTCCTGTTGCGCTGCACAACAGCTGGCTGCCCGGCGGCGTGCACATCACCAAGGGCAAGCTCCGTGGCGAGGTTTCCAACGGCATGCTTTGCGGTCTGGAAGAACTGGCCCTGACCCAGAACGACTTCCCCAATGCCATTCTGGACGGCATCTGGATCCTGAACGGCGAAAACTGCAGCATTGGCGACGACATCAATCTGGTGATCGGCAATGATGATACCATCGTGGACTTTGAGATCACCAACAACCGTCCCGACTGCTACTCCATCATCGGTCTGGCAAGAGAATCCGCCGCCGCCTTCGGCAAGACCATGCGCCACCACGAGCCTGTGGTGAGCGGCTCTGATGCCGGCTCCATCTATGACAAGCTGGATGTGGAAGTTCCTGCCACCGAGCTGTGCAATCGCTACACCTCCCGGATGGTGGCCAATGTGAAGATCGCCCCCTCCCCCAAGTGGCTGCGGCAGCGTCTTCGTGCCAACGGCATCCGCCCCATCAATAACATCGTAGACATTACCAACTATGTGATGCTGGAGTACGGCCAGCCCATGCACGCCTTTGACTACCGGTATGTTTCCTCCGGCAAGATCGTTGTCCGGGAAGCCGAGGAAGGTGAAACCCTGACCACACTGGATGGCAATGTCCGCAATTTGAAGCCCGGTATGCTGGTCATTGCTGATGAAAGCAAGCCCATTGGCCTTGCAGGCATCATGGGCGGCGAAAACTCCGAAATTACGGACGATACCACCACCGTGGTATTTGAGTCTGCCAACTTTAACGGCACTTCCATCCGCCAGACCGCACTGGCGCTGGGCATGCGCACCGAGTCTTCCGGCAAATTCGAGAAGAATCTGGATCCCATGATGACTCTGCCTGCTGTCCAGAGAGCCTGCGAACTGGTAGAAATGCTGGGTGCCGGCGATGTACTGGACGGGATTATCGACATCATCAACTATGTCCCCGCTCCCAGAACGGTTGCTCTGGAGCCGGAGAAGATCAACCACCTGCTGGGCACAGACATTTCCAAGGAAGCAATGGTAGAATACCTGAAGCTGCTGGAGATTCCTGTGGAGGGCGACAGCATTCTCGTTCCCTCTTTCCGTCCCGACCTGAACCTGATGGCAGATATCGCAGAGGAGATCGGCCGTTCCTACGGCTACAACGAAATCCCCACCACTGCCTTCAAAACCTCCACTCAGGGCGGTTACACCCCATATATGCTGGCGGAGAATCAGGCAGGCATCCTGTGCCGTGGTCTGGGTTACAGCGAGATCATTACCTATTCCTTTGTTTCTCCCGCCATTTTTGATCAAATCCGCCTGCCCCAGGACAGTGCCCTTCGCAACACGCTGAAGATCCAGAATCCTCTGGGCGAGGACACTTCTGTGATGCGTACCATCGCGCTGCCCTCTATGCTGGATATTCTGGGCAGAAACAACGCCTATCACAATAAGGCCGCCAAGCTCTATGAACTGGCCAAGGTCTATCTTCCCGTTGCCGGTCAGCTGCTTCCCGAAGAACCCAAGATGCTGATGCTGGGTACCTACGGTGCCGGCACCACCTTCTTCTCCCTGAAGGGCGAGCTGGAAGCCATCTTCGCCGGTCTGCGGCTGCCCAAGGCAAGCTATCGGGCAGTAACGGACAACCCCTCCTATCACCCCGGCCGCTGCGCCATGGTGAGCATGGACGGCGTGGATCTGGGCTATATGGGTCAGGTGCATCCGCTGGTTGCCGCAGGCTACGGACTGGACTGCGAGGTATACTGCGCCGAGCTTAACTTCAACAAACTCTTTGAATTGAAGCTGCCGGATCCTACCTATACCCCCCTGCCCAAGTACCCCGGCGTGTCCCGGGATCTGTCCCTGATCTGCGACGAGGCTGTGACGGTTGCCATGGTAGAAGATGTGATCAACGCCGCTGCCGGCAAGCTGCTGCGGGGCGTTAAGCTCTTTGATATCTACCGGGGCACAGGCGTTCCCGAGGGTAAAAAGAGCATGGCATTCTCTCTGGAGCTGCGTGCCGACGACCGCACGCTGACCGATGCCGACTCCGAGGCCGTGGTCACCAAGGTGCTGTCTTCCCTGAAGGAAAAGCTGGACGCCACCCTTCGTTAAACATCTGTTCACCAAAATTTTTTGTGCAGGTCTTTACACAAAGGTAAATTTGGGATATAATACCTGTATCAGGCACAAGGAGGTCGATATTATGACGGAAAATACCATTAAGTTTACCGTTCCCAGTGACGACAAAGAGAATATGCGCCGGGTTCTCCGGACTGTATTCGACGCTCTGCAGGAAAAGGGCTATAATCCTGTCAATCAGATCGTCGGCTACCTGCTGACAGAGGATCCCACCTATATCACCAACTACAACAACGCCCGCAGCATGATTTGCAAGCTGGATCGGGATGAGTTGCTGCAGGAACTGGTGCGGTGCTATCTGGCCTGACCAAATCTGCCGCTAAGGGGCTTTTGCCACGGCAAAAGCCCCTTATTTTTAGAAAAACAATTTCATACTCCCTCCGTCTTACAAAATCCAATTCCCCGTAACCACTGTTTCCTGCCAAGTTCTGCCAAATGCCCTTTTGCGGTTGACGGAAAGGTTACAAAGTGTTACAATTTGATTACATTCTTACAGGAGGTAACCGAAATGGCTGATGAAAACGCAGTTCTCATGTACAAGGGCCATCCGCTGATGCGGAAGGACAACCTGATCTACTACGGATCCATGGCAGACACCCACATCGTCATGCTTCAGGTTCTGGAGACCAAGAAAGTCGGCGATCTGGATGTGGCATCCAAGGTATCCGTTCAGCTTCAGCTCACCGACCCCGCCGCTAAGAGCCGGGATCGGATCGTTAAGAAGAGCGAAAAAGACGGCCTGTACACAGCTTTGGATTTTGGCTGTGTGTGGCTCGAGCGTGCTTTGGCAGGCAAATAAATCATTTCAGTAAGACGGAGGGCATCGTATGAAAGTATCTATGCGCATTGCCAGCCTTGTGCTGGCATTTTTTGTTTTGATCGGCATTGGAAGTCCGGCAGCAAACGCCGCCGGCGGGCGAAGGTCGCTCGGCATCGCCTTTGTGGATGCCAGTGCTCTGCGGCTGCGCAGCAGCCCATCCACCACATCCACCACTCTGGATTATGCCTACGACAACGAGGTGGTGGTGCTGCTGGAAAAGGCCGGTGCATGGTATAAGGTAAACTACAATCTGCAGACCGGGTATATGCACAGCAGCTATCTGGATGTGACCACCCGGGAAAACGCGGAGCTGGGCTATGGCCGTGTGAACGGCTCCAAGGTCAATATCCGCAGCGGTCCGTCCACCGGATATTCTGTGGTTTCTCAGGCTGGCTTAGGAGATAAGGCGTACATCATTGGCATCAACAACCAGTGGTTCAAGGTGATCTACGGCAACACGATCGGCTACATCCGCAGCGATTATCTGGATCTGACGGAGATCCCTTACGAAAACCGGGACTCTGCCAAAAAGCCCCTGTTCTTCATAGGCGGCAAATCCACCGGCATTGCTCCCAGCGCCTCGGCGCTGAACGGCAGTACCGGCAGCGGCACGGGCAGCAATTCTGTCCGCCAGCAAGTCATCGCTACTGCCAAACAGTACATCGGCGTTCCCTATGTCTGGGGTGGCAGCAGCCCCAGCGGTTTCGACTGCTCCGGACTGGTGCAGTATGCGTTTAACCGCCACGGCATTACCCTGCCTCGCACCACCAAACAGCAGTGGACTGTTGGCACCGAAATTTCCAAGTCTGCCCTGCAGCCGGGAGATCTGGTATTCTTTGCAAATACCTACACCAGCGGCATTTCCCATGTGGGCATCTATGTAGGAGACAATCAGTTTATCCACGCATCCTCCAGCAAGGGCGTTATTATTTCTTCTCTTTCCAATTCCTACTGGGCAAGCCACTACTACGGCGCACGCCAGATCCTGTAACAAAGCCGGCAAAGGGCAGCACTTCGTAAGGATGTATTGGTTTTGAACGGCCCTTTTTCCGCTTAACCGCATAAAAAATCACCGAAATACGACAGTATTCCGGTGATTTTGTTATTTGTTTATCGCAAAAATTGCCACTTCAAAACTGCGCAGCACCTGAAAAGGGTAGATTTTTCTGCTGGATAAGGAAAAAAGCGCAGGAATCCTTGGTGGATTGCGAGCATTTTTGATGCATTACAGCTGGAAAAAATGTTTTTTCAGGCATTACATCCTTGCGGAGTGCTGCCCAAAGCCGGCTTTGTTTTTTGTTGATATTTGGGAATAAATCGTGTATACTGAAAAAAAGGCTTCTGAAGCAAGAAAGGAAGTGTCTCTATGTCAGAGTATTATTTCGACGAAAATGACTCCCGTGGCAAAAGCAGAAATAAATACTGGATATTGATCGCGCTGCTGGTTGTCATATTGATCTGCGCCATTGTTGTGGCCATTATGCTCCCCACATGGCTGGACCCCCAGATGGATGTCCCCTCTCAGCCTACACAGCCTACTATCCCCTCCTCCGGCACATCTACCACCGCGCCTACTGTGACTACTTCTCCCACAGTCCCCTCTCAAACCATCCAGCCTACCCAGACCACTGCGCCTGTGATTCCCGCAGAGGCTGTTTCTCTGATGGAAAAAGCAGATTTCATCGCAGCCGGCTACGATTATGAGACCGCGATTACCATGCTGGAAGAATCGGAATATTTCGATGAAGTACCGCAGATGGCAAATCTGGTATCTGCGTATCAAGCAGCTGCCAGCCAGCTGGTCCGCTACCCTACTCCCGAGAAGACACCGCATATTTTCTTCCATTCCCTCATTGCGGATACGGACCGCGCCTTTGACGGCGACGGTGATTCCGGCGGCTACAATATGTATATGACTACCATCAGCGAATTCATCGCCATTATGGAGCAGATGTACGAAAAGGGCTATGTGCTGGTTTCTCCCTATGATCTTGCCTATGAATACACCGATGACACCGGCACCCACTTCAAATACGGTGACATCTATCTGCCCAAAGGCAAAAAACCTTTCCTGATGAGTCAGGACGATGTGAATTATTACAGCTATATGGTGGGCACAGGCGATGGAAAGAATGAGACCCCCATCTTTGCCGATGCCAGCGGTGATGGCTTTGCCCATAAGATCGTTATTGGAGAAGATGGCTATCCCACCTGCGAATATATAGACAAAGACGGCAATGTCACCACCGGCGACTACGATCTGGTGCCGGTGCTGGAGCGCTTTATTCAGGAGCATCCGGACTTCTCCTACCGGGGTGCCCGGGCCATGCTGGGTGTTACCGGCTATGAAGGCGTTTTGGGTTACCGGACCAAGCCCTCCTACGAAACTGCTATGGGCAGTGAAGCTTACGCTGCTGAAGTGCAAGCTGCCAAGGAAGTGGCACAATGCCTGAAAGACCACGGCTGGCTCATCGTCAGTCACTCCTACGGCCACCCCGCCTACGGCAACATCAGCGACTACCGGGTAGAAGCGGACTCCGACAGATGGGAGAATACCGTGCAGCCCATCGTAGGCGATACGGATATTATCCTTTACCCCCACGGCTCGGACATTCACACTTGGCACAAGTATCCCGCCACCAACGGGAAATTCCAGGCCCTGTATGCCGATGGCTACCGCTACTTCTTTAATGTGGACAGCAGCGTCCACTGGAACCAGATGGGCGACAACTATTTCCGGGGTGGCCGCCGGAATCTGGACGGTTTCCGGATGTATTACAATCCGGAGCTTCTGGAGGACCTTTTCGATGTAGAATCGGTCTTTGACAAGGCCCGTCCCACGCCTGTTCCCAACAGCGGTTGGGGTATGTAACAAGCAAAACCAGTCAGCTTCAAAGCTGACTGGTTTTTTCATTGCGCTCATAGGCGATCCGTGGTGTGCCGTCGGCAATGTAAATGATCCCCCGCCGCTGAAAACCATGCTTCTCCACAATATGCTGCATCACATGGTTGTCCCGGTGGGTATCGATCCGCAGATGGCCGATCTGGTTGCGGCACCAGGAAAGGCAGGCTGCAAATACACCGCCGCTGCCATCGGAGGCGATCCTGTGGATGGTACCATAGGATTCCTCGCTTTCCCACTGGCCGTCATGGATGATCCGGTAAGTAGGATCCTCCCCAAGGCTGAAATAAAAAACGCCGTGGATCACGCCGGTTTCCTCCACAACATAGAGCCGCTGCGCGGCAACATCCGCCTCCAAGGTCCTTTGTGGCGGATTCGTTTTTCCCCACTGGTTTGGATTTCCATTTTCTTCCATAAACCGGCGGGCATAAGCATAGATTTCCAGAATCCGGGGCATATCCTCCGGATTTGCCTTGCGAATGGTATGGTTCACACGATCCACCTTCTTTCTTTTTTTATTATAATGAAACAATGTGATTTGTAAAGCAGAAGAATCTTTCCACTTTCTTTGCACATACTAACCAAAACACGCAAAGAAGGTGTATTCCTTGGCAAATAACAAACGGGGCAGGCAAAGCTTTATTTTGCCCCAAATGCCGGTCATCACCGCATGGGCAAGTGTGGCCGGAAAAAAGGAATCCGAAGGGCCTCTGGCTCACTGCTTTGATGTGACCTCTCAGGATACCTATTTTGGGCAAAAAACCTGGGAACAGGCAGAAAAGCAGATGCAGAAGTTGGCTTTGGACACCCTGATGAAAAAAGCAGGCATCTCCCGGCAACAGGTGGGGTTGGTTTTCTCCGGAGATCTGCTGAACCAGTGTATCGGTTCTTCCTTTACTCTGCGCAATACGGGAATTCCCCATCTGGGCCTTTACGGTGCCTGTTCCACAATGGCAGAAAGCCTGTTGCTGGGCGCTATGACCATCAGCGGTGGGTTTTCTGACCGGGTGATCGCCATGACCTCCTCCCATTTTGCCTCCTCTGAGCGGCAATACCGTTTCCCACTTGGATACGGCGGTCAGCGCACCCCCTCCGCCCAGTGGACCGTCACAGGCTCCGGCGCGGCACTCCTTTGCTCCGCAGGTACGGGGCCCCGGATTGAAAGCTGCACACTGGGCACTGTCACCGATCTCGGCATCAAGGATGCCAACAACATGGGCGCCGCCATGGCTCCGGCCGCTTATGCCACCATTCGCGCCCATTTTGCGGATCTGAATGTCGGTCCGGAAGGCTTTGATCGGATCGTCACCGGTGATCTGGGACAGCTGGGCAAGGATGTTCTTCTGGAACTTGCCAAGCGGGACGGGATATCTCTCGGTGGCAAACTGATGGACTGCGGCACCATGGTTTTTGACCTGACGGAGCAGGATGTCCATTCCGGCGGCTCCGGCTGCGGCTGCAGTGCCATCACTCTGTGCGGATATTTACTGGATCAGCTGAATACAGGAAAGCTGAATCGGATATTGTTCTGCGGAACAGGCGCGTTGCTTTCCCCAACCTCTACCCAACAGGGGCTGCCCATTCCCGGCGTCTGCCATGCTGTATCTATTATTGGAGGGCAAAGCTGATATGGAATTTTTTTGGGATATTGTAAAAGCCTTTTTTGTGGGCGGTATTCTTTGCGTGATCGGTCAGGTTTTGATCGACAAAACAAAGCTGACTCCTGCCCGAATCTTAGTCAGCTATGTGGTCATCGGCGTATTGCTGGGGGCTATTGGACTTTATAAACCGTTGGCAGAATTTGCAGGAGCAGGCGCCACTGTGCCCCTTACCGGCTTTGGGTATAATCTTGCAAAAGGCGTAAAGGAGGCTGTGGAACAGGACGGTTTTCTCGGCATCCTTACCGGTGGGCTGAAGGCCTCGGCCGGCGGCATCGCCGCGGCCATTGTCTGCGGACTGATCGTCAGCCTGATTTTCAAAGCCAAGGATAAATCCTGAATTTCGGGGAAAGATAGGTTCGCGGCATGACCGCAAGAAGGAATTTGGAGGAACGAAGCTATGAACGAGCAGTACAAGAATCAGAATCAGAACAACAACCAGAATAACAACCAGAACAAGAACAACAATCAGAACAACAGCCAGAACAACAACCAGAACCAGAACAACAACCAGAACCAGAACAACAACCAGAACCGCAACAGCCGCTGAATCGGCAACGGGCACGCTCTTAATGAGCGTGCCCGTTTATTTTATTCCAGAATGCTTACCAGCCGGTCCATATGGAAGAAATACAAAAGGGTTTCCTTAACACTTCTTTGATAGATCCGCTCCAGCGCACTGGCATACGCCAGCACCTGGGGACGGTAATGGGCTGCTCTTTCCGCCAAAGTCTGCTCCGTTACCCGGTCGGTTTTAAAGTCCACTACCGTGATCCCGTCTTCCTCGATCAACGCACAGTCCACAACGCCTTGCAGAAGGATCTGCTCCCCGGCAAGGCCAGGATTATAGTTTCTGCCGTCATCCAGAATGGAGAACTTAAATTCCCGAAGCACATTTTCGCTGCGACGCAGCTTTTGTCCCAAATCAGTGGCAAAAAATGCGGCAATTTTTCCGCAGTCCACCATATCTGCCTGCTCCTGAGAGAGGAACTGTTCCTGCACCAACCGATATACTTCCTGCCTCACCCCATTCTCATCGGTACAGGCTTCATAGCGGATGTACTGCAGGCACTGGTGCATTGCTGTACCAAAAGCTGTTGCTTCCGGCCTCATTTCTGCAAAAGAGGGAGAGCGCCAGTTTCTTACCGTTTTTTTCGGCAGCTGGGCGTATTCCGCTGCCTCCGCATCCTTCTCCCTGCCCTTGCGCTGAGTGGCTGTCTGCTTGGAGGGGGAACGGGTGGCCGCTTCATGGGCATACCGGAAGGAAAGCCCCTGCCCGATTGCCTTCACCGCATCTTCCGGCAGGGATGCCGCCGAATGCTCCATCAAAACCGCCTCTCCGGCCTCCGGCGCACCGGTTACCTCGATGTGCCATGCCGGCTCTCCCGGAGAAGTGTTTTGGGGTTTCTCCCCCAGGGCAAACAATGCCCCTGCTTCTGTCCGCTGCAGCGCTGCCATCAGCACCCACTGACCGGGGCAAACCGCATCCCGGGTCACCAGTTCCCGATTCCCCACATCCATGCGAAGGGCTGTTTCCCGCAAATCCGACTCCAGATCCGATGCCGCGTAGGTCATGATCAGCTTGTCCCTTGCTCTTGTCAGGGCAACATACAGCACCCGCATTTCCTCAGAAAGGCTTTCTGCCGCCATCTTGACAGCGATCGCCCGCTTGGCAATGGTAGGAAACCGCACCCGGTTCTTTTCATCCACTGCTGTCAGGCCCAAGCCAAGGGACTTATCGCAAAGCACCTGCGCGCGAACGCTTTCCCGATTGAATTCCCGAGAGAGACCGCAGACAAATACCACAGGAAACTCCAAGCCCTTGGATTTATGAATGCTCATCAGCGTCACTGCACCGGCAGCGCCCTGCTCCTCAGAGGCAATCAGTCCCCTTTCTGACAGAATCTCCAGTGACCGGAGGAACTGACTCAGCTCCCGCCGGCCCACCGCCTCATAATCTGCTGCCAGAGAGCAGAATGTCTGCAAGTTCTTTTTTCGGCTTTCTCCGCCGGTCATGGCGCCATAAATACTGTCTATGTGGGTGTGATAAAAAACGGTTTCCAGCAATTGGGTAAGCGGTTGCAGCCGTGCGGCCTTGCGGAGCTTTTGCAGGATATCCAAAAAGCTCCGGGCCTTATCTGTATCCCACTGCTGCAGGGCATCATAGATACTTCCCCAGCGGTTTGCGCTCCGGAATGCCGCCAGATCCTCTGCTGTAAAGCCAAACAGAGGACTTGTCAAAGCAGCAAGCAGTGGAATATCCTGTCTGGGGTTATCTATGGTTTGCAGCAGGGAGCGCAATACGGCGATCTCCTCTGTCTGCAAAAGGTCCTCTCCGCCACCGCTGGCGCAGCGGATTCCTCTGGCTTCCAGAGCTGCGCGGAAATACCCTCCGACGCTGCCGGGGGAACGGAGCAGAATGGCAATATCTTCTGCTCGGATGGGGCGAAGTGTATCCCCTTGACGGACATAGTGGGTGCCGTCCAGAAGTCGGGCAATTCTGTCCGCCACAACCGCAGGCTCTTCCTCATAGGTCGCCTCCTGAACCGGAATTGCCAGAAGCTCCACCTCCGGCTCTCCCAGCGGCACATGGGGAATGCCCTCCCGCAGTGCCTCCTCTTCGCCATAGTGCAGTCCTCCAACCGCAGGGGTCATGCAGGCTGCAAAAATATCATTGACCCCCCGGATCACGCCGCCGCCGGAGCGGAAATTGGCAGAAAGCAGAATCTTTCTTCCCTCCTGGGGCTTCGCCTCCTCCGCCGGTGCAAAAGATTCGTACTTTTCCAAAAAAATGGAGGGGTCTGCCAGCCGAAACTGGTAAATCGACTGCTTCACATCGCCCACCATAAAGCAATTATGTCGTCTGGCTGTTAATGCTGAAAAAATCGCATCCTGCACGGCATTGGAGTCCTGATACTCGTCCACCATGACTTCCCGAAAACGGCTGCCAATCTCCTGCGCCAAAGCCGTCACACCGGCACGCCGTCTGCCAAGGAGCAGATCCAGCGTCTTATGCTCCAGATCACCAAAATCCAGCACACGACGGGTCTGCTTTGCCCGGTCATATTCCTGAGAAAACCGGCGAACCAGTGCCACCATCCCCCTTAGGGCAGGGATGCACCGCTGCAGATCCAAAAGCATCTGCCGGCTATCGCACGCAAAGCTTTTCAGCTTCTTTTCCAGCGTTTTTTTGCAGGCAGCACGTACCGCCTTGATCCGCTCGGCCAATGCCTGATCGGTGCATTTTTTGGAGATCACCAACCGGCCATAGTCAATATCTCTTCGTTCATAGACCTGATCCCAGGTCTGACTCTGGCGCAAGGCTTCCAGCTGCCCCACAGTCTCCCAGAGCAAAGCGGCGGGTTTTTCCATACCTTCTGCAAGCCCGGCCTGCTCCGCGCAGCTTTTCATGGCGCCAATCTGCAGATCCAGATAGGAGAACAGATCTTCCATCAGATATCTGCCCCACAGAGTCTTTGCCGCATCCTCCACATGCTCGATTCGGGCGTTGTCCACGCAAGCATCCAGCCAAGCCTCGCTGTCCAGATGGCAGCGGGCGCTGTGATACACCTGAAGCAGGATCTGGGGGATCAATCGATCGTCCCGTCCCATGCTCTGGGTATCCACAAAGCACTGAAAATCTTCATCCGGTGTCTCGTATGCCCGCTCCAAAACCTTTGCCATCACACTGTCCTGCAGCTCCCGGCATTCATTTTCATCTGCCACCCGGAAATCTGCTGGCAGATCCAGAGAATAGGCATACTGCCGCAGAATGTCTCCGCAGAAGCCGTGGACCGTAGAGATCTTGGCTAAGTACAGCCGCTGCATCTGCCGCTGTAGGTGCCGGTTTTCCGGCTGAACAGCCAGATGTTCTGTGAGCTTGGCTGCGATCTTGGCGCGAAGCTCCGCCGCCGCAGCCTTTGTATAGGTGATGATCAGAAAATCATCCAGATTGGCAGGCTCTTTTTCGTCCATCACATAGCTTAGCAGCCGGTCTACCAGCACCTTCGTTTTTCCGGAGCCTGCCGCCGCGCTGACCAGAAGATCACCGCCTCTGTCCCACACAGCCTGATGCTGCTGGGGCGTCAGTTTTTCAGCCATGGCGATCCTCCTTTTCTATCTCCTCCCAGAACCGCTGGGCGGTCATTGCCTTATAGCTGCGCCGATCCTGCACATCCTTTTGATGACAGACAGCGCCATAAGGGCAGAATGTGCAGGCATTGTGGGCTGTGCCACGGGTATAGGGATTGGGTGTCACATTGCCCGAGGCAATATCCTCCACCATACTCTCCAACACCCGGAAAATGTGGCGCTCCAGCATTTTCAGCTGCTGCGTATCTGCCAGATCGCCGGAAAGACTGCCGTCTTTTTTGCGGGTGCAGCAAAGCCTGCCCCGAGTCTCCGGTTCCATAGCCTCCAGCGCAGCCTCGTCCTTCAAAAGCAAACCCTTGCGCTTCCACTCTTTTCTCCGGGCCGCATCCGCTTCCTCGTCCGTCAGGCGGCCGTCAGCTGCCACCAGAGGAGCTCTGGCAGGAAAATATTGCACGCCTGCCGCCACCGGATCACTGCCCACCACGGTCTCTCCGTTTTTCTGCAGGGCAAACAAATACAAGAGCATCTGCAAACCTACGCCGTTGAACACATCGCAGTAGTCGAAATCCTTTTTTCCGGTTTTGTAATCCACAACGCGGAAATAATTCCGCCCGTTTTCCTTCCAGATGTCCACCCGATCCACAAAGCCCCGCAGGGATGCCTGCATGCGGGCTGCCGGAATGTCAATGGCCGGCATCGTGCCGCCCTGGCCAAAGTTCAGTTCAAAATCCGCAGGCTGAAAGCGGGATTCCTTCAATTCCTGCCACAGTTCTTCCACCACCATCTCCAGCTCCCGACGGTTGCGCCGGAACTGATATTCCAGCCGCTGGGATTGGAGCTGGCTGAAGTGGTCTGCGGCATAGGCATCCCCGTGACGGAAAGCGATCTCCATGGTCTCCTCCAGCGACACAGCATGGAAGCCGCCCCGATCCATCACTTCCCGCGCGGTATTTTCCAGAACTGCATGGACATAGGTGCCGAATTCTGCCGGATCGATCGTCGCTTCCTTTTGCTCCTTTGCCCGCATGCCGTATTTCAGGAAATAGGACATACGGCACTCTGCCTGCCGGTCGATCTGGGAGGCCGACAGGTTCAATGTGCTGCCGTAAAGGGCGTGGATACTGTCCGGACTGACCCTGCCCAGACTATGTGTCGTCCGGTGCAGGATTTCTTTATACCACTGCTCCAGCCCCAGCTGCGCAGCTGCGCTCTCTTCCTGGAAAGCGGCAAGATACGCGCCTGCCGCCATGGGATCTGCCAGCGCAGCACCGTATAGCGGAGCAGCCTTTTTCTCCCCTCCGGCCATTTGTGCCAGCCGGCGGAAAATGTAAGAAGGTTGGCCGCTACAGCTGACCCATAGCGATTGTTCCGCACCGCAGAACACCCCATAGATCTCCGCAAATTCTGCCTGCAGACCCTCCAGCGCGCCTCCGGTCAGAGGTACACCCAGATTCCGCAGGGCTACCCGCTCCTGATCCGTCAAAAGTCCTTTTGCACCGGTATAGGCAGGAAATGCGCCTTCCTGCGCGCCTAATAAGAACAAATGCTTTGTCTGCTGGCAACGCATGGCACTGACCGGGCCTACCGTCACCGCATCCAGAACCGGTGGGATCGTGCCCACATCGTACTGGCTCAGCAGCAGGGTAAACAGCCGGACGAACACCTCCGGCTCCCACACAGTCCTGCCCAGAACATCGTGCATCTGCTCCAACGCGCCAAGCAAAATATCCCATAGCTGATTCAGGATCTGGGCGCTGCGGTTATCCCCTTGGGCATCCATCTCCTCTGCCAGGACATCCAGCCCATGGGCAAAGCCGATCTGCTCCAAAAACGCATACAGACCCTGCACCTGCCCAGCAAGATCCTTTGCCTCCCGAAAGCTCTTTTCCAGCTCCATCAGGGGCGTAATGCTCCGCTTTCTTGCCCCATTTAATTCATCCAACCGGCGCTGGGCATCCTCTGTCCAAAGCTGTCCCAGTCCATCGGGATGATTGGTCCATTCTTCTTTCCAGTGTTTACCCTGAATACCCCACATGATGGCGTAGCTCTCCACCGCGTCGCAGACATCCTGCGCCAAGGGGGATAGCACAGATTTCAGATACCGCAAAACATCCCGCTGCTCAAAGCCCCCCAACGCAGCATCCAAGGCAGAAAGCACCGTCGTCACAGCGCTCTTGCACAGAATGTCCTCCGTGCCGGAAAGATAGGCCGGAATGCCGCACCTGTGAAATTCCATGGTGACGGCGTTTCGATACCCCTCCATGTCCGCGCATACCACGCTGATATCCCGATATCGGCAGCCGCCCCGCACCAGCTCCATGATTTTTTCCGCCGCAGCCTGAACTTCCTGCCAGAGAGAATCCGCCTGCAGAACTTGCAAATTCTCTTCATAGACTTCAGGCGGGAGCTTGCCCTGAAACAGCCTGCTTCGGATGGACGCAAGGGGCGATTCCTCTGCCGCGATCTCATGGATCTGCACCGGAACACCGGCACGGCGGGCGCATTGGATCAGCTCCGATGCAGTGGCTCCGGCTTTTTCAAAAGCAGGTGCCTCGGAATCTACCCTGTCGCAGTTTAAACCCACAGCAACGCAGGGACTGACCCGAATCAGGTGCTCCAGAATCGCCAGATGCTGCCGGGTAAAATCCGGAAAGCTATCCACATAAAATACATGCTCCTGACCAAATGCGCTGTCCTCCAGCTGCTCCAGCAGCCAGCTCATCTGATCCCTGGGATCTTTTTTCCCCTGGGTGCACAAGCCGTCATAAGCACCCAATAGCAGAGATAGCTCCTCCAGCTTCTGGGCAAGGGCACCCTCTGCGCGCATGGAAGCATTTGCAAGATCCTGGGGTGTAATACAGCAGCGCTTGAATTCGTCCACCGCATCCACCAGTTCCTTTAAAAATTCCGGCTTAGTCTCCACTGCGGCATAGGCCTTGAGCCGGCTGTGGAGCTGGCGGGCCGCAGCGGCCATGGCCACCACTCTGCCTCCGTTGTCCATACAGCTGACTGCCGCACAGCCCATGCTGTCCGCCACACGACGGGCAAGCCGGGGGAAAGAAAGCACCTCCGCGTACCGGCTGGCAGTATCTCCCGCTGCCGCACAAAGGCGGCGCTCGGTATCATGGCTGATCAGCTCCGGAACCATTAAGATTCTGCCTGATTGCCGGTTCTTTACATCCTCAGCTACCAGACGCAGGATCGCTTCCCGAACCTGAACCCAGTCTGTTCCCATATAAATATGCAGCATCCTGCCACCGCCTTTCGTTTTCCTACATCATACCACACAATTCGTCCGAAAAACAGGGTATATTACTCTCTCAACCAAAAAAATCTCCGATACCTGAGTATCGGAGATAAGGTTATCCACGAAAGAACAGATTCTGCAGCCAGCCCAGACAATCCAGCAGGAAAAACCGGATCTCATACCCTTCTTTTTGCTGCAGGGTATCCGTCAGCGGATCGGAAAAGCCTGCTCCTGCCGCAGCATCGGTCATGTCCTCCCCTGCCGCCGGCAGGCAAAGAGACGGGAACACTACGCACCACCAGTTTTTCCCTGCCCCATCGCCAATGGTCACCCGCAGGGATTCATAGACCCCCGCAGGCAAAGAAAAGGTCTCGTAATCCCGGGTGGGAAAGGTTTCTTTTTCCAATGTCACCACCGCCCGCAAACTGCTGCCGCCCGCTGCCAAGGCAGAATTTGCTGCTTCCTCCAGCTGCTGCAGCTTGCCGCAAAGATATTCCTTTGCTTCCGCTATGCCTGATATTTTCTGCATATCCGGCTGCAGGCTGCTTACGATCGCATCCCGCACCTGCAGTTTTACAGCCTGATCCGCTTCTGAATCGGAATTTGCCACCACATGCAGCCGGATCAGATTGTTGTTCAGCTGCTGCCGGTCGGAAATAAGCCCTCCTATCCAGAAAAGGCTAAATAGCAAAATGGATGTACCAAGAATCTTCGTCAATATCTTCATAAAAAACACCGTCCATACTGGAATGCTTCCAGTATGGACGGATTCTGGCAAATTTATACAGGCCTTGCAATATATACCTGAGGATAATTCTCCCGCAGCATATTGCAGATCACCGCGGCAAACTCAAACTCGGGCACAATACAGAATACCGCCGAGCCCGAGCCGGTCATCTGCTGGCCCATAGAGCCGTAGGAATTGAAAATGGATTTGATATAATTCAGCTCCAGATGCTCCTGTGTCACCACCGGGTCAAAAACATTCACGAAAAGTCCGCAGATCTTCCCAATGTCTCCGGAAAGCAACGCACTTTCCATAGCCATATGATCGGGGCGAAGGGCAATGGGCTTTTCATCCAGTTTCCGGTACAGTTCCGGTGTGGAAGAGGAGAAATCCGGCTTGCACACCACGAAAAAGCATTCTGGAAGATCCGGCAGCTTGCGGAGCTTTTCGCCCCGTCCTTCCACCATGGCCGTTCCGCCCAGTGTGCAGAAAGGAACATCACTTCCCACCTGCGCACCCAGCTCAGCCAGCGCCAGAATGGACAAAGGGTCACCATAGTGCCGGTTCAGCGCCCGCAGCACCGCCGCGGCATCTGCGCTTCCGCCGCCCAGTCCTGCCTGACTGGGGATGCGTTTGGTGATCCGGATCTCTAAACCATCCGGGTCCTTCTTCAGGGCATCCAGATAGACCCTTGCCGCTTTCCATGCCAGATTGCGCTCATCGGTAGGAATGTCCTCCTTGTCGCACTTCAGGCACCAGGGTTTTCCTGTGCCCACATCGATTTCAATATCATCCCGGATGGAAATGGTCTGCATAACGCTTTTTATATCATGGTAACCGTCGCTGCGCTTGTCCAGCACATCCAGCGTCAGATTCACCTTGGCATAGGCGGGTTCAAAAAGGGTTGTCATTTTGGTTCCTCCTGTTGATTTTCTGTTCCTGTTTTTATTTATTATAGCCCATCCGGTCGTCTTTTGCAAGACAAATGCATAATTCCCGCCGGAATGGGAATTCTATGGACAGCCAAAAAAAGGAATGGAGGTATTTCTTATGGATACACTGGCATTGATCCTGTCCATTGTCGGCAGTTTGAACTGGGGTCTGATCGGTATTTTCCAGTTTGATCTGGTGGCTTGGCTGTTTGGCGGTCAGGGGGCTATCATCAGCCGGATCATTTATACCGTGATCGGTCTTGCCGGTCTTTGGTGCATCTCTTTGCTGTTTCGCAAAGGTCAGGGTGTGGACGGCGAATAACCGCAAAAAAGCGGCAGCACAGGCCTTGTGCTGCCGCTTGGGTTTATTCCTCAGTTTTTGGCTCTGTTACACGAACCTTGCAGGAATACGTAACATCCTCATAGGTCGCGGAAACTATTACATACTTATTGTCCAGATCAGCAGTGCCCTTTGCGCCGGTGATGCGGCCGCCGTCAATGGTGACATAGCCTTCCTCATTTGCAGTGAACTCCACATTCATCTTTACGCCCTCGCTGTTGGTCAGGGTCAGTGTAAAGGTCTCGTCCACCTTAATGGTAACATCCGTCTTGTTCAGCTTGAGCTTTTCGCCTTCCTCCTCGCCTTCACCCTCTGTTGCGGCGTGGAAGCGGACACGGACCCAGCAGGATACGGTCTGGTCGCCAATGGTGGCATGGACCTGGGTGTCGCCGTAGTTCACCGCGGTGACTCTGCCGTTTTCAACGGTTGCTACCGCAGGATCGTCCACTGTCCAGGTGATATCGGAAGCCTTGACGCCATTGGTCTCGGTGTAGAGCGTCCACTTTTCACCCTCATTGGACATGGTAAAGTCCTCCCGGTTCAGCTTCAGCACAAAGTCTGCAGGAATATTCACTGTGGGATCCGTGGGATTGGTGGTGGGCTGCGTTGCGTCACCAAAGGTGCAAATTACCCTGCATTCCTTAACGATCTGACCACAGGTGATAGTGATCACCGCTTCGCCGGGGCCGATGGCCTTGATATTACCACTGGGGCTGACCGTTGCCACAAGATCATTGGAGGAAGCAAATGTCATCTTATCGGTAGTATCCGCAGGCTCAGCCTTTACATTCAGCAGCCATGCACTGCCCTCTGCGGACAGGGTAATGGTCTCATCATCCAGATCAATGCCGGTACAAGGTACTGTCTCCGGCTCAGATGTACCCGTGCTGCTGGGGAGTGTACTCTGAGAAGTGCCGCTGGGCTGGGGTGTATCCGGGGTAAATACGCGCACACCAATGTAGATCAGAACCGCCACGATGGCCAGCAGCAGGATCATCACCACGACGATCAGACCAATATTGGTCTTCTCCTGCTCGGGCTTCTGATTGGAGCTGCCGCGGGAATAATTCTTTTCTCCTTTGCTGCGCTTGCGCACATTGGATTTGGAGAAACGACCGCCTTTTACATATGTATAGCCTGCACCGGAATCCGCCTGAGGGGCGCTGTCCGCCGCAGTCTGTGTGGTGGTATTTTTTGCGCATCCACAAATCGGACACGATACGGAAGTCTCAGGGTATGTCGTACCGCAGACGTCGCAAATCACCTTGCTCATATATATACCTCCGTCCTGACGCCTTCGTGCGCCTTTATTTCGTTCATTATATCACACCCATATGATTTATGCAAGGAGAAATCATCTTTCCTTTTTCCGTTTTCCCCCTTTCCATAGCATAACTGACAGCTTGCGACGGTATATTCCGAGGAAAAACCATGGAAATAGTGTTGCTTTTTTGCAGTTTTTATTTTATCATATATAGGAGTATATGTTAAAAGGAGGCGATGGATGTGTCAGAGCCCAAATTGATTTCTCCGCTGCTGGACGGTTTTGTCATGGGCAGTCCCATCAGCAGCCATGACGGCGTAGTCTGCTGCCCCGCCATGAAAGCGGATTCTGATGACAAATATATCGTCAAAATCATCTCCATCCCCGCATCTCAGGTAAAGCTGGATGCTCTGCTGCTGGCAGGCGCATTCCATGACAGGGACTCTGCTCTTGCATATTTCCGGGAGCTTGCCGATGGTGTGGTGGAAGAGGCTGTGCTTTTGCAGCGCCTGTCCCGGCTGGAGGGTTTCCTGCCCTATGAGAACTGGCAGGTCGTTCCTATGGAAAATGGAGAGACCGGCTATGATATCTATCTGGTTGGTACTTACCGCCCCACTTTGGAGCGTCATCTGCGCCGCAAGCCTATGACCCATCTGGGCGCTGTGAATCTGGGTCTGGATCTGTGCGCCGCTCTGGCGGTCTGCCGCCGCAGTGGATATCTGTATGTAGATCTGAAGCCCGGTAATATTTTTATTTGCGACGATCATGAATACCGGATCGGTGATCTGGGCTTTATAGATTTGTCTTCTCTGGCCTATGCCTCCCTGCCGGAAAAATATCTCAGCGCTTATACTGCGCCGGAGATCACAGACGCATATTCCGCGCTGAATGAGACGCTGGATATTTACGCCGCAGGTCTTGTCCTGTATCAGGTTTACAACAACGGCATTCTGCCCTTTGAGGGCAGAGCTCCTGCCGAGGAGCTGCCGCCGCCGGAATATGCCGACTATGAAATGGCAGAGATCATTGCCAAAGCCTGCGCTGTTAATCCTGAGGACCGCTGGCAGTCTCCTGTGGAAATGGGACAGGCCTTGGTGGCTTATATGCAGCGCAACAGCATCGACGATACGCCCATCGTGCCGCCTGCCATTCCTGTAGAGCCGGATCCCGAACCTGTGGAAGTGCTTGCCGAGGAAGATGACGAACCTTCTGTTGACACACTGATTGCGGAAGTGGATCAGGTGCTGGATGCCCCGGTCAGCCCTGTGGAGGAATCGGATGAGGCAGAGATCTGTGAAGAAACTGCTGAAATATCCGAGCCGGAGGAACCCACATCTATACAGGAGGAGTCCTCGGAAGAAGAGATCGCTGACGAAAACCCGGAGCAGGAAGCAGAAATTGTCGAGGAAACCCAAGAAACTGAAGTTGCTGAGGAAGCTGAGGAAGCGGAAGCAGAAGTGGCCTTTGCCGCTGAGGCGGCCGCTTTACAAGAGGAGCTGGGTGTTTCTGAGGAGGTTTCCCAGATCCTTGCTCAGGCAGATGATCTGATCGCCCACGAGGCACCGGAGCCTGTTGTCGCACCGGAACCTGTGGAGATCACAATTCCCGCGCCGGTGTCTCAGGAGGCAGTGTCTCCTGCTGAAGAAAATGCCCCTGTCGCCCCATCGGAAACGGAGGCTGACGATACCAAGTCCCCCGACGCTCCCGCTCCCGAAGCAGAGCCTGCATCCGTAGCAGAGGAGGACGATGACGAGGATTACGAATATCCCTATTCCCGTGCTCCCAGGAAAAAGCACCGGGGCTGGCTGATCGCGCTGGTGCTGGTAATCCTGCTTGCCGGCATTGCCACCGCAGGATATATGTACTACGAGAACTATTACCTGCAGCCGATTCTGGGCATTTCCTTGGAGGGTCAGGAGGACCATTTGACCGTCTACCTCAGCTCCCAGATTGAAGACGAGCTGCTCACGGTTTTCTGCACAGATACCTATGGCAACACCATGAAGGCTTCTGTGCGCAACGGCAAGGCCACCTTCCAGGATCTGAAGCCCAACACCCGCTACAAGGTGTATGTGGAGATCAGCGGCTTCCATAAGCTGATCGGCGTGACCAACGATGTCCATGTTACCCCCGCCCAGACCACCATTGTGGACTTTAATGCCGTTACCGGCAGCGAGGATGGCTCTGTGATCCTGAATTTCACCGTTCAGGGCCCGGAAACCAACGATTGGACCGTTACATACTCTGCCGAGGGTGAAGAGGAAAAGAGTGTCTCCTTCTCCGGCCGTATGGTAGTCGTCAACGGCCTTACCGTAGGAAAAGAATATACCTTCCATCTGGAGCCTGCAACGGAGTTGTATATCATAGGCGAGGATACCATTACCCATACCGCCTCGGCTGTGATCCTTGCGGAGAATCTGGTTATCGAAGGTTTCCACAATAACGCCATGACGGTCACATGGAACGCGCCGGAAGGTGCTGCCGTAGAAAGCTGGTATGTCCGCTGCTATAACGACGCCGGTTACGACAAGACCATCACCGTCACCGAAACCAAGGCCATCTTTGAGGAGCTGGACATTGCCACCGCCTATACTGTTGAGGTCACCGCTGTTGGCATGACCCAGAGCAGCCGGACCTATGTCTCTGCAAATTCCGTTACCATCCAGTCCGTTGATTTTGTGGATTCCAATCCCAATCAGCTCACTGTCAGCTGGACCTATGAGGGTACTGCCCCGGCTGGAGGCTGGCTGCTGCTGTATACTATAGACGGTAGCAGCGAACAGCAGGTCATCCAGTGTACCGGTGAATCCGGCGTGATCAGCCCCCTGATCCCTGGCAGCCAGTATTCCATTACCATTCAGCCTGCCAGCGGCAGCACCGTATTTGATGGCTCTGCCGAGTATACCGCTCCCGCAGCAGAGGCCTTCTCCGGATATATGCTCAGTGCTGCGGATATGGATTTCCGGATGTGTAAGACACCGGAAAACCCCGAATGGGGTGAGGCGGATGTGCCTGCTGAGGATTATACCACGGTTTTCCCATCAGGCAGCAAAGCATCCTTTGCAGTACGTCTGAACCATGAGTACATTACCTCTTCTGATCAGATCGTGACCCTGTTTGTTACCCGGTCTGCTGACGGCGCCGTTGTCAGCACCGCCACCCAGAGCCGCACCTGGACCTCCATGTGGTACCGGGGCTTTGGCCGGATCGATATTCCTGCCCTTCCCCAAACCGCCGGCGACTATACTCTGGAAATCTACTTCAATGGCGCACTGGTGACCACTCAGGGCTTTACAATCGAATGATTTCAAAAAAGCAGCCGCTCAGCGGCTGCTTTTTTTGCTGAAGCAAGTCAAAAAGGTAAATTTGCTCTTGCAAAATTCCACCCACGGTGGTATAATGTCCACAGCTACTGGATTTGGAGGCAAATCGTCATGATTTCCATTACTGCTGCACAGTTCTTTTTTGGCTACTATTACTTTTTTATGGACAAAAAGTAATAGCGATTTGTGCTGCAGATTTTTTCAGAAGCAAAGCAAGTTTTTAAGCCGCTGCACAGGATCGCATCTGTGCAGCGTTTTTATTTTATTGCCGCCTATAGCGGTTGATACTGGGAGATGTTTTTTATGATCGCTGTTCTTAAGCAAGGTACCACTCAGGCACAGACTCAACACCTCATTGACTGGCTGAAGCACATGAACCTGGATGTGCATATTTCCGAAGGTCAGGAGGTAACCATCCTCGGCCTTATCGGCGATACCACCCGGGTAGATATGGAGCTGCTGGGCAGTCTGGAGATCGTGGAATCTGTCAAGCGGGTGTCTGAACCCTATAAGCAGGCCAACCGCAAATTCCACCCCAAGGACACGGTGGTTCAGATCGGTGATGTGCGCATTGGCGGCGGTCATTTTGCCATGATTGCAGGCCCTTGCAGCGTGGAATCGGAAGAGCAGATCATTGAGGTTGCCACAGCCGTCAAGGAGGCTGGCGCACAGATCCTTCGGGGCGGTGCTTTCAAGCCCCGCACCTCTCCCTATGCGTTTCAGGGTATGAAGGGAAAGGGCATTGACCTGCTTCTGGAAGCCAAAAAGGTCACAGGTCTTCCCATTATTACAGAAATCATGAACATCAGCACTCTGGAGCTTTTCAACGATGTAGACATTATTCAGGTAGGCGCCAGAAATATGCAGAATTTTGACCTTTTGAAGGAGCTGGGCAAGACCAAAAAGCCCATCTTGCTCAAGCGGGGTCTTGCCAACACATTACAGGAGCTTCTGATGAGCGCGGAATATATTATGAGCGAGGGCAACGAAAATATTATCCTCTGCGAGCGGGGCATTCGTACCTTCGAGACCTGCACCCGCAATACCCTGGATATTTCCGCCGTATCTGTCCTGCACGAGATGACCCACCTGCCGGTGGTGGTAGATCCCAGCCACGCCACCGGAAAATCCCGCCTCGTGCCCCCCATGGCTGCCGCGGCGGCTGCTGCCGGCGCTGACGGCATCATGGTAGAGGTCCACAACAATCCTGCCTGCGCCCTGTGCGACGGTGCCCAGTCTCTGACCCCCCAGCAGTTTGCGGACCTGAATCAGCGGGTTCAGAGGATCCGGGAGGCCATCTTATGACAGTCGGCATTTTAGGCCTTGGCCTGATCGGTGGCTCTGCGGCCCGTGCTTATGCCAAAGCCGGCCATCAGGTTCTAGCCTGTGAGAAGGACGAAAGCATTCTGGGCTTTGCTCAGCTTTCCGGTGCGGTCCACGGCGTTCTGGATGCGGACACCGTCGGTAAATGCGATCTGATCCTTTTAGCGATCTATCCGGAAGGATGCATCTCTTTTCTGGAAAAGCATGCCCACCTGATTTCGTCCTCTGCGCTGGTCATGGATCTTTGCGGCATCAAAGAGGAGATTTGCCGCCGCTGCTTCCCACTGGCTGAAACATACGGTTTTACCTTTGTCGGTGGGCATCCCATGGCCGGTACTCATTTTTCCGGCTTCAAATACAGCCGTTCCAATCTGTTTCAGGGTGCGCCCATGGTGCTTGTCCCCTCTGTATTTGACAATATGCAGCTGCTGGAACGGGTAAAGGAAGCTCTTTCCCCCTGCGGCTTTGGATCTTTTTCTGTGTGCAGCGCCGAAGAGCACGACCGGCTCATTGCCTTTACCTCTCAAATGCCCCATGTGCTCAGCAATGCCTATATCAAATCCCCTACTGCTGCTTCCCACAAGGGGTTCTCCGCAGGCAGCTATAAGGACCTGACCCGGGTGGCATGGCTGAATCCGCAAATGTGGGCAGAGCTTTGCATGGAAAACCGGGAGAATATGCTATTCGAGCTAAATGCCTATATAGAAAGCCTGCAGGCCTACAAAAAAGCCCTGCAATCGAAGGATATGGATGCGCTTACCGCACTTCTGGAAGAGGGCCGCAAACGCAAGGAGGAGGTAGACGGATGAAGACCATCCCTGTCAACACCGCAAACAGCTATGAAGTGAAGATCGGTGCCGGGCTTCTTTGCCGCTTGGGCGATGAGGCCGCCGAAGTCTGCAAAGGAAGAACCGCTGTCATTATCAGCGATTCCAATGTCTTCCCTCTTTACGGACAAACCGCAACAAATAATCTGAAAAAATCGGGATTTTCCGTTGTTTCCTATGTGTTTCCTGCTGGTGAAGCCAGCAAAAACGGCAGCACTTATCTGTCTATTCTGAACTTTCTGGCAGAAAACCATGTTACCCGCACAGACTGCCTGATTGCCCTGGGCGGTGGCGTGGTGGGAGATATGACCGGCTTTGCCGCAGCCACTTATCTGCGGGGCATCGCCTATATTCAAGTCCCCACAACCCTTCTGGCGGCGGTGGATTCCTCTGTAGGTGGAAAGACCGCTATTGACCTGCCTGCAGGCAAAAACTTAGCCGGTGCCTTCTATCAACCCCGGCTGGTACTGTGTGACATAGACACCCTTGCCACCCTGCCCGAGGATATATTTCGGGACGGATGCGCCGAGGTCATCAAATACGGAATTTTGTATGACAGCGCGCTTTTCGACCATTTGGCGGAAAAAGGGCTTTGCTTCCATCGGGAAACGGTTATTGCCCGCTGTGTGGAGCTCAAGCGCGATGTGGTCACAGAAGACGAGTTCGATACCGGCGCGCGGATGAAGCTGAATCTGGGCCACACCGTTGGTCACGGTGTGGAAGCCCAAAGCAATTTCACCCTGTCCCACGGAAAAGCTGTGGCCATCGGCATGGCAATCGTCAGCCGCAGTGCCGCCAAAGCAGGCATTTGTTCTCAGGAATGCTGCGACCGGATCCTGAACATTTTGGAGGATTTTGGTCTGCCCACTGCCGCCGGCTGCACCGCCGGAGAGCTTTTTACCAGCGCCCTGTCGGATAAAAAACGTGCCGGCAGCACGATCCACCTCATCATTCCGGAGAGGATCGGCTTCTGCCGCATATGTCCTACCGGAATCAACGAACTACAATCCTTTATTGAAGCAGGTCTTTGATATGGACATTACCATCAAACCGGGCCTCTTGAAGGGGGAGATCACCGTCATCCCCTCCAAATCCCAGGCTCACCGGCTGCTGATCTGCGCAGCCCTTGCAGACAAACCGACACAGCTGGTTTGCAGCGAAACCAATCGGGATATTGAAGCCACCGCAGACTGCCTGCGCGCACTCGGCGCGGAAATTACCCGCACAGACTCGGGTTATTCCATCTTCCCCACGAAAGCTGCGCCGGAAAAAGCCACCCTCAACTGCGGAGAAAGCGGTTCGACACTGCGGTTTCTCCTGCCGATTGCAGGCGCACTGGGTTTAGACGCCACCTTCCAACTGGAAGGAAGGCTGCCACAGCGACCCCTTTCCCCACTGTGGGAGGAGATGGAACGGATGGGCTGCCGCCTTTCCAGACCGACGGAAACTACCGTCCGCTGCGAAGGAAAGCTGAAAAGCGGAGAGTATGTTATCGATGGCGGCATTTCCAGCCAGTTCATCACCGGCCTGCTTTTTGCCCATGCTCTGCTGGGCGAATGCAGCCTGACGGTTACCGGCAAGCTGGAATCCCAGCCCTATGTGGACATGACAGCAGAGGCGCTACGCATTTTTGATGCCCCCCGTTTCCATACCCCCGGCCATCTGACAGTAGAGGGGGATTGGAGCAACGGTGCTTTCTGGCTGGCAGCAAATTCTTTGGGATGCGAGCTGTCTGTCCATGGCCTGAACACAGATTCCCTGCAGGGAGACCGGGCTGTCATTTCCATTCTGCGGCAATTGGACGCCGGAACTCCCGTGATTTCGGCCGGGGATATTCCGGATCTTGTGCCCATTCTGGCGGTGTGCGCCGCCGCAAAAGGCGGCTGTGTCTTTACAGATATCCGGCGGCTGCGGCTGAAGGAATCCGATCGGGTGGCCTCTGTTATGGCCATGCTGGAAGGTCTGGGAGGCAAGGCAGAAGCCGACGAAAACACCTTAACTGTCTACGGCACAGGGCTGTGTGGCGGCACTGTCAACAGTATGAATGACCACCGCATCGCCATGGCTGCTGCCATCGGGGCAACCGCGTGCAAGGAGACGGTAACCATTCTGGGCGCAGAAGCCGTAAGCAAATCCTATCCCCGTTTCTGGGAAGAATATATCCGTTTGGGAGGTAATTATGAGCTCTACCTACGGTGAAAATTTGAAACTTTCGATCTTTGGCCAGTCCCACGGGGCCGGCATCGGCATGACCCTGGATGGCATTCCTGCAGGTCTGCCGGTGGATTTGGAAAAGCTGCAGGTCTTTCTGAACCGCCGGGCACCGGGGCAGAACAACTGGTCTACCCCCCGCAAGGAAGAGGATGCTCCGGAATTTCTTTCCGGCATTGTCGATGGTTTTACCTGCGGCGCGCCCATTGCGGCGGTGATCCGCAACACCAACACCCGCAGTGGTGACTACGCAAACCTGAAGGACTGCCCCCGACCTGGCCACGCGGACTATACCGCCCAGATCAAATACGGCGGTTTCCAGGATGCTGCCGGGGGCGGACATTTTTCCGGCAGACTTACAGCCCCGCTTTGCATTGCCGGCGGCCTGTGCAAGCAATGGTTGGAGGAAAAGGGCATTTATATTGGCGCCCACATCAGCTGGCTCTACGGCCTGAACGACGATTTCTTTAATCCCATGGAACCTCAGATCCATAAGGTCTGCCGGGAGTTTCCTGTTCTGAATCTTGCCAAGGGCCTGCGGATGCAGGAGGCCATTGCCAAGGCCCGGGCTGAGGGCGACAGTGTCGGCGGCATGATTGAATGCGCCATTACCGGCCTGCCTGCAGGACTTGGGGATCCCATGTTCGGCGGCATGGAAAGCCGGATCGCATCCATTGTCTACAGCATTCCCGCCGTCAAGAGCATATCCTTTGGCATTGGTGCTTCTGTCGCCCACATTCCGGGCAGTGAAAATAACGATGAATTTACCATTGAAAACGGTCAGGTAAAGACACTGACCAATCACTGCGGCGGTGTTTTAGGCGGTATTACCAACGGCATGCCTCTGCTTTTCCACGCAGCCATCAAACCCACCCCTTCCATCTCCCGACCCCAGCAAAGTGTATCTTTAAGCCGTATGGAGGTCACCTCTCTGGAGATTAAGGGGCGGCACGATCCCTGCATCGTTCCAAGGGCTGTGCCGGTTGTGGAGGCTGCCGCTGCCATTGCTGTTTTTGATGCTTATCTTGCTACTTTTCGGAATGATTGGAGGAAATAATCATGGAATTAAATGAACTTCGGGAGGGAATCGACCGGATCGATGATGAGCTTGTGAAGCTTTTCAAAGCCCGCATGGATGTATCCGCTAAAATCGCGGATTATAAGAAGGAGCAGCATCTTCCCATTTATGTCCCTGCCCGGGAGCGGGAAAAGCTGGCAGATGTGGCAGAAAAAGCCGGCCCGGAAATGGGAAATTACACCCGTGTGCTCTACTCCATGCTCTTTGAGCTGAGCCGTAGCTATCAGGGAAAGCGGAACAATACCCTCTCCCCTCTTTATCACAAGATCACGAAGGCCATTGATTCCACCCCCCAGCTGTTTCCCCAGCAGGCAATGGTAGCCTGTCAGGGCGTAGAGGGCGCTTACTCTCAGATCGCCTGTGAGAAGATCTTCAAAAGCCCCTTTATTATGTATTTCAAAAACTTCGACGGTGTCTTTACCGCCATTGAGCAAGGTCTTTGCCAGTATGGCATCCTCCCCATCGAAAATTCCACTGCCGGCTCGGTAAAAAAGGTGTATGATCTGATGATCCGCCACAATTTCTCCATTGTCCGCAGCTTCCGGCTGAAGGTGGATCACAATCTGCTGGCCAATCCCGGCGCCACCATGGAATCCATCAAAGAGATCTATTCCCATGAGCAGGCCATCAACCAATGCAGCGATTTTCTGAAAAATCTGACCGGTGTGAAGATCATCCCTGTGGAAAACACAGCTACCGCTGCTGAAATGGTGGCAAGCTCCGGCCGCACGGATATCGCAGCCCTGTCCAGCCGCAGCTGCGCGGAGCTGTACGGTCTAAAATCCCTTGCTTCTTCCGTGCAGGATAAGGATAACAACCATACCCGTTTCATCTGCATCAGCAAGAATCTGGAGATCTATCCCGGATCGGACAAAACCAGCATCATGATGATCCTGAACCACCGTCCCGGTGCCCTGTATAAAGTGCTGGCGCGGCTGTATGTACTGGGCATCAATGTGACCAAGCTAGAATCCCGCCCCCTGCCTGACCGGGATTTTGAATTCATGTTCTATTTTGATCTGGAAACCTCCATTTACTCCGAGGAATTCGTCCAGCTGATGTGCGAGCTGGAGGATCTGTGCGAGGAGTTTAAGTACCTGGGAAGCTACAGCGAGGTCGTATAATGAAGTGCGGTCTGCTTGGAAAAAAGCTGGGGCACAGCTATTCTCCCCAGATCCATCGGCATCTGGGGGACTATCCCTATGATCTCTATGAAAAAACGCCGGAGGAACTGCCCGAGTTTCTGCTGCACGGAGATTTTACAGGCCTGAATGTGACCATGCCCTACAAAAAGGATGTGATGGCCTACTGCAGCTCCCTTTCTCCCAAAGCGGAAGCACTGAACGCAGTAAATGTTTTGGTCCGGCAGCCAGATGGCGGTCTGATGGGGCACAACACGGACTATTATGGCTTCGAAACCATGCTGCAAAGTACAGGCTTGTCCGTTTCCGGCAAAAAAGTGCTGGTGCTGGGTAGCGGTGGTGCTTCCAACACAGCTGTGGCGGTTTTAAAGGCCCATGGCGCTCGGGTGGTAGTGATCTCCCGCAGCGGAGAAAACCATTACGGTAATCTCCACCTTCACACCGATGCCTCTGTCATCGTCAATACAACGCCTGTGGGCATGTATCCAAATACCGGTGAATCTGCTGTGGATCCGGCGCTTTTCCCCCATCTGGAGGGGGTACTGGATGTAGTCTACAATCCTGCCCGCACCCGTCTTTTGCTGGATGCAGAAAAGCGGGGCCTGATCACTGCCAACGGCCTGCTGATGCTGGTGGCACAGGCGAAGGAAGCGGCAGAATGGTTTACCGGCCAGCCCATACCGGAGGATCGGGTGACCTTCATCCATAAGGCCCTTCGCAGCCAAATGGAAAATATTATCCTCATCGGTATGCCCGGCAGCGGAAAATCCACCGTTGGCAGGCTGCTGGCGGACATGACCGGAAAGAAGTTCATTGACGCAGATGCTTTTCTTATTCAAAAGGCGGGAAGGACCATTCCGGAGATCTTTGCTTCCGATGGAGAAGCTGCGTTCCGCACCTTGGAAACACAGGTGCTGAAGGAGCTTGGCTGCCAGTCCGGCCTGATCATCGCCACCGGCGGTGGCTGTGTCACCCGGGAGGAAAACTATCCCCTGCTCCATCAAAACGGCACGATCTTCTGTCTGGATCGGGATCTTCAAAAGCTTCCTGTGGATGGTCGGCCTCTTTCTCAAAACACAAACCTTTCTCAAATGTATCAGCTTCGCAAACCTCTGTATGACCGATTTGCCGATCACCATATCGACAATAACGGCGCTGCCCAATGCGCTGCCGCGCAGATCCTGAAAATCTGGGAGGAACGAGAATGAAGATCCTTGTTATCAACGGCCCAAATATCAATATGCTGGGCATTCGGGAGCCGGGAATCTACGGAAAAAACACCTTTGCAGACCTTTTGGTGCTGATCGCGCAGACCGCCCGGGAGGAAAATCTGGATATTGAGCAGTTCCAATCCAACCACGAGGGCGCTCTCGTGGATAAAATTCAGGAATGCTACGGCAAGGTTGACGGTATCGTAATCAATCCCGCCGCCTACACCCACACCTCGGTTGCCATTTTGGATGCGCTGAAGTCTGTATCCATTCCGGCAGTAGAAGTCCACATTTCCGATGTGGATGCCAGAGAGTCTTTTCGGCAGATCTCCTACGCCGGCATGGCCTGCGTGCACACCATTAAGGGACAAGGGCTGGAGGGTTATCGGCAGGCGATCCTGTACCTGAAGCAAAACTATGGCAAATAAAAGTATCCGGCTGTCACGAAAGGCGACAGCCGGATTATTTCATTTCTTTTTAAATACCAGCAGCTTACTGCCAAAGTAGTTCACAATGATCACCAGAATGTTGGTAAACAGCTTCATCCAGTTGCCATCCCACAGCAGCCAGTCCACCGTAACCAGAATGATCACCGTCTCCAGAACGCCGGAAAGCAGCCGGCAGCTAACGAATTTGCCCAACTCCGGCAGCACCGTCTTTGCTGACCAATCCTTGCTTTTGAAGACAAAAGGCTTGTTGGTCAAAAAGGCAAAGGCCACCGCTACCACCCAGGCAATACCATTGCTGACTGCCGCGCTCAATCCAAGAAAGTTATAACAGGGCAAGTAAACCCCGTAATTCACCACTGTGGTCAGAACGCCGAAGAACAGGTAAGCAAGGGCGTCATAATAGCGCAGCAGAAGCGCTTTCAGCTTTTGAAGCATCAGAAGCCCAGCTCCTCTCCCACCAGAATAAACTTAATTCTCCCCACGGGGCGGCAATGGCGAGTGATCACAATATGATTGCAGATACAGCCCTCATTTTTGCAATCCGCGCAAATGCCGGTAACGCCGCAGGGGGTTACATTGGCAAACCGCTGCTTGTTCATGGGTGCGGCCACCGTTCTGGCCCGCTCCACTGCCGCCTCCAGCGTATCCATAACCTTGTTCATGCCGGCCACCACGATCACGGAAGCAGGGCCGTAAATGATCGCGGCTACCCGGTTTCCGGTGCCGTCGATATTCACCATCTCACCGTCCAGGCTGAGTCCGTTGGCACCAGTGAGGAACACATCCGCTGTCATGGCATCTTTTGCGCACTGAAGCTTTTCTTCCTCCGTCCGGCACTTGTCCCGGTCCAGCGCCCGGTAATTGCCGCTGTTAAGCGCCTGGATCAGTCCGATCTCATGGCAGGACTGGGCACCGCCCCAGCCCACAGTTGCCCCCTCTGGGATCCATTCCAGCGCTTTTTCCAGCGCCTGCTCCTTGTTTTTGCAGTAACAGGCTTCGAAATGCCGGCTTTGCAGATTCTTCACCAGAATCTGTCCTCTTTTTTCATAATACAGTTCCTTGGGTGTTGCCACAGGGCATCCCTCCTTTTGGTTCTATTTTACAGGATAGGAGCAAAAAAGTAAAGAAAAAGCTCCCTGCTTGGGAGCTTTTTGATTATTCCAGAATCTTTTCGATGGCGGCAAGCCGCAGGCTGGTACACAGCACGTGCATGGCCTTTTCCAATTCCTCCACAGGAGGAAGGCTGGGCGCAATGCGAATCATAGAATCCTGAGGATCAATACCGTAAGGATAAGTCGCACCCGCTTCCGTCAGTGTGACGCCTGCCTGCTTGCACAGCTCCAGCGTCCGCTTTGCCGTACCCGGCATAGCGGCCACACAGACAAAATAGCCACCCTTGGGATGGTGCCAGTGGGCGATGCCCTTGTTGGTCAGCTGGTGACGCAGTATCCATAGCACCATTTCAAACTTCGGCGCCATAATCGTGGCATGGCGCTTCATCAGTTCAATGGTATGCTCCCGGTTCTTCAGATACTTCACGTGGCGCAGCTGGTTGATCTTATCATAAGAAATGGTCTGCACAGAGATCAGCTTCAGCTGGTAAGCAATATTTTCCTCCGAGGATGCCATGACGGAAATGCCTGCGCCGGGGAAGGTGATCTTGGAGGTGGAGGCAAATTCATAGACCATGTTGGGCCGGCCAGCTTCGGCGCAAAGGGAAATAATGTCCCGGAATGGCTCAAATACGCCGTCAAATTCGTGGACACAGTAGGCATTATCCCACATGATGACAAAATCCGGCGCAGCAGGCTTCAGATTTGCAAACCGGTCAACGGTTTCTTCACTGTAGCTGTAGCCCTGCGGGTTGGAATACTTTGGAACACACCAGATTCCCTTCACCGCAGGATCCTGTACCAGTTCCTCCACCATATTCATATCCGGACCGTCAGGCGTCATAGGAATCACGATCATTTCAAATCCGTAAAGCTCCGTGATCCGGAAATGCCGGTCATAGCCGGGAGAAGGACACAGGAACTTGCGTTTTTCCTCCTGGCACCAGGGTTTGGGGCTGTCGTTAAGACCGTGGGTATAAGCACGGGCAATCAAATCGTGCATCAGGCTCAGGCTGGCATTACCGCCGACAAAGGTCTGCTCTGGCTTACAGCCCAGAACGTCCGCCCAATACTCTCTTGCACACTTCAGGCCTGCCAGATCACCATAATTCCGGCAATCATTGCCTTCAATCTGGCATTGTGCAGGATCGGTCAGCACTTCCAACATATCGCTTACCAGGTCCAGCTGCAGCTTACTCGGCTTACCCCGGGACATATCAAGCTTCAAATTTTCCTTTTTCAGTTCCTCATACCGTGCAAGCAACTTCTCCCGCTCCAAACAGAGTTCCTCTCTGCTTCTGCAAGAATATGACGCCATCTCCGTCATCCTCCCCTTCAAAAAACAGGTTAGCAATGGGTATATTATATGTCACACCTCGTAAAAATGCAACATATAATATGTCAAAATTTCATTTTTTGAAAGAATTATATTTCTTACACAAAAGGCAGCCGTAAACAAATGGAAATTCATGAAAAATTCACTCTTGCATTTCTTTCCTATATGGAATAATATTGATAGTGTGTTGCCTTTTTACACATTTTGTTTCTGTTTTTCATAAAAATGGTTTTATAATCAATTATCGTATCTACCCAGAAAGGATGCGCCGTTATGAGTGACTTCATCAATGTTCCCGAGATCTTTGGTGCCGATGTTTTTAATGATGCCACTATGCAGCAATGCCTGGAGGCTAAGACATATCAGGCATGGAAGCAGTGCGTCAGCACCGGTTCCTCCCTTCCCCTGGAGATTGCCAACGATATCGCCGAGGCTATGAAGATCTGGGCCATCGAAAAAGGCGCTACCCACTATACCCACTGGTTCCAGCCCATGACCGGCATTACCGCGGAAAAGCATGATTCCTTCATTGCTCCTACCGGTGATGGCAAAGTGATCATGGAGTTTTCCGGCAAAGAGTTGGTGCGCGGCGAATCTGATGCCAGTTCCTTCCCCTCCGGCGGCCTGCGGGCAACCTTTGAGGCCAGAGGCTATACCGCATGGGACCCCACTTCTTATACCTTCGTAAAAGACGGCAGTCTTTACATACCCACCTGCTTCTTCTCTTATACCGGAGATGCTTTGGATAAAAAGACTCCCCTGCTCCGTTCTCTGGATGATGTTTCCAGAGAGGCGTTGCGGATCCTGCGCCTGTTTGGAGACGATCAGGCCCAGCGTGTCCATGTTTCCGTAGGCGCTGAGCAGGAGTATTTCCTGATCCCCAAGGCTTTGTATGCCCAGCGGGAGGATCTTCGCCTGACCGGACGGACCCTTTTCGGTGCGCTGCCCCCCAAGGGGCAGGAGCTGGATGACCATTACTTTGGCACCATCCGTACCCGGGTCTCCAACTTTATGAAGGATCTGGACGAACAGCTCTGGCGGCTTGGTGTCCTGTCCAAGACAAAACACAATGAGGGTGCGCCCTGTCAGCATGAGCTTGCCCCCATTTATTCCAACGCCTCCAATGCCTGCGATGCCAATCAGCTGGTTATGGAGATCATGAAAAAGTGCGCTGCCAAGCACGATCTGGTGTGTCTGCTACACGAAAAGCCCTTTGCCGGTGTAAACGGCTCCGGAAAGCACAACAACTGGTCTTTGTGCACCGATTCCGGAAGGAATCTCTTCAGCCCCGGAAAGACCCCCCGGCAGAACGCCCAGTTCCTGGTATTTCTGGCAGCCTTCATTCAGGGTGTGGATGAATATCAGGATTTCCTGCGCTGCACCGTGGCCTCTGCCGGTAACGATCACCGTCTGGGTGCCAACGAAGCACCCCCGGCCATTGTCTCCATTTTCCTTGGAGATGAACTGAACGCGGTGGTAGAATCTATCATCCACAGCTCCAGCTATACCGATCCGGAAAAGGGTCTGATGCGCATTGGCGTGGATGTGCTTCCCCCCATCCCCAAGGACACCACCGACCGCAACCGCACCTCCCCCATTGCTTTTACCGGCAATAAGTTTGAGTTCCGTATGCTGGGCTCCTCCCAGTCCATCGCTGGTCCCAACATCGCACTGAACACCATTATGGCAGACGCGCTGAGCCGCTTTGCCGATGCGTTGGAAAAGGCTGAGGACTTTGATGCTGCCCTTCACAAACTGGTCTGTGAGGCTTTCACGGCCCACCAGCGGATCATTTTTAACGGTGACGGTTATTCCGACGACTGGAAGGAAGAGGCCGCCTGTCGAGGCCTGAGCAATCTCCGCTCTACACCAGAGGCACTGCCCAGCTATATTTCCCAGAAGAACATCGATCTGGTCACAAAGCGCGGCATCTTTACGGAGACCGAATTCCGCGCCCGTTATGAGATCCACCTGGAAACCTACCGCAAGGTCATCAACATTGAAGCCCGAACCATGGTAGATATGGCTCTGCATCAGATCCTTCCGGCCGCGCTGGCATATTCTTCCGATCTTGCAGAAGCGGTGGAGAGAAAGCGCAAGGCCGGTATCCGCGCCAATACAGAAGCAGACCTTGCCCAGCGCCTGTCCGATTGCTGCGACAGCCTGTACGAAAAATGCGAGCAGCTTCATAAAGCGCTGAAAGCCGTCCCCTCCGGCAGTCAGGAAGCAGCGGACTACCACAACCGGATCACCTGCCCTCAGATGCAGGCTCTGCGCAAGGATGCAGACCTTTTGGAAAAGCTGACTGCAAAATCCTACTGGCCCTACCCCACATACTCAGACATTCTGTTTTATTGATCCAAAAATCCCCCTGCCGAACCGGCAGGGGGATCGTTTTCTTACTGCAGCTCCTTCAGAGGCTTAATATACTGCTGACGGCGGCGGTCCTTTTCCGCTGCATACAGGGTGTCGTTGCCCGCATGGATCTCACGCAGATAATCATAGTGATTCTGAAGTATGGCTTCATTTTTTCTTGCCAGCATCATAACTGCAATGGAGGAGCACTGGTCAGAGGCACGCTCCAGATAGGTCAGCGCCTCCATGAACACCAGACCGGAGCCCACAGAGCATTCCCCGGATTTCAGGCGCTTGGTATGGCGGTCCCGCAGGATCATAACCATATCGTCAATGGTCTCTTCCAGAGGTTCAATGGTCTTGGCCTTTTCATTATTATCATTGGCAAAGGCGTCCACAGTGATCTCCAGGATCTCATTGACCGCGCTGCACATGATCTCCAGTTCTTTTTTGGCCATATCGGAAAGGCCGCTCTTTTCATCGTTCAGCCGCTGCGCCAGCTCTACCATATTGATGGCATAGTCGCCGACTCTCTCAAAATTGGGAACTGTCTGCATCAGCATATCCAGCTGACGGTCCTCGTTTTCACTCTCAATGGCTTTGGAAAGGCCGATCAGGAAGCGGTCTGCATCGTCCGCAAATTGATCCAGGCACTCTTCATCTGCACCGATCTGTTCACAAACAGCTTCCTCATAAGCTGCAAGCTGCCCACAGCCTTTTGCAAAGTTTTCCTTTGCCAGTGCGCCCATGGCCGCAACCGCTTTGGTGGTTTCCGCCAGAGCCACCGCAGGAGAAATATAAAGCTTCTCGTCCAGAGTAAGCAGCTCCGGATGACGGGGGGCAGGTATTTTATCATCCCGCACCAGTAGTGCGGACAGCTTCACCAGCAGGCTGGAGAAGGGGATCAGCACCACGGCAGTGATCAAATTGAACACCGTCTGGAAATTGGCGATACCGCCGCTGTCCACATTGGCTGCCCAGAAGCTCTCTCCAAACACCGCAAAATGCTGCAGGATGCTCATGACGATCATAAACAGCACCGTGCCAATGGTATTAAATGCAATATGCACAACGCCGGTGCGCTTGGCATCCTTACTGGAACCAATAGAGCAGACCATAGCAGTGGTTACGCAAGTGCCCAGATTGATGCCCATGATCACAGGATATGCCATGGCAAATGTGAATGTAACACTGGGATCGCTGGCCGCAACAGCTGCAACCGTCTGCACCATACCAACTGTAGCAGAGGAGCTCTGAACAATGACTGTCAGCACCAGACCCAGCAAAATGCCGATCAGCGGATTGCTCAGTACGCCCAAAAACGCTGTAAATGCATCCGTACCGATCAGGGGCTTGACACCGTCAGTCATCAAATTCAAGCCGATGAACAATACACCGAAGCCCATAAAGATATCGCCGATGGTCTTGGCCTTTTTGGTCTTGATAAACATCAGCAGCACAATGCCTACCACCAGAGCGATGGGCGCCAGTGTGTCTGTATCAAACAGCCACAAAATCCAGTTGTCACCGGCCTCGATGGAGCCAAGGCGAATGATCTGGGCAGTAACCGTCGTGCCGATGTTGGCACCCATAACAATGGAAACCGCCTGCTTCAGATTCAGTACACCGGCACCGATCAGCGCAACCGTCAGCACGATGGTGGCTGTGGAGCTTTGGATAACAGCAGTAACCAACGTGCCGGTAAGCACGCCCAGAACTACATTTCCCGTTACTTTTTCCAGAATCCGCTTCAGCGCATCGCCGGAGCTGTTCTTCAGGCCGTCGCCCATGACCTCAATACCGTACAAGAACATTGCCAGGCCGCCAAGCAGCATAACAATGGCACTTACTATATCCATATTGATCTCCCGATTCTCTTAAGTCTGCCCCAAAAGGGCTGTGTTTATTATAAAGGAAAAACTGTGAGATGTATAGCAAAATTTTTCAGAAATTTGCCAAATCTTTACTTTCCTGTTGAACCGAAGCCTCCTGTACCCCGATCTGTATCCGTCAGATCCTCCGTTTCCGTATAGGCAGGCATCAGCACAGGGGTAATGATCATCTGGGCAATCCGCTCACCGGGCTGTACCGTCTGAGCCTGCCCGCTGTGATTGAGCAGCACCACCCGGATCTCTCCCCGGTAATCGCTGTCGATCACGCCTACTTTATTGGCCGGCGCCAGCCCCCGCTTGCAGGCCATGCCGCTGCGGGCATAGATAAGTCCCGCGCAGCCCTTGGGCACTTCCAGCGCAAGACCTGTGGGAATAAATGCGCTGTGTCCCGGCTGGATGGTCACAGACTCTTCCAGACAGGCATACAGATCTGCGCCCGCTGCTTCCTCCGTTCCATAGGTAGGCAGGATTGCCTCAGGATGCAGTTTCTTTACACGAATCACGCTCATTTTTTGATCTCCTTTCCTGTCCCCTGCCAGTCCTGCCAGAGAATGACCTCTCCTGATTGCAAGGATGCAGGCACATCGATCAGGCGCTGGTTTTCCGATCCCCGAAACCGGAGGGAAAGATTCTTCTTTGCCTCCACAAAGGGCCCGTCCACCAGAACATCCAGATAGCTTAAGAACTCTTTTGTGACCTCCCACGGGCCAAGTCTGCCCGAGAGGATGTCTTTGTCAAACACGTAGCCGGAAAAGGCCCAGATGCTCTTATCCGGATATTTCTTCCTCACCTGCCGCAAAAGCTCCACCACCGGCCCCTGATTCTGGGGTTCAAAAGGCTCGCCGCCCAGCAAGGTCAGACCCCGGATATGGTCAGGTCTCAGCATGGAAAGAATGTCGTCGATGGTCTGCTGGGTGAACTCCTCGCCATAGTCAAAATCCCATGCCACCTCGTTAAAGCACCCCTTGCAGCGGTGGGTACAGCCCGATACAAACAGGCTGACCCGGACGCCGGGGCCGTTGGCAATGTCACAATTTTTAATGGTTGCGTATTTCATGGATCCTCCGTTATTTCTTTCCCAGCTTTTCAAACCACCGGAATGTCAAAGGCCATACGATGCCGGCAAATAATACGATCAGGAAGTACCGGACCGCCCGGGATGCCATATGCCCCGCAAACAGCATTTCCAGCGGGGTTTTCAGCACGGATTTGATGATCAGCACTGCGCCAAGTCCCAGCGCAGCCTTGCAAAGCTGTGCCCACCACACGGCCTTTACAGGGAAATTCAGATACTTTGTATCCACTGCGTATACCACCGCCACACCGGTCAGGCAACCGATCATGGTATAGGCATTTTTTACGCCGGATTGCAAATTGTGCACATCCACATCCGCCGGGAAGGGAAACAGCTCTACATAGGCAAGCAGGCCCAAAGCCATAACGACCATCCCTGCAATCAGCAGCTTCATGGTCTTGACCCTGCCCTCCAAAACAGGTTTCCGGAGAAGCCACACCAGCGCCAGCGCCATGCCCGCGCCTACCAGCACATCATAAGGGGTGTGAACACCCACATACATCCGGGAAAAGGGCACAAGGATCATAATGGCAATGCAGATTCCCTTGACCCACCGGTTCTTTTCCGCCACACAGATGGCGCCAAAGGTGCCAACAGCTGTCTGGGTGTGACCGCTGGGAAAACTGTAACCTGCAGCCGCTTCCCTTGCCTGCTCCAGTATGGTAAACTTCTCATCCAGCACCCACGGTCTGGGAACGCGGAAAACAAGCTTTAAAAACTGGTTTACCATTGTGCCGATAAAGCCAACGGCCATGATAAAATAGCCCTTCTTTTTATCCACACACCAGAAAAATACCAGCGCCAATGCCAGAAACGCCGTTTCCTCTCCCATCTGGGTGATCAGGAGCATCAGTTCATTGAGCACGGGGATGCGGATTTTTTCCAGTAAGTACAGTATTTCCATAAAGGCTCCCCCCAAGCAGTTTTTTTAATTATATCACAAAGCCGGTCTGTATTTCTACCTTTCTGCCCATTTTTCTACAAAAAATCCTGTGCCGCTTGTGCGGCACAGGATGATTCTTTCTATCAGGGCAGCATGGCAAGAATCGCATGCTTGGGTTTTGCGCCAAGAGACTTTCCAAAAACCTCTCCGTCCTTCATGACCACCAGCAGCGGAATGCTGGAGACCTGAAAGCGCATGGCAAGCTCCGGCTCTTCGTCCACATTGATCTTGCAGACCTTGAGTCCGGCATCCTCCCGGGCGATCTCCTCCAGTACGGGAGCCACCATCCGACAAGGGCCGCACCAATCGGCGTAAAAGTCCAGCAACACCGTACCCGCGCAGGCAATGACTTCCTGCTCAAAATTATCCTTCGTGATTTTCATAACAGACATGGGTTGTTCCTCCTGTAATTTCGTTCACTGCTTTTTTTGCAGTGCTTCCAGCGCTACTCTGGCCGCTTCCTGCTCGGCACGCTTTTTGCTGCCGCCGCTGCCGCGCCCTATCAAGCTGCCGTTCAAGGTCAGTTCCACCTGAAATACCTTGTCGTGGTCCGGACCGCTCTCCCCCACAAGGGAATACACCAGCGATTGATTGCGCTTTTGCTGCACTAGCTCCTGCAGCGCCGTTTTATAATCCGCATTGGCAAGTCCGGATACCGGCACCCGGGTCAGAACAAAACGATCAATAAAACCTTTTGCCGCTTCCATGCCGCCATCCAGATAGCAGGCAGCGATCACCGATTCCACAGCATCTGCCAAAATAGAATCCCGGCTTCTGCCGCCTCCCAGCTCCTCACCTTTTCCCAGCAGCAGGTGTTCACCCAGTCCGATTTGCGCTGCTATTTTCGCCAGTGCACGCTCGCAGACCATATCTGCCCGCATGCGGGTCAGCTCACCCTCAGGGCGGTCGGAAAAGGTGCGGTACAGATAGTCCGCCACCAGCATACCAAGGATCGAATCCCCCAAAAACTCCAGCCGCTCATTGCTCATCAGGCTGTTATGCCAGCGCTCGTTGGCATAAGAAGAATGGGCAAGGGCGTTTTGCAGCAGGGTAATATTGTGAAACCGGTAGCCGATGGCCGTTTCCAGCTCCTTGATCATACCTCTGTCTCCTTGATCTGGGCCAGCTTCTGAAGTCCCATTTCCAGCTCTGCGGAAATGTCACCGGAGGCTGCCACTTCTGCCTGTCGTACTGCATTGCGGAATGCCACTGCGTCAGAAGATCCATGGGCCTTGATCACAGGCTTGCGGATGCCCAAAAATTCCGTGCCGCCAATGGTGCGGTAGTCCAGCATTCCCATAACCTCATTCACGCCCTTTTTGCAGAACAGGTAACCAATGGCGGAAAGGACATTTCGCTTAAAGATCTTGTGCTTCATCAGACTGCCCATAAACATGGCCGTTCCCTCAATGGACTTCAGCAGCACATTGCCGGAGAAACCGTCGCAGACCACCACATCCACAGCGCCCAGCGGCACATCTCTGGCTTCCACATTGCCCACGAAGTTGATAAGGCCCTGATCTGCCGCCTGCTTCAGCAGAGCATAAGCTTCTTTCTGCAAAGGCGTGCCCTTGGAATCCTCCGTACCGATATTCAAAAGGCCCACCTTGGGGTTTGCGATCCCAAAGGTCTTTTTGACATACAAAGAGCCCACCAGACCAAACTGGAGCAAAAATTCCGGTGTGCATTCGGCATTGGCGCCGCAGTCCAGAATAACTGTCTTTCCACCGGTCTTATTGGGCATGGCAGGACCCATGGCCGCTCTGCGGATACCCTTTACCCGCTTAACAATCAATGTTGCGCCGGTAAGCAGTGCGCCGGTGCTGCCTGCGGAGATAAAGGCATCGCCCTGACCCTCAGCCAGCATTTTCAGGCCGATGACCATGGAAGAATTCTTCCGCTTATGGACAATGGACGCGGGATCATCGTGCATATCCACCACATCATCCGCGTTGCAGATCTCGATACCGTCGGGCAGATCTTCGATTCCTGCCTGCTTGAGAACATCCAGGATCTCTTCTCCCCTGCCAACCAGGGTAATTTTGGTTCCATAGGTCTTTGCTGCTTCCACTGCACCCAGCACCGGTGCCTGAGGGGCATTATCGCCGCCCATGGCATCCATGATGATCTTCATAGCCGCACCTCGTTTCTCTCAGATTCCCTCTGCCAGCAGCCGGTCGATCACATCCAGTGACCGGTTGGCAATGGCAAGGTTCTTTTCTGCTTTCTTTCGGATCCTCTTTTCCAGAGGCTCGATAATGCTGAAATTGATATTCATCGGCTGGAAATTGACCACCGATTCATCGCTGATGTACTGTCCCAAAGCGCCGATGGCCGTGGTCTTGGGGAAATCAGGAGCAGTTCTGCCCTGAACCTTCGCCGCCATGGCTACCGCCGCCAGAAAACCGGAGGCTGTGCTTTCCACATACCCCTCTACGCCGGTCATCTGTCCGGCAAAGGCAACCAGCGGATTCCGCCGGTCGGCATAATACCGGTCCAGAAGCTTGGGCGACTGCAAAAAGGTATTGCGGTGCATCACGCCGTAGCGGACAAATTCCGCATTGCGCAGAGCGGGGATCATGGAAAAGACCCGCTTCTGTTCTCCAAACTTCAAATGGGTCTGGAAACCCACCAGATTATAAACAGTGCCCTGAGCATTGTCCTGCCGCAGCTGGACCACGGCATAGGGCTCTTTTCCTGTTTTGGGATCGGTCAGACCCACCGGCTTCAGCGGGCCGTAGCGCAGGGTGTCAACACCCCGGCGGGCCATGACCTCTACCGGCATACAGCCTTCGAACACATTCTTATCCTCAAATCCGTGGACCGGCGCTTCCTCCGCAGCGATCAGTGCCTCGAGAAACGCCTCATACTGCTCCTTATCCATGGCGCAGTTTACATAATCCGGAGTTCCCCGATCATAGCGGCTCTGCCACCAGGCAAGCTCCATATCCACAGACTCCGCCGTAACCAGCGGTGCTGCCGCGTCAAAAAAGTGCAAATACCCCGTGCCGAAATATGCTCCGATGGCTTCCGACAGTGCATCGGAAGTCAAAGGGCCCGTTGCAATGATCACCGGCCCTTCGGGAACCTGGGTCACCTCTTCCGAGACGATGGTGATGTTGGGATGGTTTTTTAGGCACTGGGTTACCTTCCCGGCAAAGCCTTCCCGGTCCACTGCCAGACAGCCGCCGGCCTCCACTCTCGTTTCCTCGGCACAGCGCAGGATCAGGCTGCCGCAGCGCCGCAGCTCTTCTTTCAAAAGACCCACCGCATTTTCCAAACGGTCGCCCCGCAAAGAATTGGAGCACACCAGCTCCGCGAAATCATTGCTATGGTGAGCGGGGGATTTTTTATGGGGTTTCATGTCAATAAGGGTAACGGGAATTCCCCGCTGGGCAAGCTGCCATGCAGCTTCTGAGCCCGCCAGTCCCGCGCCAATGACCTTTACACCTGTCATTTGTTTTTCCCCTCTGTCTTTTTCGCTGTTTTTTTGCCGGTCTGCTTTTTTGCGCCGGTCTTTTTTGCCGGCTTCTTTTCGCCTGTTTCTTCCGAATCAGTCTTCTTTTTATAGTAGCCCCGCTGATCCTCCGGCAGGAAATTACTGCAGGCTTCATTGATGCAGAATGCCTTCTGGCGGCCTCTGCCGGATTTCTTGAACATGGTATTGCCGCACTCCGGGCAATCCAGTTCCGTAGGAACATCCCAGCTCATAAAGCCGCATTCCGCGCCCTTTTCGCAGGCATAGTAAGCATAGCCCCGCTTGGATTTCCGTTTCAGAATGCTGCTGCCGCACTTGGGGCAGCGGCCGGGCATCCGCTCTACGATGGGCTTGGTATTTTTGCACTCGGGCCAGCCGGGACAGGCCAGGAATTTACCGAAACGGCCCACCTTGACCACCATTTTTCTGCCACAGGCCTCACAGACCTCTTCCGTTTCCTCCTCCGGCACTTTCAGGCGCACGCCTTCCAATGCAGCTTGCGCATCCTCCAGCTCCTGATGGAAGCCGGTATAGAATTCCGCCAGCACTTCCTTCCAGTTGCGCTGACCTTCCTCAATGGCATCCAGACGGTCCTCCATAGAGGCGGTAAATTCCACATCGATTATGTCATTGAACCGCTCCATCATAAGGCCATTAACCACTTCACCCAAAGGCGTGGGGGCAAGGCGCTTTTCATTTTTCACAACATATTCCCGGTCCTGAATGGTAGACACAATGGAAGCATAGGTAGAAGGACGGCCTACACCCTTTTCTTCCATTGCCTTGACCAGCGTTGCCTCGGTATAGCGGGCAGGAGGCTGGGTAAAATGCTGCTCTTTTTCAATTTTTGACGCAGTGGCCGTATCCCCTACCTGCAGATCCGGCAGCGGAGAACCCACAGCCTCCGCTTCATCATCTCTGCCCTCTTCATAGACAGCGATGAAGCCTGCGAATTTCATGCTCTGGTGGCTGGACCGGAACACATGGCCGGCACACTGGGTATCGATAGAAACCGTGTCAAACACTGCGTTTGCCATCTGAGAAGCAAGGAAACGGCTCCAGATCAGCTTGTAGAGCTTGTACTGCTCCTTGGTCAGGCTGCCTTTGATCCGCTCCGGATCCAGCTCCACATGGGTGGGCCGGATGGCCTCGTGGGCATCCTGCGCACTGGATTTGCTCTTAAAAACATGGAACTTTCCATAATAGTAGTCTTTACCGTAGCGCTGTTTAATAAACGCACCGGCAGCTGCCATGGCTTCATCCGAAAGACGCAGAGAGTCTGTACGCATATAGGTGATCAGACCCAGTGTGCCCTCGCCTGCCACATCCACGCCCTCATAAAGCTGCTGGGCAATGGCCATAGTGCGCTTAGGCGCCATATTCAGCTTGCGGGAAGCCTCCTGCTGCAGGGTAGAGGTGGTAAAAGGAGGCGCGGCTGTCCGCTTTTTCTCCGCCTTTTTCACATTGGTCACTGTAAAGGTCTTGCCGGTAATATCATCGATCACCGACTGGACCTGGGCTTCATTTTCCAGCTCCCGCTTGGTGTTTTCCCCATGATAATGGGCCTGAAAAGAACCGGGCTTTCCAATGCGGTCCAGTGTCACATCCAGCGACCAGTACTCTCTGGGAACAAAGGCACGGATCTCATTCTCCCGATCCACCACAAGGCGGGTGGCTACGCTCTGCACCCGTCCGGCAGACAGGCCTCTGCGGATCTTCCGCCACAGCAGCGGAGAAAGCTCATAGCCTACGATCCGGTCCAAAATCCGGCGGGCCTGCTGTGCATCCACCAGAGAATAGTCGATCCCTCTGGGATTGGCAATGGATTCTTTGACCACCTTCTGGGTGATCTCGTTAAATGTGACCCGATGGGTTTTCTCATCCGGCAGTTCCAAAAGCTCCTTCAGGTGCCAGGAGATGGCCTCGCCCTCCCGGTCAGGGTCCGTTGCCAGATATACGGTTTGAGCCGCCTTGGCGGCCTTTTTCAGTTCCTTGATCAGATCCTCTTTCCCGGATACGGGAATATACTTCGGCGTAAAGTCGTGTTCCAAATCTACGCCCATGGTGCTCTTGGGCAGATCCCGCAAATGGCCCATACTGGCCTTGACGGTATATTCCGGTCCAAGATACTTTCCAATGGTCTTAGCCTTGGAAGGCGACTCTACGATCACAAGATTCGATGGTGTTGCCATTGATACGCTCCATTTCATTTCGCTTTATGCTTCAATTCGACCCGGTTTCCGGGCAGACGCAGAACAAGGCCCTTGATTTCCAGCATGGTCAGCGCCACAGAAACCGCTCCTGCAGACAAGCCGGTCTGGGCGATCACCTCGTCCACCAGCATAGGCGCTGTCAGCAGTTCCACGATCCGGCGCTGACTTTCCGGCAGCTTGGAAAGCACGCTCACTAAGTCACTATAGTGCGGCTTTTCTTCCTTGTCAATGGGTTTTTTCACTTTTTTCCTGTCGACTGTCGGTTTTTTTGTGGGAGAAAGTGGCTTTTGCGCAACTTTGGGCGCATCTGTTTCCCAAGCCTCGAGGGTGGACATAGGAGGATTCTCCTTCATTGGACGAACCCTTTGGGGATACAGCGCTTCATATTCTCCCACAACATCCCAGCCGTTGCGAACAGGGATCGCGCCTTCGCGAAGCAGCGCGTTGCTGCCCACAAAGCCTGCCATGTCCACATTACCCGGCACTACAAATACATCCCGTCCCTGCTCTGCCGCCTGTCTGGCGGTGATCAGAGAGCCGCTGCGCTCCGGTGCTTCGATCACCACAACGCCGTTACTCAGACCGCTGATGATCCGGTTACGCTTGGGGAAATTCCACTTGTACGGCGGCGTTTCCGGCGGAAATTCGGTAAGCAGACAGCCGCCGCTGCGCACCACATCCTCAAACAGCTGGCGGTTACACTTGGGATACACCACATCCGCGCCAAAGCCAAGAATGCCAACCACAGTACCTCCGGCAAGCAGTGCGCCCTCCATAGCCTTCCCGTCAACGCCGTCGGCTATGCCGGATACGATCTGCCCGCCGCAGGATGCCATCTGATAGCCCATGCGCATGGCAATATTCAGCCCGTAAACAGAAGCCTTTCTGGTGCCTACTGCCGCGATTACCGGCGCATCATCCATCTCTGGGATCTGCCCTTTATAATACAAGACCATAGGCGGGTCAATGATATTCTTCAGCCTTTGGGGATAAGCCACATCCTGATATGTACAGACAGAAATGCCCCGGTCTACACATTGATTCAATATTCTCTCCGCCTCAGAAAGGTCCTTGTCAAGAAGGGCCTCCTGCTCCGCGGCGTTCAGATCCTCTGTCTGCGCCAAAGCCTTTTTATCCGCAAAATACACATCCTCCGGATCTGCAAACACTTCCAGAAGTCTGCGCTTTTGCCGGTCGGTCAAAGACGGGCGGGTCGCATACCAAATCCAATGTACCAGCATTCTCTGTCTCCAGTCTATCTCTATCGGTTCGTCATCTGCCACATGACGATGGTGGCCGCCACTGCGGCATTCAGGGATTCGCAGTGGGGATTCATCGGTATGATCAGCTGCGCATTAGCGCTTTCCAGAATCTCCCGGCGAACGCCCTGACCTTCGCTTCCGATGACCACGGCCATCTGTTTCAAGTCCGTCTGCCGGATATCCTGCGCGCGGTCGGACAGCGCGGTCACACCAATGTCAATTCCCGCTTCCCGGAACGCGCAGCTGGCTTCCTGCCAGGTGGTCTGTACCGGCTCCCTGCGAAACACCGCGCCCATGGATGCCCGAACTGTTTTATGGCTGTAGGGATCCGCGCAACCCTCCAAAAGGGCCACCGGAATGTCCAGCGCATCTGCTGTCCGCAAAATGGTGCCTAAATTGCCCGGATCCTGAATACCATCCAGCAAAAGTATCCCTTTTTGGGGGTAAAACGCCTTTTTTTCCGGGATCCGGCACAGAAAGAGTGCCCCCTGGGGGGTCTGCATTGGAGAAATGGATGCCATCACATCCTCCGGAACACGAATGCATTTTACCTGCTCCGGGAGTTCCACGTCCACCCCATCAGAGAGGATCACTGTATCCAGCCCCTGGCAATAACGTACCGCTTCCTGCAGAAGCTTTGTACCATCGGCCACAAAAAGCCCCGTTTCTTCCCGCTCTTTCCGGGAGGAAAGCAGCTTTCTGACCTGCTGCAGCAACGGATTTTTCCGGGCTGTAATTCTTGTTTCCATCATAACCGCTGCACCGCCTCCAGCGCACGGCTGTCACCAAGGACTACCAGAATATCGCCGCTGCTCATTCGGAAATCCGCGGCAGGAGAAACCAGCACCTTACCTTCACGGCGGATGGCAATGATATTGACGCCCAGCTTTGCCCGCACATTCAATTCTACCAATGTGCTTCCCTGCCAACTGTCCGGAGCAGGTATTTCCAGAATGCCGTAGTCCTCAGACAGCTCAATATAATCCAGCACATTGGGGGTAGAAAGGCTTCTGGCCAGCCGCGCCGCGTTTTCCTGCTCTGGGATTACCACCCGGTCTGCGCCCAGCTTCTCCAGCACCCTGCGATGGGTATCATCGTGGGCCTTGCACACCACATAGGGCACGCCCAATTCTTTCATATTCATAGTGGCAAGCACTGAAGATGCCAAATTGTCGCCAATGGCAATGATGGCGCAGTCAAACTCCCGGATTCCCAACGCTTTCAGGACCTCCTTATCCTGTCCGTCGCTGACAACCGCATGGGTCACATCGTTGGCGATCTCCTGCACCAATTCACTTTTGATATCCATAGCCAGCACCTCACAGCCCATACTGTGAAGCTGACGGGCAACCTCTTTGCCAAAGCGGCCAAGACCGATCACAACATAAGATTTCATGGTTTTCCTCCTAACCGATCAAAAGATTTGTATGGGCATATTGATACCGTTCTTTCGCCTTATTCCCCATAAGGAATCCCAGACTGATGGTCAAAACACCCACCCTGCCGAAATACATATAGATCATAATTAAAATCTGCGCAGGAACACTCAACACCGGAGTGACACCGGCTGTCAAACCCACAGTTGCCAGCGCTGAAACTGCCTCGTAAAGTCCATCTGTAAAGCTGACCGGAGAGGTCGCGCTGATAAAGATACCACCAAACAGAGCAAGTCCCATCAAGACAGAAACGATCGTCATGGCATCCATCACTTGATTATCGGGAATGGTGCGCTTAAAGACGCAAACCATAGTCTTTCCCCGCATCCGAGACCACAAAAACAGCAACAACACCACCATGGTCACGGTCTTGACACCGCCGGCAGTAGAACCGGAGGAGCCGCCCACCAACATCAGGCACATAGTGATCGCCTTGCCCGCCTCTGTAAGGCCTGCCTGATCAAAGGATGCAAAGCCTGCTGTGCGAACTGTTACAGACTGAAAGAACCCGTTTAGAATCTTCTGCGCCGGTGTCATTGGCCCGAGGGTAGCAGGGTTGTTCCACTCTAAAACACAGAAGGACAGCGCTCCGCCAAGGATCAGCGCCGCCGTCATCAGCAGCACCAGCTTTGTATACACACTGAATTTCTTCCAGCTGTGAAGCCGCACCACTTCCTCCCAGACAAAGAAGCCCAGACCGCCCACCACAACAAGGGCCATAAGGGTAATGCAAACCACTGGGTCTGTGTTGAATACAGCCACGCTTGTCCCCGGCGCCACAGAACCGAATATATCAAATCCGGCATTGCAAAAAGCGGAAACCGCATGAAATACACCCCAGAAAATAGAGCGCTGCAAACCAAACTCCGGCAAAAACCGCAAAAACAGGATCATCGCGCCTGTAAGCTGGATACAAATACTCCCAATCAGTACCCATTTTTGCAGCCGGACAATACTTTCCATATCGCTGACGTTCAGCGCCTGAGCCATCAACATACGCTGCTTTAGACCCACTCTGCGCCGCAGCATGAAAACAAAAAAGGATGCCACCGTCATAAAGCCAAGGCCGCCCAGTTCAATCAGGCCGAGAATAATCATCTGACCAAAACCGCTCCACTGGGTCCAGGTATCAAACCGCACAAGCCCCGTTACACAGGTAGCGGAGGTGGCGGTAAACAGAGCATCCAGAAATCCACAGGACTCACCGCTGCGGGATGCCGCAGGTAACGTCAGCAGAAGCGATCCAATCAGGATGATCAGTGCGAACATAATGGCAATGATCTGCATGGGGGACAGCTTCAGCCGGCTTTTTGTCCGAAAAAAAGCTCGTTTTATGCGCATTTTCCTGCATCTCCCCTCTTTTTCATAAATCTACAGTTGTATTTTAATTTACCTTTTATTATACCAATTTTCCGCTTGTTTGCAAGTGCCGATTTCTTTTGGACCTTTTGCACTGGTTTTCTCCATATTTTTATGCAATAAGCGGATTTTACTTTTCAATTTATTTATGCTATACTGGAAAAAATATTTCAGGAGGTGCTGATTATGGGTTATCAGGAAAGCTGGTCCGGTAAGATCAACCGCAAGCTCATCAAAAAGCAGCATATCATCGACGTGGCTGCCGGACGGGTAAAGGCCGATCTTGTGCTGAAAAACGCCACCTATGTGGATGTTTTTTCCGGAGAGCTGGCCACGGATGATATTGCCGTTGCCGAGGGTCTGATCGTGGGACTAGGCAGTTATTCCGGCGTCGAGGAAGTGGATATGACCGGCTTTATCGTCTGCCCCGGATTTCTGGATGCCCATATCCATCTGGAATCCAGTCTGGTCAGCCCTGCGGAATTTGCCCGCTCTGTCCTCCCCCATGGCACTACCACCGTCATTACAGATCCTCATGAGATCACCAATGTGATGGGTGAAAGTGGCATCGACTATATGCTGGCCGCCACAGAAGGACTACCTGTGGATGTGCGGTTTATGCTCCCATCCTGCGTTCCCGCCTCTCCCATGGATGAAAGCGGCGCGGAGCTGGACTATCGGGATATCGACAGCTATTTTACCCACCCACGGGTGCAAGGTCTGGCAGAAATGATGAATTTCCCCGGTATTATTGCCGCCGATGGCAGCACCGTGGCGAAGATCGTGGCCTCTCAGGCTCATCACAAAAAGATCGACGGTCACGCCCCCGGCCTGCAGGGCAATGACCTGAACGCCTACATTGCCGCCGGTGTTTACTCTGACCATGAGTGCTCCGATCTGGAGGATGCGCTGGCAAAGCTGAAACGGGGCCAGTTTATCATGATCCGGGAGGGCACTGCCGCCAGAAATCTGGAGGCGCTGATGCCCCTGATCCTGTCAGAAAAGCTTTTTGACCGGTGTATGTTCTGCACCGACGACAAGCACCCCAATGACCTTTTGGAAAAAGGGCATATCGACTATATTTGCCGGGAAGCTGTCCGCATGGGCGCAGATCCCATCCGCACTGTGCAGGTAGCCTGTCTGCACGCGGCCCGGTATTTCCTGCTGAACAATCGGGGCGCCATTGCTCCCGGATATCTGGCAGATTTTGCCATTGTAGACGATTTGAAGGATTTTCACGTCCGCACCGTTTACAAAAAGGGTGTCCGGGTCTATCACGACGGCATTGTTGCCGATTTTGAAAAGCCCCCGATCCCCGCCTATCTGGAAGATCGCGCCCACGATACCTTCCACTTACCGGTTTTGAAGCCGGAGGATTTTGCCGAACCCCGCCGCAAGGCTGTCATCGGCATGGTCGAGGGCCAGATCATTACTGAAGACCGGGGCTACGCAGACGGCATCGATGTGCATAAGGACATTTTAAAAATGGCCGTCATCGAACGGCACAAAAACACCCGCCACATCGGCATCGGCTATTTGAGCGGCTATGGCCTGAAATCCGGCGCTGTTGCCACATCCGTTGCCCACGACAGCCACAACATTATCTGCGTAGGCTGTTCCGATTCGGATATGGCATATGCGGCCAACCGGGTAGCAGAAAACAAGGGCGGAATCGTGGTGGTAAAGGACGGCACTGTGCTAGCGGAGCTCCCTCTGGAGATCGCGGGCATCATGAGCGACCAGCCTCTGGTGCAGGTGAATCAGGCGCTGGAGAATGCCAAAGCCGCCGCCCACGCTCTGGGTGTGGGCACAGGTATCGACCCCTTTATGACTCTGTCCTTTATGAGCCTTCCGGTGATCCCCACCCTGCGGCTGACCACCCGGGGCGTGATCGATGTAAATACCCAGCAATTTATCTAAGCAGCATAAAGGCGCACTGCAAACAATCTGCAGTGCGCCCTTTTTCTTATTGGTTATCCAGTGGCTTCATTGTGGGGAACGCATCTTAGGGCTTTTCTTGCCCCCTTATCGTTACGATTGTTTGCCTTCTCGCCGTAAATCCCGGTAGTGCCTATTCATTGCCCTCTCTCCGTCCCTAATGCAAACTAAGGGATGGAGAAC
>SVKX01000010.1 GCA_015068225.1 Oscillospiraceae bacterium
CCCTGAATAAGAGCGAGCTGCCCAGCGGCAAGCTGACTCTGGTTATGGGTATGGCATGGAACTCCGCTGAGAAATCTGTGGGCGATCTGTACATCGACAGCGTGTCCCTGACCAAGACCAAGGACGCCTCCGGATCTGATGTCGGTGGCGGTGGCAATGAAGAAGTCAATCCCGATATCGACGGAGCCAACCCTCTGGTTGAGAGCTTCGAAGACTGGGCAGATGCCAACACCGTCATCACCAACAATTATTCCGTCTATGGAAACACCAGCTGGAATGGCGCAACAGCCGCTGCGGGTTGGTCTATCAATGTGAATGAAGGCCAGGTTCTGGTGCAGCCTGTTCTGGGCGGTGCCCAGGACGGCAATGTCAGCATCAAGCTGACTCCCAACCAAGACTTCTCTGTGGCTACCAGAAACAGAGCCAAGCTGAAGTATGTGATGCCCGCTGAGGTTTACAAGGCATTGGAAGACGGTGCAGAGTACACCTTCACCGTTTACTTCAAGGGCGAAAACGAAACTGCTGCCAACATTGAGTTCAAGACCTATGATCCGGCTTATACTTCTTGGGCGAACCCCAACTTCACTATCGGCAGCGACTGGACCAAGTGCGAGTATAAGTTCACTCTGGACAAGGCTAAGAATGCCGAAAAGAACTTCCCCACGCTGGAGCTCTATGCTGGCATCAAGTGGCATGCAGACAACACCGCGATCGGCAACCTGTACATTGACAATGTGTCCATTGTCAAGACTAAGGATGCCCCCAAGGATGCTACTTCCATCACCATTCCTGAGACCCTGTTCGTGGAAGTGGGCACGGATAAGACCCTGACGGCTGCTCTGGAGCCCACAGGCGTTACCACCAAGATCGTCTGGAAGAGCAGCGACGAGACTGTTGCTACTGTAGACGAGAACGGCAAGGTCACCGGTCTGAAGATCGGCACTGCTGTCATCACCGCTACTGCAGGTTCTGTCAGCGATACCTGTAATGTTACTGTACACGCAAAGCAGGAAACTGTGCAGAATGCGATCTATAAACAGGACTTCGAGGACATCACAGGACCTCTGGAAGAGGGTTGGAATGTCTATGAAGATGTTTCGGTCATTGATCCTTACTACCAGGATGCTGCTGGTGATGTGCTCCACGAGATCGTGGAAGGTTACAACAGCAATAAGGCCATCAAGCTGCTGGCTACCGAGAGAAATGGCGGCCTTGCGGGCAACCCCTACTGCATCGGCCGCGTGTCCACCATAGTAAGTGCAGACAAGTTTGAAGTAGGCGTCAGATACAGAGTAAGCGCATACTTTAAGGCCAATAAGGCCAATACCCAGGTATACTTTAACCCGCAGGGCGTTAATGCCACAAATAACGGTTATGTGGTCCTCAATTTTGAGAATAAATCCCAGACCATCGGCACAGAGTGGGAATACCGCGAGTTCGAATTCACCCCTGAATCCCTGGATGGTCTGACTCATCTGCTGTTCAGAGTCGGTGCTTCCTGTTACACCGGGGATGCTAACGCATGGGTAATGGTGGATGACATCGTTGTGGAAGAGGTTCCCTGGGTGGATGAGATCGTCCTGAGCACAGACGAGACCTATCTGGCAGTGGACGATACTCTGCAGCTGACCTGGGAGCTGAAGCCCGAGGGCCAGCAGGCAATTCTCAGCTTCACTTCCTCCGACCCCAGCGTTGCAACTGTGGACGTCAACGGCAAGATCACTGCCAAGAAGGTTGGTACCGCAGTAATTACTGCTGTTTCCTCTATTGGCGATGCTGTAGCCAAGTGCACAGTCCATGTTCTGGATGAGCTTATTAAGCTGGAAAGCATCACCCTTGACAAGACTACCCTGAATGTCAACCCCGGTTGGAATGGCAAGCTGACTGCTACCTACAATCCTTCCGATGCTACTGAGAAGGCTGTTGTATGGTCCAGCTCCAATGAGTCCGTTGTCAAGGTAGACGAGAACGGCAATGTGCAGGTTCTGAAGATCGGCACAGCTACTATCACTGCAAAGGCTCCTCTGTCCGGCAAGACTGCAACCTGCACCGTGACTGTGGCTGAGGATCCCAATTTTGCAAGCACCTCCAAGGACATCACTGTTGACTTTGGCAGATCTGAGACTGTGGATCTGGGCGATATTCTGGTTGGTGAGTACACTGTGCTGACCAACTCCTTCAAGGGCAAGGTCGAAATCATTGGCGACACCCTGAAGTACACCTCCTACACCTGGCTGATGGAAAAGGATGGCTATGGCTTCACAGATGCCGTGTATACGGATACTGTCAAGGTTGCTGTTAAGAACGGCAACAAGGCAGCTGTCATCACCCTGAATGTCACCATCAATAAGCTGGAAGAGCTGTTCTATGATGAGAACGGCAACTGGATCACCGATGTGGACCTGATGTTTACTGAGGAGTATCTGGAATCCATTAAGGCTGATCTGAAGAACAACCCCAATGGCGACCGCGCAAAGATCTTCAAGTACATGCTGGAGCGTGTAGACGCATTGAAGACTGCAGTTCCCAACGATTACTACAACCGTACTTTCAGTGTAACGGCAGAGTATGACAACGATCTTCGCTATGTTGCGGACGTTACTGTCAACTTCCTGCTGGCCTACCTGCTGACCGAGGATCTGCCCGGCTACGAGGCGCAGAATGAACTTTATCTGGAAAAGACCATCCAGTGGGCTCAGGCCTCTCTGAGCTATCCCTACTGGGGCGCTACCCACTACAGCGACGGCTACGGCTGGCGGAATGCTGACCTGCCCGCAGGTCACCACCTGTTCTCTACTGCCATGGTTTACCACTGGCTGAAGGACGAACTGAAGAATGAGACCTGTACCTATCGCATTGGCGCGAAGAATAATACCATTAGCAATCCCCTCCAGACTCAGAATCTGGTGACAACCACCGAGAATATGCCTATGCTGGAGGCTCTGGAGCACAGACTGTGGTTTGTCTGTGAGGAAATGTATAATCAGACTTATACCTTCGATACCTACTGCGGCAACCATATGCACGTCCGTCTGGGCGGTCTGACCGCTGCTACCCTGGCTCTGCGTGCCGATGCCGACACCCAGGCAAAGAAGAATCTGCTGGTCAAGTATACCGGCCTGATTATGTACAAGGATGGCATGGCCGCCTATTCCCTGATGCCCGATGGCACCTCTCAGGAAGGCGTTCCCTACTGGGAGTACGCTGCTGAGTGGCTGATCAAGGCTGGTGTCATGCTCCGCGACAACTTTGATGTCGACCTGTTTGAGATGACCCATGTGTTCGAGCACTCCGGTGACTATGTGCTGTACAACCTGCTGCCCAGAGACAGCTGGACTGGTGCCAACGTCGTTCTGAATGTTGGCGACAGCCCCACGAACCACTGGTACGGTCCTGCCAACATCCTGCGCTACATCGCTTTCGAGTATGGTGATGCCAACGCCCAGTGGCTGGCTGAAGTCAAGGAAGAGACCGGTTTTGAAAATGGCTACTCTCAGTGGATGAACGTTATGTTCTTCGCTGACGAGGTAGAGCCCGAGGAGCCCACGCTGGATCACACACTGCATTGGTTCCAGGATATGGACCATGTTATTGCACGTTCCGACTGGTCCGGCAACGAGGATATGCTGTCCTTTAAGTGTGGTATCCCCTTCGGTAAGAACCTGATGCAGCTGCAGAAGGATGGCGTTTACAATGGCCGTGCAGACGCTGGTCACGCTCATCCCGATGCCAACCACATCACTCTGTATGCCAATGGCGAGTTCCTGCTCCGTGACGACGGCTACTGCGATAAGGCAGCCGGCAACCACAACACCCTGCTGGTCAACGGCAAGGGTCAGCTGGGCGAATTCGTCGGCGGCAAGCATGTTGACTTCCTGAACGAGTGGGTTTACTTTGAGCAGGATGCTGAGCCCTTCATGAAGCTGGCTACCTCCAACAGTGTATATGACTACATGGTTGGTAATGCTACCGAGGCTTACAGCAAGGATCTGAAGCTGGATCTGTTCGAGCGTAACATCCTCTGGCTGAAGGAAGAGAAGGTCATGCTGGTTGTTGACAACATCAAGACCGCTGTAGAAACCAATCTGGAGCTGCGCTGGTTCCCGCAGTCCAAGAATGTTGGTACCAGTGGTGATGTTTACATCATTCAGTCTGACAAGAACACCATGAACTTCTATCCCATGACGGATGTTACCACTACAACCTTCGAGGAAGTTAGCAAGGTTCTTGAGCTTAGCACGACAACAGAAGAGACCTTCCGTCAGACCTACAAGGGCACCGATTGGCAGAATGCAGTTGCCTTTGCCTGGAACGATAAGGGCGAAGAGGTTGCTTTCGTCCAATACCTGGAAGGCGAAAATGCCAACGAGCATCAGTTTGGTGTCAATGGCAAGATCTACACCATCAACGTTGCCACTAACGAGGTCACTGTCACCGACGGCGATCTGGAAGTGGAAGACGATGGCTCCAACAGCAACAGCTCCCTTTCCTCCATTTCCGTGAACGGTCAGCCTGTGGAAGGCTTTGACCCCGCTGTCAAGGAGTACACTGTTGACCGCTGGTGGAAGACTTCCGATGTGAAGGTTGATGTTTTCACCGGTGCTTACGGTGCTACCTGCGAGGTTGAGTACGGATCCGATGTGATTACCCTGACCTGTACCTCCAGAGACGGCACCAGCAAGACCACCTACACCATCAAGCTCACCAATACCCAGAACATTCTGGATATCGTAGGCGCAGAAACGGACCGTCCCAGAGAGGGCTTCGATATTGACTGGACCTACGACGGCGTTATCACTCCCTCAAATGTCGGCAACATCTGGGCAAACACCGGCCTGCCCACTGTGATCTATGATCTGGGCAAGGTTTGCAACCTGCAGGATGTGATCATTTGCTTCAACATTTCTGCACAGCGTGATTCCTACTATGATCTGCTGTACTCCATCGACGGTGAGAACTGGGTCTATCTGCAGCAAGACGCAACTGCAAAGAAGACCGACGGCAAGGAGAACGGTTGGCATGATCCTGTCCAGGTCGTGGACAATGCCAATGTCAATGCACGCTACATCAAGATCAAACTGCGTGCGCACAGCCAGAACGGCAAGGACGATGCAGCTGCTTACTGCAGCATCCAGGAGGTCACCTTCACCGGTAAGGCATATCCCGTTGTGAATGTCACCGGCGGCGCTGTTGCCGATGGCAAGGACTTCTACGAAGTCGGCGACGAGATCACTGTTACCGCTCAGGTTCCCGAGGGTAAGAAGTTCGTGCGTTGGGAAGTGGAAGGCGTCGATGTTGACGATCTGACCAAGCCCACCATTACCTTCACTCTGGGCGCTGATGATGTCAAGCTGGTTGCAATCTTTGAGGATGTCACCACTGGCGGCGACAGCACTACCGGCACTACTGGTGGCACTACTGGCACTACCGGTACTACCGGCACTACTGGTGGTACTACCGGCGGCACTACCGGCGGCAACGACGATCCTTCCGACACTGGCGACAACGCCATGCTGCTGCCTGCTATCCTGATGGCGGTTATGGCTTTGGCAGCTTGCGCAACTCTGGTTGTCGGCAAGAAGTACAGACGCTAAAAACAAGCAAATAACCCAAAATTGGGGCGCGGTGTAAACCGCGCCCCTTTTTTGTTTGGTGTTCTTTAAACAAAAGTATGGTAACCGTGCGATAGGGTGGGGTAAGGCGCGACAAATTGGGATCGGCGGCACAGAGAATATGAATGGCAGGCGACAGAACATGTTACCACTGGCACGTTGACCAAATGAAGAGCTGAACATTTGGTTATATTTACCAATTAAGCTAATGCGATGTCTGTGATATAATTTCCATGTATTAGTTTCTGTGCCCAGAGGTAGCGGAACAAGGATTAACATTATTAAGGGAGACTCCGAAATATGAAAATAAGCAAAAGATTTCTGTCATTGCTCTTGGCGGTGATCATGGTTGGTAACTTGATGCTCAGCAGTGTTGCTGCAACCACCACCAGGGCATCTGCGTCTAATGTGATCATGTCTGAAAGCTTTGAGTCCTGTACCAATGCACTTCCACAAAATTGGAGCCTACATACAAATAATGGCAGCGTTGCGGTACAGCCTTCTACCAGTCAGGCACAAGATGGCAATGTCAGTATCAAGCTGACTCCTGCCAATCAGACTGAGCAGAACAGAGCGAAGCTCAAGTATACGATGCCTGCGAATCTTTACGCCAGCCTGGAGGACGGTGCCGAATATACAGTAACTGCCTATTACTACAGCGATGGTGCAAAGTACAGGGGTAACTATGAGGTTAAAGACAAGGCTTCTCCCTGGGGAGCAAATGACTTTGATTTGATTGACGGCCAGTGGGTTAAGGAAGAGTATGTCTTCACACTGGATAAGAGCGCTATGGTGGAGCCCACTTTACAGGTTTTCCTTGGAATGTCATGGCATGACGCTAAAAACTCCGTTGGTGATTTGTACATCGATAATGTTTCCATTGTCAAGACTAAGGATGCTTCCGAGGTCGAAGGCGGCGAGACCGGTTCTACCGATATTCTGAACGAGAGCTTCGAGTCCTGGGTAAGCACAGGCACTTCTAATTACTCCGTTTTTGGTGACACCGATTTCAACGCAACAGGTGTTTCGAAAAACTGGTACATTTATGCGCCTAATGGCAGCGTTTTGATCGCTCCTTCCAGTGACTTTGTCAAGGACGGCAAAACCAGCGTTAAGATGCAGCCTAAGGATACCACACAGATAAATAGAGCATGCATTACATATGCGATGACCACAGCAGAGTATGCCGCTATGGAAGATGGTGCTACCTACAAGGTCTCTGTCCAAATGTACAGCGATGGTGCCAAGTATCAGGGCCGCTGGGAGATCAAGGATAAGGATTCCGGCTGGTTCAATGAAAACTTTGACCTGGCCAACGGAGAGTGGGTTGAGAGGACCTACATCTTCACGCTGGACAAGAGCGTCCGCACAAAGCCTATGGAATTTGTCTTCGGTATGGCATATCATAATCCGCCGCAGTCCGCGGGCAATCTGTATATTGACAGTGTCCGCGTAGAGAAGATTCCCTGGGTGAATGAGATCGTTCTGAATAAGAACGAAACCGTTATGGGAGTTGGCAGCACGCTGAATCTGACCTATGAGCTGAAGCCCGCAGGCCAGCAGAGCGAGGTGATTTTTACTTCCTCCGACTCCAGTGTTGCAGAGGTGGATGCCAACGGCAAGATCACAGCCAAGAAGGCAGGTACAGCTACCATCACTGCGGTTACTGCCATCGGTCAGGCTACAGCCAGGTGTACGGTCCAGGTAGTGGATGAATTTGTGGCTTTGGAGAGCATCAGCTTCAACAAGACCACCCTGAATGTTACCCCAGGTTGGCAGGAGAAGCTGACGGTTATCTTTAACCCCGCCAATGCCACTGACAAGAATGTTGTTTGGACCAGCTCCAATGAGTCTGTGGTGAAGGTGGACGAAAACGGCAATATTCAGGCTTTGAGGGTGGGTACGGCTACGATTTCTGTTAGAGTTCCTGCTTCCGGCAAGACCGCAAGCTGCACTGTGACAGTTGCAGAGGACTCCAGTTTCGCAAGTACCACCAAGGACATCACTGTGGATTTTGGCAGATCTGAGACTGTGGACCTGAGCAAGATCCTGCCCGGTAATTACACTGTGCTGACCAAGTCCTTCAAGGGTAAGGCTGAGATCGACGGCAGCATCCTGAAGTACACCGCTTACACCTGGCTGATGGAAGATGGCCAGGGCTTTACCGATGCTGAGTATACCGATACCATCAAGGTCGCTGCTCAGGACGGCGACAAGTCTGCTATTATCACTCTGAATATTACCATTGGCAAGCTGGAAGAGCTGTTCTATGATGAGGACGGCAACTGGATCACCGATGTGGATCTGATGTTCTCTCAGGAATATCTGGATGCCATTAAGGCTGATCTGAAGAGCAACCCCAATGGCGAGCGTGCTAAGATATTCAAGTACATGCTGGGGCGCGTGGACCGGTGGGTAGGCGCAGCCATTCCGGACTACTATGATCGCACATTCTCCGTAGAGGTCGAGTACGACACGGATATTCGCCCCTATGCGGACATTACCGTCAATCTGCTGATGGCTTACCTGCTGACCAAGGATCTGCCCGGCTATGAGGCAAAGAACGAGGCTTATCTGCAGGAGACCATCCGGTATGCCGAAGCCGGTTTGGCTTACCCCTACTGGGGCGCAACCCATTATAACAAGGGCTATGGCTGGCGAAACGCCGACCTGGCCGCAGGCCACTTCCTGTTCTCCACTGCCATGGTCTACCACTGGCTGAAGGATGAACTGAAGGACGAGACCTGTACCTATCGTATCGGCGCTAAGGATGATAACATTTCCAATCCTCTCCTGACAAAGGATTTGGTGACCACCACCGAGAACATGCCCACTCTGGAGGCTCTGGAACACAGACTGTGGTTTGTCTGTGAGGAAATGTACAATCAGACCTATACCTTCGATACCTACTGCGGCAACCATATGCACGTCCGTCTGGGCGGCCTGACTGCTGCAACCATCGCTCTGCGCGGCGATGCTGAAACCCAGGAGGAGAAGGATCTGCTGGTCAAATATACTGGCCTGATCCTGTTCAAGGATGGCCTGGGTATGCACTCCCTGATGCCCGACGGCACTTCTCAGGAAGGCGTTCCCTACTGGGAATACGCTGCTGAGTGGCTGATCAAGGCTGGTATCATGATCCGGGATACCGTGGATATCGACCTGTTTGATACCACCCATGTATTCGAGAATTCCGGCGACTATGTGCTGTATAACCTGTTGCCCAGCGACAGCTGGACAGCTTCCGGCAGTGTGCTGAACATTGGCGACAGCCCCACGAACCACTGGTACGGCCCTGCTCAGATCCTGCGCTTCATTGCTAAAGAGTACAACAAGCCCAACGCCCAGTGGCTGGCCGACGAGGTCGAGGCAGCTGGCATAGAGGCGGGCTACTCTCAGTGGATGAACGTCATGCTCTTCGCTGACGAGGTTGAGCCTGAGGCACCCACACTGGATCACACTATGCACTGGTTCCGGGATCTGGATCACATTATTGCCCGTACCGACTGGTCCGGCAACGAGGATATGCTCTCCATCAAGTGCGGCATCCCCTTCGGTAAGAACCTGATGCAGCTGCAGAAGGATGGCGTTTACACCGGCCGCGCCGACGCAGGCCACGCCCATCCCGATGCCAACCACATCACCCTGTATGCCAATGGCGAGTTCCTGCTCCGTGATGATGGCTATTGTGACAAGGTAGCTGGCAACCACAACACTCTGCTGGTGAATGGCAAGGGACAGCTGGGCGAGGGCGGAGACTGGCTGCTCGAGTGGTACTACTTCGATGAGAACGCTGAGCCCTTCGTGAAACTGGCAGAGTCCAATTCCGCTTACGACTACATTGTCGGCAATGCTACCGAGGCTTACAGCAAGGATCTGAAGCTGGATCTGTTCGAGCGTAATGTCCTCTGGCTGAAGGACGAAAAGGTTCTGCTGGTTGTCGACAACATCAAGACCGGTGCAATTGTTGATCTGGAGCTGCGCTGGTTCCCTCAGTCCAAGAATGTTGGTCCCAGCGGCGATGTTTACATCATCCAGGGCAATAATAACACCATGAACTTCTATCCCATGACGGATGAAACTACCACGGAGTTTGTGGCTGTGGAAACCCTTACAAGAGATGCCAAGACCACCGAAAAGACCTTCCGCCAGACCTACAAGGGTACTGACTGGCAGAACGCCGTTGCCTTTGCCTGGAACGATAAGGGCGAAGAGGTTGCCTATGTTACTTACATGGAAGGCGAAAATGCCAACGAGCATCAGTTTGGTGTTAACGGTAAGATCTACACCATCAATGTAGCCTCCAATAAGATCACCGTCACCGAAGGCGAACTGGAGATCGAGGGCGATACCTCCGATGGCGACAGCACCATTTCCACCGTTATCATGAACGGTCAGATAATGGAAGATTTTGATCCTGCCGTCAAGGAATACACCGTTGACCGTTGGTGGAAGACTGCGAATGTAACCGTTGATGCTTATACCGGAGCTTACGGTGCCAGCTATGAGATTGAGTATGGTGAGAATGTCATCACCCTGACCTGCACCTCCAGAGACGGCACCAGCAAGACCACCTACACCTTCAACATCACCAATACCCAGAACATTCTGGGCATTGCAGGTGCAGAAACTGACCGTCCCAGAGATGGATTCGATCTTGGTTGGACCTACGATAACGTTATCACTCCCACCAATACGGGCAACATCTGGGCCAACACCGGCCTGCCCACCATCACCTATGATCTGGGCAAGGTGGTTAACCTGCAGGATGTGATCATTGCCTTTAACCTGTCTGCCCTGCGTGATGCCTACTACGATCTGTTGTACTCCATTGATGGTGAGAACTGGATCTATCTGCAGGAAGATGCTACTGCGAAGCAGACCAGCGGTGCGATGAATGGCTGGCACGATCCCGTAAAGGTTGTGGATAATGCCAATGTGAATGCCCGTTATATCAAGATCAAGCTGCGTGCACACAGCCAGAGTGGCAAAGATGATGCCGCTGCTTACTGCAGTATCCAGGAGATCACCTTCACCGGCGCGCTGGCGATGACATATGCTGATCTTATGGCGGATTTGAGCGATGATAACAACGCGGTACTGTTTGCGCCTGTGGATGGAGCCGGCAAGGATCTGGTCCTGAAAAAGGGTCAGACCATTGACCTGGCGGGCAATAACCTGACCATTGGCTGCCTGTCCGCGCTAAAGGGCGCTAAGGTTATTGACTCCGTTGGCGGCGGCAAGCTGATAGTGGAGAAGTCCAATCTGCTGCTGCAGAAGGATAATGGCTATCTGCCCATTGAAGTCGATGGCGGCTATGTCTTCTCCAAAGTCAAGCTGACCAACCATATGCTGGTAGACGATAATAAGGACAATACTTTGGGTTATGCCGTAAGACCTTCCCTCGGCGTTGCCAACAATGCAGCCTACCTGATGGATGGTGCAGCTGACAACGGTTTGTCCATTATTCTTCGCCTGAGTTGGACCAATTCCAACGGCACGACCACTACCATGGATGTGCCTTGCTCCGAGGAAAAGATCAAGGAGGTCTATGCACAGGGCAGCAAACTTGCATTTGTGCTGACAGCTGCCGGTGCAGATAAGGTGTCCAACCTGAAGGTTGCCACTGTTGTCTGCTCCAACACAGGTGTTGTCGTTGAGAGTGAGGCTCTGGACTATACAGGTTCTGCTGCTAAATAAGGAAAGAGCGCTGAAAATCAGAAATAAAGAAGGCGGAGGGGCTTCCCCTCCGCCTTTTCTTGACACCAGCATCGTGTTTTACTGAAATTCACAGGAAAAAAATCTCACAAATGGATAAAATTGCATCAATTCTAAAACAGCTATTTATTTTTGTGGAAGTTAATGGTATGATAATCATAAATATTTTTCCCCGGACAGAAGGGTGTGTTTGAAAATGACAGAAAATATAAGTCTTCCTGAAATTGTGCGGAATATCTCGGTGGATTTCGGAAAGACGAAGACCATAGATTTAGGCCAGATCCAGCCCGGTGCGTATTCTGTGACCACCGCACCTGCCAAGGGCAAGGTGGAGCTCAACGGTTCCAGCCTGAAGTACACGTCCTATACCTGGCTTATGGAAAAGGATGGTATGGGCTTTATCGATGGGATACATAAGGACATCGTCAGGATCGCAGTGAACAACGGTGACAAATCTGCTGCCATCACCCTGAATGTTACCATTCATAAGCTGGAAGACCTGTTCTATGATGAGAATGGCAACTGGATCACCAATGTGGACCTGATGTTCTCTCAGGAATATCTGGACGCCATTAAGGCTGAGATTAAGAACAATCCCGACGGCAAGCGCACTAAGATATTCCGATACATGCTGCAGCGTGTGGACAGACTGCTGAGCGATAATCCTCCTGCATACGCGGGTCGTCCGAATAACGTAGCAGTAGAGTATGATACGGATCTTCGGTATGTTGCTGACATTGCTGTCAGCTTTCTGATGGCTTATTTGTTGACCAAAGATCTGCCCGGCTATGAGGCAAAGAACGAGATTTACTTACAGAAGACCATTCAGTGGGTCGAAGCTGGTCTGGGCTATCCCTATTGGGGCATGACCCATTATAACGAGGGCTATGGCTGGCGGAATGCTGATCTGCCTGCAGGCCACTTCCTGTTCTCCACCGCCATGGTTTACCACTGGCTGAAGAATGAGCTGAAGAACAAGACCTGCACCTATGTTATCGGTGAGGATGGCACTTGGGATTCTGTGGTTACCACTGAGGATATGCCCGTGCTGGAAGCTATGGAGCACAGGCTGTGGTATGTCTGTAAAGAGATGTACCATCAAACCTATACCTTCGATACCTACTGCGGCAACCACATGCACATCCGTATGGGCGGTATGATCGCTGCCACCATCGCTCTGCGCGGCAATGCCGACACCCAGGAGAAGAAGGATCTGCTGGTCAAGTACACAGGCTTGGTTATGTACAAGGACGGTCTGGGTATGTACTCTTTGATGCCCGACGGTACTTCTCAGGAAGGTGTGCCCTATTGGGAGTACGCGGCAGAATGGTTGATCAAGGGGGGCGTAGCGATTCGTCAGGCGTTAGGCATCGACCTGTTTGCCACCACCCATGTACTGGAGCATTCCGGCGACTATGTGATGCATAATCTGCTGCCCCGGGATCACTGGGAATCCGGCTCCGTACTGAATGTTGGCGACAGCCCCACGAATCACTGGAACGGCCCCTCCAATATCCTGCGCTTCATTGCAGCGGAGTACAGAAAAGCCAATACCCAGTGGCTGGCGGAGGTTGCTGAGAATGCCGGCATAGACCACAGCGGAAGTTTCTGCGAGTGGATGAATGTGATGTATGCGGATGTGAATCTGGTGCCGGAAAAGCCCGGCCTGGATAAGACACTGCACTGGTTCCGGGATCTGGACCATATTCTTGCCCGCACCGACTGGTCCGGCAACGAAGATATGCTCTCCATTAAGTGCGGCATCCCCTTTGGCAAGAACCTGATGCAGCTGCAGAAGGATGGCGTTTACACCGGCCGTGCAGACGCAGGTCACGCCCATCCCGATGCCAACCACATCACCCTGTATGCCAATGGCGAATTCCTGCTCCGGGATGACGGCTATTGCAGAAAGTTTGCTGCCAACCACAACACCCTGCTGGTGAACGGCAAGGGTCAGCTGGGCGAGGGCGCAGATTGGCTGCTCGAGTGGCACTACTTTGATGAGAATGCTGAGCCCTTCATAAAGCTGGCTGAGTCCAATTCCGCTTACGATTACATTGTCGGTAATGCTACCGCAGCTTACATCAAGGAGCTGAATCTGGATCTGTTTGAACGAAATGTCCTCTGGCTGAAGGATGAGAAGGTCCTGCTGGTTGTGGATAACATCAAGACCTCTGCGAAGACAGACCTGGAGCTGCACTGGTTCCCGCAGTCCAAGAATATCGAACCCAGCGGTGATGTCTATATCATTCAGTCCGATAGGAACGCCATGAACTTCTATCCCATGACTGACGAGACCACCACCGTCTGTGAGGATATTCTGACCTACACCGCAACCAGCACCCAGAACACCGCGAATGAGAAGGGCTTCCGTCAGACCTACAAGGGCACCGACTGGCAGAACGCCGTTGCCTTTGCCTGGAACGATAAGGGCGAAGATGTTGCTTTCGTCAACTACAAGGAAGGCGAAAATGCCAATGAGCATCAGTTTGGTGTTAACGGAAAGGTGTACACTATCGATATTGCTGCAAATACCGTCGCGGTTACTGCAGGCGAACCTTAAGAAATAGGGTTTTCAAGGAATGAAAGCATATCTGACAGAGGGAAACAAGATCGGAGTTGGCCTTGGAGTCATGCAGGCACCTGCTATCTAAGCCTGATCTGCTATGGCGGGCAATGGGAAAGCCGGTTCCTCTTGGGAACCGGCTTTTTTAATAAATGAGCTTTATGCGATGGGTTCAAAATCTGCCGCGCCATGCTTGCACAGGGGACAGACGATATCGTCGGGCAGGGTATCACCTTCGTAGACCCAGCCGCAGACCTTGCAGACGAAGCCCTTTTTGCCCTCGGTCTCGGGCCGGGGCTTTACATTGTTCTGATAATAGGTGTAGGTCATGGTCTCTCGGTCAGAAATGACTCTGGATTCTGTAACCGTGCAGATAAACATGCCATGGGTATCCAGATCCACATAGCTTTCCACCTTCAGGCTCATAAAGGAATTGATATAGCCAGGCAGGAAACGCAGACCATTGTCACTGCGCAGTTCGTCAATGCCTGCGAACTTATCTACAGTCCGGCCGCTCTGGAAACCGAAGTTCTGGAACACAGAGAAGGGAGCGGATACATCCAGACAGTTCACGTTCATAATGCCGGTCTGCTTGATCACATGGTGGGAATAGTTTTGCTTATTGATGGTCACAGCGATGCGGTTGGGAGTATTGGTCACCTGGGTAACGGTGTTGACGATAAGGCCATTGTCCCGGTTGCCGTCGTGGGAGGTGACTACATACAGACCATAGCCAATGTTAAACAGGGCAGACAGGTCGTTTTTGTTGGCGGTGGCATCCTGACGGGCCAGATACTCCTGGCACAGTTCGTTTGCCATGGCGTCAATCTGCGCTTTGCTGTCATCGTTTAGGGCGGAGAGAATCTTTACGGTGGTGTCTGTAAAGGTAATGTTCTTGGATTTTTCGAACATTCCTCTCATGACCTTGGCTGCCAGGGGTGCCCAGGAACCGTTCTCCATCAGGCCCACGGTGCGGTTCTGGAAATTCCGATCAGTCAGATGATGGATGAACTCCTTCATAAAGGGGAAAATATCTGCGTTATAGGTGGTGGTAGCCAGAACCAGCTTGCCGTAGCGGAAGGCATCCTCCACAGCCTCTGCCATATCGCAGCGGGCCAGATCGTGAACAGTGACCTTAGGGCAGCCCTTCTGGGTGAGCTTCTGGGCCAGCAGTTCCACAGCGGCCTTGGTATTGCCATAGACGCTGGTGTAGGCAATGACGATGCCGTCGCTTTCTGCACGGTAGGAGGACCAGATGTCATACAGGTTCAGATAGTAGCCTAAGTTCTCAGTCAACACAGGGCCGTGGAGCGGGCAGATGATGGAAATATCCAGCCCGGCAGCCTTTTTCAGCAGCGCCTGCACCTGTGCGCCGTACTTGCCCACGATACCGATGTAGTAGCGGCGGGCTTCACAGGCCCAGTCTTCCTCAACATCCAGTGCGCCGAACTTGCCAAAGCCGTCAGCGGAGAAAAGCACCTTGTCATAGGAATCGTAAGTTACGATCACTTCGGGCCAGTGGACCATGGGCGCGGTGACAAAGGTAAGGGTATGCTTGCCCAGAGTCAGGGTATCGCCCTCGCCCACAACGATCCGGCGGTCCGCATAATCTTCTCCAAAGAAGTTTTTCATCATAGCAAAGGCTTTGGCAGAGGATACCACCACTGCCTCCGGATAAACCCTCAGGAAATTGGCAATATTCGCGGAGTGGTCAGGCTCCATGTGCTGCACCACCAGGTAATCCGGATTGCGGCCGCCCAGAGTGTTTTGAATATTGTCCAGCCACTGGTGGGTAAAGTTTTTGTCCACGGTGTCCATAATGGCGATCTTCTCGTCCATAATGGCATAGGAATTATAGGCCATGCCGTTGGGAACAATATACTGTCCCTCAAACAGGTCTACCTGATGGTCATTTACGCCAATGTATTGAATGTCTTTGGTGATGGTCATAGGTTGCTCTCCTTATCGTTTTTTCTTTGTCAATAGTATAAGGCATCTGCTTTTTTTGCTACTGTGACTTTATCACAGAATCGAAAAAATTTCCAGAGTAAAATGAAGATACGGGAAACAAATCCAAAGGGAATCCAATGAATCCAGCAAGGAGGATATATTATGAGATTACAAAATAAAGTTGCTATCATTACCGGCGGCAGCCGGGGAATCGGCTATGCCACCGCAGAGGCTTTTCTTCGGGAGGGAGCGGCGGTGATCATCACGGCCAGTACGCCTGCTTCTGCCCAGAAGGCAGTGGCCCGCCTGAGAGAAAGCTACCCCAATGGTATTATTGACGGCATCAGCCCGGATCTTACCAGTCTTGCTTCTGTGCAGCAGGCTTTTGATGAAATAGTCACAAAGTATGGCGCTGTGGATATCCTGGTGAACAATGCCGGCGTATCGGAAAGCACACCTTTTGCCAATTACACGGAGGAAACCTTTGAAAAGGTGATGGATCTGAATGTAAAGGGTGTATTCCATGCGTCCCGGGCCATCGCCGGTCATATGGCGCAAAGGGGCAGCGGCGTGATTTTGAACACCTCGTCCATGGTCAGTATTTACGGACAGCCCGGTGGCGTTGCCTATCCTACCTCCAAGTTCGCGGTCAACGGCTTTACCCTTTCCCTTGCCCGGGAGCTGGGCCCCAAGGGCATCCGGGTCAATGCGGTAGCACCGGGGATCACCGAGACCGATATGATGAAAGCTGTGCCCAGGGAAGTTATGGAGCCGCTGATCCGGCAGATCCCTCTGGGACGGTTGGGCCAGCCGGAGGATATTGCCAATGCCTTCGTATTTCTGGCATCACAGGAGGCCTCTTATATCACCGGCGTGGTACTGCAGGTGGACGGCCTGGCAAGAACCTGATGATACCCCCGCCCTTGTGGCGGGGGTCATTTCATTCTGATAATTCCAGCAGCCGTTTCCGGTCTGCAATGTCCACAGCGCCCCGGGTCAGAGTTACCATGCCTTCGCTCTGGAAATAACGAAGCATCCGGGTGACCACTTCCCGGGCGGTGCCCATATGGTTGGCAATCTTTTCGTGGGTGATCTTCAGAGAGAGAGTATTCTCCACGGCACTTTCCTCCAGCAAAAAGGCCGCCAGCCGCTTATCAAAGCTTTTCCACATGATCTGCTCCATCAGCCACATCAGCTCGGAAAAATGGTTGCTGATCAGGCTGTGGGAGTAGTTGGAGATGGCGATGGATTCGTCCATGAGATTTTGATACAGGCAGGCAGGAATGATCCAGACTTCACTGTCTTTTTCCGCTTCAATAAAGATGTTGAACTGCATATTGGGCATCACGCAGGATGCGGAAAACAGGCAGATATCCATCTCAAAGAACCGGCAGATGGTCACTTCCCGTCCCTCATCCGAAAGCAGATATGCCCGAAGCTGGCCGCTGCGAACCAGCAGCATTCCCAGACAGTCGGGACTGCCGTCGTGGAGCAGTGTGCCGCTTTTGAATTTTCTCAGGTCGGAAACCGACCGGATGCGCTCCTGCTGATTGGCATTGAGTTTATCCCAGATGGGAAAATACTGTGCAAAGTCCATGCTTTCTACCCCCTTGGTTATTCTTAACTATACTGGATTTTTCCGGATTAGTCAAACACAAAGGAGCGTTTGTGACAATATCACAGAAAACACAGACAAAACGGGGTATACTGATAAAAAAGAGAAAGGAGCAATCGAATATGATCGCTATGAATTCTGAAACTTTTAATCAACATGTTTCCGCAGGTGAACGGGATGTTCTGGTGGAGTTCTGGGCTCCCTGGTGTGTTTACTGCCGCCGCATCGCCCCTGCTTTGGAAAGGGTGGCGGAGCAATATGAAGGAGCGCTTGCTATAGGAACCGTTAATATCGATGAGGAGCCCCTGCTGGCCGCCAGAGAGCAGATCGAGGTCATCCCTACCCTGATCCTTTACCGGAATGGAAAGGCGCTGGGATCCATCGTAGCGCCGGAGTCCAAGGCAAGAATTGAGGAGTTTATCCGCCAGACCCGGGGCGCGTGAGGGAAGAGCTATGAAGCAGGTTTATGATATGATCATCATCGGCGGCGGTCCCGGCGGCTATACGGCAGCGCTGTATGCAGCCAGAGCGGGACTCAGCACGCTGGTTTTGGAAAAGCTATCCGCAGGCGGACAGATGGCGCTGACCTCCCAGATCGATAATTACCCCGGATTTCCCGAGGGGGTAGATGGATTTGAGCTGGGAGAAAAGATGCGTCAGGGTGCGGAGCGCTTTGGGGCGAAGACGGAACTGGCGGAGGTATTCTCCGTGGATCTGAAGGCGCAGCCCAAAGTGATCGAATCCAGTGAGGGCACATTCTACGGAAAAACGGTCGTTCTTTCCACCGGCGCGAGTCCCCGAAAACTGGGGGTGGATCGGGAAGAGGAGCTGATCGGACGGGGCGTCAATTACTGCGCTCACTGCGATGGGATGTTTTACAGGGGCAAGACCGTGGCGGTAGTCGGCGGCGGAAACACAGCAGCGGCAGATGCGCTGCATTTGAGCCGGATCTGCGAAAAGGTGATCCTGATCCACCGCAGAGATACCCTTCGGGCCACAAAGATCTACCATGAGCCCTTGCAAAAGGCCCAGAATGTGGAGTTTATCTGGAACAGCACCGTTTCCCGGCTGCACAGCGGAGAAAAGCTAACAGCCGTAACGGTAAAGGATGTGAATACGGCAGAGGAAAGGGAGATCTCCTGCGACGGCATATTCGTCAGTGTCGGAAGATCTCCGGCGACTGATCTTGTGAAGGATCAGCTTGCGCTGGATGATGCCGGATATGTAATATCCGATGAGACCACCAGAACCAGCCTGCCCGGCGTGTTCGCGGTGGGAGATGTCCGTACCAAGGCCCTTCGGCAGATCGTCACCGCGGTTGCAGATGGCGCTGTGGCGGCCCAATATGCCGACGAGTATCTTGCAGAGCACGATTAAAATTTCAGCCTGCCCCGGTTTTAAATGCCGGCGCAGGCTGTATTGTATCTCTGTCAGTCCAGAATCCTTCCATCCGTAGAGATGGTGATTACCTGCCAGGGGATCCGTTTTCCGCTAGCCTGAATGGCTTGCTTGGCTGCGTATTCAATACCACCGCAGCAGGGAACTTCCATGCGGACAACGGTGATGCTATGGATGTTGTTATTCGCGATAATGGCAGTGAGCTTTTGGGAGTAATCCACCTGATCCAGCTTGGGACAGCCGATCAGCGTGATCCGGCTGCGGATAAAATCGTTGTGGAAATTTCCGTAGGCGTAGGCAGTACAATCCGCTGCGATCAGAAGATTTGCGCCGTCAAAATAGGGCGCGTTTACCGGCACCAGCTTGATCTGCACCGGCCACTGTTGCAGCTGGCTTTCTGTCCGGATATTTTCCGTTTGGAGAGCGGTTTTTGCGCGGCGAACGGCTTCCTCGTTATAGGCGGGGGCTTCCCGTTCCTCAAAGGAAATGGCATTCATAGGGCATGCCGGCAAACAATCGCCCAAGCCGTCACAGTAGTCTTCCCGCAGGAGCTTTGCCTTGCCGTCCATAAGACCAATGGCCCCCTCGTGGCAGGCGCTGACGCACAGGCCGCAGCCGTTGCAGGCATCTTCATTGATGGTTATAATTTTTCGGATCATGCGGATTCCTCCTTTTTGCGCTTTTGCAGCGCGGCGATCTCCATCATGTGTTCGTACATTTCGTCTCCCACGCATTTTCTGGCATATTTGCACCACTGGACGCAGCTAAGTGTATCGTTATAGGCCACAAAGCCGCAATGATCGCAGGGAACTTCCGTATCGATAGAGAAGATCTCGATAATGTTTCCGCACTGGGGGCAGATTTTTTCGTGGATCGTAGGGGTCCGGGGTTTGCCCTGGCAGCTTTCCATTAACATATTGCATCCCTCCTTGACTTTGTGAGACAATCATACTATACTAAAGAAAAAATGTATGTTGAATTTTCAACAAAAGGAGAAAATGTGGAAAAAATACTTCCGATTCTTCAAACATGCCCCCTGTTTGACGGCATCCGGCAGGAGGATCTGTCCGGAATGCTGGGATGCCTGGGTGCCAGAACGGTGGAAAAGAAGAAGGGGCAGATCATTTTTCGGGAGGGGGATACCACTAATTTTGTGGGTATCGTCCTGACGGGTGCAGTGCAGCTGGTGCGGGAGGATTATTACGGCAACCGCAGCATTGTAGCCCATATCGGACCGCGGCAGCTTTTTGGAGAGGCCTATGCCTTTGCCGGCACACAGGCGCTGCCGGTCAGTGTGGTGGCGGATGAGGACAGCCATATTTTGCTGCTGGACAGCCACCGGATCACAGCCTCCTGCAGTAATGCCTGTGCATTTCACAGTCAGGTCATTTTTAACCTTTTGCATCTGGTGGCGGAAAACAATCTGGTGCTGCATCAGAAGATTCAGATCACATCCAAGCGTACCACCCGGGAAAAGCTGATGGCGTATCTTTTGGCGCAGGCAAAGCAGCATAACAACAGCAGCTTTACAATTCCCTATGACCGGCAGGCGCTGGCGGATTTTCTGGAGGTAGACCGCAGTGGCTTGTCTGCTGAGATCAGTAAGTTGCGGTCAGAGGGAGTCCTTCAGTGCGAAAGAAGCAATTTTCGGTTGCTGTGACGATAAAGGATACCAAATTTGCATTCTGATGATCCGCCAGAGATTCGTTTGCATTTTCGCCGATGGCGAAAATTAAGGAGTTGCCGGGACCCTACCCGGCAAGCAACAGTCCACTGGACTGTTGCATTTAAAGTGTTCGAATCTCCGGCGTAAAAAACCCGATACCCCTAAGGGGTATCGGGTTTTTTGGTGATCCGCCGGAGATTCGAACTCCGGACCCACTGCTTAAAAGGCAGTTGCTCTGCCAACTGAGCTAGCGGATCAGGTGAAACCTCAAAAGCTGGATATTATGCGCAGGGGCAGGAATATTACAACGGATGAAGATTTGAAAGCGCAGGAATACTGGATGTATTTCAAGCATTTCAAATTGCACAGCCGATGCGAGAGAACGCTCCTGCGCCAATAGACGGCTTTTAGAGGTTGAACTGGCTGGGATGGCAGGATTTGAACCTACGAATGCCAGAGTCAAAGTCTGGTGCCTTACCGCTTGGCGACATCCCAATCTTTAGAGAGCGCCCGCTTCCGGACACGCTAAGCCATTATAGCATAGTTATTTCCATTTTGCAATAACTATTTTGCCGTTTTTTGAAGGTCCGGCTCTGATGAAATCAGAGCCGGACCATTTTTGTTACAGATCAAAATACCGGGCGGCATTGTTGTAGCTGATACCCTGAACGATCTTCTTCAGAGATGCATCGTTATTGGGATATTCGCCGTTTTCCACCCAATTGCCGATCAGGTTGCACAAAATGCGGCGAAAATAATCATGCCGCGCATAGCTCAGGAAGGAACGGGAATCGGTGAGCATGCCCACAAAATTGCCCAATACGCCAAGATTTGCCAGAGACTTCATCTGCTCTTCCATGCCGGACTTGGTATCGTTGAACCACCAGGCAGAGCCATGCTGGATCTTTCCGGGGATAGAGCTGTCCTGGAAGCAGCCGATCAAGGTGCCCAGCTGGGCGTTGTCGGCGGGATTCAGGGAATACAGAATGGTTTTGGGGCACTGACCTGTCAGATCCAGCGCCGACAGCAACTGGGCGATATTGCCGCCGCAGGTGTTTTGGGCAATAGCATCTATGCCGGCATCGTGGCCCATGGCGCGGAAGATCCGCTCATTATTGTTGCGCAGGCAGGAATAGTGCAGCTGCATGGCAATATCCAGACGGTGATAGGCCTTGCCAAGGCACAGCAAAACTACAGTCTGATAGCCTTCGATCTCTTCCACCGTCAGCTTTTCGCCTCGCTGCGCCTTCTGGTAAACGGCATCTGCCTGTTCCACAGTGTAGTTCGCAAAGGGCACATAATCCAGACCGTGGTCGGAAGCCTTACAGCCATGGGCCTTAAAGAACTCCAGCCGCTCCACCAGTGCGTCCAGCACATCCTGCATGGTGGGAAGACTTTCCTTGCCCACGCTGCGGGCAAGCTGCTGCATATATTCTTTCCAGCCGTCCTTGTGGATATTCACAGCCTTGTCGGGCCGGTAGGAGGGGCCTACAACGGTGGTGATGGTGGAATCTTCTGCGATCTTTTCATGCCACTGCAAAGAGTCAATGGGATCGTCTGTGGTGCCGATAAAGGCTACATTTGCCTTGCGGATCAGACCCCGGGCGGTCATATCCGGATCTTCCTGCAGCAGCTTGTTGCAATGCTCCCAGATCCGGGGGGCGCTCTCCACAGTCAGCGGCTCATAGACACCGAAAAACTGCTGCAGCTCCAGATGACACCAGTGGTACATGGGGTTGCCAATGGCCAGCTCCAGGGCTTCTGCCAGCTTGAGGAAACGCTCATAAGGGGGCTTGCTGCCGGAAATATATTCCTCGGGCACACCATTGGAGCGCATCATGCGCCACTTATAGTGGTCGCCAAAATAACTGCCGTCAGGATTTTTGCCGCCCAGCCAGACTTCCACAATGTTGTTGAACCGACGATCCTCGTAGATCTCCTTGGGATTCAGGTGGCAGTGGTAGTCTGCAAGGGGCATATGCGCTGCGTAGTCGTGATACAGGTGCTTAGCGGTTTGTGTTTCCAGAATAAAATCCTTGTCCATAAATGCTTTCATAGATCACTGGGCGGCGGGATGGCCGCATCCTCCTTTTGAGATGATGTATTCTGGGGTTATCTGGGGGGCTGGATGTATCGTTCGTGACTTCGGGGGGATGGCCTTGCGTGGACACCGGATACCAGGCCCAGCATGGCATAGATCGTAACTACGGAACTGCCGCCATAGCTTACCAGCGGCAGAGTCAGACCGATAACCGGCATAACACCCAGACACATACCTACATTGACGCAGACCTGGAAGATCAAGGCAGCGGCAGCGCCATAGCAGACCATCTTGCGCATAAAGTCGGGACTGTGGGCGCCTACCCAGATGCAGCGGGCCACAAGGGCGAACATCATTACAAGAACCAGGGCACAGCCTACATAGCCCATCTCTTCGCCAATGGAGGAGAAAATAAAGTCCGTGTGCTGCGCAGGCAGGGCGCCAGCCTGGGTACGGTTGCCGTTAAACAGGCCCTGACCGGTCATGCCACCGCCGGTAATGGACTGTAGACTAAGTTTTGCCTGATAGCGCACGCCTGTACCGTAAGGGTCAATGGAGGGGTCAAACAGAACAAGGATGCGCTTTTGCTGAAAGGAGTCCAATTTGGTCCACAGAATGGGAAAACCTGCAACCACTGCACTGCCACTGAGTAAAAACCAGATCAGCTTGACACCGCCGGAGAAAGCCATGCCGATAAAAATAAAGACAAATATAAGGGAAACGCCCACGTCCCGGGAGACCAGTATATTGATGCCCACGATCAGGATCATATGATAGGCCATGTGTATTACGGAGCGAACCGATGACAGCCGGTTCTGGTGGGAAGCCATGACCGAGGCAGCCACCAGAATGTAGAAGATCTTGCAGATCTCCGCAGGCTGGATATCAAAGGGGAGGAAGGAGAAGTCCAGCCAGCTCTTGTTGCCGGATACGCTCCTGCCGAAGGGGACTAGAAGCAGCAGAAGGCCGATATTAATGACTGTCAGTGCCAGGCGGTGCTCTGAGAAAAATTCCAGATCAATGGAGGACATAATGGCATACACCAGCACGCCCAGGCCTGTGGCACCGATCTGAATGATGATATAACGGGTAGAGCCACCAAATTTTTCTGCGTTGGTCACACTGGCGATGACCAGACAGCTGAAAGCGGAGATCGCCAGACACATGACCAGAAGGATCATGTCTCCCTTCCGGAAGAAGTTTTTCAATTCCCGTCCGAAATCGCCCACGTCATCGCCTCCTTTCATGCCGATTATTGTACCACCAATCCGGGAAAAAGTAAACCTATTTTACGCAAACAAAAAGTGCCATCCGGGATTCCCGGATGGCACAAAATCATGCAAGATATATTGCCTTGCAGGCGAGCATGGTCTCATAGCAGTCCAGCTTGGAAACCAGCTCCATAGGAGCATGCATACACAGCACAGGAACGCCTGCGTCCACAGTGACGATGTTGCGGTTTGCCATATAAGCAGCCACAGTGCCGCCGCCGCCCTGGTCCACCTTGCCAAGTGTGGCGATCTGCCAGATCACGCCGGCATTTTCAAAGGTGGTGCGGATATGGCCCATAGCCTCTGCGGAGGCATCGGATGCGCCGCCCTTGCCCCGGGAGCCGGTATACTTGCAGATGGAAACGCCGTAATTGAGCATGGAGTTGTTCCGGCGGTCGCAGGTCTCGGCAAAGTTGGGGTCAAATGCGTTGGAAACATCCGCAGAAAGGCAGAAGGAGTTGGCAAAGCAGTCGCAGAGCTTTACATTCTGGGCATCGCACAGATTCTGCATAAAGTGCTCAAAGGCCTGACTCTGCATACCGGAAATGCCCACGCTGCCGATCTCTTCCTTGTCCGCCAGAATGCACACAGCGGTCTTGGCAGGGTTCTCGATGGCAAACAGAGCATCCAGCTCGGCATAGGCGCAGACCCGGTCATCGTGGCCGTAGGCGCCCAGCAGGCTCCGGTCCAGACCCACTTCCCGGCACTTTCCGGCGGGGACGATGGTCAGCTCCGCAGAGAGGAAATCGGATTCGATCATGCCGTATTTTTCGTTCAGCAGCTTCATGATGTGAAGCTTTACCATATCCGCGCCCTCGCCCTCCAGAGGCTCGGTGCCCAGGATCACATTCAGCTGTTCGCCTACGATGCCCTCTGCCAGAGGCTTTTTCATCTGGTCGGCGGACAGGTGGATCAGCAGATCAGAAACCACCAGAATGGGATCAGACTCGTCCTCACCAATGGTAACGGTGACCACAGTCCCGTCCTTGCGGTAGACCACGCCATGGAGCGCCAGCGCCACGGTGGGCCACTGATACTTTTTGATGCCGCCGTAGTAATGGGTCTTGAAATAGGCGATCTCAGAATCCTCGTACAGGGGATTGGGCTTCAGATCCATTCTGGGGGAATCCACATGGGCGGCACAGATGTTGACACCCTTGCCAAGAGATTCCTGACCGATGACAGCCAGGATAATGGCCTTACCCCGGTTGTTGTAATAGATCTTGTCGCCGGGCTTTGCATCCATACCGGGGACAAAGGGCTGGAAGCCTCTCTTTTCTGCTTCAGCAACCGCCCATGCGGTGGCTTCCCGCTCGGTCTTGCAGGCGTCAATAAAGGCCATGTAGCCCTTGCAGTAGGTTTCCATTTCTGCGCGCTGGGCGGGAGTAATACGGGCATAGCCGTTCTTTCTGTCAAACAGCAGAGCCTCGCGGAGTTCATCAGTAGTCATAGAAATTCTCCTTTACGGTTTTTCTTTCATTATACCCAAGCTGGTTAAAAAAGCAATACATTTTGCCCGAAAGGCAACGAAATCCCCGTTATTATAAAGGGTATGGTGGCATTTTTCCTGAAACCACCGGTCACTGTGCTGGGCGGCGATCCGGGCTGCGGCATATTCTTTCGAAATGCCGTCTCGCTGCATAAGCCTCAAAACCCGATCCTCCAAAGGCGCAGAAACGAAAACCGTCACATCGCAAAGAGGGGCAAGCTCCCCTTCAAACAAACCGATGGCGTCGATGGCGGCCAGCGCAGGGGTATTTTCAAGGCGGTGCAGGACTTCTTTTTTTACGGCATGGTGGGTAATGCGGTTCAGATCCTTCAGGGCGTTTTCATCAGAAAAAACAATGCTGCCCAGTTTTTTGCGGTTCAAAACGCCTTCTTCCACAGTGCCGGGAAAGCGGGCATCAATGGCCTGCGTTAAAGAGGAATCGGTCTGCAAAAGCTGGTGATAGATCCGGTCGCAGTCCAGAGCAGTGCCACCCATCTCTTCGATTAGATTCAGAAGCGTGGTCTTTCCACAGCCGGTGCCGCCGGTGATACCGATGATCATTCTTCCACCTCCGCATCCACAATGTGGAACGCTGCGGCTTTCTTCAGCCGGTTTTGCACTGCGTAGGCCACACCGCCGCCCACAGGGCATCGGGCATAGACCTGATGGACAGACGGATCATCCAGCTCCCGCAGGGCGGCAAAGAGTCCTGCGGACAAGGTGTCCACATTGGCTTCCTGCCCGTAGGACAGGGGATCACAGCCGGCATACAGCGGCAGCTCCTCCTCAAAGCACAGCACCCGGTCACCGGGTACATAGTGCCGGTGGATATATGCCGCTGCCTTTTCCCTGGAGCCGGAAACGATGACCACCGGCTCAGCAGGGGCATAATGCCGGTATTTCATTCCCGGCGCTTTTACCACCGCATCCTTATCGATCTGGGCGGTGACCGCCTTATCTACTACCAGATCCCCAAGCACTTCCATAAGCGCCTCAGGAGAAATTCCGCCGGGGCGGAGCAGGCGGGGGCGTTCTTCTGTCAGATCCACAATCGTAGATTCCACACCTACCCGGCAGTTGCCCCCATCTACAATGAGGGGGATCTTTCCATCATGGTCATCCAGAACATGCTGGGCGGTGGTGGTAGAGGGCTTGCCGGAAAGATTGGCAGAGGGTGCTGCCAACGGGACACCGGCAAGGCGGATGATTTCCCGGGTCAGAGCATGATCGGGGCAGCGAACTGCGACGGTGGAGAGCCCTCCGGTGGTGCGCTTGGGCACGCAGTCCTTGGCAGGCAGTACCATAGTCAGGGGGCCGGGCCAGAATCGGGCTGCCAGATCGTAGGCGGTCTGGGGAATGTGGTGGCAAAACTGGTCTATCTGCTCCGCGCCCCACAGGTGCAGGATCAGGGGATTGTCCTGAGGACGGCCCTTGACCGCAAAGATCTCCGCCACTGCCATTTCGTCCAGTCCGTTAGCGGCAAGGCCGTAGACCGTCTCTGTGGGGATGGCAACAAGACCGCCGTTTTTCAGGATATCAGAGGCGATCTGTGCAGTATTTGGTTCATTTGCGGATAAAACAAGGGTTTTCATGAAAACGCCTCCTGCGTATTAAAATCCCATGGCCTGCAATTCCTCGATGATATGCAGATAAAAGCGGCCTACATCGGCAAGCTGCTTTTTGGTGCCGTAGTTGCCTGCCAGTTTAAAATGGTCCACATCGTCGCCGATGTCTCCCCGGTAATTTCCCCATTGGCTGGAGGAGACGGAAACCATACCGTCCGTAGCATCCTGCTCGCAGAAACGGGAAACCTTATAGGGGATAAAAACAATTGCTCTTTTGCCGGTGATGGAAGAGGAGTAGCTTTGATAGTAAACGGAAGGGATATTGGGGGTGTCCCGGTTGAACTGTTCCATTGCTTCCTGCGTCAGCTCATGTCCCAGCTGCAAGATGTCGGGTTTGCGATCCCCCAAAAGCCGGAAGAAGGTATCGGTGCAAAACGCGATGGTTTTTGCCAGAAAACGGGGCATTTTCAAAAGACGTCCGCTGAGTCCGGAGCCGTGGTGGGGCGTGGACAGGGTGGTAAGGGATGCCACATGCTCAGCCATATCCAGATGGGAGATCATGTACCGGGAATCCACACCGCCTTTGGAATGGGCAATGAGGTTGACCTTTTGACAGTTCTCTTTCTTCAGAATGTCCAGAATCTCCTCTTTCAGCTGTTCAGCGTTGGTGGCGACAGCCCCCACCCCGTCCTGATTGGTCACATATACGGTAACGCCCTGTTCCTTTAAAAAGCCTGCGATGCCGCGAAAAGCGCGCCAAAAGCGGAAATTCTTTGCCATCATGCCGTGAACAAGGACGACAGGGTATTTGGTTGTTTCCATGCAGACACCTCGATTTGGCATATTTGGAAAGGGGAAAGGGCAGCTGCATATGCAGCTGCCCCATCAGATTTTGAAATTACACGGTGGGCTGGTTGGCAGCTTCGATGATCTTGACGAACTTCTCGGGAACCAGAGATGCGCCACCGATGAGACCGCCGTCGATGTCCGGCTGAGCCAGCAGCTCGTAGGCGTTTTTCTCGTTCATGGAACCGCCGTACTGAATGGTGATGGCACGGGCAATCTTGGAGGAGTACAGCTTGCGGACAACGCTGCGGATCATTTCGCAGACTTCCTGTGCCTGCTCGGGGGTGGCGGTCAGACCGGTGCCGATGGCCCAGATGGGCTCATAGGCGATGATGATCTTGCGGACCTTATCTTCGGGAACATTCTGCAGACCCAGCTTGATCTGCATGGTGATGTGCTCGGCAGTGATGCCGGCCTTGCGCTGCTCCAGAGTCTCGCCGCAGCACATAATGGGGGTCAGGCCGGCTTCCAGAGCGGCCAGAACCTTGGCGTTGACGTCGGCATCGGTCTCGCCGAACATCTCGCGGCGCTCGGAGTGGCCGATGATCACATACTTACAGCCGGCATCCACCAGCATATTGGTAGCCAGCTCGCCGGTATAGGCGCCGGAAGCATTGGCGTTGCAGTTTTCAGCACCGATGCCCACCCGGGTCTCACGCATGGCGCGGACAGCAGCGGGGATACATACGGCGGGAACGCACAGGGCCACATCGCACCAGCGGCCCTTGGGCATAATGGCCTTGAACTGATTCATAAACTCCTTGGTCTCGGAGGGGGTCTTGTTCATTTTCCAGTTACCGGCAATAACGGTCTTGCGATACTTTCTGTTCATAATTATTCTCCTTTATATGTACGCATCGGCAGAGCGATGTGGTTTTACAGATTTATGTGCAGAGGAAAACGGGGGCGGATTTACCGCCCCCGGTAACAGCAGGGGGATTACTTGTCTTCCAGACAGGCAATACCGGGCAGTTCCAGACCCTCGAGGAACTCGAGAGAGGCGCCGCCGCCGGTGGAGATATGGGTGATGTGGGAAGCAAAGCCCAGCTGCTCGCAAGCGGCTGCGGAGTCACCGCCACCAACGATGGTCACGGCGTCAGAATCAGCCAGAGCCTGAGCAACGGCAATGGTGCCCTTTGCCAGAGTGGGGTTCTCAAACACGCCCATGGGGCCGTTCCAGACCACGGTCTTGGCAGCCTTGGCAGCAGCGGCGAAAGCTTCGCAGGCCTTGGGGCCGATGTCCAGACCCATCTGATCTGCGGGGATGGCGCTGCAGTCCACATAGTCTACGGGGATTTCAGCGTCAATGGGGGAGGGGAAGGAAGCGGCGATGGCGGTATCCACAGGCAGCAGCAGGTTGACACCCTTGGCCTGTGCCTTTGCCATCATTTCCTTGCAGTAGTCCAGCTTCTCGTTGTCCACCAGAGACTTGCCCACATTGTAGCCCTGGGCAGCCAGGAAGGTATAAGCCATGCCACCGCCGATGATCAGGGTGTCCACCTTCTCCAGCAGGTTATTGATAACGTTCAGCTTGTCGGAAACCTTGGCGCCGCCCAGAATGGCAACGAAGGGACGCTCGGGATTAGCCAGAGCCTTGCCCATGATGGAAACTTCCTTCTGGACCAGGTAGCCGGAAACAGCGGGCAGGTAGTCAGCCACACCGGCGGTGGAGGAATGGGCGCGGTGAGCAGTGCCGAAAGCATCGTTGACAAAGATGTCGGCCAGTTCAGCCAGAGCCTTGGAGAGCTCAGGATCGTTCTTGGTCTCGCCCTTGATGTAACGGGTGTTCTCCAGCAGCATCACATCGCCATTGTTCAGAGCAGCGGCCTTGGCCTTGGAGTCCTCACCGGCAACATCGGAAGCCATGATAACCTCCTTGCCCAGCAGCTCGCTGAGGCGGTCGGCAACGATCTTCAGGCTCAGCTCGGGCTTCCACTCGCCCTTGGGCTTGCCCATGTGAGAGCACAGGATGACCTTGGCGCCCTTGTCAACCAGATACTGAATGGTGGGCAGAGCAGCAACGATCCGCTTGTCAGAAGTGATCTTACCGTCTTTGGTGGGGACATTGAAATCGCAGCGGCACAGAACGCGCTTGCCGGCTACTTCGATGTCTTCAATAGACTTCTTGTTGTAGTTCATGTTAATTCCTCCATTTTTAATGTGTATGTCATTCCGAGCCAGTGCGCACACTGGCGTGGGAATCCCCCATCTTAAGGGGGAGATTGCCACACCAGCCTGAGGGCCGGTTCGCAATGACAAAAATGTTTTATTTTGCCATTTTGCCAAACTCCCGCAAACCCGGAAAGTCCAGCTGACGCAGAGCCTCGAAAACGGTAACGGCTACTGCGTTGCTTAGGTTCAGGCTTCGGGCATCCGGCTGCATGGGGATCCGGATGCATGCGTCATAATGCTGTGCCAAAAAGTCCTCCGGCAGACCCTTGGTCTCTTTGCCGAAGAACAGATAGCAATCGTCGGAAAACCGGGCTTCCGTGTAGCACCGGGGTGCTTTTGTGGAAAGGCACCACATCTGCCGGACCTGATTTTTGGCGAAAAAGTCTTCCAGATTTTCATAATCCCGGACTTCCACCATGTTCCAGTAGTCCAAGCCTGCCCGCCGGACAGCTTTTTCTGAAATGTCAAACCCCAGAGGGCGGATCAGATGCAGCCGACAGCCTGTGGCAGCGCAGGTGCGGGCAATGTTGCCGCAGTTTTGGGGGATCTCAGGTTCTACGAGAACGATATTCAGCATTCCATCCACCTCAGATCCAATTGGTTGCTTTCGATTGGCTTGCCAACTTATTGTATGCCATAGTTCCGGCAAAATCAATCCAAAAATGAGAAATTTTCCAACTTTTCATAACATATACATAAAAAATCGGCAGAGGGTCGGAAATTTGTGAAAAATGCGAATGTGTTTTTTTGGAGTCATCGGTTTTTGAAAGAAAAATACGCTAATTTGCACTGCAAATCTTAAAAAATTCTTTATTTTTATACAAAGACTTCCATAAAAAGGGAGCAGACCGTCAGGCCTGCTCCGGATATGTTGTGCTTACAGGGAATCTTCAAGGCCCACAAGCAAGCCGCCCTTTTCCGCATAAAAGCTGCAAAGACCGGCGCAATGTTCGACTTTTATGTCGCAGCTGGGATACGCAGTGGTTAAAAGGCTCGACAGCTCGGCAGCGGCCTCTTCGTTGCTGCAGTGGGCGATATGCACTCGACCACCCCGGAAGCCCATTGCGGTCATTTCCCGGGCCAGAGTTTCCAGTGCTTTTTTCTGCCCGCGGCACTTGTGCATAGGCTCCAGTGTGCCCTTGTCGCTGGCTTTTCCTACAATGCGAATGCCCAGAAGCCCCGCGGCCTTGGCAACCAGAGGGGATACCCGGCCGTTACGGGCAAGATTTGTCAGATTTTCCAGACTGAACATCAGATGGGTGTGGGTCATATACTGGCGGATCTGCGCCTCGGCATCTTCAAAGCTGACACCGGCATCGGAAAGCTCCTGAAGCCTACGGATAATCAGCACCATTTCCGGACCAGTGGACAAAGAGTCCAGCACACACACCTGCTGTCCCTGTTCCTCGCAGACAGCCTTTGCCTGCATGGCAGCGTTGCAGCAGCCGGAAAGACCACTGGTGATGGTGACGATAAAGCTCCGGGGGGCGTCGCCAATGGCCTCCAGCCAGTCGTTAACATTGGGGCAGGAGGTGCCGGAACGACCCTTATAGCTTTGCAGGTAGGAGAGCATTTCGTTAAGATCCAATCCGGCATCGTCCAAAAATTCCCGCTGGTCAGTGATGATCTTCAAAGGAACAATGGCCACACCGCTGTCGGCGGGGAGGTTGGAGGAGGAGTCGGCGGCGATCAGATAGTTCATAGGAGATGTACCTCATTCTTATACAATATTTCAAATACGGCTGGATTATACCATATAATTTGCCCGAGGGCAACCTCCCCATAGTAGAATTGGACTCTACCCCGGGGAGAGGGGGGGTAAAGAATTTTCCAAATCCACGGAAAAACAATCTTTTCTGCGGTTTGTCAGGGGTAGAAAGGCGCTGGGTGATTGACATTTTTTGCGTTTTATGAAATAATGTTAAGGTTAAATCACAGAAAATAAGAGAGGCTTTTCTTATGACACAATCCAGAACTCATAACTGCGGCGAGCTGCGGCTTTGCGACGCGGGAAAGAAGGTCACCGTTGTCGGCTGGCTGGAAAATATTCGGGAAGTGGGCGCCAATTTTGCTTTTTTGGTGCTTCGTGACTTTTACGGCACCACCCAGGTTGTAGTGGAGACCGAGGAAATGATGCGCGTGATCAAGCCCATCAATAAGGAGTCCACCATCTCCGTTACCGGCACGGTGCGGGAACGGGAGAGCAAGAACAACAAGATCCCCACCGGCGAGATCGAAGTCGTTCCCACCGAGATCCGTGTGCTGGGCAAATGCCGCCACAATCAGCTGCCCTTTGAAATCAACAAGTCCAAGGATGCCGATGAGAATACCCGCCTGAAGTACCGCTATCTGGACCTGCGCAATCCCGCTGTGAAGAGCAATATTGTCCTGCGCTGTCAGGTGGTTGCCGAGCTGCGCCGGCTGATGACGGAGAAGGGCTTTTTGGAGATTACCACCCCTATCCTGACTGCATCCTCTCCTGAGGGCGCTCGGGACTATCTGGTGCCTGCCAGAAATCACCCCGGCAAGTTCTATGCTCTGCCTCAGGCTCCCCAGCAGTTCAAGCAGCTGCTGATGACCTCCGGCTTTGATAAGTATTTCCAGATCGCCCCCTGCTTCCGGGATGAGGACGCCCGGGCAGACCGGACTCCCGGTGAATTCTATCAGCTGGATATGGAAATGGCTTTCGCTACCCAGAACGATGTTCTGTCCACACTGGAGGATGTTCTGGTTCCCGTATTTGAAAAGTTTGGCAAGTATAAGCGGATATCTCCTGCGCCTTTCCGCCATATTCCCTTTAACGAGGCCATGGAGCGCTATGGCTCTGACAAGCCCGACCTGCGTATCGATCTGGAGATCCGGGATATTACCGCAGAGGTTCAGGGCTGCGGCTTCGGTCCCTTTGAGGGCGCAACTGTCAAGGCGGTTTCCGTGGATGACTTCAATCAGGCCAGAAAGTGGATCGACAAGCTGCTTGCGGATGTAGAAGTTCAGACCGGCAACAAGGTCTGCTGGGTCAAGGTGGATGAAAACGGCGAGCTTACCGGCGGTGTGTCCAAGTTCCTTGCGGATTGTAAGGATGCTCTGGTCAGCAAGCTGGATCTGAAGCCCGGCAGCTTTGTCTGCATGGCAGCCGGCAAGAAGGCTGCTGCCCAGAAAACCGCCGGTGTTGTCCGCACACTGCTGGGCAAGCGCGTGCCCGGTCACTTTGATGAGGATCAGTATGCCATCTGCTGGATCGTGGATTTCCCCATGTACGAGCTGGGTGAGGAATCCGGCCAGCTGGAATTCTGCCACAATCCCTTCTCCATGCCCCAGGGCGGCATGCAGGCACTGCTGGATGCCGAGGGTGATGTGGATAAACTGCTGGCCATCAATGCCGATCAGTACGATCTGGTGGTCAATGGTTACGAATCCGCCTCCGGCGCGGTCCGGAACCACGATCCCGAGATCATGGTCAAGGCTTTCCAGATGGTAGGCCTGGGCGAGGAGGATGTGAAGGCCAAGTTCCCCGCTATGTACAATGCTTTCACCTACGGTGCACCTCCCCATGCAGGCGCTGCCCCCGGTGTGGACCGGCTGATCATGCTGCTCACCGGCGAGGAGTCCATTCGAGAGGTCATCACCTTCCCCATGAACAAGAATGCACAGGACCTGATGATGGATGCTCCTACCGCTGTGGATCAGAGTCAGCTGGATACGGTGCATATTGCGCTGGTAGAAGAATAATCAATAACCGGATGCCGCAGTTGCGGCATCCGGTTTTGCTATTATAAAAAGGCGGAGCCGCTGCCATGGCAGCGGCCCCAAAACAAAGAGGAAAGAATGAAGAAAGCAAATTGTTAGCCAAGCTCCAGGAATTCCATAGGATCCATAGGCGCATCCTGACAGGTGACACTGAAATGCACATGGTCCCCAATGGCGGATTCCAGCAGAGCAGTATTGCCCACGCAGCCGATGGCCTGTCCCAGAGTTACGGTGTCGCCGGCGGAAACGGAAAGCTCTTTGGCAAGACTGGAATAAACGGTGACATAGCCATTATCATGGCGGATCACCACAGTCGTGCCCATGGTCTCGTCCTCGTAGGTGGTGTAGACCGTGCCGTCAGCGGCGGCACAGACGATAGTCCCCGCTTCAGCGGCGATGTCAATGCCGTTGTGGACCCGCCAGTCGCGGGTGGTGGGATTGTAGCTCAGACAATCCATAGCATATTCCGCCACAGTCTGGCCGGACACGGGCATGCCCGTCTTCATAGGCTTTTTTACAGGCTGGGTGGGTGCGGTCGTTCCGGAAGTAGGACCGTTCAGCGTGGGCTGAGTAGCTACGGCCTGAACATCGTTGGGGTCCAGAACATCCACACTGGAAGTGGGACTTTGAAGCTGAGGATCCTCCTCATTGATATTTTGGTAGTACAGATAGCCGGAAATCCCGATGGCAACAGCACACAGGATCAGGGCTATGTAGTAGCCCTTACCGCCAAAGCTGATGCCGCTTGTGTTTTTCTTGCTCATAATAAAGCACCTCCGAGGGTGATTATTGCCAGCTTTTTCTTTTTTAAACCAAAGAATGGAAAGAAGCTGCATTTTTTGTGCCTGTATAAAAATAATTGGGTTTGCGCAAATAAAACTCATTGACAACAGCAATTTTTGCGATATAGTTATAGTTGTCATATTCTGACGAAAAACTCACAGAAACGGGGGAGGATAATGTCCAAGGAACTCATCAGGCTCCGGGACCTAGTCATGGAGTTCGACGGGGAGCGGATACTTGACAGTATCAATCTTTATATCAATGATCATGAATTTTTAACTTTGCTAGGGCCCTCCGGCTGCGGCAAAACCACCACCTTGCGGATCATCGGCGGATTCTTGAATCCTACATCCGGTACGGTGATTTTCGACGGGCAGACGATCAATGATGTTCCCCCTTATAAGCGGCAGATCAATACCGTATTCCAGCGGTATGCCCTGTTTCCGCACCTGAATGTCTTTGATAACATCGCTTTTGGCCTGAAGGTGGCAAAATTGCCCAAAGAGGAGATCACGGAGCGGGTCAATCAGATGCTGGAGATCGTCAGCCTGAAGGGCTACGGTCATCGCCACATCAATTCCCTTTCCGGTGGTCAGCAGCAGCGGGTCGCGATTGCAAGAGCACTGATAAACCGTCCAAAGGTTCTTTTGCTGGATGAACCTCTGGGCGCCCTTGACCTGCGCCTGCGCAAGGATATGCAGATCGAGCTGAAGCGGATCCAGCAGGCTATGGGCATCACCTTTGTCTATGTTACCCACGATCAGGAGGAAGCACTTTCCATGTCCGATACCGTGGTGGTCATGGATAAGGGCCGCATCCAGCAGATCGGAAAGCCCGAGGATATCTATAATGAGCCGAAGAACGCCTTCGTGGCGGACTTTATCGGCGAAAGTAACATTCTGGATGGCGTCATGCTGGCGGATTACAAGGTGCGGTTCTTCGGCCGGAGTTTCCAGTGTGTGGATGCCGGCTTTGCACCCAATGAGCCGGTGGATGTGGTCATCCGTCCGGAGGATATCGACATTGTAGAGCCGGAACAGGGCCATCTGGTGGGTACCGTTACGGCTGTGACCTTCAAGGGCCTGAATTACGATATTATTGTGGAGTTCAAAGGCTTCAAGTGGCTGATCCAGACTACGGATTTCCACGCCGAAGGCTCCACCATCGGCATTCGTTTGAACCCGGAAGATATTCATATCATGAAAAAGAGTGAATATTCCGGCATGTTTGGCGATTACAGCTCCTACTCTGCCGAGTATGACGAGCTGACGGAGGATGCCGACGATGAAGAGGAATAAGTCTGTATTTTTAAGCGTGCCCTACATTCTCTGGATGGTGGTGTTCACGCTGATCCCTTTGGGTGTGGTGGGCTATTATGCCCTGACAGATCCGGACACGGGGATCTTTACATGGAGTAATATCCAGAATCTGGCTCAGTATATGCCGGCGCTGGGCCGGTCGGTGCTGTACGCGCTGATCTCTGCCGGCATCTGTCTGGTGTTGGGTTATCCGGTGGCTTACTATATTGCCCATCGGGGTCCTCTGGCGCAAAAGCTTCTGTATATGCTGGTGATGCTTCCTATGTGCATGAGCTTTCTGCTGCGCACATTGGCATGGGTAGGTCTGCTGCAGGATACCGGTATCATCAACAATATTCTCGATGCCATCGGCATCGGCAGACTTCCGCTGATCCGTACACCTGCCGCGGTGATTCTGGGCATGGTGTATAACTATCTGCCCTATATGATCCTGCCTTTGTATGCAACATTGGTAAAGCTGGACGGCCGGCTCATTGAAGCGGCAGAGGATTTGGGCTGCACTCCGGGTCAGACCTTCTCCAAGGTGATTTTGCCCCTGAGCGTACCGGGCATTCTCTCCGGCATTACCATGGTGTTCGTGCCGGCGGTATCCACCTTCTATATTTCCCAGAAACTGGGTGGCGGCAAAGAAACAGTGCTGGTAGGCGACCTGATCGAGCGGCTTTTCAAGCAGGCGGATAACCCCAATATGGGTGCTGCTTTGAGCCTGGTGCTGATGGCGCTGGTGTTTGTCTGCACTGGCATCATGAACCGCTTTGGCGGCGATGAGGAAGGCGGTGTGGTGGTATGAAAAAAGCCAACCGTCTGATCACCATTCTGATGTTTGCTTTCCTGTATATTCCCATGGTGGTGCTGATCGTCGCCTCCTTTAATACGGGAAATGACATCACAAAATTTGAGGGCTTCACTTTTAAGCAGTACGCGGAACTGTTCCGGGATTCGGGCCTTCTGGGCCTGTTGGGCAACTCTATTCTGATCGCGCTGCTGTCCACGGGTATTTCTGTGGCATTTGGTACACTGGCAGCTGTGGGTATTCACAGCCTGAAGCCCAGAATGCGCCGTCTGGTCATGAGCATGACCAATATTCCCATGACCAATCCGGACATCGTCACCGGTGTTTCCCTGAGCCTGTTGTTTGTGTTTGTGGGTACAGGTTTGCTGGGGCAAAGGGAATCGCTGACCTTCTGGACGCTGCTGCTGGCCCATGTGACCTTTGGGCTTCCCTATGTGATCCTGAATGTGATGCCGAAATTGCAGCAGATGAATCCTGCCCTGACCGATGCAGCCATGGATCTGGGCTGCACCCCTGTGAAAGCCTTTTTCAAGGTGATCATCCATGAGATCATGCCCGGTGTGATTGCCGGCGGCATCATGGCCTTTACTATGAGTCTGGATGACTTTGTCATCAGCTATTTTGTGACCGGCTCTGATTTTGTAACGCTGCCGGTAGAGATCTACACCTATACCAAAAAGCCCATCCCGCCGAAGATCTATGCCATGTTTACCCTTCTGTTTGGCTTGATCTTTGTGCTGATGCTGACCATGAATCTGCTGCAGCTTCGCTCCGGCAGGAAAAAAGAGAGCAAACGCCCGGTGTCCAAGGCCTGGGTCATCACCCGGCGGTGCATTGCCGGTGTGGCGGCAGTTTGCCTGGTAGTGGGCTGCGGTTTCCTGATGTTTAACGGCCGGCAACATGAGACGGTGCTGAATGTCTATAACTGGGGCATGAACATTGCCGACGGTACAGATGAGACCATGGACATCATTGCCGAGTTTGAAAAGAAAACCGGCATCAAGGTCAACTATTCCACCTATGAGTCCAATGAGGTGCTGTATTCCAAGTTGAAAAACGGCGGCATCAGTGTGGATGTGATCATTCCGTCTGACTATATGATTGACCGGATGATCGCGGAAAACATGCTGCTGGAGCTGGATTTTGCTAATATTCCAAACTTTTCCTATGTGGATGAGCAGTTCAAAAACCCGGCTTACGACCCTGAGAATAAGTATTCTGTGCCCTATACCTGGGGTACCGTGGGAATCCTGTACAATACCAAGTATGTGGATGAGGCGGATGTGACCGGCTGGGAGCTGCTGTGGAATGAAAAATATGCCGGTAAGATCCTGATGATCGATAATTCCCGGGATGCCATGGGCATTGCCCAGTATCTGCTGGGATACGATGTCAACACTATGGATAAGGAAGAGCTTCAGGAGTGTGCCGACAAGCTGGCGGAGCAGCGTCCGCTGGTGCAGCAGTATGTAATGGATCAGATCTATGCCACCATGGAAAATGAGGAGGCGTGGATCGCCACCTACTATGCCGGCGACTGCATGCTGATGATGGAGGAAAATGAGGATCTTGCCTTCTATCTGCCGGAGAATCAGGGCTTCAACCTGTTTACCGATGCCATGTGCATTCCTTACTGCTGTGAGGAGAAGGACGCGGCAGAAATGTTCATTGATTTTCTGTGTGATCCGGAGATTTCCGGCGCGAATATGGACTATATCTGCTACGCATCTCCCATTTCTGCAGCCAAGGAATATATGGAGGATTACCTCAGAGAGAGCGAAGTGGTCTATCCCAGCGAGGAAGTGCTGAAGCGGGGGACGGCCTATGCCTATCTGTCTGAGGAGATCTCCCGGTATGTGGAAAACCTGTATCAGCAGGCAACCAAGCTCAACTAAACAAAAAAATGATGCCGCCACGGATTTGTGGCGGCACTTTTTTAGTCATTCCGGCAACTGCAGGTTCTGTATCCGTCCGTATCTGAGGGTGTGGCGCAGCCGACGTCGCAGCCTGTGGGAGCGAATTGCTGAGCAGGGAAGGGGATCCGGCTGAACATCTCGCAGGGATCCTCTGTGCAGCCTGCCGCATCACAGCATTCCTTGGTAGGAATGGCATAGTCCAGAACAGGAACGATGAGCTGGGCATCCCGTTCCAGCCGGACGATGGAGAACTGACCCAGCGTAACAAACAGTCTGCGCCGCTCACCGGCAAGAACCAGATCGTCGTCAAACATTTCCCGGATGGCCACGGGGATCTGGAGGGTGGTCTCCTCCCGGCACTTCTCTTCACAGATCTCCCGCACCTTGGAGCTGAGGACCATGGGATCCAGCACCTCCACTACTGCGGTGGGAGCGTTTGCCCGGTAACGGGTAGCGCCATCGGCTGCACACAGCCGGGTATCGCTGCGGAAAATGTGGGCTGCGCTGTCTTCACCGCACAAAACGGCGCGCTTGGTAAATACCGCCAGACCGTACAGGGCGGCGGGGCGGGCAGTGCCGATGGTGGCATCCGCCAGAACCCGATAGTAGAAGGTCACATCGATGCAGTAATGGTTCCGGTCAAAGGCCACAGGTTCTACATCGATGTAGGTGTACAGCAGCTCCGCGCAACGGACTTTGGCGTTGGCAGAAGTATCCAGCAGAGCCTGAGAGCCCTTGGTCAGATAGACCCGGAGATCCTCGATACAGTCTTTGTCACGGCAGCTGTCCGTGATCTTTCTTGTGTGAATGGACATGGCCTGCTGCAAGTCCTGAGGATCGCAGCGCAGGGTGTCCTGACAGTTTTCACTCATACAGATACCTCCCGAAATAGTATGGGACGAAGCAAGATGCTTACAGGACAGTTTATGCAACATCTTTGCGGAAGTGCAGGATAGGCAGTATCGGATACGGGAAAAACACAGATTTCTGTTTTTTTATTTTACTCTGGAAAAATGACAGAATGTATGCTATAATTCCCTTGCTACCCAACAAAAAGGAGTGTTTTGCGTGATTGATACCAAGGCAATGGCCTATGTGAATATGTACGGCGTTCTGGGAACGTTGGAGAATCTGTGCGCCATAGATGAGGAAGCGAAAAAAATCTGCGCCCAGCTGAAGAAACCGGTTTCCCTTTGCTTCAGCGTAAAGGACGGGCCTTGCTGCACCTTCCATTTTTCCCGGGAGGGCTGCCGCATGACCGAGGGCGATGCAGGCTGCACCTGTAAAATGAATTTTTCCGCACCGGAAAAGTTCAATGCCCTTATCGATGCCGCAAAGCCCGGCATGCCGGTGAAAAATCCGGTACAGGTGCTTACCTTCCTGCTGGGCCCCTTCTCCAAGCTGACGGACCGGATGACCCGGCTTCTGCGGGCAAGTGAGGAAGATCTGACAGACAGGGCATTTTTTGAGGAAAGCACGATTTTGACGCTCTATACCATTGCCGGGGCCATTTCCGCCTTGGCAAATCAGGATCCTATTTCTAAAATTTCTGCCAGCTATACGGTGGACGGGGATATTTCTCTGGGTATTAAAGACATAGCGGCGGTGACCATCCGGGTGAAGGACAACCATTTCACCACAATTAAGGAAAAAGCAGCTGATCCCAGAGCGATCATGGAATTTGCCTCCATCGATCTTGCAGCAGGCCTGTTTGCAGGCAAGGTTTCCACCATCAATGAAATGTGCAAGGGCACGATTTATCTGCGGGGCATGATCTCCATGCTCGATAATATAAACCGGATCCTAGATCGGGTATCCGTGTATTTGGCATGAGGAGGGGAAGAAAATGAGCAAGTATCCCGAATACCGTCACGAAAAAAGCCGCGCATGGTTTGACCGGGCGCTGAATGTGATCCCCTCCGGCGTGTATGGCCATCTTGGCCCCAGTGAGGGACTGTTTCTGCCCCTGGAGAAGTGGCCCCTGATCTCTGCCCGGGCAGAGGGTACATACTTCTGGGATATGGACGGCAACCGGTATCTGGACTTTATGTGCGCCTACGGCCCCAATGTGCTGGGCTACGGCGATCCGGATGTGGATGCAGCTGCCATGGAGCAGCTGAAGGTGGGCAACTGCACCACCGCGCCCTCCTACAAGATGGTGGAGTGCGCCGAGCTTCTGGTGGATACCGTAAATTGCGCGGACTGGGCGTTCTTTATGAAAAATGGTACGGATGCTACGACCTTCAGCATTCTTACTGCCCGGGCAGCCACCGGCAGAAAGAAGACCATTTTCCTGCGGGGTTATTATCATGGCAACCAGCCCTGGGCCATGAAAGCGGACTATCCCGGCATCCTGCCGGAGGAAGTGGCCAATAATATCGTAGTGCCCTGGTTTGATCTGCAGGCGTTGGAAACGGCGTGGGATCAGGCAAAGGGAGATGTAGCGGCGCTGATCGCCCAGCCCTATGACCACGGTAATTTCTTTGATAACCGCTGCGCCACACCGGAGTACTGGGCTGCGGTGCGGAAATTCTGTACAGATCATGGAATCGTTCTGGTGATCGATGATGTCCGGGCAGGCTTCCGGCTGGATCTAAAGGGCAGTGACCACTACTATGGCTTTGAGGCCGATATTATCTGCTTCTGCAAGGCTCTGGCCAACGGCTACAATATGTCTGCTGCCTGCGGCAAGGAATTTTTGCGTGCAGCGGCTTCCAGCCTCAGCTATACCGGCTCTTACTGGATGAGCGCCGAGCCTTTTGCTGCCTGTATTGCTGCCATCAACAAAATGAAAGCACTGGATACACCGGCGCTGTTCCGCAAGCTGGGCATACAGCTCACTGACGGATTCAAAGAGGCGGGTAAGCGCCACGGATTTGATCTGGTGGTTTCCGGTGAGCCGGCGCTGTTCTATCTTCGGATCGCAAATGATGACAGCCTGATGCTCCATCAGGAATGGGTGGCGGAGTGCGTCAGCAGGGGTCTGTTTATCACTAGCCATCACAACCACTTCCTGAATGCGGCAGTAACCCAGGAGGATATTGCTCTTGCAGTGGATATTGCCGACGATGCCTTCAGCGTGGTGGCGGAAAGACATCCGGAGCTGGGACTTATCAAATAATTTTGCAAAAGGAACAGGAGGGGAGAATATGCATACCATACCGGATAAAGCGGTGATCGAGCAGATCGCGGAGCTTTTCAAGGGTTTCTGCGATCCTACCCGGGTGCAGATCCTGTCGCTTTTGCAGCAGCGGGAGCTTTGCGTCAGTGATATTGCGGAAGCAGTGGCATTGTCTCAAAGCGCGATTTCCCATCAGCTGCGGATTCTAAAGCAGATGCATCTGATCAAATACCGCAGGGAAGGGAAAAACATTCTCTACTCTCTGGCGGATGACCATGTCCGTACCATTCTGGAGATGGGGCTGGAGCATGTAATGGAATAAAAAAATGGCAGCTGCGAAAGCAGCTGCCGTTTTGAGTTTACAGGACTTTGGAAAGGAACTCTTTCAGACGGGGATGCTGGGGGGTATCGAACAGGGCATCCGGTGCGCCCTCTTCCACGATCTTGCCCTGATCCATGAACAGCACGCGGCTGCCCACTTCCCGGGCGAAGCCCATTTCGTGGGTGACTACCACCATGGTCATGCCCTCCTGGGCAAGCTCCTTCATAACGGTAAGCACTTCGCCGACCATTTCGGGGTCCAGAGCGGAAGTAGGCTCGTCAAAGAGCATGACCTCCGGCTCCATAGCCAGCGCCCGAACGATGGCCACGCGCTGTTTCTGTCCGCCGGAGAGCTGACTGGGATAAGCGTTTGCCCGGTCAGCAAGACCTACCCGCTGAAGCAGTGTCATAGCCTTATCCTCAGCCTCTTCCTTGGACTTGTGCAGAAGCTGAATGGGAGCAAGGGTCATATTCTGCAAAATGGTCTTATGGGGGAAGAGGTTAAAATGCTGGAACACCATGCCCATTTTCTGACGGTGGAGATTGATGTTGGCATTTTTGTCTGTAATATCCTGACCGTTAAACAGAATATGACCGTCGGTGGGGACTTCCAGCAGATTCAGGCACCGCAGGAAGGTGGATTTGCCGGAGCCGGAGGGGCCGATGACCACGACCACCTCGCCCTTATGGATGTCGGCGGAAACCCCGTCCAATGCCTTGATCTCGTTGCCTTTGAAGTACTTCTGAAGTCCTTCGGCGCGAATGATGACATTATCGCTCACTGTTTCTCAGCCTCCTTTCCAGCTTGCCCATGATCCAGGTAAAGAACAGAACCAGAATCAGATAGATCACGGCCACACCCAGCAGAGGAAGGAAATCCACATAGGCTACACCGCGTACAATATTAGCGGCGCGGGTCAGATCGGTAAGACCCACGTATCCGGCCACAGCGGTCTCCTTCAGCAGGACGATAAACTCGTTCACCAGAGAAGGCAGTACATTTTTGAAGGCCTGGGGCAGGATGATATGACGCATGGTCGCCACATAGCCAAAGCCCAGACTGCGGCCGGCCTCCATCTGGCCCCGATCAATGGATTGGATGCCGCCACGGATGATCTCAGCTACATAAGCACCGGAATTGATACCAAAAGCCACAATACCGGCAAGGAGTTTGTTGTTGGAGGAGGCCATGATTACGAAGAAGATAATCATGATCTGCACGACCACGGGAGTGCCGCGAATGACGGTCAGATAGATCTTGCTGATCCCATTTCCCAATCCCAGGAAGAATTTTCCTGGACCGGGATTCAGCTCCTGGTGGGTATTATCCCAGGAAACACGGATCAGAGCCACCATAACGCCCAGCACCAGACCCAGAATCAGAGCAAAGAAGGTCAGCAGAAGGGTGTTGCCCAGACCTTCCACATATTGATACCAGCGCATATCGTAGATGAAGGACTTAAAAAACTGATATCCAAAGTCCGCCAGCCATTCCGGTCCGTTCAGAATCCACTCGGGGGCGCAGTCCAGCCACGCCTGCATGGTTTCAGAAATTGGCAAAATAATCACCTCATGTTTTGTTACATTATACGGCCCAATGTGCATTCAGGGCCATTACGCGAAATAGGGGGCGGAAAGGTCCGCCCCTTATTGCAGGATATTTCGTTGTTTACTTGCCAATGTACTTGCCCACGATGGAGGCAACAGTGCCGTCCTTGATGAGCTCCTTCAGAGCATTGTCAACAGCGGTCAGCAGCTCGGAATTGTTTTTGCTGATGGCGATGGCGTAGTCCTCAACGGCGTACTCAGTGTCCAGAATCTTCAGACCCTCGTTCTCAGCTACGAAAGCCTTGGCAGGCTCGTTGTCGATGATCACGCAGTCCACCTTGCCGGTCTTCAGTGCCATAACAGCATCTGCGCCCTTGTTGTAACGGTCCACAGTACCCAGACCTTCATCCTCAATGTCCCAGGTGGAGTACAGGTCACCGGTGGTAGCCAGCTGTACGCCGATGGTGTGGTTGGCGCCTTCTGCAAACAGATCGTCAACAGCGGTGATGGTGGAATTCTCGGTCACGATGACCACCTGAACGCCGGTGGCGTAGGAGGTAGTGAAACTGACCTCTTCCAGACGCTCGGGGGTAACGGTCATACCGGCGACGCCGATGTCAGCCTTGCCGCCCTTGACGGAGGAGATAATGGAGTCAAACTCCATGTTTTCGATCTTCAGCTCCAGACCAAGCTTCTTGGCGATGGCATCAGCGATTTCAACATCAATACCGGTGATCTTGCCGCCCTCAACGAACTCATAGGGAGGGAACTCGGCGTTGGTAGCCATGATCAGCTTACCGGCTTCTACGGTCTTCAGACCGGAGGTGGAAGCAGAGGGGGCGCAGCCCGCCAGCATGCTAAGGACCATCATAACGGCCAGAATCAGTGCAAACAGTTTTTTCATAATTCATTTCTCCTTTTAAGCCCTTGAGACAGGGGCAGATTTTATGAATGTATTATAGCGCGAATATTATTCACCGTTAATAGTCTGCAAGTCCAATTTTTAGAGAAAGAATAGAAAGTTTATGGGCAATAGCAACAAAAAGTAAAATATTTTCTGAATAAATGAATAAACAAAATGGAGGACAATGTGAATATTATGCTGTATAAATGAAAAGGGTGCGCGTTTTGCGCACCCTTTTTTATCCTTTGGAAAGATCCTTGATCACTTCTCCCGCCATGATCATGCCGGCCACAGCCGGAACGAAAGCGGTGGAGCCGGGGGTAGAGCGGCGGGAAGAGCCTTCCCGCTGGGGTTCGGTCTCTCCGGTCTGCATGGGTTCCATGGGAAGCTCTTTGGAATAAACCACTTTCACGCCCCTGATGCCCCGCTTGGCGCATTCCTTCCGCATGATCCGGGCCAGAGCACAGCCACTGGTCTTGGAAATATCTGCTACGGTAAAACCGGTGGCATCCAGCTTGTTGCCGGTGCCCATGCAGCTGATGACCGGCGCACCTGCGGCTTTCGCCTGTGCGATCAGGGCCAACTTGCCGGTGACGGTGTCGATGGCATCGATCACATAGTCATATTGAGAAAAGTCAAACTGGTCAGCGGTCTCCGGCAGATAGAAGGTCTTATAGGTTTTTACCTGAATGGTGGGATCGATCTCTGCGATCCGCCGGGCGGCTATATCCACCTTATACTGGCCGACGGTGGAATGCAGGGCCAATATCTGCCGGTTCAGATTGGTCAGGCTTACGGTATCGTCGTCCACAAGATCAATGTGGCCGATACCGCCGCGGGCTAGGGCTTCCGCAGTGTAACCGCCCACACCGCCCAGACCGAACAGAATAACACGGGCAGTCCGAAGCCGATCCAAGCCTTCAGCACCCAACAAAAGACGGGTGCGGGAATACTGATCCGGCATGGCCTTACACCTTGTCAATGGCCTGCGCCAAATCGGCAATGAGATCGCCTGCATCCTCCAGACCGCAGCTGAGCCGGATCAGGTCCGCGCCGACGCCGGCGGCAGTGAGCTGCTCGTCGGTCATCTGCCGGTGGGTAGCGCTGGCCGGATGGAGGCAGCAGGTGCGGGAATCTGCCACATGGGTCTCGATAGAGCCCAGCTTCAGGTGTTTCATAAAGGTCTCGGCAGCGGATCTGCCACCCTTCAGACCGAAGGAGATGACGCCACAGGAGCCGTTGGGCAGATACTTTTGGGCCAAGTCGTAGTATTTATCGCCTTTCAGGCCGCAGTATTTGACCCATGCTACCTTTTCGTTGCTGCTGAGGTACTCTGCGATTTTCTGGGCGTTGGAGCAGTGCTGCCGCATACGGAAGGGCAGGCTTTCCAGACCCAGATTCAGATAGAAGGCGCTCTGGGGAGACTGGATACTGCCCAGATCCCGCATCAGCTGGGCCGTGCACTTGGTGATGAATGCGCCCTCCAGACCAAACCGCTCCGTATAGGTCACGCCGTGATAGCTGTCATCGGGGGTGCAAAGACCGGGGAACCGGTCGGGATATTTTGTCCAGTCAAATTTGCCGCTGTCTACAATGCAGCCGCCCACTGCCACGCCGTGACCATCCATATACTTGGTGGTGGAATGGGTGACGATGTCTGCGCCCCATTCAATGGGCCGGCAGTTCACGGGGGTGGGGAAGGTGTTGTCAATGATCAGAGGCAGGCCGTTATCATGGGCCGCCTTTGCGAACACTTCAATATCCAGCACATTCAGGGCAGGATTGGCAATGGTTTCGCCAAAGACCAGCTTGGTGTTGGGCCGGATGGCGGCGCAGATTTCTTCGTAGGTGGCATCGGGGCTGACAAAGGTGGCTTCGATGCCCATGCGCTTCATGGTCACACTGATCAGGTTAAATGTGCCGCCGTAGATGGCAGAGCTGGAGACAATGTGATCACCGCAGGAGGCAATGTTGAACATGGCATAGAAATTTGCCGCCTGACCGGAGCCGGTAAGCATGGCGGCAGTACCGCCCTCCAGCGCCGCGATCTTAGCCGCCACCATATCGCAGGTGGGGTTCTGCAGACGGGAATAGAAATAGCCGGAGGCCTCCAGATCAAAGAGCTTGCCCATATCCTCAGAGGTGGCATACTTGAAGGTCGTGCTCTGGACGATGGGGATCTGGCGGGGCTCGCCGCTGGCAGGGCTGTAGCCGGCCTGAATGCATAGAGTTTCGATATTCAGCTTGTTTTCCATAAGGATCACCTCAAAATAGTTTGCATAAAGCCATTGTAACCCCGAAGTGTCCATTTGTCAATTTCCGATCACATGGATATAAAATACGGCGGCACAAAAGTGCCGCCGTGCATTAGACATATTTGATCAGGATCTGGCCGAAGCTGACATCTGCATCCAACAGGATCACTCCGGCAGGGGAAGGATCCGGCTGACCGCTAACAGTCAAACTGGCAAAAGAGGTGCTGCTGTCTGACTCCACGCGAAATCTTTTGGGAACAAGCAGCACCAGCTCGCCGAAGGAGCAGTCTGCCTCCAGTGTGCAGCCGTCGGCGATCCTCTCGCAACCGGACAGATCTACAGTAAGCTCTCCAAAAGAACAAGAGGCTTCTCCTCCGGACAGACAGGGGAGGGAAATCAAGCGGTAGTCATCCCCAAAGGATAAGGAACAGTCAAAGCGGCCATCCTTTTCGGAAAAGCTGCTTTTGGTACTTTTCTCATTTCCTGAGAGGACAGGCTTTCCGTTGTGGGTGATGGAAAAACGGGGCTTGCGGGGCTTGCGCAGGGCATCTGCCAGCAGGCTCAGACCGAAGATCACGATCACAGCAGGAAAGATCAGCTCGCTGCCAATGTCCAGCTCCCAGATGTTCAGATTCTCAATTAGAAAATAGCCGCCAAACAAAGTGCAGCCAATTCCAAAGAAGGAGAACCTGTACAGGAGCTTTCGCAGACCGATGATCAGCATGGCACTGGGCCACAGAATATCCCAAAAGGAGGCATCCCATTGGAAGATCCGGGACAGCAGTGTCAGGGTTCCCACCAGCAGCACAAACATGGCAAATGCAATGCCGTCCCGCCTGCCGGCATCCCAGCGAAATTCCCATCCGCCTTTCTGCGTATGGCTGCTCTCTTGGTTCTGAGAATCGTCCTCAGATACCACCTCTGCTTCGTACACCTTCCGGGGATCGGAGTGTCCCAGCAGGTCATCTGTGGAAGTGCCGAAGATCTCTGCCAGCTTTGGCAGTGTGGTAATATCCGGGCACGACTGGTCATTTTCCCATTTGCTGACGGCCTGAGCGGTAACACCCAATTGCTCGGCAAGCTGATCCTGAGTCAGTCCCAGCCGTTTTCGATTTTCCATAATGCGCTTTCCAATGGTCTGCTCCATAGCATTACCTCCCGTGGTTTATGCTTACATCATGCCACAAAATGTCAAAAAAAGCTATCAATCATTCGTTAATTTCCAAAATTTTTTTGTTCAACAGCCGGTTGAGGGGTGCTCAACTGCCGGTTGACCCCCTTTTTTCTTGCAATGCGGAGGATTTTGCGCTATGATAATAAAAACAAGGAGGTGCTCTTTATGGAACTGCGAATCAAGCAGCGGGTGTTTTCCTGGACGGATACTTATGATGTTTACGATGAATTCGGCGAGCCCTGTTATTATGTGCAGGCGGAGTTCTTTACCTTTGGACATCAGATCCATGTATTCGACAAGCGCAGCGGGCAGGAGGTGGGCTCCATCCACCAGAGACTCTTCCGGTTTCTGCCGGAGTTTGAGATCGTTGTGGGCGGCCGCAGCATGGGCACCATAAGAAAAGAACTGTCCTTTTTTACACCTCGCTATTTTGTGGATTACCGTGGCTGGCAGGTGCAGGGAGATTTTCTTGGCTGGGATTATCAGGTGTATCAAGGAGAACGCCCGGTGATGACCGTCTCCAAGGAGCTGTTCCACTGGGGCGATACTTATGTGCTGCGCTACAATGACATCCGGGATGAGATCCCCGGCCTTTTGCTGGTGATCGCCATCGACGCGGCAAATTGCGGAAAGGATTAAAAAGAACCATGGAGAAGATCACAAGCTTTACCATTGACCATATCCGGCTGCAGCCAGGGCTGTATGTGTCCCGCAAGGATAAAGTGGGCAGTGAGACGATCACTACCTTTGACCTGCGGATGACCAGCCCCAACGATGAGCCGGTAATGAATACCGCGGAGATGCACACCATAGAGCATCTGGCGGCCACCTATCTGCGCAATGAGCCCGTCTGGAAGGACCGGGTGCTGTATTTCGGCCCTATGGGCTGCCGCACCGGCTTTTATTTGCTGCTGGCGGGAGATCTGGAATCGGAGGATGTGCTGCCCCTGGTGCGGGAGACTTTCCGCTTTATTGCGGATTTTTCAGGGCCTGTGCCCGGCGCCAGCGCAAGAGATTGCGGCAACTATCTGGATATGAATCTTCCCATGGCTAAGTTTCTGGGCAGGCGCTATGCAGCGCTGCTGGAAGCGCCGGGAAAAGACCGGCTGATATACCCGGAATAAGGAGGAGTTTCTTGTGAAGCTTGGAATTATCGGCGCGATGGACATTGAGATCGCTGCCCTGAGAGAAAATATGAAGGATCTGCAGGAAGAGACCCGTGCCGGCATGACCTTTCTGGAAGGAAAATTGGAGGGTCTGGCGGCTGTGGTGGTTCAGTGCGGTGTGGGCAAGGTCAATGCGGCTATGTGCACCCAGATGCTCATTGATCATTACGGTGTGAGTCATGTGATCAATACAGGCATTGCAGGCTCCTTGTGCAGGGATCTGGATATTGGCGATCTGGTAGTCAGCCGGGATGCCATTTACCATGATTTTGATCTGAATTTCTGGGGCCGCCCTGTGGGGCAGGTGCCGGGCATGGATGTGACCGCCTTTCCGGCAGATGCGCAGATGATTGACTGTGCCTATGCTGCGGCGGAATCCGTTAACCCCGGTCACACGAAGATCGGCAGGGTTGCCAGCGGTGACCAGTTTATCTGCCAGAAGAGCCAGAAGGATAAGATCATTGCCGATACCGGCGCTCTTTGCGCCGAAATGGAAGGTGCGGCCATTGCCCACACAGCCTATCGCAACGGTGTTCCCTTTGTGATCCTGCGGGCCATTTCTGATAAGGCAGATGACAGCGCGGAAATGGACTATCCCACCTTTGAGGCCCTTGCCGCCCGTCGTTGTGCACAGGTCACTATGGCTGTGGCCAAGGCACTGCGGGATGCAAAGGCTGGCTGAAAAGGAGCGAATTTGAATTGGAAACACAGCGTCATGCCCTGACTGAGGGCACGATCTGGAAAAAGATGCTGCTGTTTGCCCTGCCTATTTTTCTTGGTAATGTATTTCAGCAGTTTTATAATGCCTTTGACTCCTGGTGTGTAGGAAATTTCATCGGGGGCGATGCGCTGGCGGCGGTCAGCTCCTCCAGCAGCTTGATCTTTATGATGGTCAGCTTTTTCAATGGCATCGCCATGGGCGCGGGTGTGATCATCGCCCGTTATTACGGGGCTAAGGACTATGAGGCGATGCAAAAGGCCATCCATACGGATGTGGCCTTTGGTCTTGTGTCCGGCGCGGTACTGACCGTGGCGGGTGTTGCCCTTACACCCACCATTCTTGGCTGGATGGGAACACCGGAAAACGTTTTGCCCCAATCCATTGCCTATTTCCGTTTTTATTTCTGCGGCGCCATCTTTACGGTGATGTACAACATATTTGTTGGTATCCTCCACGCGGTGGGAGACAGCCGGCATCCGCTGTATTACCTGATCTTTGCGTCCTTTGTCAATGTGGCGCTGGATCTGCTGTTTGTGGCAGGATTCCGGTGGGGCGTCGGATCTGCCGCTGTGGCTACTACCATATCTCAGGGCATCAGCGCCCTGCTGTGCTGTATCCGGCTGATGCGGTATAAGACCCCCTATCAGCTGAAGTGGCGGAAGGTGCGTTTTCATAAAAAGAGCATGGCCCAGATCGTGCGGTATGGCCTTCCCTCCGGTGTCCAGAATTCTGTCATTGCGGTAGCCAATGTGGTGGTGCAGTCCAATATCAACAGCTTTGGCGATGCGGCCATGGCCGGCTGCGGCTCTTATTCCAGACTGGAGGGCTTTGCCTTTTTGCCCATCACCTGCTTTTCTCAGGCGCTGTCCACCTTCGTCGGGCAGAATCTGGGTGCGGGAAAGCATGAGCGTGTCAAAAAAGGTGTTGGCTTTGGCATCATCTGCTCCTGCCTGATGGCAGAATTGGTGGGCGTTATTTCCTGGCTGTTTGCCCCACAGCTTATCAGCATATTCAATCAGGATCCCGAAGTGGTCGCCTATGGCACGCAGCACATGCGCACCATCTGCCTTTTTTACTGCCTGCTGGCATTTTCCCACTGCATTGCCGGCATTCTGCGGGGCGCGGGAAAAGCCATTGTTCCCATGATCACCATGCTTGCCTGCTGGTGCTTGATCCGGGTGACATACATTACCATTGCGCTGCCCCTTGCAAATCAGCTCCAGACCATCTCCTGGGCTTACCCCATTACATGGACCTGCAGCTCAGCGGTATTTTTGATCTATTTCCTGAAGGCCGATTGGCTTCACAGTTTTGACCGTACAGAAGCGCTTCGCAGATGATACGGATAAGGAGTAAGTTATGAAACTTCGGAAACCCGCTCTGTTTATTCTGTTTGCAGGATTGCTGCTGATTGCCGCGGGATGCGGCCAGCAGCCGCTGCCTACCACTTTGCCGACCACACAGGCTACCACAATATCCACCCAGCCACCTTTATCTCCGGCGGAAAAATATGCCCGGGCCTGTGAAGAGGTGAATGCTGCCGGCAACCTGATCCTGAGCTATGCCGCAGAAGAGATCCGCCAGATAGGAGAGGACACATACACAGAAAAGACCACGGGAAAAGCATCTTTGAGCCGTGTGGGTCAGGAGGATATGACGGCCCTTGTGGAGGAGTCCCTTACCTATGGCAGCTATGAGACAGCGTATACAGAGGTCTATTGTGATGGAAATGCTTATGTGCAGGTCAATGACTGTGCGTTTGGCGTGCATATGTCTGCGGAGGATTTCGTTCAGCGGCAGCTTCCGGCTTTGCTGCTGGATGCTTCCCTTTACGACAAAGTGACGGAAACAGAGGAATCCGGTGTATGTGTGCTCACATTTTCCAGCCCCTCCGCATTGGAGCAGTGGCTCCATTTGCCGGAGGGCAAGCTCGTCAGTGCCGAAGGAAAGGCCTATCTTAATGGTCTGGGAGCGCTGACCGGAATGGATTATCAGGCTATATTTTTCCGGAACAGCACACAGTACAGCTATACGGTATCTGTTCAGGTGTTGGCCCCCCAATCGTTGGATCTGGGCGCGGTGCATCCGGAGCATTTTGCAGATGTGGTTTGGCTGCAAAGTATGGATGCGCCCAAATTTCTGCTCCAGACAGTGGGCAGCGTCTACTCCAGCAAGGATCTGGTTTGCAGGTCAGAAGAGACGATTTCCAGCGAAGCTATTTCTATGACCTACACCCAGGAAAGCCGCTTTTCCCTGTTGGAGACGGAGGAGGATCTGCAGGCAGAGGCATCCTATTCCGTCAGCTTCTCTGACTACCGGGAACAGGTGTTCCAAAAGACGCAGGAAGAATCCTACGCAAACGGCATTCTGATTACGATCATAGATGGGGGAAAGCCCCAAACAAGTGAAGCTGTGACCCGGCAGGAAATGCGGGAGTATATTGAGGATGCGGTGCTGTCCGGACTATTTGCCTCCAAGTATATTGCAGACGCGGTGGTTCTGGATCAAGGGGATTATTACCGTCTGGAATTTACGGGAAATGATGCGTATTTAGAGGATATGATGGCTAATGTCAATGCATTTCTCCAAACAGATCTGGACGCAGGTGCGTCTTCCGTAGAGACCATCGCTGCAGGCGGCTATCTGACGGTGGATAAGGCAACGGGGCTGCCAACCTCAATGGGTTTGGAACTCTCCCGGGTACATACCATTGCTACGGTAGCGTACCCACTGGAGTACCGGCTGGATCAGGCGCTGGAATTTCCCGGAAGCAGGAAATAAATATAGCAAAAGGGCGTGCCGAAAGGCACGCCCTTATTGATTACTGCTTTGCCTGCTTCATGGAAAGGCTGATACGGTGGCGCTTTTCGTCCACACTTAAAACCACGACTTTGACCACATCGCCAACCTGAACAGCTTCGCTGGGATGCCGCAGCCGGCGGTTTGCCACTTCGGAGATATGCACAAGGCCGTCCTGATGGACACCGATATCCACAAAAACACCGAAATCAATCACATTTCGTACAGTTCCGGTCAGTTCCATGCCGGCCTTCAGATCCTTCATTTCCAGCACATCCTTGCGCAGGATC
>SVKX01000011.1 GCA_015068225.1 Oscillospiraceae bacterium
GAAGATAGGTAACGCAAACACAGAAGCCTCCTACGATAGTAGGAGGTTTTTTGCGCCTGTAAGTGTCCCCCAGACACTTACGGTCGGCGCGACAATACGTTGGCCTACCCGGGAAGATAGGTAACGCAAACACAGAAGCCTCCTACGATAGTAGGAGGTTTTTTGCGCCTGTAAGTGTCCCCCAGACACTTACGGTCGGCGCGACAATACGTTGGCCTACCCGGGAAGATAGGTAACGCAAACACAGAAGCCTCCTACGAAAGTAGGAGGTTTTTTGCGCCTGCAAGTGTCCCCCGGACACTTGCGGTCGGCGCGACAATACGTTGGCCTAACCGGGAAGGTTTGAGTTGGGAATTAGACAATATATTTTGAAAAAACATAAAATGTTATTTTTTCTATTCAAAAGTTGGTGATTTGTAATTTTATAGTTGTAAACTTTGTAAAAATGATATATAATGAATTGGTTAACGAACATGAAAAATGGAGTTGCAGTAATTATGGAGAACAATTCTCTCACGATTCATGAATACATTCAGCCGGGCAAACGGGTCCATCTTGTTGGAATTGGCGGCGTGTCCATGCGCCCCCTTGGCTTGGTGTTGCAGGGGATGGGGCTGATCGTCTCAGGCTCAGATATGAATTCCTCTGTTTCTACCGATGAGCTGATTGCACAGGGAATTCGGGTGGATATCGGTCACCGTGCCGAAAATATTATTGGTGCGGACTGTATTATCCGCACAGCAGCTGTCCATAATGATAATCCGGAAATTGCAGGCGCGCGAGCAGCGGGAATTCCTGTCTTTGAGCGTGCACAGGCCTGGGGCATTATCATGAAGGCATATAAAAATGCGATCTGCATATCCGGCACCCATGGCAAGACCACAACAACCTCCATGGTTGCCCACATATTTATGGCTGCTCAGACGGATCCTACTGTCATGATTGGCGGCTATCTTCCGCTGCTTCATGCCGGGCATCGTGTTGGATCCGGTGATACGATCCTGCTGGAAAGCTGTGAATACTGCGACTCTTTTTTGAACTTCTTTCCGTCTTTGGCAGTGATTCTGAACATTGAGGCTGATCATCTGGACTATTTTAAGGATCTGCAGGATGTGGAAAAGTCTTTCCATAAATTTGCCGAGCTATCTACCAATGGCATTCTTGCCAATGGTGATGACCAGAATACGATCGACGCTCTTGATGGTCTGGACTATATATCCTTTGGCTTTGGCCCGGGCAACCGGATCCATGCAGCGGATGTCTCCACAGACTGGCGCAGTTTTGATGTGATCTGCGATGGGGAAAAGTATTGCCACTTTGAATTGCCTGTTCATGGCCAGCACAATGCGATGAATGCCTTGGCGGCAGCTGGTGTGGCCTGGATTATGGGAATTCCCGGAATTGCAGCGGAGCAGGGACTTTCCACGTTCCACGGCGCAGGACGACGCATGGAGTTTAAGGGCAGTTATCACGGGGCGGATATTTACGATGATTATGCCCACCATCCGGGTGAGTTGGCAGCTACCATTGATGCAGTCCGTACCATGGGCTATAAGCGTGTTATTTTTGCCTTTCAGCCCCATACCTATACCCGCACCAAGGCCTTGTTTGATGACTTTGTGCAGCAGCTGAAGCGGCCAGATATTGTGGTGCTGGCAGAGATCTATGCAGCCCGGGAACGTAACACCATCGGAATCTCCTCCCGGGATTTGCTGGAGTATATTCCTAATGGTATATATTGCGCCACCCTTCCGCAGGTCACCCAGACTTTGAGCGAGCTTGCGCAGCCGGGGGATGTGATCCTGACCGTTGGCGCAGGTGACATCTATCGGGCAGGAGAGGCGCTCCTGAAATGATCGGAAGTCCGGAGTGGACTATAATTGGAGGCGATTATTGTGAAGAAGTTAAGCGTGTGTGTTCTTTTTGGTGGAATGAGCCCTGAGCACGAGGTCTCCCTGCGTTCCGCAGAATCTGTGCTGAACAATATGGATCCCGAAAAGTACAATATTTTTCCTGTTGGCATTACCAAAAATGGCGATTGGGTCCTTTATACGGGAACCGACTACTCTCTGCTACCCAGCGGAGAATGGATGGATCATCCCGGCAACCGCCGTGCAGCGATCTCCCCGGTTCGGGGACAGGGCCTTTTGAGCTTTGAGGGTGACTGTGTGGTGCGGGAACGGATTGATGTGGTATTTCCTGTGCTTCATGGCGAAAACGGCGAAGACGGCGCCATGCAGGGTCTGCTGCAGCTGGCAGGCATCCCCTATGTTGGACCTCATGTTTCTGCATCTGCAGTTTCCATGGACAAGACACTGACCAAGCTGGTAGCAGATCAGGCGGGCATCCCCCAGGCTGCGTGGCTGTTGGTGCGCAACTCCGAGCTGGAAGTACGGCTGGATGCAGTGATGGATCAGATCGAGGAGCGGTTCGCTTATCCTGTCTTTGTGAAACCTGCCGGCACAGGCTCCTCTGTGGGCGTTTCCAAGGCTATGAATCGGGAAGATCTGCGCATGGCGTTGCTGCAGGCAGGAACTTATGATGAAAAGATCCTGGTTGAGGAGTTTATCCATGGCAGAGAGGTTGAAGTTGCCGTTATGGGCAATGGGAACCCCGTGGCTTCGGTATGCGGAGAGATCGACTCCGGTGCCGAGTTCTATGACTATGATGCCAAATATTTGACGGATACATCGGTGGCCTATATCCCTGCCCGGATTTCTGAGGATGTTGCGGAGCAGGTCAGGGAAGCTGCTGTGCGGGTCTATACAGCCATTGGCTGCCAGGGAATGAGCCGTGTGGATTTCTTTGTTACCTACGAAGGGGAGCAGGTCGTGTTTAATGAGATCAACACCCTGCCGGGCTTTACCTCTATTTCCATGTATCCCAAGCTGTTTGGTGCCAGCGGTATTGCATATGGGCAGCTGATCGATGAGCTTCTGCGGCTGGCAATGGAGGCAGAGGAATGATACAACCGGTTATTCTTTCTATCCGCGGAAGACAGACCTATGCGGATCAGGAGCCGGATGTTATTGAACTGGTGACAGAAGGCCAGATGGAGTATCAAAATGGCGGCTGGGAGATTCGATACGAAGAAAGTGACCTGACAGGCTTGAAGGGCGTGACCACCTGTTTTCGGATAGAACCGGACAAGATCACCCTGACCAGAACCGGCACGCTTCATTCTCAAATGGTTTTCCAGCTGGGCATACCGAATGAGTCTTTGTATCGGATGGAATTTGGAGCGTTGATGATCCGTGTCTGCGCCAACACCATGTTTTTCGACATCACTCCCGAGGGCGGCGTAATTGATCTTGGATATAGTATTGAGATCGAGAACAGCCAGGCCGGCGAGATCGACTATCATCTGGATATTCGTACGGTATAACATAAATCCCGAAATGCTGACGCATTTCGGGATTTTCTTGTGCGGTTAAAAGGAAAAAGAACCGTTCGAGACCAATAACCTATTCTGTATTGTATGTCAATGGCTTTTCCGCCGGGAATCTCCGGTGGTTTCCGAAATGAAAAAATCCCCGCAGAGCGACCAAATCGCTCTGCGGGGGGGGTATGGTGCAGCAATTTAATCCTGAGAAGGATCAGGGCCACTGGAAGGCGTGGTTGCGTTGGTGGAGGGTTCTGTGTTACCGGAAGGTTCACTGGGCTCGGTGGAGCCTGTGCTTGCAGTGGGTTCGCTGGGGTCAGTGGAACCTGTCGACGGATAGGTTGGGTTGCTGGAACCTGTCGTATCCGGTACAGAGGGATCGGGAACCACTTCGGGTGCGATCTCAACCACCACTGCATTGCGCTTTTCATAGCGGGACTGGGAGACCAGAATCTGCTCCGGCTCAAGGTCGGCGTTTTCGCCGCTGTACCGATAAACCTTGTAAACATTCACATCGAAGCCTGCAATGCCCTTCACCAGAAGGTCGCCGGCCTTATAGTCGCCGGGATTGTCCAGAAGCATCTGCTGTTTCAGTGTAATGGGATTGTAGGTGTTAATGGTCTCGTAGATGATTTCAACAGTGCAATCTTTCTTCTTAGTGCCCCAGATGGTGATGGAAACAGAGTCATCCTCTAGAATATCCGTCACAATACGAATGGGACGGTCTGTGGTGTTGCGGAAGATCAGATCCTTGCTGCCGTAGAGAATATCCGCATCCAGACCAAGCTCAATAAAGTCGGGCGCGTAGGTGTGGGCGTGACGCTCAAGGATCTCCAGATCAGACATCAGTGCACAGTAATAAAGCGCACTGGACAGCTGGGAAAGACCTCCGCCGACCACTTCCTTGGTAGAAAGGCCCACATTGGCCATGACCTCTTTGTAGCCGCCCTTTGCAGGATCACCAATAATATCGTTGAAGGAGAATTCATCGCCTACACTCAGAAGCAGGGCTTCGCCGATTGCGCGGGTAGCCAGCTTCAGGTTGATGATCAGGTTCTTGTCGGTGGCTGCAGGGATAGTATAGCTGGCGAGAATATCCGTGAAAAGATCGCCTGCCAGACTTTCTGCCGTATTCAAAGGCGCGATAAAGGTCATGGGGATCTCGAGTTTGTCGCCATACTTGGCTGCCTCCAGCTTCACCTGAAGATCTTCCAGTTTGAAGCCGTAGCCGTAAACTTCCGGTATGACCTCGTAGGTATCCGGATCCAGCTGAGCGTCCACAGGGGCGGTGCAGCCGTATTTGTTATAGAGCGCCTGAGCGTCCAAAGATTCCGGGAGGACAACACTGCATTTACCCTCGACCTGGAAGATGTTGGAGTTATAAGCCTCCAGAATCTGATCATAGAGAAGATCGGTATCCAGACCATATTCGGGGGTGCCGATGGTAATGTGCAGTGTCTGGTACACGGTTTCCGTGTTAATCAGAGAATTATCCATATTCAAGTCAGGCTTATCACCTTCTATCGTATCTGTGGGGCGGGTAAGCATACTGCTGTAGGTGGTGCCCAGATTGTCAACAACTTCCTGGATATAAGCAAGATCCAGATTCAGGTATTCGATAATAGGGATGTGATACGAAGAAATCATAGCCTGTTGCTTTGCCTTTTGGTAATCGGCCAGAGAGCCGGTGCGACCGTAATTATAAGCAGCCTGCACAACAGCGTTCACATCCAGTTCTGCGCCGGTTCTTGCGGGAGTCAGGGTAACCACCGTATCCAGAACAGTAACCGTCATATCAAACTTCGTGTATGTATAGTCCGTCTCTGCCTGAAGCGCTTGCTTGGCCTGCTCCGGTGTTTTTCCGCCCAGATTCACGCCTGCGGCATATACATTGTTCAGGATCAGCCCGTCATCCTCCGGCACAGAGAACATACCGCTGATGGTAATGATGATGGCAACAAGCAGAACCGCAGCGATGGCAAACAGGGAAATGATGATCGCGTTGTTCTTTCGCCTGGATGCGCTGCTCTTCTTTTTCCGGGCAGGCGGGGTAGCTGTGCTGCCTGCGGGCCTGCGCTGGGGCTGTGCCGAGGCAGGGCGGGCGGAGGGACGAGCCGGTGCAGCCCCGGAGGGACGGGTCTGCGGGCGCCCGGCAGGGCGCTGGGGGACGCCAGTGTTGTTTTTGTCGATGTGGACGCGCTGCGTCGCATCTGCCGGCATATCGGGATTCCGGGGAGGAAGTGCCTCGCCGCCGGTTATATTATGGAAGGAATTTTCCAGTTCCTGAAGCTCCTGCTTCTCGGTCTGGTTACCTTCAAAATTCCCGTTGCTTATGATAAACCTCTCCTATCTGTCAGCGGTCTGCGCCGCGCGTAATACCTTGCATTTTACAGAGGTATTGTACCATATTCTGCACGAAATGCAATGTTTTTTCGTAACCAAATAGTTAAAATAATGTTAAAATAATGACAAAACTCCTGCTATTTACAGAAATTACCGTATTTTTGGATAAATACCTTGCTTTGACGCAGGCTATCCACGCCGCTGGCCAGCTTCAGCCTAAGGGTTGGCAGCTTGGCGGTGGCCACCAGCTGGACACGGTTTTTGTAGGCAGAATCCGCACATAGCTGGCTGACTGCCTCAAAGTCCAGTTTGGTCAGGGTGAACAGCACATCGCCGGCTTTCTGGCGGATATCCTGAATGCCCACCTTCTGGGCATTGGCCCGGAGCAGGGCAATTTCGATCAGATTCAGCACGCCCTTTGTGGGTTCGCCATAGCGGTCAATGATCTCATCCAGCAAGTCGTCCGCATCCTCCTGGGTACGGATAGCGGCCATCCGGCGGTACAGATCCATGCGCTCCTCGCCTCTGGAAACATAGGCCTGATCCACATTGGCGGTGACATTCAGATCCGCAGTGCATTCCGGTGCTTTGGGAGCCTCTCCGCGCTCTTCCAGAACCGCTTCATCCAGAAGCTTCAGGTACATATCATAGCCTACACTCATCATATGGCCCGACTGCTCCGCGCCCAGAAGGTTGCCGGCACCCCGAATCTCCAGATCCCGCATGGCGATCTTGAAGCCCGAGCCAAATTCGGCAAAGTCCCGGATGGCGGACAGGCGCTTTTCCGCGATTTCTGTCAAGTTTTTATCCGGACGGTAAGTGAAATAGGCATAGGCGTGGCGGGTGGAGCGGCCCACACGGCCCCGAAGCTGATGCAGCTGGCTCAAGCCAAAACGATCGGCATTTTCGATGATCAGGGTGTTGGCGTTGGGAATGTCCAGGCCGGTTTCGATGATGGTAGTGCAAACCAGCACTTGGATCTCACCGTCTGCCATGGCGTGCATCACATCGCTCAGGGCGTCCTCGCCCATTTGCCCGTGGGCAACTGCCACGGAAAGACCGGGGATCCGCCGCCGCAACGCGCCGGCGCACTGGTCGATGGTTTCCGTGCGGTTGTGCAGGTAATAGACCTGACCGCCCCGTTCCACCTCCCGGCGGATGGCGTCGTCAATAATGGCATTGCTATGCTCCATAACAAAGGTCTGGACAGGGTACCGGTCTGCCGGAGGGGCTTCGATGGTAGACATATCCCGAATTCCGGAAAGGGCCATGTTCAAGGTTCTGGGAATAGGTGTGGCGGACAGAGTCAGTACATCCACGCCCTTGGACAGTTCCTTCAGCCGCTCCTTGTGGCTGACGCCAAAGCGCTGCTCCTCGTCCACGATCAAAAGACCCAGATCTTTAAATTGAATGGTTTTCTGTAATAGCTTATGGGTGCCGATAACAAGATCCACACTGCCGCTGCGAAGATTCTGCACAGTTCGCTTTTGCTCTGCGGCAGACCGAAAACGGCTCAATACATCAATGTTTACAGGAAAACCACGGAAACGGGCCACAGCGGTCTGATAATGCTGCTGGGCCAGAACGGTGGTGGGAACCAGAATGGCGGCCTGCTTGCCATCCATAATGGCCTTCATAATAGCCCGCATGGCAACCTCTGTCTTGCCAAAGCCCACATCGCCGCAGAGCAGCCGATCCATGGGAATGGGGGATTCCATATCCGATTTGATCTCCGCAATACAGCGAAGCTGATCATCGGTTTCGGGATAGGGGAAATTGTCTTCAAATTCCTTTTGCCATGGGGAATCAGCAGAGAAGGGGTAGCCCTCCTGCCGCTTTCGGGCAGCATACAGCTTGATAAGCTCGCCGGCCATATCCTTGGCGGCCTTGCGGGCTTTTGTTTTCGTTTTTTGCCAGGCGTCAGAGCCGATCTTATTCAGACGGACAGTGGCCTCTTCGCCGCCGCCAATGTATTTGCTGACCATGTCCAGCTGGGTGGCAGGGACAAACAGTGTATCCGTGCCAAGATAGGCAATCTTCACGTAGTCCTTGACCGCGCCATCTACCTTGATCTGCTCCATTGCCACAAACCGACCGATGCCGTAGTTTTCGTGGACCACCAGATCGCCGGGGGTCAGATCCGTAAAGGAATTCAGCTTTTGCCGGTTGGTGGCAGTTTTCTTCTGCTTGCGCTTCGGCTCGCTGCGGGCGATCAGCTGCCCCTCTGTCAAAATCGCCAGCTTGGAATTGGGGTATTCCATACCGCAGGGCAGAATGCCCTCTGTCAGCAGGATCTGGCCGGGGGCAGGCATGGCGGTCAGGGGGATGCAAAGAAGGGCGGAAAGCCCTTTTGCGCTGAGCATTTCCTGCAAGAGCTCTGCTCTGCGGCGGGTGCCGCACAGAACCAGAGAAGAAAACTCCAGTTTTTGATAATGGGAAAGGTCCGCGGCAGCGGTATCCAGATTTCCACCATAGCCGGGCAGCTGCTTCGCCATCATAGGAAGCAACAGTTTCGGCGGATTCTCCTCGGGATAAGAAGTGCCTGCAAAGGCATCAAAATATACGATACGGTGTTTTTGCAGCTGGGCGCAGAGATCCTCCCACTGGCATACATAGTCGCAAAGTTCTCCTGCCAGCAGACCTGCCTGAAGCAGATTATCCAGCTGCATACCCACAGCTTCAGTGCGGGTTCGGGCAGTGCGCTTCAGACTGCCCTGATCGCAGAGAATTACGGTAGCACCCTCCGGAATATATTCCAAAGCGGTGGCCAATTCCGGATAGATCAGAGCCATATACCGGTCGGAAGCAGGATTTTGTGATCCGTTTTGGTATCTTTCCAGGTCTCGCTCCAGTGTGCGGATCAAATCTTCGTTAGGATTCTTTCTCTTGCGCTGACGGGCGATCAGCTTTTCCAGATCGGCACACAGCCCTTGCAGCCCGTTGGGATGCAACCGAGGCTGGGTCTCGCCCACAGGCAGGACCACAATGGAGTCGGTATTTTCCGTCCGTCGCTGGGTATCCGGGTCAAAGTAGCCCATGGTGTCCAGCTCTTCGCCAAAGAATTCGGCGCGCACGGGGCGGTCGGAAGCGGGAGAAAAAATGTCCACAATACCGCCGCGGACAGCAAACTGTCCGGGGCCCTCTACCATGGCAGTCCGGCTATAGCCGGATCCGGTGAGACGGGCAGCCAGGTCATTTAAGTCATATTCTTTTCCGGTTTCCAGAGAAAAAGCGGCATTCAATAAAACAGCAGGGGGCATGGTCCGCTGGCTCAGTGCCTCCCAGGACATGATCTGCAGGTTGGAAAGGCCCTGCTTCAGATCATAAAGCTGCCGCAGCCGCTGCTGCTCCCATGCCCGGGAGACTACAGCGGTATCATATAGGGTCAATTCCCTGGAGGGCAGTACCGGCATGGTCTCCCCAAGAAAGGCTTTTAGCTCCTCCTGCAGCCGTTTGGCTGCCATGTCATCCTGACAAAGGATGACGATGGGCGCAGAGGTATCCTGCCGCAGACCGGCGATCAGATGGCTGCGGTTGATCTGCCCGATTCCGGTAATGGCGGCGCTCTGCCCCTTGGAGAGACTTTCCAGCAATGCGCTGTATTCAGGAATCGATTTAAGAATGGAAAGAAGAGTTACCATATTTTCCTCCACGCAACAATGCGGAAAGGGGGAAAATACCCCCCTTTCCGTGGTGATTTGACAATATTTTCGTTACGGACGGCTTCCGTTATACCGGGCAGCCGACTCGGGAACGCCGCTATTGACGATGCACAGCGCAGCATCCGCCGCTCTTTCCAGCGCGGAAGAAAGGGCTTTTTCTTCCGAGGCGGAGAAGTTGGACAGTACCCAGTCCGCAAGATCCTGCTCCGGATGGGGCTTGGCACCCACGCCGACCTTGACCCGGGGAAAATTCTGACTGCCGATCTCGGCGATAATGGACTTAATGCCGTTATGCCCGCCGGCAGAGCCGTCAGCACGAACCCGGATCCGGCCCGGCTCCAGAGAGATATCGTCAAAAATGACGATGATCCGCTGGGGAGGCACATGGAAATAGGCGCTGAGCTGCAAAACACTGCGGCCAGACAGATTCATATAGGTCATAGGCTTTAACAGCAGAAGCTTGCTGCCGTTATAGTTTACCTGACCGTAAAGACCCTGAAACTTGCCCTTGTCCACCTTACAGCTCAGCTTTTGCGCCAGAATATCGATGGCGCGAAAGCCGCAATTGTGGCGGGTCTTTTCATATTCCCGACCGGGATTGCCCAGGCCGACGATCAGCCAGGCGTCATTCTTTATACCAAACACAGCTTAGAACAGGTCAGCGATGGAAGTGCCGCCATGGATATGGGCGATGGCCCGGGCGAAAATAGGAGCAACATCCAGGAACTTGATCTTACCGCTTTCTGTGTTGCCGGTCTGGGGAATGGTGTTCAGGAAGACCATCTCCTCAATGGGGCTGGCCTCGATCCGCTCATAAGCAGGACCGGACAGCACACCGTGAGTAGCGCAGGCGTAAACAGCCTTGGCGCCGCCTACCTCTACCAGAGCCTTGGCGGCATTGCACAGAGAACCGGCGGTATCCACCATATCGTCATACAGGATGCAGGTCTTGCCGCGAACATCGCCGATGACGTTCATGACCTCGCAGACATTGGCCTTCTGACGGCGCTTGTCAACGATGGCAAGGCCCATGTGAACCTTGGCGGCAAAGGCGCGGGCACGGGCAACAGAGCCCACATCGGGAGAGACGACCACAAATTCCTCGTGATTAAAGGCGTCTTCCGGGAACTTTTCTAGATAATATTTTACAAAAGTGGGGTTACCCAGCAGGTGATCCAGAGGAATGTCGAAGAAACCCTGTATCTGAGATGCGTGAAGATCCATGGTCAGTACCCGGTCAGCGCCGGCAGCGGTGAGCATATTGGCGACCAGCTTGGCGGAGATGGGATCGCGGCTCTTGGCCTTACGATCCTGACGGGCATAGCCAAAGTAGGGAATGACAGCGGTGATGCGGCCAGCGGATGCGCGGCGGCAGGCATCGATCATGACCAGCAGCTCCATCAGATGGTTGTTGACGGGCTTGCAGGTGGACTGAATCAGGAAAACATCAGCGCCACGAACCGTTTCGTTCAGAGAAACGGAAACCTCGCCGTCAGCAAAGGTCTTGACTTCGCTGTTACCCAGCTCGATTCCCAGTTCCTTGCACAGGGTCTTGGCGAATTCAGGGTTGGAATTGCCGCAAAATACCTTGATATTCTCTCCATACGCGATCATCAGAAGATACCTCACTTTTTCTTTATATGTAGTTACCCTTTTTCAGGAATTTATCCTAGAATATTATACCATTTCTTCCCCGAAAAAAGCAACACCAAACACAGTAAAATAACACCCAAAAATCACACAAAAAACAATGCGCCTTCATGCAATATGTCCCAGTTCCCGGATTCCGGAAAAATGCGCAAAAGTGGAGCGGCAAGGGGGTATCACGAAATTATGTTTGAAATAGGGGTTGTACAAAGTGATGGATCGTGGTATAATATTAGCCAAAGATTTTTAAGACAGGAGCCAATTATGAACGATAAGATCATTGTCCGGGGTGCCCGGGAGAATAATCTGAAGAATGTGGATCTTACGATCCCCAGAGATAAGCTCATTGTCTTTACAGGACTTTCCGGTTCGGGAAAATCCAGTCTGGCCTTTGACACGATTTACGCGGAAGGACAGCGCCGGTATGTGGAGAGCCTGAGCTCCTATGCCCGTCAGTTTTTGGGACAGATGGATAAGCCGGATGTGGATGCCATTGATGGCCTGTCGCCAGCCATTTCCATTGACCAGAAGACCACCTCCAAAAACCCCCGGTCTACCGTGGGCACGGTGACGGAGATCTATGACTATCTGCGTCTTTTGTGGGCAAGAGTGGGCGTTCCCCATTGTCCCAAATGCGGCAAAGAGATCCGCCGCCAGACCATTGATCAGATCGTTGACCGGGTCGAAATGCTGGGAGAAGGTACGCGTTTCATCATCCTCTCTCCGGTGATCCGGGGGAAAAAGGGCGAGCATTCGAAGGTTTTCGAGGATGCCCGAAAGTCCGGCTTCGCCCGGGTGCGGGTAGATGGGATTTTATATGACCTGACAGAAGATATCAAGCCGGAAAAGAATAAAAAGCACAATATTGAACTGGTGGTGGACCGGCTTGTTTTGAAGGGGGGAATTCGCCGCCGGCTGACAGACTCCATCGAAACAGCCTGTGCCCATTCCGGTGGACTGGTGATCATCGAACTGCCGGCCCAGAAGCAGGAGCTGAGCTTTTCCCAGAATTATGCCTGCGAGGATTGCGGCATCAGCCTGACAGAGCTGGAGCCCCGTATGTTCTCCTTCAACAATCCTTCAGGCGCTTGTCCCCACTGTACCGGTTTGGGCTTTCAGCTGGTTGCGGATCCGGATCTGGTGATCCCCGATAAAAGCAAATCCATTCTCGATGGCGCTATTCAGGTCACGGGCTGGCAGAACGCCCGCACGGACAGTGTGTTTCGGATGTACTTTGAGGCACTGGCGAAAAAATACCGGTTTGATCTGAACACGCCCTTTGAAAAGCTTTCTCAGGAGGCCAAGGATGTGATCCTCTATGGCACCAAGGGGGAAAAGCTGCGCATGACCTATAACCGAGGTAACGGTATGGGCGTGCTGGAGCAGCCCTTTGAGGGCATTATGAATAACATCAGCCGCCGTTTCCGGGAGACCCAGTCCGACGCAGCCCGTAAGGAGCTGGAGGAGTGCATGGCCAGTGCGCCCTGTCCCCACTGTCAGGGAAACCGGCTGTCGGATATTGCCCGGGCAGTAACGGTTGGCGGCATCGGCATTATGGATTTCTGCGCTATGAGCGTGGAAAAAGAGCTTTCCTTTATGGAGCAGCTGCATTTGGAAGGCAACATGGCTGTGGTGGCAGAGCAGATCGTAAGAGAGATCAAAGCCAGATTGCAGTTTTTGGTGGATGTCGGCCTTTCCTACCTGACACTGTCCCGTGGAGCGGCCACTCTATCCGGCGGCGAAAGCCAGCGGATCCGGCTGGCCACTCAGATCGGCTCTTCCCTGATGGGTGTGCTGTATATTCTGGACGAGCCATCCATTGGCCTGCACCAGCGGGATAATGATAAGCTGCTGGCCACATTAAAGCAGCTGCGGGATATCGGCAATACTTTGATCGTGGTGGAGCATGATGAAGACACCATGAAGGCGGCAGATTATATTGTGGATGTGGGTCCGGGGGCGGGCAGCCGCGGCGGCGAGATCGTGGCGGCCGGCTCTCTGGAGGATATCATTCAGTGTGAGGATTCCGTGACGGGACAGTATCTGTCCGGCGTGAAAAAGATCCCGGTCCCTTCTGCAAGAAGAGCAGGGAAAGGGGAAAGCCTTGTGGTTCGGGGCGCGACCGAGAACAATCTGAAGGATGTTGATGTAGCCATCCCTCTGGGAACACTGACCTGTGTGACCGGCGTTTCCGGCTCGGGAAAATCCAGTCTGGTGGGCGAAGTCCTGAATAAGACGCTGCTTGGCAAACTGAATCATGCCCGCACCCGTCCCGGCGCCTGCCGCTGCATAGAGGGCATAGAGCATCTGGACAAAGTGATTGACATCGACCAGAGTCCCATCGGCAGGACGCCTCGTTCCAATCCCGCCACCTATACAGGGCTGTTCAACGATATCCGCGATCTGTTTGCATCCACAAGTGATGCGAAAATGCGGGGCTATGGGCCGGGAAGATTCAGCTTTAATGTAAAGGGCGGCCGCTGCGAGGCCTGCAGTGGCGACGGCCTTGTGAAGATCGAGATGCATTTTCTGGCGGATGTGTATGTGCCCTGTGAAGTGTGCCGCGGCGCGCGATACAACCGGGAAACGCTGGAAGTGCTCTATAAGGGAAAGAATATTTCCCAGGTTCTGGATATGACTGCGGAGGAAGCGCTGGATTTCTTTGAGAATCTTCCCAAGATCCGCAGAAAGGTCCAGACACTTGTGGAGGTAGGTCTGGGCTATGTGAAGCTGGGTCAGTCCAGCACCACCCTATCTGGCGGCGAAGCCCAGCGGGTAAAGCTGGCAACAGAGCTGGCAAGAGTGTCTACCGGAAAAACCATTTATATTCTGGACGAACCAACCACCGGCCTGCACGCGGCGGATGTTCACAAGTTGATCGATGTTCTCCAGACCCTGGTGGATGCCGGAAATACTGTTCTGGTGATCGAACATAATCTGGATGTGATCAAAACTGCGGACTATATCATCGATCTGGGTCCCGAGGGCGGAGACGGAGGCGGAACCGTAGTGGCAGCCGGAACACCGGAAGAGGTAGCGGCCACTCCGGACAGCTACACCGGGCAGTACCTGAAGCGCTATTTATAAAAAACTCCCTGACCCGTCAGACGGGTCAGGGAGAGGAAAATTATTTATAAAGCTCTGCAGGCAGGATCTCAGAAAGCTCCAGAAGCCGGTGGTCCCGCTCACCCGCATAGTCCGGATGGAGCGTACGGGTGGGTGTGCGGACGATGGATTCCGTGTTCTGCCGGATGGAGAGGGTCATGGTTAGACGATTTAGCCCGTCTTTGGTTCGATCCAGCAGAACAGTTCCTCCGTGGGCGGAGGCAGCAGACCGAATCAGCACCATGCCAAGGCCGATTCCAAAGCGGCTGTCTTCCAGACTGGGTTCCCGGCGGAAGCGGGTATATACGCTGCTGCGCAAGGCTTCCAGCACACCAGAACCATTGTCTTGCACAGTCAGGTAAAGTGTTTGCCCTCTGCGGGTCAGTTTTGCTTCAATGGTTCCATCCGCGGGCATAAATTTTACAGCGTTTGACAGGATATTGTTGACTGCACGCTCCAGCTTTTCTTCATCTGCCAGACAGAAAATGGATTCCTGCAAGCCTGTATAATGCAGGTCAATACTGATTTGGCGGAGCAGGGGTGCGGCATTGGAAAAGATCTCATCCAAAACAGCGCCAATGTCCCGGGTTTCCTGATAGGCATCCGTATCCTGATAATAGCGGTAAGCATCGGACATATTGCAGATAATCCGCTGCATCTGAAATAGACCCCGGTTGATCCGGGCTACCTGATCCTGCATGGACGGATCCATGTCTGACTTGGCAAGGGGGAACAGTCCGTCAGTCACGGTCATAATGCTGGACAAAGGCTTGCGGAGTTCCTGGGCGGCCAATGCCATAGATTGCAGCTCGGCCCGATCATCATCTTCTTCCAGAAGAAAAACGTCAAAACCATCCATCCGGGTAACGGACGCGCCACAGGGGAGTCCTGAGAGGGACAGGGTAAGATACAGGCAGCCATCCTGAAAATCTGCATATTCCTGAACGCCGGTAAGCAGCATTTGTGCCACAGGCATCTGTATATCGATCATGTGCTTGCGGGCGGCCTCATTGACACGAACGATAATGCCATCCTTTACACAAAAAGCAGGCCGGATCATCAGATCCAACATGCTGATAGTTTCTTCTGTTTGTTCCATGATGCTCCTCCTCATGGCATATCATGTGCAGTTTTTTGGAAAAGTTGCGTCGACAGATTTTGACATAAGTCGCTTTTCTATATTCTATCGAAAATCCGTAAAAATAGCAAGATAAATCCGCATTAGAGGTGAAAAAATATGTCGATTCACGATGGACATCGTCAGCGATTAAAGGAGAGGTTTCTTCGAGAGGGATTGGATAATTTTGAACAATTGCAGGTGTTGGAACTGCTTTTGTTCTATTGCATTCCCAGACAGGATACCAATCCCATTGCCCATGCGCTGCTCGACCGTTTCGGCTCTGTTTCCAAGGTGCTGGAAGCATCGCCGGAGGAACTGAAGAAGGTTCCCGGGGTTGGCGAAAATGCTGCTGCGTTTCTTTCGCTGGTCATGGCCACTGGACGGTATTACCTGGTGAACCAGAAAGAGAAGGAAACGAAACTGAAATCCATTAATGAATGCGGACAGTATCTGCTGCCGTTTTTTCACGGACGCAGAAATGAAACCGTGTTTTTGCTGTGTCTGGATGCGAAATGCAAAGTGCTTAGTTGCAAGGAGGTGGGAGAGGGCAGCGTAAATTCAGCGGCTGTGCCCATCCGAAGAATTGTGGAAATGGCCCTTGGTGACAACGCGACCTCGGTAGTACTGGCCCATAATCACCCCAGCGGTTTGGCACTGCCCTCCGGAGAGGATATTCAAACCACACGCCGGCTGAGTCTTGCGCTGCGGGCTGTGGAGATCGAGCTTGTGGACCATGTGATAGTTGCGGACGGGGATTATGTCTCCCTTGCCGAGTCGGGACTGTATAATCCGCAGGAATGCTCAGTGTTGATTTAATGGAATTTGACTTTATACATGTAAAATCAAGCAGGCACTCGTTTTTGAGTGCCTGCTTGGTTTTTTATACAAGATGGTTTTTGATGGTTTCCAGATCTGGAATACTGGTAATACCGCCGGGTTTTGTGGTAGACAGGGCCGCGCTGGTACAAGCGAAGCGGACCGCATCCTGCAGCTGCTGGTGGGCAAGCGACCGGGGTGGTTGGGAAAGCTGCAGCAGCTTCCATACAGCACTGCCGCCAAAAATATCGCCTGCACCGGTGGTATCCACAACCTGAATGCCCTTTAGGCTGGGAACCATGCCCCTTGCCACGGAGTTTTGGAAATAACAGCCCTCTGCACCGCAGGTGACAAATACCAGCTGAACACCAAAATGGTCGAGAATATACTGTGCACCTTCCATGGGATCAAGCCCAAACAGGAACTGCACCTCATCATCGCTGATTTTTACAACATCTGCCTGACTAAGGCCCCACAGGAGCTGCTCTTTGGCAAGCTCAGGATCGGGCCAAAGGGGTTTGCGCAGATTGGGATCGTAGGTGATCAGCTTTCCTTTGTTCTTTGCGTATGCCACAGCCTGTCTGGTAGCGCTGCGGGCAGGCTCATGGGTCAGAGATAAGGTTCCAAAGTGAAATACTTTGGCCTCGTCGATCAAGGAAAGGTCAAGCTCCTCAAAGGATAGACAGGTATCTGCGCCGGGCTTGCGGGCGAAGGAAAAAGACCGGTCGCCCTGGCGGTCCAAGGTGACAAACGCCAGCGTGGTAAACACATCATCCGATGCCACCAGACCCTTTGTTTCAATTCCTGCTTCGTTTAGGGTGTTGGACAGAAGTTTACCAAAGGTGTCTGTGCCGATCTTGCCAAGCAGGGCAGTTTTTGCGCCGAATTTGGAAAGAGCGGCCAGAAAATTTGCGGGGGCTCCGCCAGGATGGGCAGCCATAGTAGGGTAGCCATCGGCATCTGTGCTGACACAGGTAAAATCGATCAGCAATTCTCCAAGAGCAACAACATCAATCATGGCTCACCTCTTACTTTGCATCAGGATACTCATTGCAGAGCAGCCGGTAAGGTGCTTCATCTTCCTCAATGGTGGGGAAGCGGCCTACAGGCGGGTTAAAGCGGTTGTCGGTGTTGTCATCGTTGCACTGGCTGACCTCGCCAAGAAGTACGGGGCCCGTACCTTCCTCCACAGCAAAATCGTGATACAGATACTGCTGAACATGGATGCTTTCGCCGGGGGTCAGACGGATCTGTGCGCCGGCAGGCACGGTGTAGGTGCGGCCGTCGGTATGGACAGTTACATCGGATTCGTAGTCGATCTCCTCGTTGGGCAGGCTGTTGTATACGCGGATGAGCACATTGCCGCCGCCACGGTTGATAATATCCTCGGTCTTAAACCAGTGGAAATGGTTGGGGGCGTACTGGCCTTCTTTCAGATACAGCAGCTTTTCCGCATAGACCTTGGGATATTTTTCTTCCATGCTCCGGTTGCCGTTGCGGATGGTAATAAGGGAAAAACCAAATTTGTCAAAGTTACCCAAGCCGTAGTCGGTGATATCCCAACCCAGCATGCAATCCCGAACCTCGTCATATTCGTGGCCGATGGTCTGCCACTGCTCCGGGGTAAAGTGGCAGAAGGGGGGAAGATAGCAATGATGCTTTTCACACATGGCTTCCAATTCTTTCAGAGCCTTGTTGATTTCAGAACGTTTCATAGTTAATGCCTCCGTTTATTATCGAATGTCGTATACGCTGCGAGCTGTCGGCTGGGAAGGGGTTCCCCGCAGGACGCGAATCCTGCGTGTGCCGGCGTCCATATCAAAGAAGTTGTCCTCCAGCAGCACATCTGCGCCGGCCTGGATCTCCACACTTCTTGCATAGGCATTTGCGGTTACTACAATTTCATCGCCGTCCAGAACAGCGGAGAGCTTGGGGTCATCAAAGCGGAAGTGCTTGGGCGCGCAGAACAGGACGCTGCCCTGACCCACCGTGACACCCTGATCATCCAGCAGTTCATAGGAATAGTAGCAGCCATAGGTGTCCTCCTGAGAGAAGTCCTGCTTAGGCAGCCAGACTGCGCTGAGGGCATCGCAATGGACAGGGAATTCTCCGGATGCGATCGCCGATGCATCGGGACGGCGCAAAGACCAGCGGGCAGTGCCGCGGAAAGCCTGCATAGTCTCGTTGCTGATGTTCAGCTGTGCGGTCTTCTGGATGGTGGTGTCCTGCGCATTGACGTTGGTGCACTGGGAAAGGGTTCCTTCTTCGTGGCAGGAAATGAGGATCGGGGCAAAGAATCGCTTTTCATAGTAATGAAGAGCTTTCCAGCGGCCGTAGTAGTCGATAGATGCCCAGCTTGCCACCGGCCAGCAGTCATTCAGCTGCCAGACAACAGCGCCCATACAGCGTCCGCGGTTGCGGCGCCAGTGCTCCACAGCGTACTGCATAGCCTGCGCCTGCAGAAGCTGAGAGGCATAGACCACCTTGTCCATATCTCCGGGGTACAGATACATCTGAGAAAGGTAATTGACAATCTTTCCGTTGGCTGCGTTATTGCGCTGATGCTTCTCCATGACATAGGAGAAAATGTTCCGGTCCTCCGGCTCGGTGAAGCTTTCGATGGTAGCCATAGGAGGAAAGGACTGGAAGCCGAATTCGGAAGCATAGCGGAAATAGTGGTTGCGGTAGTCTGTAAAGGGCAGAAGACCGTGCCAGACCGCCCAATAATGGACATCACCGCGATTGGGATCATCGGGATTGTCTCCGCAACCGCCGCTGCAGGGGCTGGAGGGCCAATAAAAGGCTTCAGGGTCTTCCCGCTTCACGATTTTGGGAATGAGGTACTCGAAAATTTTGGTGTAATCCGCCCGGAAGTAAGGATTGGCAAACCAGGGGTGATCCTCTTTCGCAGCAAATTGCTCCAGCTCGTTGTTGCCGCACCACAGAGCCAGAGAGGCATGATGGCGCAGCCGGCGGATATTGTCGACCAGCTCGGAAATGATGTTTTCTTCGAATTCCTCTGTCAGGTCATAGGAGGAGCAGGCAAACATGCAGTCCTGCCATACCAGAAGACCCAGCTCGTCACAAATATCATAAAACCAGTCGTCAGGGTAATAACCGCCGCCCCAGACCCGGAGGCAGTTCATGTTGGCGGCTTTAGCATCCTCCAGAAGCTGTCTGGTGCGCTCGGGCGTGACTCTGGGGAGCAGATTGTCTTCCGGAATATAGTCGGCACCCATAGCAAAGATATCCACGCCGTTGACACAGTGGCAGAAGCTTTCGCCCCATTCATCCTTGCGCTGGCTGACAGTGATGGTCCGCAGACCGATGCGCTGTGTCCATGTGTCTGTAACGCCGTTGGAATCGGATACAGTCACCGCTATCTGGTAAAGGGGCTGTGCGCCAATGCCGGCAGGCCACCAGAGGGCGGGATCTTTGACCTCAATGGAGCAGTTCTCGCCCTCGCCAGTGAACACGTTCCCGTCAGGGGCAGTAATTACAGTATGTACTGTTGCGCCGGGGCGGTAGGAATCCAAATTGGTGGTGATGTTCAGACACACGTTGCCAGGAGTGTGCTTCTGCCGGATATACACATCCCGTACCCGGGCAGTGCGGACACCGATGATGGAAATATCTCTCCAAATACCGGCATCAGGAAGTCGGGGGCCCCAGTCCCAACCGAACATACAGTGCGCTTTGCGAAGATGGCCATAGCCAAGCATGGCTTCCGGACAGCCGCACACCTGAGAGCGTTCATATTCCTTTGCAATGTATTTTGTAGGAGAAGCAAACTGGACGCAGATGGTATTTTCTCCAGCGTGCAGAACAGATTTGACATCAAATTCCCATGTGCGGTGCATATTTTTGGCAAGGCCGATCAGCTCGCCGTTGATAAAAACAGAGGCAATGGTGTCCAGACCTTCACAGCGCAGGATGACTGCGTCATTTTCAAGAATGGAGGAATCCACACAAAAGGTACGGCTGTAATGGAAATCGTGCTCCATGATCGGCAGCACCTTGTCTTCATTATCGCGATAAAAAGGGTCGGGAATCAACTGATTGGTGAGTAAATCATGATATACGGAACCGGGGACAGTTGCCGGCATCACAGGAAAGTTACTACCTGGAATCTCCAGAGTCCAAGAGCCGTTTAAGGATACAGTCTGCATAGTTGTTACCTCCTTGGCCATACTCACGGTGCGAAGCATGAGGTGTCATACTTGTTATACGCCATTTCCGCTAAAAAAGCAAGGAAATATTGTTTTTTTTAAAAGAACAAATGCATTTGAGGCAGGTGTAGAGATGCAGAGGGGAAAAAGGCAAGGGAAACGCCTTTTATTCTTCGTTCTCTTGTGATATAATTAAAAAAACTGCCTCAAATGACCGTGTTTCAAAACGGACATCATCGACAAGGAACAAAAAGGAGGATCCGGTGTGGACAAGTTTGAATTGCAATCCTCGTTTCAGGCAACCGGAGATCAACCGGCGGCCATTGAAGGGCTTGTCAACGGTGTGAACTGGGGACTGCGGGAGCAGACTCTGCTGGGCGTGACCGGCTCGGGCAAAACCTTTACCATGGCAAATGTGATTGCCAAGCTGAACCGGCCTACCCTTGTGCTGGCCCACAATAAAACACTGGCAGCCCAGTTGTGCAGTGAATTTCGGGAGTTTTTTCCCAATAATGCGGTAGAGTACTTTATTTCCTACTACGACTACTATCAGCCCGAGGCCTATATTGCCCATACGGACACCTATATTGAGAAGGATTCCGCAGTGAATGAGGAGATCGACCGGCTTCGCCACAGTGCCACCTCTGCCTTGTTTGAGCGGCGGGATGTGATCGTGGTCAGCTCTGTCAGCTGCTTGTACGGTCTGGGTGACCCCATTGACTATAAGAGCATGGTGATCTCCCTGCGGGTAGGGCAGGAGCGGCCTCTGGACGAAATACTCAAGAAACTGACTGAAATTCGCTATGAGCGCAACGATCTGGATTTTTCCAGAAACAAGTTTCGCCTGCGGGGAGATACGCTGGAAGTTTATCCTGCCTATTGGTCCGGCCGGGCCATCCGGATTGAGTTTTTTGGGGACGAGATCGACCGGATCTCGGAGATCAACGCGGTGTCCGGTATGGCAGAGCGATATGTGGATCATGTTGCCATCTATCCTGCCAGCCATTATGTGGCATCCCGGGAAAAGCTCCAGCGGGCTATGTTGGAGATCCAGAAAGAATGCGATGAGCAGGTGGCGTGGTTCCGGGCCCGGGACAAGCTGATCGAAGCCCAGCGCATAGCCCAGAGGACGGCTTACGATCTGGAAATGCTGACAGAGATCGGTTTTTGCAACGGCATTGAGAACTACTCCCGGGTGATCCAGGGACGCGCACCCGGCACACCGCCCACAACACTGCTGGACTATTTTCCGGATGATTTTCTGATGTTCATTGATGAAAGCCATGTAACCCTGCCCCAGTGCAGAGCAATGTATGCCGGCGACCGAAGCCGCAAGGATGCGCTGGTGAACTACGGTTTCCGTCTGCCGTCGGCGTATGACAACCGGCCGCTGAATTTTGCGGAATTCGACAGCAAGATCAATCAGGTGATCTATGTTTCCGCAACGCCTGCGGAATATGAGCGCACCCGCTCCGGCCAGACTGTGGAGCAGGTGATCCGTCCCACAGGTCTATTAGACCCCGAAGTGGAGGTCCGGCCTATTGAGGGGCAGATCGATGACCTGATTGGGGAAATCAATGCCCGCAGCGCCAAAAATGAACGGGTGCTGGTGACTACTCTGACCAAGAAAATGGCAGAGGATCTGACGGTTTATCTGCAAAAGGCAGGCATTAAAGTGCGGTATATGCACTCAGATATTGGCGCGATGGAGCGGATGGAGATCATTCGGGATCTTCGCATGGCAAAATTCGATGTTTTGGTAGGTATCAACCTGCTGCGGGAGGGACTTGACCTGCCGGAGGTAAGTCTGGTGGCGATTCTGGATGCGGACAAGGAGGGCTTCCTGCGCAGCGAGACCAGTCTGATCCAGACCATTGGCCGCGCTGCGCGAAATGCAGAGGGTAAGGTCATTATGTATGCGGATGTGGTTACCGCATCCATGCGCACGGCCATGGATGAGACTGCCCGTCGCCGAAAAATCCAGAATGCTTTCAATGAAGCCAATGGTATCGTGCCCAAAACCATTATTAAGTCTGTCCGGGATCTGATTGAGATATCTTCTCCCACCGCGGAGCGGAAGGGAAGGTCCGGCATCAAGATGACCAGGGCAGAAAAGGAAAAGGAGATCGCCCGTCTGGAAAAGCAGATGAAGGAAGCAGCCCGTATGATGGAGTACGAATATGCGGCGGTCCTTCGGGACCAGATCATCGAGCTGCGAGGAGATGGAATATAAAAAGAGATCCCGGAACTGCAAGCAGTTCCGGGATCGATTATTACAGAAATTATTCAGCAGCCTTGCGAGCATCCAGCTCCTCGGTCATGGTGGCCATGGTCTTTTTGTCCAGATTATAGATCAGTGCCAAACCAACAAACTGCATAACTGCGGAGAACATGTACAGACCGGCTACCAGCCAGCACATATTATAAGAGGTGGCGGCAGTCTGTCCGGCAGTTCCAAGGTCAGAGTTGTAACCCAATACACCCATGACCAGAAGAACGATAGAGGGGCCAACACCCTGAGCCAGCTTACGGAAGAAGGAGTGCAGGGAGTAAACAGTGCCCTCTTCGCGCTTGCCGGTTTTCCATTCATTGTAGTCAATGGCATCAGCCATCAGAGCCCAGGAAACACAGGTATAAACACCCATACCTATGCCATATACTACCAGACCAGCCAGATAAACGACCATGGAGAGGCTCTTGTCGGCAATCAAGGGGAAGCACAGCATGATCAGGCCACCAACCAAAGATGCAATGGTGCCGGCAACAGAAGCTTCTTTCTTGCCAAACCTGTTGACAATCTTTTTGATAAAGGGCATAAACAGGAACATGGGCAGGAAACCAACCATCTGCACGATACCGGACAGGGAGGCCATGCCAAAATAGGTAGCGAACATGATGGTAACGGCGGTGGTAGCGGCGTTCATACCCAGGAACATGCCCATAGCTGCCAGAGTGGCACCCACTGCAGGCCGGTTTTTCATAAAGTTTCCAAAAGCGGAGAACACATTGAATTTGGCGGATTCTTCATTTGCCTTTACGGAATTCTCGTCTACACGGATGGTGATGACCTTCAGCATAAACTGGAAAGCAATAAAGCCAAGAACACCCATCAACAGTGCAACCCAGAATACCCGATCGCCCAGCAGTGTTTCTACCTGAACACCGGTCTCAGGATTAAGCATAGGAGTACCATCCGCGTTAAACTGCTTTTCCCAGATCAGCATGGGCAGGATCATGGAGGGCAGCATGTTGCCCACCATAGAGCCTACGCTACGCCAAGTGGACAGCTGAGCGCGCTCACCGGGATTTTCAGTGACCAGAGACAGCATAGAACCGTAGGGGACATTGGCAACAGTGTAAGCTGCGTCCCAGATGATGTAACCAAAGATAAACAGAATGGCCTTAAGAACGACGGGCGCATTGGGGAAGGGGAGAAATACCGCAGCACCGGCAACCAGCAATCCGCAGGAACCGATAAAGATGTATTGCTTAAATTTGCCCCGCTTGTATTGTCTTCTGTCAGCATCAATCATGGAACCAATCAAAGGATCGTTGACGGCATCCCAGATCTGCACTACCAGCAACAAAATGGACAGCAGACCGGTCTCCAGCATCATGTAGACAAGCCAGAAGGTTTGAACAGTGCCCTTCAGGGCAAAGCTCATGTTACAGCCAAAGTCACCAGCAGCATAGGCGACTTTATCTCGCATGCCGAACTTGCGATAGCCTTTGGCATCCAGGGTAACGGGTTTTTTTGCCATATTTCTTCCTCCTTAATTATGTGGGTTGGCAAACCCACCGCAATCATACCAATTATAAAACAGAAGCAAATTATTAAATAGGGCCAGAATGCCACTTCTGTGACACTTAAAGCCGAAAAACACTGAAAAATTTTGGCAATTTTAACAAATTGGTTGACGAATTTCCTTTGTTTGCTATAATATTGCTATAAAGGAGGGAGCGATATGTACAAGTTCTGCAAGACGGAACAGTCTGCTGCCCGTCAGCGCGAACTGGAGCAGGGATTGCTTCAGATTATGAGCACTTTGCGCTACGAGGACATTAATGTCAGCGACCTGTGTCAGAAGATGGGCATTCCCAGAAAATCCTTTTATCGTTATTTCTCCAGCAAGGATGGCGCGCTCCACGCCCTGATCGACCATACCCTGATGGAATATGAGAGCTTTGGTGGAAACAGAATCACAAGAGTGAGCAGGACGCTCCATGGGGATCTGAAAAGCTTTTTTGAATTCTGGATCCAGCATGAGAAACTGCTGAATGCACTGGAACGAAGCTCCATGAGCGGCGTTCTGATAGAGCGATCCATCAGCTATGCAGCCAGTGAAGCGGTTTTTCCCAGCCGCTTTCTGCCGGGAGAGGATAAGAGTATACGTCAGCATGTGGTGATGTTTGCTGTGTGCGGCCTGATGACGATGGTGCTTCAGTGGCATCACGGCGGCTATCAGGAGAGCGCATCGGATATGGCAGTGGTAGCAGCAAGGCTGGTGACACAGCCACTGTTCCCCAATGCGAGCCATTTACTGTAAGAGCGCTGCCGGCTTTGTATTATTTGTGCAAAGCCGGCTCGTTTTTTTGGTATTGGGTGACACAGTTGTGCCATTTTGGCACTTTTCGGGAGTGGGTATCATTATTTATAATGAATCTGGAATTATTAAAAAGGAGTGTTAAATCCAATGGCAGAATTTGTAAAACTGGCCGGTTCCGGCCTGACGGCTCTCAGAGAAATGGATGAGCGGTTGGTTTCCTACAATGTGGAGATGACCGAAGTCACCGGCGGCACCTTCTGGAAGGCATATACCGATGCCCAGGTGGATGGAACCGAGGAGTTCCCACCCATTACGAACTGGCAGGACATGGGTAATCTGCAGCAGTGGTATGATCCCATTGATACGAAGAATCCCCGGCTTATCAAGCTGGCAAAGGATCTGGGAGCTGCATGGGTTCGTGTATCCGGCACCTGGGCCAATAAGACCTACTATGATTTTGACGGTCACACCGGCGGCAAGGTCCCGGAGGGTTTCCAGAACCTGCTGACAAAAGATCAGTGGCTGAGCCTGCTGGATTTTGTAAAAGCCATTGGCGGCAAACTGCTGGTTTCCATTGCAAACTGCCCTGGCATCCACTCTGCGGACGAGCCCATGCCCTTTGAGCAGGCGGATCTGCTGTTCCGCACCTCTAAGGAATATGGTGTGCCCATCAGTGCGGCGGAGTTTACCAATGAGCCCAACCTGATCGCTCTGAGCGGTCTGCCGCAGGGCTATACCGCTGCGGATCACGCCCGTGACCATGACCTGTTTGGTGCATGGCTCCGGGAGAATTATCCCGAGTGCCTGTTTGTCGGTCCTTGCACTGTGGGTGATATTGATATGTTCGGCACTATGGAAGGTGCCGGCGGCGGCATGGCAGCCGGCTTTGAAATGGTCACCACAGAGGCGCTGCTGGGCGAGTATAAGACACCCATGGATGTGTTCAGCTACCATTATTACAATGGCGTTTCCGAGCGCGGTCAGGCAATGGGCGGCCATTGGCCCTATGAAGCAGCGCTGACAGAAAAATATCTGAGCGTGGCAGCCAGCTGCGCCCGTCAGTATACTGCCCGTCGTGACAGATATGTCCCCGGTGGTCAGATGTGGGTAACCGAATCCGGCGATGCCGGCTGCGGTGGCAATACCTGGGCTTCTACCTATGTGGATGTACCCCGTACCCTGAACGAGTTGGGTGAGTTCTGCACAGTTACCGACGGCGTGATTTTCCACAATACGCTGGCATCCTCTGACTACGGCTTCCTGAAGCATGGCACCTTTGAGCCCCGGCCCAACTACTTTGCTGTGCTGCTGTGGAACCGTCTGATGGGCAAGACCGTGTATGCCTCCGGTGAAGAGATCCGGGAGGGTGCGCATGTCTATGCCCACTCCCGTAAGGATGGCAAGGACGGCTATGCATATCTGGTGATCAACAATTCTCAGGAAGTGACCACTGTGGAGCTGCCCGGTCAGGCACAGGTCTATGCCCTTACCGGCAATGGCAAGCTGCGCAGCCGCACCATGCTTCTGAACGGCCGCGAGCTGGTTCTGGGCGAGAATGATGCCCTTCCGGAGCTGTCCGGCGTTACCGCGTCCGGCACTGTGGAGGTCGCTCCCGGCGGCTGTACCTTTATTGTGGTATAACTTAGGATAACAGAAAAGGACGCACCTTGCGGTGCGTCCTTCTTTTAGTCCATTGGACCGATGTATTGAAAACGGGGGCCGTGATATCCATCTTTTTCTACGATTTCCTGCCACATGGCCGCAGGGCGTACCCAAAGGCCGCCGTCGCCGTACAGCGCGCGATAGACCACCATGGGCTCCAGCGTTTCACTGTGGCGGGCAATGCCGATCAGCTCGTACTCATTACCTTTGAAATGCCGGTATTTCCCGGGAAAAAGCTCCATAGCTGCCTCCTTATTGAGGGACATTTCCCCGAATGGGATCCAGAATATCAGCGGCGTCAAAAATGCCTGCATAGGTATTGGAGTGGGCCATCTGGCTGCCGGTGACCAGAAGGCGCTTCATCAGGAAGTGGGAACTTCCTGCGCCGGCGGGAACTGTCCCGGTTTGGAAGCCCAGATAGCAACGGAAGCCGGCGCTTTGCAAAACATTGTATTTGCTGCCGGAATATTCTTCGATCTCGCTGTTCTGGGCATAGACCAGAATGTTGGTCTGACCCATTACAGGTGTGATCTCTGCTGCCCAGGAGCGCAGATCTGTCTGGATCTCTGCCGCACTGATGCCTCCGTAGGAATTGTTGCCATAGGTATAGCAGGCCAGTTCATATCCCTGCTCCCGCAAGGCATTTACCAGCGTGCTGGCGCCTTGCACCTGCTGATCGTAGTAGGCTTGGCCTTTTTCGGCTTTTGTGGCGGCATCGATACGGTAGCCGAAAATGCCGTCATAGCCGGAGGGGGCCAGTACCGCCCGGGCGCCACGGTAGGAGAAATCCGGATGTCCGGCGATGAAATCGTTAAGGATAGGAACAAGGTCGTAATTTCCGGTGACAGTGTTACCCTGGGCGTCTACCATCTGGCAGGTGATCTGACCGTTTTCGTCTACGATCATGCGGCTGGCAAATCCTGCACCGTCTTTATCCGCTTCGCCATCCCCGTTGCCGTCTACCATGTAGGTGTAGTAGTTGGCATTGGTCTGCACAAGAAGCAGGGGCCTTTTACCCAGAGGAAGACGGATGGATAGAGCCTCCACCTGAGTCTTGCCGTCGTTGGACTCCTGAATAGAAACCAGATCGCTGAGGCTCACCAGAATATAGCCTTTGTCATAAAGCTGCTGCAGGATCTTGGAGAATTCGCCGGTAGTGACAAAGTTTCGGTTGTAAGCCGTGCCATAGGCGGCGTTGGTGAAAGCCCGGGAGGGATCTGCGATCAGGGTGTGGAAGGACAGAACAGTGATCTGGGACGGATCCGACCAGGTGACCATGTTGGTCTCAGCCTTTGCATATTCAGCTTGTTTAGCGCCCAGCTCCGGATAGGCCGTAATGTCACCGGGGAAAGTGTCAATCAGATCCACAGCCGCCTGATAGTCATAGTTTGCGGCGAGCTGAGCAGCGTCCGCAAGAAGCTGCTGGACGGTTTCTGCATAAATGTCCACAGTGGGACCGGTGCTGGACGGTGTGATGTCTGTGGGAAGTGTTTCATCCTGAGAGGGTCTGCGGCTCAAAGAACCGGCAACGAAGATGATGATCAGAATGACTGTCACGACCATAATGATCGTGGGAAGATAGGCTTCTTTGATAATCTCCATTCGGGTTTTGCGGCGTCTGCGCGGATTTACCGGGCGTCGGGTGTTTTCTTCCATGTCGGTCCCTGCCTTTCTTGGGTTTTATACATTAATTATATCGGTATTTTCCAGTAAATGCAAGTTTTTGCAGCAAAAAGTTAGGGAAATTAAGTTTGCGAAATAAACATCCCCGCCCGGATGGGTGGGGATGTTTTATGGTGGACCTGAGGAGATTTGTTTGCATTTTCGCAAAGCGAAAATAGTTGTTGCGCTCTGTCAAGCCACCGCGCGCAACAGTCCACCGGACTGTTGCGTTTATATCTTCGAATCTCCTTCAGTGAATGCCATACCAATAAAAAAACCACCCCATCGGGATGGTTTTCTTATTGGTGGACCTGAGGAGATTCGAACTCCCGACCCCTACAATGCGAATGTAATGCGCTCCCAGCTGCGCTACAGGCCCATAACAGTACTGATTATACTTCTGCGGGAATGCTTTGTCAAGCGGCAAGATTGGAAAGAGGACGCCTGTACAGGCGTCCTCTTGTGGGGGTTATTTTTGAAGTTTGTGCTGTTCGTATGCGGAAAAACCCTTATTGACCAGCCATGTTCCCAGAAATGCAAAACCGACGCCAAGACCTACGGAGAAAAGCACATCGGTAGGATAGTGGACATACAGATACAGCCGGGAAAATGCGATCAGACAGGCTAGGATCATGGCGGGGATGCCCAGCTTTTTGTTTCCAATCAGCAAAGCGGTGGCGGCCTCAAAGGAAGCCAGCGTATGCCCTGAGGGGAAGGAGAAATCGTGGGGCGCGGCGATCAGCAAGGAGATTTCCTTACCGAAATGAGCCAGCTGATAATCGTAGGGGCGAATGCGGGCAATCAGCGGCTTCATGGTTACATTGCATACCAATAGGCCCATGATCAGCGCGGCTCCCATGGAAAGACCAATCTTGCGGTATTTGGGGAAGAAGAGCAGTACCACAGCCACAGCAATCCAGAAGATGCCCGCGTCGCCCAAAACTGTGATCAGGGGCATTACGAAATCCAGAAAGGCGCAGCGGAGCGTTCCGGCAATCCAGTCCAGAATGGGCAGATCAAAGCTCTCTGCAAAAAAGTTTAGGAGCATGTCCATTATTTCTTATCCTCCTCAAACAGGGGATAAAGGGTCATGGGCTCCAGCATGTTTCCGGAGGGGAGATACACAGGGTTGCCGTCCTCGGGGGAGAATACGACAGTTAAGGTAACCTTGCCGTTACCGCTTCGTTCCTCCTTAACCCAGCCCTTGAAGATCTTGCCCTCGGGGGTAGTGACCTCCGGAAGGGTCAGTGTGGCAGTATCGGCATCTACGAAGGTGGACTGTATTACCTGGTCTTCATGCATAAAGGTAAGCAGACTCTGAACCTTCTGTTCCTGAACAGCTACATTGGTAGCCTCCATGACCATCCACTTGCCGGCGCTGTCCTTTTCAAAGAAGAGGGTATTGTTCAGCTCGTGGGTTTTGACAGAGCCGTCATGGCGGGTCAGCCTCAGTTCGAAATCCACCTTAATGGAGAACAGTGTGTCAGAGTACCGGTAGTAATCGCTGTAAACCGCATCGGTAAAGTCGAAGGAAGCATAAGACTGCATCCAGCCCAGCTCGGAGCTTTGCAGGGTCTTGTAGAACTGGGAATCTGCCTGATAGTATTTTGAGACCTCCCAGAGACTCACATTGCCAATCATATACTTGGCATAAGTTTGAACAGCCGTCACAGCTATTTCTTTTTCTTCTGTGGAGGCTTCCATGACCGGGATGGCGGGGGAGTAAATGCCGGTCTGAGAGTCCCTTGTCAGTGCGATCACATTGCCGGCGGCATCTTTGGCGGTGACCACAGGCTCTACCATAAGTCCGGAAAGGAAAAGCCGCTCCATGCGGAATCCATGGATGCCATCCGGCAGGTATTTTTCTGCTACTGTGCTGACTTTGCGAACAACATGGCTGTCATCCAGTGCAACACCGTTGACATACACGGTCTGCCCCGGAAGCCGGTCGATCAGTACGCTCTGGGTGCGGTCAAAGAACACTTCTACCTTGCCCAGTTCCCACTGAGGGATGTCCGTCTGGTTTTCCGCACCACCGGTGAGGGAGAAGGAGGCGATCTTTTTCTCGCCAAGCTTTACAATGTACTTTTTGTCACCGGAAAGACCGGCAGAGGTTTCCAGGCAGGTCAGCTCACTGTCGCCCACCAGGGATTCCATACAGGCGGCAAAGCTGCGGCTGTTTTCAAAGTCGGTATCTTCCACTTCTGCCAGCCGGTAGATATTCTCCCAATCGGGATCTTCAAAAAGTTCTGCGAAGACCTGATCCCGCTTGTGATTTGGCTGGGAGGCCTCGTATTTGATCAGCCAGTCCCGCAGAGGCTCCATGACCAGCAGGATCGCCGCAAAGAAGACGACGATAAAGGCGGCATAGATGCTGTAAAAAATGATCGTACCCTTTTTGCTCCGGGGCTTTTGCCGTCTGGGCCGGCGCACGGGGGGCTGTGTACTTGCATATTTTCCCTGATACATAATCATCCCTCGCTACCGGGCCGGACCATAAAGAAGGTCGGCATTCTTCTGGGCTCCTTCTGCAGGAGCGAGTAGTTGTTGATCATATGGATTTCGTCTTTGGTTCCCATTTTGCCGCAGGTATCCTTGTAGAGCATGACTGTGGAGGAGCCGCCGTCCAGATTGCAGGCATTGACCGCACCGTATTCCACCATGATGTCGATAATATCTGCATAAGAGCCACCGAGAGAACCGGCCTGCCGACCGTCAATGCACAGGAAAATCACTGTGCCGTCGGCCCGCTGACCGATGGCGGTTCTGGGGTTCCAACCGGAATTGGAATTATATGCCTCTTCGTTGATGGCACCGTCCATAATCAGGACCGGACCAAAGCAACAGCCGTCACGGATCTTCAGCTCTTTGGCTTTGCTTGCGGTCATGGTCTTGGCGACCACCATAATGTTGTCCTCATTAAAGCCCACAAAGCCTTCCTCGGGGGCGTTACCGGTTTCCCAAACCACTTCACCGCCAGCGATGACAAGACCTTCCGGAACACTGCCTACAACAGAACTGGAGGTGCCGTTATCAAAGAATGCACCGGCATTGATGGCAGCGATGGCACCTTCGGTGACGATCTGGTGATTGATACGGGTGCCGGGGATATCCGTGGAGAACTTCTCCGAGGAGGTGGCCATATAAACGGAAGAGGGGTCCCGGATCAGCATCACATAGGCAGAGTATGTATCGCCGGACACATACTCAATGCGAATGCCGTCGGGGTGATCTTTCCATTCCTCATTGGTAAGACTGTTTCCGGGCTGGATAACGATCTGCTCCGAAACAGAAACATCGTTGGGAAGGGTAGCGGAGATGTTTTCCTGGATCTGCTGCACGGTTTCCTCTCCGATGAATAGGGCAGGGAACCACTTCATGCCGCTGGATTCCAGCATGGACATGGTCAGCACATCTCTGGCAGATGTAGAAGGTCCGTTGAAGATCAGATTGCAGATCATGCAAAGACCGATTACTAGAAGAAACACAGTAGTAAAAAGGAACAGCAGGAAACGGAGCAGGACACGTACAAATACTTTTCCTGCCCGCCGCTTAGGTCTGGGGGTGATGGCTCTTTGTCTGTTTTCCATATGTATTTACCTCGTGGATTTCAGGCTTAGTTTTCTTTCTTTTTGGCGAAGACCCAGCGCTGCTGGATCAGGAAACTGGCGATAAACAGCACTACCATAACCAGGCCGTATACCAGCCCTCGCAGCAAAGGCGCATATTCAATGCCCAGCAGCATGTAAACGCCTTCGGTCAGCAGAATCTGGACCAGCAGCTGGGGCAGAGCCAGTGCATAATACTTCAGCATTGCTTTCCAGACATTTTCGCCGGAATGGAATACGAATTTCTGGTTCATGTAAAAATTCAGCAGGGAGGATACTGCCCGGGCGCACAGGGCGCACAGACTGGTAAGGGCGATTCCGTCAAAAAAGTCCGTATGTAACACAGCGCACAAAAGTACATAAAGCGTCCAGTCTACGCATGCGCTCAGAAGAGAACTGGCTGCATACCGGAAGAAATGGGCAAAGATCAGCTTGTAGATCCGCCAGGAATCCCGCACAGCCCGAAAATGTGAGCTTTGGTTTTCCTCAATATAGACGGTTTGAATGGTAACCTCGTCAAAGGCGATACCATATTCCTTGGTAGCCAGCAGCATGTTGGTTTCGTATTCAAACCGGTCACCAGCAATGGCAGACAGTGTGGGAAGGTCCTTACGGGGGATCGCCCGCAGGCCGGTCTGCGTGTCGGAAATAGTCATGCCTACGAAGGCTTTGAATACAAAAGAGGTGATCTTGTTGCCGTTGCGGCTTTTAAAGGGAACATCCGGCTGATCAAAATCCCGTACGCCAAGTACGAGCCGGTCGGTTTCCATCATGTGCAGGGCACAGGCCTTGATGTCAGCGGGGTGGTGCTGACCATCGCCGTCTGCCGTCACAACGCCAAGGGCATCGGGACGGTTCTGCAGAAACCAAGAAAAAGCGGTCTTCAGCGCAGCGCCCTTGCCGCGATTCACCTCGTGGTGCAGCAGATGCACTTCCGGGTGCCGGGCAGCTTCTTCAAAATAGTGCAGTTTTTCCGGCTTACTTCCGTCATTAATCAGAATAATATCGGTGAACCCATACTCTATTAATCCATCGATCACGCCTATAAGCTTTGTGTCGGGATCCAGAGACGGGAGGACCACAGAAATATCAGAAAGATTTGGCATAGCAACTCCTTTCCCGCGCGGACAGCAATGGTACCTAGGTTTGCGATCTGCTGTATGGCAGGCAACCAACATTATAGCACATTCGAAATCAATATGGAAGTCTTTTTGCGTATATGTTTCTTGCTTTTTCGCAATAATTGTTGGAAAGTGTGGCATTTATGACCATAAAAAGCAGGTCAGGTATTAAAATACCTGACCTGCTGATATGAATATTAGTTAGCCTGCTCTTCTTCTACGATGCGGGCCATTTCCTCCCACTTGGATTCCATGTCGGCAACCAGCTTGAACTGGGTACGGCAGCGGTCCAGATTGTGGCCCTCACGGTGAACAGCAAAGTAGTGGTCGCCGTCCAGATAGTCTGTCAGGAAGCGCAGACCGCATTCCAGTGTCATCGTCTTGGCGCCCATAGGAAGCATCTTCTTTTCCTGCTCGGTGAGGCCGGGACAGGCCTTCAGGAAGCCGCGGGTAAAGGTACGGAACAGCTCCAGACTCATGGTGACCTTGGACAGATCCTTTTCGTCCTCTGCTGCGGTAGCAGCGCCAAAGCGGATGGAGTCGCCGAAGTCATAGCTGCTGAGACCGGGCATAACGGTGTCCAGATCGATGACGCACAGGGGAGTGCGCTCGGCAGCATCCAGCATAACATTGTTCAGCTTGGTGTCATTGTGGGTGACCCGCAGGGGCAGCTGGCCGGCCTTCTGCATAGCGACCAGAGTGCCAGCCTCTTTTTCCCGGGCCAGAACGAAAGCAATCTCGTCACGGACCTCTGCAGCTCTGCCCATAACATCGGCCTCGAGGACTTCGTGGAAGATGCGGTAGCGGTCAGGAGTGTTGTGGAAGTTGGCAATGGTCTCATGCAGGGTGGCGGCGGGGAAATCCTTCAGCTGCTGCTGGAAGGTGCCAAAGGCCACAGCACTCTGATAGAAGTCCATGGCGTTTTCCGGTGCCTGCAGGCACAGGCTGTCCTCTACAAATTCGTATACACGCCAGTAGGTATCGTCGGCATGGTGCAGGAAAGCATTTCCTTCTGTGGTGTAGACCAGGGTCAGCACCCGGCGGGGATCGCTCTGGGATTTGCGCAGATACTCTGTGACAGATGCGATGTTCTGCATCAGGGCAGGAACATCCTTAAAAATGTGATTGTTGATCTTCTGGAGAATATAGCGGTGACCGGTAGCAGTGACCACCAGGTAGGTCTCATTGATATGACCGCAGCCGTAGCGCTCGCAGCTGGTGGGCTCTGCGTCCAGCCGGAAATTGTCGAGAACGGATTTGTGAAGAACTTCCATAAAAAATGCCTCCTAAAAAATGTCTTTAATTCATGTATGGGACCGCGGGGTATGCAGGTATTCGGGAATTATTTACATTTTTTATTGTAGCATACGGAACGACTTCCTGCAATACCGCAAACTTCTTTTGATTTTATACAAATCGACTGTTTCGCTGCTGCCGCAAAACAAAAAACAAGCAGGAGCGGTAAAAATCGCTCCTGTTTGCAAATATCACAAAAAGCTGGAAATAAAAATCTCCAATCCGATCACGATCAGAATAATGCCTCCCAGAATACCGGCTTTTCCTGCCAGCCGTGTGCCGGCTTTTTTTCCAATGGCAAGACCTGCCATACAGATTCCAAAAGTCACCGCGGCAATGATGCCGGCGCAAGCAAGCGCCATACTCAGATCATACTCAGCGATGGTAAAACCCACAGATAAGGCATCGATAGAGGTGGCGATTCCTTGCACCAGCAATGCGGCAAGCCCGACCCGTGGCGATTCTTCCAGAGAATCGCTGTCATAAAAGCTGTCAAGGATCATTTTGATGCCGATAAAGGACAGAAGTGCCAGCGCGATCCATGGAATCAGTGTTTCAAAAGCCTCAAAGTACTGGACCACGGTGTGGATGCAGATCCAGCCAATCAGAGGCATCACTGCCTGAAAACCGGCGAAGATACCGGCAATGCCGAACATTTTTACAGGCCGCATCCGGGGCTCATTCAGCCCGTTGGCAAGGGATACGGAGAATGCGTCCATAGCCAGTCCGATGCCCAGCAGAATGCTGTTGAAAAAGAATACAAAATTCCACTGCATGTATGATAGTTGCCTCCTTGGGGTTAGTAGCTTGCCATGCTTTCTGCTTTCAGACCATTCTCTGTTTTCAGGAAAATAATTTTGACATTGCTGGATGTCTGCACTTCACCGCTGAACGTGCGAGTGTCCACCCGATAGGTCACATCGCACATATATCGGTCTTGCCCCAGATTAACAAAGTGATGGATATCGATCCCTGCCACCTTGGCGCCCCGGTCAGAGACCCAGAACAGGCCGTCCAGTGCGTTATACATACGGTTGGCCAGCGCCCCGTCAGGAACCATGTACTGGGACAGTTTCAGCAAATTGCCGTAGGAATCGTTGTTTTTAGCGGAGGTGAAGTCCACATAACTGCCCACAAAGCCTTCCACAACAGTTTTGAGATCCTCGGTCTCTTCGCCGGTGCAGTTATCGATAAACTGGTTCATATCAGTGTTTTCATCCAGAACCAGTTCCTGCCCTGCGATATCTTTTATGGAAAGGGTAGCCTCTGTGAGGAAAGGCCCTGCTTCATAGGTGACCATGTGGGGCAGGGTGTAGTTTTCGTAAAATTCCTGAATATCCGGATAGGGGATATTATCTTCGGTGATATAGTCCGGTGTCAGGAGATTTCCGTTGACATAGACAAAGCTGTTATGGGGAACAGTGACGGAAATGGAGTCTGCCAGCAGGAAGGACATATCGAAGCTGTCGCCAATCACTTCCCAGGGGGTAAAGCCGTGGACAGCTTCTCCCCGCTGGCCGATTTCAAACCGGCCGATAACCTTTTTGCCGGAGCGAAGGATGTACACGATCTTTTCGTCGGTAGATTCGGAGCTTTTCTTAAAATAGGTAAAGCCTTCGCTGAGCGCATCCTTGATCACCTGCCGGCAGGAGGATTCGCTTTGCACATGGTGGTCGATCTGGCCGATCAGTTCCGCTGATTTGTCGCATACATAGTCCGCGGTCAGCTTTTCCATGTATGCATCCACAGCATGGTAAGAGCGGGACTGCTCATAGGCATCTATGTAATTCCAGAAATCCTTCAGACCGTAGGCTGCTACGCCGGCAAATATCAGCGCGTACAGCAGAAGAAAGCAGGGGAATATCCAGCGGAATCGTCTTTTTTTCTGATTAGCCATTTGCGTTCGCTCCTTCCTTCAGCACCAGAAAGGTGGTAGGGACCGGGCGAATGCCCACTACGGACGCACAGTTATTGATATATCCATCTTCATACCACATCATGGAGGAAGAACCGCCGTCCAGATTGCAGGCATTGACCGCGCCATAGGAAAGGAAGACCTCCGCCATATCCTGATAGGTGGCACCCAGACTGGTGACCTGACGCCCATCAATAACCAGCATCAAAATAGCGCCGTCGGAGCGCTGACCAATGCCGGTACGAGGATTGACACCGCTGTGAAGTCCGGTCTGGGCCTCTCCGTTGGCCACCAGAATGGGGCCAAAGCCTATTCCGTACTGAATGTTCTTTTCCCGTACATCGTTGGGGGTCAGCCGGCCTACATGAAGGATATGATCCTTATCGATACCCACAAAACCGTTGCCCACGCCCAGCTCCGGATAATAAATCTTTCCGTCATAAACCACCATGGAATCGGGAATGCTTCCGTTGCCCCGGCCATCGGGGTCATAGAATCCACCGGCGTTGATGCCGGCCACGGCGTCAAATTGCGCTACCATATCCGCAACAGTATGGCCACGGCTTCCAAAATCGGATACCTGACTTCCCATAATCACCCGACTGGGATCCAGCACCACCATCATATAGCCGGAATAGCCCTCGCCCTTGACACTTTCAACGATAATACCGTCGCCGTCCTCGTCCACAAGTCCCCAAGCATCCGGCTGAGGACCGTCAGGATGGGTGGGCGCGGTGGGATCGGGGATCTCAATGAGGGAGGTGTCGGTATCCTTGAACTCTGGCTCTTCTCCCTTGGATTCGATCTGTGCGATCTCCTCCGGAGTAAAGAACAGGTTGGCAAGGAAGTCCATAGCGCTGGTCTCCCGCACGGACAGAACAAAGAGATCTCTGGCAGTAGGGGAGGGCCCCTTTGCCAGTACGAACATCATACCGTACAGTGCAATGGCCAGAAGCAAGACTGTCTCTACCAGAAAAATTGAGAATCCACCCAGGATCCGGAGAAAAACCCGGAAACCTCTGGGCAGCCTGGAAGGTTTGGCTGGCGCGGCATATTTGCCACCGTGTGAAAAGAGCCCCACAGTGCTCCCTCCTTTCATAATAACCTTTCCAGTATAGCAAACGGTGACGAAAAAGTAAAGGATTCCCCAATGAAAAACGCCCCCTCGGGGCGTAAAAGCAAAAAGAAATAACCCTTGGCTGAACCCGTCTTTCGACCTGCAGCCAAGGGTTATCTCTCTTCACTCTTATTATCTAACATCATTGGTTAACCTCTCTTTCTACAGATTAGACATTGCCTTCATTTTGTCGAAATCCATTCCGCTACACTCACATCACACCGAATTCTTATCAGAAAGAAGGTCTTACGTGCCGGAACATTTCCCTTGAGGGAAGGCAACTGTCTTTTGGCTCATTCGATTTGGTATTTGGCGGTCAGCTTTGGCAGATCCTCTGTTGATGATTCTTATTCGGAAAATCCATTGGAGATATATTCTCTTTTGCTTCTGGTCCTTCAGAGTTTTACTTACGCTTTCCTTGTGTTAAACTTGGATGAACGGTTTACTTTTTCTGCCATTTATTTAACCGCTTGCCTTGAGCCTTGGAGGAGTTTTACCTGTACATTGGTATCACCCTTTCTGACTATAATTTAGCACAAGTATTTTGCTTTTGCAAGATGGAAAAGTGTATAAAATGCACAAACGAAAGTTGTGCAATGTACAGAAAATTTCCTTATCAGGAAAACTTTCGTTGACAGCAGCGCATATACTTTGTTATAATAAATTTGTTAGGCAGGCGTTGACCTGCCCTTATTATCGCTTTAAAGGGGCGCGGAAGGGAGTTTCCGATATGGGTAAAACGATTTCGTGGAAGCCGGATCCGGAGGATATGGAGCAAGCTGATCTGCAGTCCTATCTGCAGCAGCTCCGGCAGCAGCTTGCCGTGCTGGATGAACAGGATCCGGAGGATATGGACAGCGAAGAATACGATGTCTGGGCCCGGAAGCACGAAGCGCTGGAAGATGATATTGACGATGTACTGGACGCGCTGGAGCGTTTTCAGGACTGATTGCTGCGGGAACGTGCTATGACAAAACTGCTTCTAAAACTGTTTGTAAGAAACCAGCAGGATACGAACCACCCCAAAGTGCGGTCTGCAGTGGGTGTGCTGTCCGGCGTGACCGGTGTGATCTGCAACATATTGCTCTTTGCCATGAAGCTGGCAGTGGGCACCATTTCAGGATCTGTTGCCATTACTGCGGATGCTATGAACAACCTGTCCGATGCCACCAGCGCTATCGTAACACTGGTTGGCTTCAAGCTGGCGGAAAAGCCGGCGGATGAGGATCATCCCTACGGCCACGCCCGGTATGAGTATCTGTCCGGTCTTGCTGTGGCGGCATTGATTATTGTGATAGGCTTTGAGCTTGCCAAATCCTCAGTGGGGAAGATATTGAACCCTACAGAGGTTCTGTTTGATCTTCCGGTGTGCATCGTGCTTCTGGGATCTGTTGCTGTGAAGCTTTGGCTGTGCCTGTTTAACCGGAAGCTGGGGCGGATGGTAGAGTCCAAGACCTTGCTTGCCACTGCGGCAGACAGCCGCAATGATGTGATCTCCACCGGCGCGGTATTTATCGCCGGCGTACTGGGAACGGCTACCGGCTGGAAGCTGGACGGATATATGGGCCTTGGCGTGGCGCTGTTTATCCTGTACAGCGGCGCAATGCTTGCCAGAGAGACCATCAGCCCGCTGCTGGGAGAAAATGCCAGCCCCGAGCTGCGGGGTTTTATTGTGGAAGTGCTGCGCAGTCAGCCGGAGGTGCTGGGGTATCATGACCTGATGGTCCATGACTACGGCCCGGGGCAGCGGTTTGCCAGTGTCCATGTGGAGATGGATCAGCGGCTGGATGCGCTGGTATGCCATGAGCTGATCGATAATCTGGAGCGGAAGTGCCTGAATCAGCATAATGTGCATCTAGTGATCCATTATGATCCGGTAGCCATTGGCGACGAGACCCAGGACCGGCTGTTCCACATGGTGCAATCCATCCTGAAGGAGCAGGACGAGCGGATCTCCATCCATGATTTTCGCATGGTCAAAGGGGAGGGGCATACCAACCTGATCTTTGACATCGCTCTGCCTTCTGACCTGATGTCCCAGCGAAAGCAAATTAAAAAGCAAATGGATGTCCGTTTGGCGGAATTGGAGCAGGGAACACTTTATACTGTCGTTACATTTGATATAGCGGCATTTAATTAATCGAGGCAAAGCGGAAGCGCGGTATGAGGGAATCCTCTGTGCGCTTCCGCTTTTATATCCCGATTGCAATCGGCGTTTCGGCGTGGTAGAATAAACCCAAAAGAAGTTTTGGAGGAATTGGTATGAAATACCGTGAGGATCGATACGGAAATGCGCTTTCTACCCTGGGATTTGGCTGCATGCGTTTCCCCCAGAAGCTGGGCAGAATCGACATGGCACAAACGGAAGAGCAGATCATGATGGCCTATCACGGCGGCGTGAATTATTATGATACGGCCTACATATATCCGGGCAGCGAAGCGGCGCTGGGAGAAATTTTAGAGAAAAACGGGATCCGCAAGCAGGTATATATCGCCACAAAGCTGCCTCATTACCTAATCAAAAGTACAGAAGATATGGACAAGTTCTTTGCGGAGGAGCTCAGGCGCCTGCGCACCGACTATGTGGATTACTACCTGATGCACATGCTGACGGATACAGATACATGGGCGCGGCTGAAAGCTCTGGGGATCGAGCAATGGCTGGCGGAAAAGAAAGCAAGCGGTGCTATCCGGCAGGTGGGTTTTTCTTACCACGGCAACTCAGATATGTTCTGCGCGCTGGTGGATGCCTATGACTGGGATTTCTGCCAGATCCAGTATAACTACATGGATGAGCACTCCCAGGCGGGGCGGCGGGGCTTGCACTATGCCCACGGAAAGGGAATCCCTGTAATTATTATGGAGCCACTGCGTGGTGGCAAGCTGGTCAATCGCCTGCCGGAATCGGCAAAGAAGATCTTTGCTCAGTATCCTGTAAAGCGCACGCCTGCCCAATGGGCGCTGCGATGGCTGTGGAATCAACCGGAGGTGACTGTGGTGCTGTCCGGCATGAACTCCGCAGAAATGGTGGAGGAAAATATGCAGACTGCCTCCCGGACAGAGGTCGGCGAGCTGGGGACGGAAGAGGAGACCATGCTCCAGGAGGTGATCAAAGCCATCAATGCGGGCATGAAGGTGGGCTGCACCGGCTGCGGTTACTGCATGCCCTGTCCCAAGGGCGTGGATATTCCCGGCACCTTCGCGGCCTACAACCGCCGCTATGCCGAAGGCAAATTCGGCGCGCTGAAGGATTACTTTATGTGCACAACGCTGAGAAAGAATTCCGCTGCGGCATCCAACTGCATAGAGTGCGGAAAATGTGAAAAACATTGCCCCCAGAAGATCGAGATCCGCAAGCAGCTGAAGAATGCCCGGAAAGAGCTGGAGACACCCGTATACCGCATTGCCCGGAAGCTGGCAAGGTGGTTTGTCCGCTTTTGACTGGTCTGCATCTTCAAGATCGTTTGCAGGAAAGGAACACCGAATATGACAAAAAAGCGGGACAATTATCAGATCCAGGTCATGCAGGCGAAAAAAAGGTTTTTGACCTATGACCAGCAGGAGCTGATCGACCGGTGCAAAGTGGGTTTTGATGAGGCGTATCTCTACACCCGTTTGCTGTCAGAGGAATACCGGATCTGCCGCAAGACCGGTGATATGGAGCGTTTTCACCGGGGAAGCTGGGTGGACGGCAATGGTTTTCATGAGGTGATGACCATTCTGGACTGGCTCTGCGACAGCCGTGCAGACCGGTATATTACTGGCCGGTGGATCAATATTGTCACCCATGGCCACTGTTTCCACAGACAGCTGCAGGAGGATGTGGGGGATCCCGATGCCGTGCTTTTTGACCGGAATCCGGAGGGATTTGCCGCTGCTTGCACTGCTTTGAAGGGCGAAAAGCTGCCGGGCGGAGATATTGGCTACGCCATCGAACTGATAGACGGCTTGCGGATTTTTCTGCAGCTCTGGTATGGGGATGAGGAATTTCCTCCAAAGCTTTGTGTTTTCTGGGATGAAAATGCCACCCGCTACATCCGCTATGAAACCACATGGTATGCGGTGGGGCTTTTGATGAAGCGGATCAGAGAGAATATGAAGTCTTAATTGGGTCAAAAAATCAGGAAGGATATACACAATGGAAACAAGGGTGGTTTTATTTGATTTGGACGGCACGCTGCTGCCCATGGATCAGGATGTGTTCGTAAAGGACTATTTCGGACGGATCGCCGCAAAGCTGGCGCCTCAGGGATATGATCCCAAGAAACTGGTGGATACTATCTGGCGGGGCACAGGCGTAATGGTGCAAAACGATGGCTCCTGCACAAATGAGCAGGCTTTTTGGAAGTTCGCCGAGGCTGTGTTCGGCGAGCGGATCCTTCAGGATAAGCACTTCTTTGACGCGTTTTATGAAACGGAGTTTGATAAGATCAAGGCGGTTTGCGGCTATCATCCTGCCGCGGCGGAGGTCGTACATGAGTTAAAAGAACAGGGATATCGGGTTGTTCTGGCGACCAATCCTATTTTCCCTGCCAGAGCGACCCAATGGCGGATCCAATGGGCAGGCCTGCAGCCGGAGGATTTTGAAATATATACTACCTATGAGAATTCCCGCTATTGCAAGCCCAATCTGGATTACTACCGGGATATTCTGAATCAGCTGGCGGTGGAACCGGAGGAGTGCCTGATGGTGGGCAATGATGTGGGTGAGGATATGATCGCCCGGCAGCTGGGCATGAAGGTATTCCTGCTGACCGATTGCCTGATCAACAGAAACGATGAGGATATATCTCAATACCCCAATGGCAGCTTTGAGGAATTGAAAGCGTTCCTCTCTGCGCTGTAGCTTTGGAGTATGACGGCATTACCAAGGAGGATATGCTATGAAAAAAGGTTTGATTTGGGTATTTGCAGCACTTATGCTGCTTACTGCCTGTGGGCAGAATAAAGAAAATGGACAGGGGGCGGGATATGTGAATATCACAGCAGAACAGGCCAAGGAGATTATGGACACCCAGGAAGGCTATATCATTCTGGATACGCGGACGCAGGAGGAATACGATGAAAGTCATATCCCCGGCGCGATTCTGATTCCTTATGACGAAGTTACAGAGAAAGCGGAAGGTGTACTGACCGACAAGGATCAGCTGATTCTGGTCTACTGTCGCAGCGGACGGCGGAGCAAAATTGCTGCGGAGGCTTTGGTAAAGCTGGGCTACACCAACATCAAAGAATTCGGTGGCATCATCAATTGGCCTTACGAAACGGAATAAATGCAAAAAAACCCGGAGTTGGATTGTCCAGCTCCGGGATATGTTATAGTTCCGTAAATTCGTAGATGTAGGTAACAGTGCCGTTGTCAAATGTGTATACGATTTGGCCGCCCGGCAGAACTTCTTTCTGGAATTTATCAAAATCCCTGCCATGCTTGGTGCGAACGAAGTCGTCGGTATTTGCAAGTTCTGCTTCCTCGAAATAGGTTTGGGGATGGGCGGCACCGGCACAGCCGTTCAAAAACTTGGCAACAATTTCGTATTCCTTCATAAAAAGTCCTCCTGTGTGTTTCAGCAAACACATACTGTTTGTTCAGTCTGCGCATAGTTTACTATATTTTTTCTTAAATTTCAAGCAAAAATGATTTTGAAATTTTGAAAAACAGAAGTTATAATATAGGCGTGGAAAAACTGCAAAGTGGGAGGATAGCGGCCATGTTTCAGGTAAATGATGTGATCATCTACGGCGCGCAGGGCGTGTGCAAAATTACAGGCACAGAAGAAAAAACAGTGAGCGGAAAGAAAAAGACCTATTTTGTTCTGAAGCCTGTCTGCGATAAAGGCTCTACGATTTTTGCGCCCACGGACAATGAGTTTGTTTTGAAAAAGATGCGCCGGCTGCTGACTATAGACGAGATCCATCAGCTGATCGATTCCATGCGTTCAGAAAATGCAGTATGGGTAGAAAACGAAAATGAGCGCAAGGAGCTTTACAAGAGCATTCTGACAAAGGGCGACCACTTGGATTTGATCAAAATGATCAAGGCCATCTATGCCCACAAAAAGGAGCGGGAAGCCGAAGGAAAACGCCTGCATATGTCCGATGAACGCTTTTTCAAGGACGCAGAGCAGATCCTGTACAACGAATTCCGGTATGTGCTGAACCTTGACGGCAAGAATGACTTGATGACCTACATTTTCACACGGATCGAAAAACAAGATACATAAAGCCATGGCGGCAGGGGGATTAACCCCCTGCCACTTTTGAATGCGCAGCGGGAATATATTTTAACAGATGACAAGGCAAAGCAACTGTGCTATAATGGAAATATCCCCCCGGGGGGATATAAACGAGATATATTAAAGGTTGTGGATTGATTATAAAAACGAAGAATATCGCAACATTTTTTGCAATATTGGCAGCTGCGCTGTATGCCGTCAATATTCCGCTGAGCAAGGTGCTTTTGGGTTTTGTCCAACCTACTATGATGGCGGCTTTTCTATATTTGGGCGCAGGCGCAGGCTTGTATCTGTACGGCAAGATCACAAAAGAGCAGGGAGAAAAGTTGACGAAGGCAGAACTGCCATATACCATTGGTATGATCGTGCTGGATATTGCCGCGCCTATTCTGCTGATGCTGGGTCTGGAGCGGACCAATTCCGCTAACGCATCTTTGCTGAATAACTTTGAGATCGTAGCTACCTCCCTGATTGCGCTCCTGGCATTCCGGGAGAAGCTGTCCAAATGGCTGGCCACCGCAATTGTTCTGGTTACTGCTGCCAGTGTTGCCCTCAGCTATGAAGGCGCAGGCAGTTTTCGGTTTAACACTGGCTCTCTGCTTGTGCTGGCCGCTGCCTGCTGCTGGGGACTGGAGAACAACTGTACCCGGATGCTCAGCAACAAGTCTTCCGTTCAGATCACTACGATCAAAGGTATCTTCTCCGGCTTGGGCAGTTTGATCGTGGCGTTGATCGTCGGTGAGAATATTCCGCAGGTTATTTGGATTCTTGCTGTTCTGGTACTTGGCTTTGTTGCATATGGGTTGAGCATCAATTTCTATATCAAGGCGCAGAAAGAACTTGGCGCTGCCAAAACCAGTGCATACTATTCTGTCGCACCGTTTTTGGGCGTGCTTTTTGGTGTCTTTTTGCTTGGGGAGCGGCCGGGTGTACAGTTTTATGTGGGATTGGTGATTATGACCGGCGCAACGGTACTGCTGGTGAAGGACACCATCACCCTGCAGCATACCCACCAGCACAACCATATTCACACGCATGAGCATTGCCATGGAGAACTGATTCACACCCATGAACATGAGCACATCCACAGCCATACCCATACCCATGGCAAAGAGGAAGCGATCCATAGCCATGGTCACAGTCAAATGGAGGATCATCACCATACCCATGATGTTTAGAGGGATTGTGGCACGGGAAGTGTTTTGCGTTGCAACTAGGAAAATTGCGTGATATAATGAGGCCAAATCTGATCAGTGGAGAGTGTGGACTATGAAGAAAGTAAAGATCACTGCCGTCCGGCGGACCTGTTATCCCGATCTGATGGAACTGTATGAAAATCCCATTGAACATGCCTGCGAAGTAGAGATCGGTATGGTTTGGGTATCGGAGAACGGTCAAAAGCCGGATAGATTTTGCAATGCCGCTTGGGAGGGTCTGGCACCCTTCGTCAAAACCCTAGCTGAGGGTGGCGGAAATTTCTACGATGGGTGGATGAAAAACCCGAACTCTGCAATGCTTAGCTGCAACGATGGTTTCCGCCCGGTGAGCTATTATCTGGAAGCTCTGGAGGACGAGGCATGAAATTGCTGATGGAGGCGCTGGTGAAATTCGTCTGCGGCTTGCTGTTGGTAGGCCTTTTAATTTTCCTGCCGGCTGGCACACTCAGCTATACATGCGGTTGGCTTCTTATCGGCCTGCTCTTTGGACCGATGCTGATTGCCGGTTTTGTGATGCTATATAAGTCCCCGGAGTTTTTGAAAAGGCGGCTGGATGCCAAGGAAAAGCAGGGGACACAGAAAGGCGTTGTTGCTCTCTCGGGCCTTATGTTCATTGCCGGTTTTGTGGTGGCGGGGCTGGACTTCCGTTTCAGCTGGTCAACAGTGCCCACTTGGGTGGTTATCGCCGCGTCGGTACTGTTTTTGATTGCCTACGCTCTGTATGCAGAGGTGATGCGGGAAAACGCATACTTAAGCCGTACGATCAAGGTGGAAGAGGGGCAGACCGTGGTGGATACCGGTCTTTATGGCGTTGTCCGCCATCCTATGTATGCGGTAACCATTTTGTTGTTTCTGATGATTCCGCTGGTGCTTGGCTCCTGGTATGCATTGATTGCCTTTGTGTTCTACCCGGTGGTGATCGTTGTCCGCTTGACGGACGAGGAAGAATTGCTGACTAGAGAACTTCCCGGTTACTCCGAGTACAAGCAGAAGGTAAAGTACAGAATCATTCCCTTCATTTGGTGAGGTAAAAATGAGATTGAGAATGTTTGGAATTGGCGTAACGAACGCCATTGCAGGGAGATAGACTGGTACGATGGCCAGCGATGAAACAGATTATAAATAATAAAGAATGTGCGTTGCAAAGGAAAGCAACGCACATTTTCGTTAATTCTTGAGTATTTTGTTGAGTTTTTCCGCTTTGACTTTTTCCACGCAGTAAATAATCAGCCAGATGATAGCATAGCATACAACGAAAATGCCGGTGAACACCAGAATGGGAATAAGGGAATTTTGCAGCCAGCCGTTGATCAGATAGGTGAGGATATAGGCAATGTACAGCGCGCCGCCATGGAGCAGGATCATCATTGGCAGCGGCAGCTGTTCCATCTGATAGATAGCGGTCATGCCTGCTGCGATAAAGGCCAGCAGTGTGATCGTCAGGATGCCCATGCAGACCTCTGCAGTGGAGACAGCTTCCACAGTGCCGGTGCAACCCAGAATGCCATAGATAATGGCTAATACCAGTGGGCCCCCTGCAGCACAGATCAGACCTCGGAACAAAAATTCCTTCCAAAACTTCTTCATTTTGTTTCAAACCTCCTTTTGATTTGGGCAAAGCAACGCCGGGAAACATACTCTGTGTAACCGCATTTGAAAACGGCATCTACGCTGCCTGCGTAAGTAACCTGGAATCGATCCAGACGAGCTTCATTTGCCAGTGCGCTTTTGTTGATGCGGATGAAAGACGAGGGGAGTTGCTGCTCCAGTTCATAAAGCCTTTGCTTCAATCTGTAACGGCGATTTTTGTGATCGATGGCGTAGGTCTTGCCGTCCAGAACAGTAATGCACTCGATCTGGGAAACGGACAGCATTTTGATGTTATCCTCGGTGTAGCCGGGGATGCGGTCTGTGTGCTTTGAAATCAGTGCTTCGATTTCGTCGATCAGAGCGGTGCGTTGATGCGCAGTAATTACTACTTCTTCGTCCTTCTCTTTGTCGATGATCAGTTTAAGTTTCATCCTATCACCTCCTGCAACGTTATTGTAGCATACCCAAAATCAAAAATGTTGCAAATGCTGCTCATCGGTATTTTTGTGTCCCTCAACGGCGCAAAAAGGCCCCCTAGTGGAGGGAGTCTGGATGTTTCAGATGTTTTTGAGGATGCATAGATCGATAACTACCAAAAGAAATAAGCAGAAACAGCTAAAGCCATTTCTGCTTATTTGGTCCGAGTGGCGAGACTCGTTTGCATCTGCGCTATGCGCAGATAAAGGTTCGCCGACCTCGAGCAGTCGGCGGCAACGCTCGTCCGCGTTGCATTTAGATTATTCGAGTCTCTCCATCAAAAGAAATAAGCAGAAACGGCAAAAGCCATTTCTGCTTATTTGGTCCGAGTGGCGAGACTCGAACTCGCGGCATCCTGGTCCCAAACCAGGCGCCCTACCAACTGGGCCACACCCGGATGAAATATTCTAGGCAACTATGTGTGAAAAGTCGCATAAATATTATACACAATAGTTGGAAAAAAGCAATGATTATATTTCGTCGGAAAACAGTGTGCTTTGGGTGCAGATACTTCTTGCATACCCCCAGAATGCATGCAGTTTCCCGTAAAAGGCCGGTTTTTTGTACCTGGAAACAAAATTTTGTCAATTACCAACTAGAAAATGTTAATTGGAACAAAAAAAGTGTCAACAAATTGTGCTTTTTGCTCATTTCTTCAGAGGAACTTGACATTTTCTTTTTGCCATGATAATATATAAAAAATCCTGAATGCAGGGAAATATTTCGCATAAGGAAAAAAGGAGCAATGATCTAAAATGAAGAAACTCAATTTGATTGCCAAATGCATTAGCTACCTGCTGATTGTTCTGATGCTGGCGTTACTTGTTATGCAGTTCGTTCCTTTCTGGACAGAGGGTGATGGCACGGCATCTATCAGCGATTACATTTGGTTCCCTCGTGAGCATAAAGATCTTAACAATTCCCTGAAGGAAGTGTTTGGCAAGGATTACAGAATCAATCAGTTTCTTATTGGACCCATTACTCTGCTGGTATCCGCTGCTGCCGGTATTGTTTTCTCCGTACTCAAGAGAGGCAAACTGAATTCTTTCCTGCTTCCCCTGGTGTGCGGTTATGCAGGCTATACTACTTATTTTACTTATGCTCCCTATAAGCTGGGCGCGAACTGGGGTGTCCACGCGTCTTTGAGCATTGCGGTTCTCGCTGTGGCGGTCATCGGCTTTGTAGTTTCGTTGATCTTTGCCATCAAGACCAGAAAGAAAAAGAACTAAACATAATACGAATTAAAAAGAGGCTGTTCATTTTGAACAGCCTCTTTTGTTTGTTTCTTATACATTAAACAGGAAGTTTACGATGTCGCCATCTTTCATGACATACTCTTTGCCTTCACTGCGGACGAGACCCTTGGACTTGGCAGCGGCCATAGTGCCACATTCCTTCATATCCTCAAAGGCGATGACCTCTGCGCGGATAAAGCCCCGCTCAAAATCGGTGTGTATCTTACCGGCAGCCTGGGGAGCCTTGGTGCCTTTTTTGATGGTCCATGCGCGGCATTCATCGGAGCCGGCAGTCAGGAAGGAAATTAGACCAAGCAGGGAATAAGAGCTGCGAATCAGCTTGTCCAGGCCGGATTCTGCAACACCGAGCTCCTCCATGAACATGGCCTTTTCATCTGGATCGTCCAGCTCGGCAATATCGGCCTCCAGCTTGGCGCAAATGGGAATGACCTGACTGTCCTCCAGGGCGGCCAATTCTTTTACCGCCACGAAGTGACGATTATCTTCCGGCGTGTTGACCTCTGCCTCTGCCAAATTGGCAACATAGATAGTTTTCTTCAGCGTCAAAAGATCAGAGGTTGCGATAAGGGCCAGATCTTCGGCATCGTCGGTAAATGTGCGGGCCAGCTTTCCTTCGTTCAAATGTTGAAGCAGCTTCGTGAACAGATCTGCTTCCCGGGCGAACTTCTTGTCGCCGCCTTTCATGGCTTTCTGGGCTTTGTCAATACGGCGCTCTACCATTTCGATATCCGCCATTACCAGTTCCATGTTAATAATCTCAATATCCCGCAGGGGATTGGTGCTGCCCTCCACATGGGTCACATTGGAGTCTTCAAAGCACCGGACCACATGAACGATAGCATCTGTGGTACGGATGTTGCTAAGGAACTTATTTCCCAGACCTTCGCCTTTAGAAGCGCCTTTCACAAGACCGGCGATGTCAACGAATTCGATAACTGCAGGGGTTGTCTTTTTGGGCTTGTGGAAATCGGAAAGCCAGTCCAGCCGGGGATCCGGAACACTGACAACGCCCACATTAGGGTCGATGGTGCAGAATGCGTAGTTGTCGGCGGGAACGCCGGCATTTGTAATAGCATTAAACAGGGTGGACTTGCCCACATTGGGCAGACCAACGATACCTAATTTCATTTCTTCTTCTATCTCCTTAAAAATCCTTTATTTATCAAGGTTTTTTCGCATTCCGTTTTTTCGTATACACCTTTTATACACCTTTTGTACACCTTTTTACACGGTAGCGGTGGGGGAGCTT
>SVKX01000024.1 GCA_015068225.1 Oscillospiraceae bacterium
AAGTGCAACAGAAATATACCGCCGCAAGGTAAGGATGAAAAGGTGGGGTAAGAGCCCACCCGGCCCATGGTAACATGGGTTTTACGCTGTAAACTCTATCCCGGAGCAACGCCGTGGAGAAGCAACAGGTCTGCCCGACCGCTTCGAGGAGGCGGCTTGATCCCGTGAGCAATTGCGGGACTAGATAGATGGCTGTCAAGACAGAACCCGGCTTATAGATCTGCGTCGCATAAAAAGCACCGCCAAAAGGCGGTGCTTTTTGCTTATTCTTCGGTTTTGGGGGCTTCGATCTTCTGGGCTAACCCGGCAACATCCGATACCGGCAGGGAAAACGCGATGCCCTTGGCCTTCTTGGCCATATCCATTTCCTTGTAGATGGCGTTAAGGACCTCGTCCCGGATGGCTTTTTCCACCACCATCATGAGGATTTCTTTATCCGCATGCAAGGTGATGCCAAAGAAAGCCGCTGCATCTTCTTTTAGCACACCCCGGGCGTTAATGATCGTACCGCCGCGAACACCCTTTTCCCGGGCCACTTCCATCACATCCTCAGCAAAGCCGGAATTGACGATAGCAAAGATCACTTCATGTTCATTGGTTTTCATATTACGCTTCCCTCCCCATCCGGTTATCACTTAAGAACCGGTACGCATTTACACCGATCACGCTGCTCAGAGGCACTGCAAAAGCAATCCCCTTGCCGCCGCGGATGGTGGCAAACTTATCTTCCAGACACTGCATGACGGTTTCCGCCAGTTCATCGCGAATCACGCTGATGACCACCGCCTTATGGGGTTCCAGGCCCAACAGCTCCACCAATTCAGAGCGGGCCGTGCCCAGACCGCCAAGGACCATCTGATAATTGACATCAAACTGGCTGATCACATCCATATAGAACTCGCCCTTGGGCCGATCCACAATGGTAAAGAGAAGCTTTAACTTTTTGATTGCAGAATCGTTGACTGAATTGCTCATCGCTGCTCCTCCTTACATAAAGTTGATGATCTGCTGATCATCTGCATCCAGGATCCGTTTCATAGCCTTGCGCTCATTGATCCGCTCTGCCATCACGCCCCGGAAGCCCAGAAGCTGGATTGTGATGAGCGGCGCCATGGCAACCAGAGCCACTACGCCAAAGGCATCGGCCATTACTGCAGATTCGCCCTGCAGAGCCACACAAACACCGGTAGCCAACGGCAGAATAAAGCCGGAAGTCATGGGGCCACTGGCAACACCGCCGGAGTCGAAGGCAATGGCAGTGTACACAGGCGGCACAAACAGGGACAGTGCCAGAGAAATAAAGTAACCGGGAATGATGTAATACACAAGGGAGAAATCGAAAATGATCCGGATCATGGACAGCGCAATGGCGCTGCCAACGCCGATGCACAGACCCAGCATCATGGACTTCTTACTTACCAGACCGCCGGTAATGTTCTCCACCTGAGAATTCAGCACATGAATGGCAGGCTCTGCCAGCACAACCAGAACACCTGTGACCAGACCGAACACCACCAGCAAGGTACTGTTGACCTCTGCCATAGCCGTACCCAGCTTATATCCCACGGGCATGAAGCCCACATTGACACCTGTAAGGAAAATAACAAGGCCCACATAAGTAAACGCCACACCCACTGCGATCCGCACCAGGCGGCGCTTGGGCAGCTTCAGGAAAGCGATCTGGCAAATGATAAAGCATGCAACGATCATGCCCAAGGCGATGGCAACTTCCTTGGCGGTATGGCCGGCAGCGTGTAGAAATGCACCCAGAATGTCATTGCTGACCGTATAGTCCGGCACCTGATACTGCATATTGGATGTGGAGAAAATACCCAACAGCAGCACAGCCAGAATAGGGCCAACGGAGCACAGTGCCACCAGACCAAAGCTGTTTTCCTTGCTGCGGCGGTCGCCCAGTACACCGGCAATACCAACGCCAAGGGCCATAATAAACGGCACTGTGATAGGGCCGGTGGTAACACCGCCGGAGTCAAAGGCCAAAGGCAGCAGGCTCTCATTTCCGCTGACCACCAGCATCAGCGCCAGTGCAAACAGCAGCATATAAAACAGCATCAGAATCTGAGAAAGGCTCTTTCTAAAGACGATCTTCAGCACGGACACTACCAGAAACGCGCCCACGCCGATTCCCACGCAGTAGATTAGCACCGTGCCGTTCATAACCGCGCTGACCTGCTTGGCAAGAACCTGAAGATCCGGCTCTGCAACCGTAATAAGCATACCCATCACAAAGCAGACAGCCAGCAGCAGGCTCAGCTTTTTCTGTCCGGAAAGACCCGAACCCATATGTACACCCATAGGTGTCATAGCAAGGTCAGCTCCCAGATTAAATAAGCCAATACCCAGGATCAGCAGCACAGCGCCAATGGTAAATGTGATCAGCTCTGTGGAGGAGAAATTAACCAACGGGGTCAGGGCTAGAATATATACGATGGCCGTGATCGGGAGCGCAGAAATCAGCGCTTCTTTGATCTTTGTCCATAGCTCTTTCAATCTTATCATCCTTTCGGAGTTAAAATATCCATCTTTTACACCAGTATACCAGAAAAACCTCTCCGCGCCAACCACAAAATATGAATTATTTGAATATTCCAAAAAACATCCCGACCTGTACAGATAGGTCGGGATGCTCTTTTTAATTTTCAGGAATCTCACTGCCAAGCCACTTATCCTCGGTAAGGGTCAACAGTTCTTCCACCGCTCCGGAAAGAGAATCCGTTTCCAGTGTGAAGCCGCCAGCAAACAAAAGTCTGACCACCAGACGCTTGCTGGTATCGCTGATTTCCTTCCACATCTGTTCCTTCAGAACATAAGGGCACTGGGTCTTTTCCAGAAGCTTTGCACAGCGCTCCAGCACATCCTCATTTTCACAAATAAGATTCTCTCCCAGAATCTCGATACGGATGCAAGAGGTCACATCGGCTTCCACACTCAGCCACAAGGTATTGCACTGGGCGTCCCACTGTGCCGATGCAGCCACGGGCTTGCCATCTACACTGGCCGCCGTTTCTACATTCTTGTGGAAGCCCCGCAGGCCTATCCTCCAGAAACGCTTCTCCGGGATCTGGGTCAGATCGCCCAAAGCAGGCCCGATGGTAAAGACAGGTCTTTCACCCCAGGAAAGGGTCAGCTCCGTCATTGCAAAAGCACCGTCTTTATAAGCAAAACCGTCGCCTGCGTCTTCATAAAGCGCAAATACATTGTCCGCACCGGGGAATACCAGCACCTCCATGTGCTCACTGTTTCCAAGGCGATTATCCCCCTTGGCATAGCCTGCCATGGGAACAATAGCGCCGGAGCGGGCAAATACAGGCATCTTAGAAAGATCCCGGTATGCGCGGAGTTTCCGGCCCCGGCGGCTGGCGTAATGCAGACCGGTAAAGAAGTCAAACCAATGCCCCTTGGGCAGCCACACCTGACTCTTGGCAAGACCTGTAACCTTATCAGTTTTTTCTGTAATGGGAGCAGCGATCAGCTCACTGCCAAACCAGAACTGGTTGGGCACCTCATAAGCACCGGAGCACTTGGGATGGCTGTAATACATAGGCTGTACCAGGGGCTGAAGCTGGCTGTGGGTGCGATAATTCATGGTATAGATATACGGGAACAGTCTGTGCCGCAGCCGCAGCCAATCCGATGCCAGTTTTTCCGTATCCCCGTTATAAGACCAGGGCTCTTTCTGCTGCCAGCGGTTATTGGAACTGTGCAGCCGGTTAATGGGAGAAAATACACCAAGCTGGACCCAACGGGCATACAGCTCCTCATCCCGGATGCCGCCCATGTGACCGCCAATATCATGGCTCCACCAGCAGTAGCCGATATTGGAGCTATTGGCAGTAAACCAGGGCTGGAACGCAAGACTGGCCCAGGTAATGATGGTATCACCGGAAAAACCTACAGGATACCGGTGGCTGCCCGGTCCGGAATAACGGGAGAAAAACATGGGGCGCTTGCTGCCATCTCTGGATATGTCCAGAATATGCAGATGATTCAGCATCCAAAGAGGATTCACCCGCTCCCGGGGGTCCTGATATTCTCCGGGCTTGTTGGCCTCGTGAATCCACCAGTAGTCATTTCCCTGCTGCCAGTCCATCCACCAGAAATCCACACCGTCGTTCTCATAAGGGTGGTGCAGAATATCAAAATAGGTTTCCATATGCTTTCTGGAAAGCAGATCCAGCGGTACCCGCTGTTTGGTTTCCGGATCAATGCCATTGGCCCTAGCCATTTCAGGATACATATCCTCATGGCAGCAGGTTCCCACCGCAGGATGCAGGTTCAGGGCCGTTTTCAGGTTGCGGTCGTGCAGCGCTTTCAAGAATGCCTTATAGTCCGGAAACAGCGCTTTGTTCCAGCTGTAACCTGTCCATCCGTCGGCCATTCGGGGATCTTCGTCCTTCAGCTCCTCCGGAATCTGGGTAATATGCCAGTCCATATCCACAACGCCGACAGAAAAGGGCAGATCCTCCTCGCGGAAACGGTCCATCAGATCCAGATATTCCTGCTGCGTGTAGGGATAATAGCGGCTCCACCAGTTGCCAAGGGCATAGGCCGGCAGCATGGGCGGCTCACCGGTCAATTTGTAAAAATCCCGCACTGCGCCCAGATAGTCAAATCCGTAACCAAAGAAATAGCAATCTGTGGCATTGGGATGCCGCACACCGATCCAGCCATCCTTCTCCAGTGGAAGACGGTCACTGTCATCCAAAACAGAAAATCCGTTTCTGGAGCAGATTCCCCGCTCTACAGGGTGGCTGCCATCCGTCAAATCCAGCGTCTGGGTCGTGCCACCCATGTCTTCAAAGTCTTCACCAAAGCGCCAGGTAGAGGCCGGCTCGATCTTAAGACTGATAACCAGGCTTTCTCCGTCGAAGGGCTTGTCCACAGCATACCGAAGAACCAGCGCCTCCGTTTCCAAAACCAGTGTTCCATCCTCCTGACGGCAGGAATATTCGCACTTGGGGAAATCCCGGAAGAAAACGGTCTGGGTGGCTCTGTCTTCAAAAAGGCCCTCGGGAGAATACTCCATACGGATCAGGCTAGGCGAGAGCACCGTAAAGCGGTAAGTCTTTCCCTGAACCATATTTTCGGGTATTGCAGCAGGACGCACTTCCGACTGAAATCTGTTTCTTTCCATATGTAACTTCCTTTCTGAAACCTTTCAAACTATCTTGCTACTGTTATTATATTATGATACAATATGTCTATCAAGGCCAATATTAATGAAAAACAGCACGATATTAACATTTATCAAGAGGTACCTGTATGGATGTGCTAAGAGAAAACTGTCCCCGGGGCACATCGGATTGTCCCATTGCCCTTTATCATATAACTGCCGGCACAAGCGGCATCGTCTCCCCCGTTCACTGGCATCCGGAATTTGAGATCCTGCTTGTCCACAAAGGGAGCATCCATGTCCGCACCGGCACAGAAACCTTCCTCTTGAGCGCAGGAAGCGTTGCGTTTATTCACCCAAATGAGCTTCACGCCATGGATTCCGCAGGGGTCAGTTGTGAGTATGATGCGTTCGTGGTGTCTCTGGACCTTTTGGCATTGTCACCTTCTCACTTTTTTACTCGTGATTTTGTCGTCCCTCTTCGATCAGGCAATCTCCTTCTTCCACGGGTGCTTCTGCCGGATTCCAGCCTTTGCACCACCGTTTCCGCAACATTGAAGCGAATCGTTTCAAAAGAAACAGATGCAGACTGCTTTAAGATTACCGCTTTTACAGCCATTGTTGAGGTATGCGCCGCAGTTTTTCACATTGCGGAAAAGAGAATCCCGTCTGATACAGCAGAACACAACGGAAATATGGCGGTGAAAGCATGTATCTGTTACTTGGAATGCTACTATGATCAGCCGTTGACGCTGGAAATGATCGCATCCCATGTGCATTTGCATCCTAATTACCTTTGCAGCCTGTTCAAAAAGTATACAGGCGAGACGATTTTCCAGCACTTGCATCGAATCCGTGTTGAAAAAGCGGCTGCTATGCTGCAAAATTCTTCGATTTCTGTAAGTGAAGCTGCAGACAGATCCGGATTTGAAAGTGTGAGTTTTTTTACCCGAAAGTTTAAGGAAATTATGGGGCTTACCCCTGGTCAATTCAAAAAGCGGGCATGAAAAAATCCCAACCTGACGGTTGGGATTTTTGAATTTTCCATTTAAGCAGAGGCCTCGCTCTTGGGGGCCGATTTTCTGCACCAAACGACACCAATAACGCTCACTGCTAACAGCGCGATGCTGATGTACTGGGATGTGGAGAAGCCGCTCCACACGCCGCGGATCGAATCGCCGCGAAGCATTTCCAGAAAGAAACGGGAAACGGAATAGAGTCCCAGATACAGCAAAAGCAGTTCAAAAGTACGCTTCATTTTCTTTTCGTACCACAGAAGGAACAGGCAAATGCCCACATTCAGCACAGATTCCAAAGGCTGCACAGGGAAATAGCCCTTGTCCGGAGATAGGCCGGTAAGAGAATGGGGATAATACAGTGCAAGAGGGCCATCGTACTCAAAGCCATGGCAGCAGCCAGCCATCACACAACCGATCCGACCCACAGCGTGGCCCAGAGGGATAAACGGAACTACAGAGCGCTCCAGAACACTCAGGCTGCACTTGGATATCTTCGCACCCAGAAGTGCACAAAGACCGCCGCCAACCAAACCGCCGTAAAAAACAAGACCGCTTGCCAGGAACCGAAAATCACCTTGACGGATAAATTCGATGATCTGATCAATGGGATAGGTAACAAAAACATACAGCAGTCCTCCGCCGACCAGTGTACCGCCAAAGGTCATAGCAGCTACAATTACCAGATCCTCCATCTTAAGGCCCAAAGGCTTGCCCTTGCGGAGGGCGAGAATTCCGGCAAGCCAGAAGCCGACCATCATACAAAGTCCGTAGGTGCCGATCTGACGGTCAAAAATATATATATAGGGATACATAAAGGTATCCTCCTCAATTCGTAAGAATAGTGAATTCCCTGCCGGTATAAAAGCATACCGGCAGGGATTCATTATGGACTGAAAATTACAGAGCGCCCAGAACGCCGCCAGCTGCACTTGCGCACAGGCTGCAAGCGATCAGCATCAGGCCGGACAGGCAGGTGCCGATAATAGCACAAACCAGACCACCAGTAGCGCACTTAGCATTGCTCTTCTTGCCCAGAGCACCCAGGATGATACCAACAACACCCAGGATGACGGCGCCCCAATAACCAAACAGGATGGGGAAAACAGAGAACACAACAGCAGCGATACCCAGAACCAGAGAAGCTACACCCATTACGATAATCTCCTTTCCAAATAATCCATAAGGCAAAGATAAACCTTACTTGACATTATACTATCATACATTCACGAAAATGTCTACAATTTTTTACAAAAAATTCAAAAAATTCTCCCGGGTCAAAGACCCGGGAGATCATAGTGATGCAAGAACGCGTTACAAATTACTCGTAGATCTCGGTAACAACGCCGGAACCGACGGTACGGCCACCCTCACGGATAGCGAAACGCAGACCCTTCTCGATAGCGATGGGGGTGATCAGCTCAACATTCATGACAACGTTGTCGCCGGGCATGCACATATCAGTGCCCTCGGGCAGAGTGATGATGCCGGTAACGTCGGTGGTACGGAAGTAGAACTGGGGACGGTAGTTGTTAAAGAAAGGAGTGTGACGGCCGCCTTCTTCCTTGGACAGGACGTAAACCTGACCGGCAAACTTGGTCAGAGGCTTGATGGAGCCGGGCTTGCACAGAACCTGACCACGCTCGATGGACTTCTTGTCAATACCACGCAGCAGAGCGCCAATGTTGTCGCCAGCTTCAGCGTAGTCCAGCAGCTTGTGGAACATTTCGATATCGGTACAAACGGTTTCCAGCTTGTCCTCACGCAGGCCGACGATTTCGACCTTGTCGTTCTTGTTGATCTGGCCACGCTCAACACGACCGGTAGCAACAGTACCACGGCCGGAGATGGTGAAGACGTCCTCAACGGGCATCAGGAAGGGCTGGTCAGCCTTACGGTCGGGAGTGGGGATATACTCGTCGACAGCATCCATCAGAGCCTTGATGCAGGCGTACTCAGGAGCGTTGGGGTCGTTGGACTCGGAGATCAGAGCGTTCAGAGCGGAGCCCTGGATGACAGGGATGTCGTCGCCGGGGAACTCGTAGAAGCTCAGGGTCTCACGGATTTCCATCTCAACCAGCTCCAGCAGCTCAGCGTCGTCAACCAGGTCAGCCTTGTTCATGAAAACAACAATAGCGGGAACGCCGACCTGACGGGCCAGCAGCAGGTGCTCCTTGGTCTGAGCCATGGGGCCGTCGGTGGAAGCGATAACCAGGATAGCGCCGTCCATCTGAGCAGCACCGGTGATCATGTTCTTGA